>CASDOQ010000020.1 GCA_949282345.1 uncultured bacterium | reverse complement strand
GCGGAGCTTGAGGCTATCAAGTTCGGATATACGACCGTCCGGGGGGCGTATGACGAAATCAAGGACACGGTGACTCCCGACACCATTAAGGCCGCGGTAGCGCTCGCGGCGAAATAAAACAGACAAAAGCAAAAAAAGGCGATGCCGTCCGGCATCGCCTTTTTTGGGGCCTTGTCGTTCTGGCCGGAGAGGCCGCGGATCCGGTTTTGCCGCGGGTCTGTCCGGGTCAGTTTTCGTGGCCGCGCTTTTCAAGGAGGCGGCGCTTGATGTCCCAGAGTTTTTGCGAGAGGTCAACGTAGTAACGGTGCGGATTTTCAAAGCGCCTCACCTCTTCCCAAAGGGTGGCGACCTCCTGGGCGCAGTAGTCACGGATATCATGTACGGAGGGAGACTCATAGACGCATTCTCCGTTCCTGAAAACCGGCACCTGCAGCTCGCGCAACGTGTAGTCGGTCACGGTCTTGCGCTTCCAGGTTTCTTCCGGGTCGAAAAGTTCGAGCGGGAGGCTTTCGTCCAGCACTTCGTCGTGTACGGTGATGAGGTCGGCGGTGGCCATGCCGTTTTTGTCGAAAATGCGGTAGACTTTTTTGAAATGCGGATTGGTGATCTTTCCGGCATTTTCGCTGATCTTGATCTTCGGGATGATCTTCCCGTCGGCGTCCTCCTTGGCGGCCAGTTTGTATACGCCTCCGAAGACCGGGTCGCTCTTGGCGGTGATGAGGCGTTCCCCAACGCCGAATGCATCGATCTGCGCGCCCTGCGCGATGATATCCCGGATGATGTTTTCGTCCAGCGAGTTGGAGACGACGATCTTACAGTCGGGGAAGCCGGCTTCATCGAGCATCCGGCGCGCCTTTTTGGTAAGGTAGGCGATGTCGCCCGAATCGAGACGGATGCCGCGACGGCGCGCGCCGCTGTCGCGGAAGGCCCGGATGGCGTTCGGAACGCCGCTTTTCAAGGCGTCGTAAGTGTCCACAAGAAGCGTTGCATTGTCGGGATAGAGCTTGCAATAGGCTAAAAACGCCTCGTACTCCGAGTCAAACATCTGCACCCAGGAATGCGCCATTGTGCCCGAGGCGGGAATGCCGTAATCCCGGTCGCTGATGGTGCAGGCGGTGGAGGAACAACCGCCGATGAAGGCGGCACGCGCGCCGAGCGAGGCACCGTTTGCCCCCTGCGCACGGCGTGAACCGAATTCGGCTACCGCGCGCCCGTCTGCCGCGCGCACGATGCGGTTCGCCTTGGTGGCGATCAGGGACTGGTGGTTCAGCGCCAAAAGAACGTAGGTCTCGATGAACTGCGCCTCGATGGCGGGAGCGCGTACCGTCAGGATCGGCTCTCCCGGAAAGATCGGCGTCCCCTCCGGCACGGCGTAGATATCGCCCGTAAAGTGGAAGTTGCGCAGATAGGAGAGGAATTCCTCGTCAAAGCATCCCTTCGCACGCAGGAAGGCAATATCCTCTTCGGTGAAATGCAGATCCTTGATATAGGAGATCACCTGCTCCAGCCCGGCGGCGATGGCAAAACCGCCCCCGTCCGGGATCTGACGGAAGAAAACGTCAAAATAGGCGATCTCGTTCGCTTTGCCCAGCACGTAATAGCCGTTGGCCATCGTCAGCTCGTAAAAATCGCAGAGCATGGTGTTGTTTTGATTTTCCATAAAAGACTCCTTTTCGTTTCTCGTCGGAGGATACCGTTGCCGGGGTCGGGTTCCTGCCGGGCGATATGAAGTGAGCCGGGCTTCACCCCGGCTCGGTTCTCAGGTATCGTAGTGGTAGGTAGGGACAAGTTCTTTGATCAGCGCGCGCAGATCCGGCGAATCTTCGGCGGCGGCTACGCGGAGTTTTTCAAGGCATTCGGAGAGTTTGTTCTCGTCGATCTCCAACGGGCGGCCGATCGAGATCGAGTCGTTGGCGGTCTTCTGCATTCCTTCTTCGGCCATCAGCCGCTCCTCGTAGAGTTTTTCGCCGGGACGCAGACCCGTGATCTTGATCTTGATATCCACGTCGGGTTCATAGCCCGAGAGTTTGATGAGGTTATAGATAAGGTCGTAAATGCGGACAGGCTCTCCCATATCCAGCACGAAGATCTCGCCGCCTTTGGCGTAAGCGCCGGCCTGCAGGACGAGCGAGACGGCCTCCGGGATCGTCATGAAATAGCGGATAATATCCTTGTGCGTCAGGGTGACGGGGCCTCCTTCCGCGATCTGGCGGCGGAAGAGCGGAATCACCGAACCGTTGGAGCCGAGCACGTTGCCGAAGCGGACGGCGACGAATTCGGTCTTGGAGTGACGCCCCATCGTCTGGATGATCATTTCGCAGATCCGTTTGGTAGCCCCCATCACGTTCGTCGGATTGACGGCTTTGTCGGTCGAGATCATCACAAAGCGGAGAGCCCCGTGCCGGTCGGCGGCGCGGGCGGTGTTCAGCGTACCGAAGACGTTGTTCTTGATCGCTTCCGCCGGGGAGGTCTCCATCAGCGGGACGTGCTTGTGCGCCGCCGCGTGGAAAACGATCTCGGGACGGTAGGTCTCAAAAATGCGGTCGATCTTGGCCGCATCGCGCACCGAGGCGATCAGGACGAGAAGGTCGAGATCGGGATGGCGGCGGAGAAGTTCCTGCTGGATATCGTAGGCGTTATTTTCGTAAATGTCGAGGATGATCAGGCGGCGCGGGTTATGTGTGGCGATCTGGCGGCAGAGTTCACTGCCGATCGAGCCGCCCCCGCCCGTGACCATCACGGTTCGCCCCTCGATATATCCCATGATCTGGTCGAGGTCTATTTTGGTCTGTTCCCGGCCGAGCAGGTCCTGCACCGACACGTCCCGCAGGGCCGAAACCGATACCTGCCCGGTCACAAGCTGATAGACGCCGGGGAGAATCTGGATCTTACACCGGGTGGTGGCGCAGATATCGTGGATCCGCTTGATGTCGGCTTTTTCGGCGGAGGGCATGGCGATCACGATATTGCGGATGCGGTAACGCCGGGCATAATACGGGATCTCATCGGTCTTTCCGACCACGCGCACGTTCCCGATAAAGGAATGATAGAGCGCCGGGTCATCGTCGATAAAGCAGACGGGGTGGAGAAGAAGCTCCGGCGAGGTCTGCATTTCGCGTAAAAGCATGGCGCCGGCATTTCCGGCACCGACCAGCATGGTACGTTTGCCGTGGTTTTTCTGCACGCGCAGGGAATGCTGCGCGAGGATGAAAAAGCGTTTCAGGGAACGGTAACTGCCTGTGAAGAGCAGAAACATGCCGGAATAGAGGAGGGCAAACCGCCAGTCCACGACAGTCCCCGGTACGAGCAGGGAATAGAGGATATTGAGAAGCGCCAGCAGGGCGCAGGCCCCGTAGAGGCGCATCATTTCGAGGATCCCGAAAGCGGAAAGAGAGATCTGATAGAGGCGCATCGCCGCATAGAGCGAGACGGTCAGAACGATGTTTCCGATCCAGTAATAAAACTCTTTTCCGAAGAGGATATCCAGTCTGCTGTACAGATCGCCGTGCACTGCCGCCGCCACCAGGAGCGAGAGGAAGATGCAGACGATATCAAACAAAACGAGAAGGAAAGGCCGCAGTTTTTTTTGTATAGCATTTTTTAAACGGTCCATATTTACACTCACTTTCAACCGGGCCGGAAAGCGGCGCGGCTACTGCAGGAATTGCCTGTTTTCGGGCGTTAAATTACATTTATTATATAGTATACCACAGTGTATAAGATTTTTCAAGAGTTTTTCTCAAATTGGCGGATTCCTGTCGGATTCCGGCGCGTGAAGCCGATTCGAAGCGCTTTTCGGAAGAAAAAGCCCGGTCTGCCGCTCCTTCGGGCGCGGCGGGAGGCTGTTTTTTTATTTTTTCCTTCAAAAGCAGAAAAATGGGCTTGACAAATACGGATTTTATGATACAATAAATATGCTTTCGGCAGGGATGCCGGATACACGGGCTTGTAGCTCAGTTGGGAGAGCGCTGCGTTCGCAACGCAGAGGTCATGGGTTCGAATCCCACCAGGTCCACCAAAAATTCTCGGGAGCAAAGTTCCCGAGAATTTTTACTTATTACCTCTTCACTCTTCACTTTTCACTAAAAACGCTCCCGAGAATTTTAAAGTAATAGGTAATAGTGAAGAGTTAAAAAGTGAAAATTACATTGGTTCGGATAGTTCTCAAGTTAGTCCACCACAAAAAAGACGGCTTTGCGCCGTCTTTTTTTGTGGTGGACAGGTTTTGACGTCTTTTTGAAAATAAAAACCGCTCCGGGTCGAAAAATGCCCGGGGCGGTCTTTCAGGCAAAGAGGATCCAGGCAAAGAGGATCCAGGCAAAAAGGATCCAGGCAAAAAGGATCCAGGCAGAGAGGATTCAGGCAGGGTTCGGGGCCGGCTCGGCGGCAGCCCAGGCGCGGCGGAACCAGTCGGCTTCCTCCTGCGGCATATACGCGCCGGGATCGGCGGTAACGATGGCTTCGCAGGCGATGACCATGCGGCGGATGTCCATCAGGGTCAGTTTGGCGTTCCCGCACTGTCCGTACCGGACGATCCCCTCGCACCGGGCGAGGATCGGTTCAAGTTTTTGCATGGAGGTTCCGTCAATGCTCGGCGCAAGGAGCGTCATAGGAATCTTCTCTTTTGCGCGCGCGGTATGCTGGCGGAGATATTCATCGAACTGCGGGAAGGTTGCCAGTTCGGATTGGAGAGAGGCGCGCACGGCGCCATCCCGCACGGCGTTCAGGGCGCGTTCGATCATCCGGGCTTCCATGAAGTGGCGGTAGGTGTTGGGGCGCACCGTGGTGCCGAGGAAGATCACCTTTCCGCCGAGGTCGAACATCTTCTGCCACGGGGAGCCGTGGGAAAAGGCGTAATCCCCGAAAACGTGCACCCGCGGTCCGTCGGTTTCGTGCCCGGTGGTCAGCCAGGCCGCCTGCGGGCCGATCGCCGCGCAACTGTGGGTCGCTTCATTGGAACGCAGAGCCTCCGGCCGGCGGCGGAGCGTTTCGCTGATGAGGCCGACGTCCGAGGGCGAGGTTTCGCGGTTCCAGTTTTCATAGGCATGAGTGAAATCTTTCTGCACCAGGGTGGGCGCGACCAGCGTGCCGGTCTTCCCGAGGGCGTCCAGCATTCCGTCAATGACCGCGTCGGCTCCGCCGTCCACATAACCGAAGCTCTTGAGCGAGGAGTGGAAGAGCAGAACGTCGCCTTCCGCAATCCCGATCTTTCTCATGGCGGCACAGACATCCTGTCTTGTTACCATATCGTTTTTTCCTTTCGATTTTCTCCGGGAATCCCGGAAGTATTGGAGGTCCCCGGAAGGCCCGGAGACCGGCGCGACGGGATCCCGTCGGGGTCAACCGTAGATTTTCTTGTGGTTTCGGTAGAAGATCTTCTCCACGTCCCGCGGCTTCAGCTTTTCAAGATCTATGGCGGTGAAGAGCGCCAGCATCCCTTCGTAGAGGTTGGAAAGCTCGATGCAGTGATAGGGCCCCGGGAGTTTGTCAATATGCGAAAGCTGAGGATGGATGGCAAAGAAGTTGCCGCCCTGACCGATGATGCGTCCGAGGTTTTCAGAATGGTTGTAGTCTCCGCCGTACATGATATGATCAACCCCGAAATATCGGATGCAGTAACAGATACTGACCGCTTCGGTCGCGCCGGAACAGTCAAAGTAGATATTTTTCAGATCCGCCAGTTGCGGCAGGGCCTGCCGGAGGCGGTCGGGATTATGCCCCATGGCGCAGTGGGCGAGCACCAGCTTCATGTCGGGATAGCGTTCGCAGACCAGGCGGATCTGCGCGATATTGTTCGGATGGGCGCATTGCATCCCGTAATGCGAAAGATGCACGAGCACCGGGAGGCGCTTTTCGTTTGCCAGGCGGAACATCCACTCCGGCGCGAAGTCGAACATATCGCATTCAAGCCCCGGGATACCCGACGGCACATAGGTGAAATAGGGCTTGATGGCCTTGATATCCTTCGGATATTTTTCGATCAGGGCGCGGGCGCGGTCATAGCCGACGTCGGGCGGGGTCATCATGCCGACGCCGGTGCCGTGCCGTCTTGCACGGCGGATGATCTCCTCGTTATATCCCTCAAAATCGTTCCGTACTTCTACGGAGGGAGAATCCATCATCAGCCCATCGCAGATCCGGGAGCCGACGACCTCCGAGAGCGAGGCATACCAACCGTATTCATCGGGCGTCAAGGCGTTTCTATCGTGCAGGGATACATGAAAATGCGAGTCGCTCACCCGGTCGGGAAGGAGGTAGAGGAAACGGGCGCGCAGTTCGGCTTCATAGACGAAGTCGCGGGTGGTGTTATACAGTACGCTGCGGGCCACTTTCAACCATTCAAGTTCCGGCTGACCCAGAAAGGCGTCGGGGTCTTTTTCCACGGCGAAGTCAACCTTCGCGACGTAGTCTCTGGCGTCAAGGATCAGCACCGGCGTCCCGTCTGCAAGGCTTCCGTCGAAAAGACATCCGGCCTCGCGGAGAACCTGCCCGACCCGGGCGGTATCGGGCCGGGGCCAGACGCCGTCGGTCTTCGGAGCGAGGCGAAGCGGGTCGCGCACGGCGGCGCAGGCCTCCGCGTTGTTCACGGTCGGGTAATAATAGCGGTTGACGAGGTGATGCGTTTCAAGCTCGTGCAGGAAAAGCCCGTCAAAAGCGTCGCCGGCGGTGATGACGGTGGCGTGTGAATCGACCAGCTTTTCATAGGGCGAATCGGCCGCAAAGGCGGTTTCTCCGAACGGGCCGGGACGGAGCCCGAGTCGACCGTGCGTGGCGGTCAGATAAACGGCGCGGCGGCCTGCAGCCGTGACGGCGTGGGAAGCGTGGCGGCTGGTGCGCGCTTTCGGGAGCGAGGCAATTTCTTTCCCGATTTTTGAGGCGGCCGGCGCGCAGACGGTGTAGCCGCCGGCAACGAGTTCTTTGGCAAGAGACGCAAGGCCGTCAACGCCTGCGCCCCCTTCTTTTGCGTGAAGATATACCGGAACGTTCCGATCCCCGAAAAAGCGTTCCCGGATCTCGGCCGAGAGGCCGGGCAGTTTCTCCATAAGCATTCTCCTTTTTAAGATTTCAATTCTCTAAAAATAGTCGTTCCTGATCGGGAAGTACATGGAAAAGGCAAGGCGAAATTCGTAAAAATGAACGCCAATACCAACAGAAAAGTTGATTTTTTACTGATTCTATGATATACTGTTTTCAATCTGTAGGGAGTGTTTTTTTTTACGGAAAGCGGATATTTTTTTACAGACAGTTCTTTCCGGGAGGAAAATATGGAAGTATATTATCACAAAACTGAATTGCCGGATCTCATTCATATTGCAAAGTTCATTTCCTTTTATCGGTTTGAATTTGACGAGGATTACGTCTTTCACGGTGAAAGGCATGATTTCTGGGAGATGGTATACGTGGAACGGGGGACGATCGAGGCGGTCAGCGGGAAGGATGTTCTGCATCTGCACGAAGGGAGCGTCCTCTTCCATGCCCCCAATGAGTTCCATGCGCTCCGTTCGTATCATTCCCGCCCGGTCTGCCGCCTCATGTCCTTCGTCTGCTCCTCCGAGGCGATGGATTATTTCCGCAAGCGCCACGTCATCCTGGATTCCGCCGGGAGAGAAGCGCTGTACGCCGTGATGGAGGAAGCCGAAAGCGGCTACGGCATGATCGTCACCGATACGGTGCGGAGGGCGGTGCCGATCGAGACGGCTCCCATCGGCGTGGCGCAGATGCTCCGCACGGGGCTGGAACGTTTTCTGATCGGCATTCTCCGGCAGTCTCTTGTGACCGGGGAGGATCTTTCGAGACAGGAGATGCGCCTGCGGCAGGTGCGGAAGATCAAGGAGTATATCGAGCGGCATATCGAAGAAAAACTGACGATGGCCGACATCTGCCGGTATATCAATTACAGCCCGAGCAGTCTATGCGCGCTCTTCCGGGAGGCGGAAAACGATACGCTCCTGCACTATGTCAGCGTCCGGAAGATCGAGCGCGCCAAGGAGCTGATGCTCTCGGGGGAGGAATCGGTTGCCGCAATCGCCGCCCGGCTCGCCTTTGACACCCCGCAGTATTTTGCCCGCGTCTTCCGGCGCGTGACCGGCCTTACCCCGACGGCTTATCGTCAAAGCATCCGGAACTGATGCGCGCCCCGAAGTGAAAAATAGCGAAAAACCGCCCGGCCGGGCGGTTTTTTCATGGGAAAGAAAAGCTGATGCGGGAAGAGAAGCCGACCCGGGAAGAGAAGCTGATGCGGGAAATTCAGGCGCGGCGGAGCAGGCCGACGAGCGAACAGACGGCAAAGGCCGCGATGTCTGCCGCCACGACCGTGGGGCCGACCGGCGTTCCCGCCAGAATGGCAACCAGCAGGCCGACCACCGCGCAGAGAACCGACAGGACGGCGGAAAAGATCGTCACGGCGCGGAAGGTGGAAAAGAGGCGCATGGCCGAGAGTGCCGGAAAAACGATCAGCGCCGAGATGAGGAGAGAACCGACGAGGTTCATAGCCAGTACGATCACCACGGCGATGAGAACCGCCAGCAGCAGATTGTACAGCCCGACGCGCGTGCCGGTGGCACGGGCAAAGTCCTCGTCAAAGGTGATCGCAAAAAGGCGGTTATAGAAGAGGATGAAGAGGGCGAGGACCAGCGCGGAAAAGGCCAGACAGAACCACACCTCTCCGGCGCGCAGGGTCAGGATCGAGGCCGAACCGAAGAGCGTGCCGCACACGTCCCCGGAAATGTTGGAAAGCACGGGGAAGATATGCAGGAGCAGATATCCGATGGCCAGCGCCCCGACCGAAAGCATGGCCACGGCGGCGTCGCCCCGGATCTTTGAGTTCTGCCCGGTGCGTAAAAGAAGAACGGCGGAAAGAACCGTGACGGCCATGATCAGCGGGAGGCTGTCGCTGACCTGCAAAACGGCGGCCACGGCCATGGCGCCGAAGGCCACGTGCGACAGCCCGTCCCCGATGAAGGAAAAACGTTTCAGCACCAGCGTTACCCCGAGCAGGGAGGCGCAGAGCGCAATCAGAACCCCGACGATCAGCGCGTACCGCACGAAAGGAAATTCAAATGCCTGTATCAGGCGTTCAAAGAGTTCACGCACGCTCTTCACCTCCCGGCAGAATATCCCGGTATTCCGGCGCTCCCTGCGGATATTCCCGCGCGATGTATTCCTCCCGCGTGCCGAAGAACAGATGGGAACCGACGTGCAGGATATGGGTGGCGTAGGCAAGGGCAGCCGCGATGTCATGCGTGATCATGATGACGGCAACGCCGCTTTCTCGGTTCAGTTTTTCGATCAGGCGGTACATTTTTGCGCTCATCTGCGGGTCAAGACCCGAGACCGGCTCGTCCAGAAGGAGCAGTTGTTCCGAGGCGCAAAGGGCGCGCGCCAGCAGGACGCGATGCTGTTGCCCGCCGGAAAGTTCGCGGAAACTGCGGCCGGCGAGTTCGCCGATCTGCATTTTTTCCATGGCCGCGGCCGCACGCTCACGGTCTGCCCGGCGGAAAAAACGGTGCAGACCGCACCGGCCGAGACATCCGGAGAGCACGATCTCGCGTACCGAGGCGGGAAAATCGCGCTGAATGTCGCTTTTTTGCGGCAGATATCCGATCTGCCCGCCGCTGAGCCCCTCCCCGCGCGCGATCCGCCCGCCGAGCGGAGGGCGCAGGCCGAGCAGGGTCTTCATCAGCGTCGTTTTGCCGGAACCGTTCTCCCCCACAATGCAGAGGTAATCCCCGGCGTTTACGGAAAAGCCGATATCCTTGACAAGGATCCGTCCCTCGTATCCGACGGCCAGTTCCTCGCAACTGAGTAGTGCCATAATGTTCTCCTTTATTGATCTGCTGGCCTTTTTTTAGGGTTTTCCGCATTTATCCGAGGGCTTCGCAAAGGACGGCCAGATTGCTTTCCATGACCGAAAGATAGGTCATACCACGTCGGATCTTTTCTACCGTTACCGATTGCATCGAGTCAAGACGGCAGATCTTCTGATCCTTGGCGGCGGTAGATTCCGCGATCTGCCGGGCGATACGCCCGTCCGAACCCTCCAGCGTTAGGATGACCCGAAGCCCGGCCTCGTCGACGCGCCGGGCCAGGCCGATCACCGTGCCGAAGGCGGCGTCGGTCTCTGCCGAACAGCCGGGAAAGGCCGCGTAATAATCGAGGCCGTAATCCTCGGTAAGATAGCGGAAAGGAAAGCGATCCGCAAAAACGAGCGTTTTCTTTTTCGCCTCATCCACAGCGCTTTGATAACGAATGTCAAGTTTTGTTAACTTTTCTTCATACCGCGCGCAGTTTGTTTCATAGATCTCTTTCCCGGAGGGATCGAGCGATGAGAGTGCTTCGGCGATGGCACGGCAGGCGACCTTGGCCCGCTTCAGTGAGAGCCAGACGTGTTCGTCGGCCTCGCCCTCTTCCTGTCCGTGTTCTTCTTCCTCTTCCCGGTCGTGGTCGCCGCCGTGGTCATGGTCGCCCTGCATCCCTTCCTTGTGCTCCTCATGGAAGATGCTGTCGGCAAGCACGGTGAGAAGTTCAAGCCGTATGCCGGTATCGGGGGCATCCCGCAAGGCTTCAAAAACCCATTTTTCGGATTCCCCGCCGACAGACAGAACGAGGTCGGCGCTGTGCAGGCAGATCAGGTCGTCCACGGTCGGTTGTAGGCTGTGCATATCGGTGCCGCTGTCGGTCAGCAGAACGAGGTCGGCCACCTCGGCGCGATCGCCTAAGATCTCCCGCACCCAGTCGTACACCGCGAACACGGTAGTCACGATCAAGAGCCGCCCTTCCTTTTTTTGCGGGCGGCAGGAGAGAAGCGGGAAAAAGAGGCCGGAAAGGAGCAGAAAGCAAAGCGAAAGGGCGAGACATCTCAATAGAATTTTTTTCATTTTTTTCCCTTTCGGTCTTCCGGGCCCACCGGTTGGAAGGACGCGGCGGCGGGTCTTCTTTGGCGCAGTCCTTTACAGGAGCCGCAGATGCCGTAGAGTACGGTCTCCCCGACGTCGATGCTGAATTGATCGGTCTGCGCCACCCGGCGCAGGATTTCCACGGCTTCCCCGGGGTCCATGTGCAGAGTCTTTCCGCATTTTTTGCAGGAAAGATGCAGGCTCCCGCGGCAGTCGGGCGTGGCGATGTATTGATAGAGTGCCTCGCGGACGCCGCATTGCGAAAGGCGCTTGATCTCTTCGGCGGCTTCCATTTCCGCGAGGTTGCGGTATACGGCGCTCAGGCTGATCCCCTCCCCGGCCAGTTCCTCCGCGATTTGCCGCGCCGTCAGGGCTTGATCGGGGTGCGAAGAAAGATACGAAAGCAAAATCCGGCGTTGTTTTGTCCTGTATTTTACCATCTCTCCTCCTTTCCTCCGACCGGCAGGCGGCCGGAATGCCGTTTTCCCCACCGCGTAACGGCGGGCAGGGAATTTGCGAATCAATTGCATTTTATTGTAGCACGCTTTTTTCGCCCTGTCAAGCGAAAATGAAAAAGATTCGCAAATTTCGTAAAGTGTGCCGGCGCGGAAAAGAAGATCGGGGGGAGCGGGAAGCGAGACTGCCGGGAAAAATGTGAAGGAAAGGGAAAAGGGAAAGGGTATGCCTGCGGGGGAGGTGGATCGAATGACAAGAGGAAGAGAAGAGGGGGAATGCGAACGAGCGCGGCGGGCAGTTGGGGAGAAGAGAGAAAAAAGAAAAAGGCCGCGGGAAAGAGAGAAAAAGAAAAAGGCAGCCGGGAAAGAGAGAAAAAGAAAAAGGCCGCCGGGACGCGGCGGCCGGGAATTTTGCGCGCTTCATCCCTTGCGGATGCCGAAGATACGGCGCAGAAGCGGGGCAAGAAAGCGCGGTGAGCGGACAACAACGATCTTCATAGCAAGCACCTGCCTATTTCTGTAAGAAGCAAAGCGCACCTACCGCCATGATGAGGATCGCCTCAAGAATGACGAGGACTCCCTCAGGGATGAAAAAGGAGAAAAGAATGCCGAGGCTGAAGGACAGGATACCGATACTGATGACCTTGATCAGGCTGTTATGGCACATACGAACACCCCCCGGAAGATGGCGGTAAGCCGCCTCTGCTCACAGTATATTCGGGAGGGGTTCCGAGGGTGACAGATTTTTTTCGGCGCGGTGCCGAAAGCAAGAAAAAAGCAAAAAGGGGGACAGGCGGTGTATCGGCGGGGCAACCGGGGAAGAGTAAGAAGACCGGGCGGAAAAGAACCGAGAGGCGTCTTAACCGTGCTTCAGATAGATCAGGAGAACGCTGATATCGGCAGGATTGACCCCGCTGATCCGGGAGGCCTGTCCGACGGTCAGGGGGCGGAGCTTCTGCAGTTTTTCGGCCGCTTCGATCCGCAGACCCCGGATGGCTTTATAGTCGAGTTCCGGTGAGAGCGTCATCTCTTCGAGCCGTTCCTGCCGCCGCACTTCGGCCTCTTCCCGGCGGATATATCCGGCGTACTTGATGTCGGTCTGCGCGGTGAGCGTGACGGCGGGGGAAAGTTTCGGCCGCGCGGGGTCGACGGGAGAGAGAAGGGCGTAGGTCAGTTCGGGGCGCCGGAGAAGTTCCGCGAGCGGAACGCCGGTCTTGATGGGCGTGGACCCGAGCGAGGACAGGTAGGCATTGGCCTCTTCGGTCGGGCTGACGATCGTTCTTTCCAGTCTTGCGATCTCGTTTCGGATCGCCTCCTGTTTTTCCAGAAAAGCGCGATAGCGTTCTTCCCCGATAAGCCCGGCGCGGTAGCCGAGCGGGGTCAGGCGGCGGTCGGCGTTGTCCTGCCGCAGGAGCAGTCGGTATTCCGAGCGCGAGGTCATCATCCGATAGGGTTCGTGTGTACCTTTGGTGACGAGGTCGTCGATCAACGTTCCGATATAAGAGGAAGAACGCGGCAAAAAGAGCGGTTCCTTCTCCTGCAGGGAGAGGGCGGCGTTGATCCCGGCCACCAGTCCCTGTGCCGCGGCTTCTTCATAGCCCGAGGTCCCGTTGAACTGCCCGGCGCCGTACAGGCCGCGTATTTTTTTGGTTTCAAGCGTTGCGTAGAGTTCCGTCGGGTCGATGCAGTCGTATTCGATCGCGTAGGCGTAGCGCATCATCACGGCGTTTTCAAGTCCCGGCAGAGAGCGCACCATACGGACCTGCACTTCGGGCGGCATGGAGGTGGAAAAGCCCTGCAGATACATTTCCTCGCTGTCCGCGCCGGTCGGCTCGATGAAGAGCTGATGCCGCTCCTTGTCCGCAAAGCGCGTGACTTTATCCTCGATCGAGGGACAGTAACGCGGACCCGTCCCGGTGATCTTTCCCGAGAAGAGGGCGCTCTCCCGGAGGTTTTCCCGGATGATCTCGTGCGTGAGGGGCGTCGTATACAGAATGTGGCAGGGGAGTTGTTCTTTGGCGTTCAGTGCGTCGGCATCCGATTCCGCCGCGTAGGGGATGACCGGCCGTTCTCCGGGCTGGATCTCCATTTTGGAGAAGTCGATCGAGCGGCGGAGGATCCGGGCGGGGGTCCCGGTCTTGAAACGCTGCAACGTCAGCCCGGCCGCCCGCAGGGAGTCGGAAAGCGAGGTGGCCGGCAGGAGCCCGTCCGGCCCGCCGGGGTAGGAATTGTGACCGACGAAGATCTCGCCGCGCAGATAGGTCCCGGTCGCCAGCACGACGCGAAGGACGCGAAAGACCTCCCCGATGGCGGTACGGACGCCGCATACGGCGCCGTCCTCCACCAGAATGGCGGTGATTTCCGCCTGACAGAGTCGGAGCCGCGGCTGGCGTTCCAGTGTGCGCTTCATGTACGCGCGATAGGCCATTCGGTCGGCCTGGATGCGCTTGGCCTGCACGGCCGCGCCTTTTCCGGGATTCAGCGTGCGGGATTGCAGCATAACGGCGTCGGCCGCGCGTCCCATCTCCCCGCCGAGGGCGTCGATCTCAAAAACGAGATGCCCTTTCCCGGTCCCTCCGATCGAGGGATTACAGGGCATATTTCCCACCGCGTCAAGGCTCAGCGTGAAGAGGATCGTTTCGATCCCCATGCGCGCGGCGGCCAGCGCCGCTTCGATCCCTGCGTGTCCCGCTCCGATAACCGCCAGTTCTGCATTTGTTCCTGCCATATGTCTGTTCCCCGTCGTTCGGGGCTCTTCGTCCCGACCCTGTCCTGTGGATGCCTCAATAACTATGAGGAAGATAAAAATTAAAAATAAAGAAAGCGCAAGCAATAATCTCTGCACCGAGAGACTTTCCGTGCGTAGTATAACACATATTTGCCCGCATTGCAAGCCCGGCGCTGCAAAAGTCGCGGATCCCCGTGTGTCTTTTTTTCGCTTCGCGGGTATACTAATAGCGGTGGCGCGCCGGCCGGTATTTTTTTGCTGAACAACTTGACAAAGCAGGTAGAATTGTATATAATTGTCGCCGTATATACGAATATTATACAAAAAACGGATAAAATATTTTAAAATATCCGATTTTACCGTAAAATTCCGGGAGATCGGAAAAAAAGGAGAAGAATATGAGCCGGAACACAGAGACGCGGGAGCTTTTCACGCTTTCGCACAGCCTGGCGGCGCCGTTGCTGGAAAAAACACAGCATCCGTGGGAAGCGTTACCGGGAATAGGCGATTTCATCCTGAGCATCGGACCCTCTCTGCTGCCCGAGGAATACCGGCAGATCGGAGCGGATATATGGATCGCGCGGGATGTGACTATCGCTCCGACTGCTACCGTCATCGGTCCTGCTATTATCGGACGGGGAACCGAGGTGCGCCCGGGTGCTTATATCCGGGGAAAAGCGTTGATCGGGGAAGGATGCGTCATCGGAAATTCGACCGAGATCAAAAACGCCATCCTTTTTGACAAAGTGCAGGTACCGCATTATAATTATGTGGGAGACTCGATCCTCGGATACCGGGCGCATATGGGGGCCGGTTCGATCGCCTCCAACGTCCGCGGCGACAAGGAGTTGGTCATCGTCCACGATGAGGACGGCGACATTGCGACCGGGCTCAAAAAATTCGGTGCGATGCTTGGGGACGGCGCGGAGATCGGATGCAATTCGGTTCTTTGCCCCGGTTCGGTCGTCGGACGGAATACCCAGGTGTATCCGCTTTCCCGCGTGCGCGGCGTATTGCCCGCAGACAGCCTGATGAAAGGGGACGGCGAGATCGTCCCGAAAGGAGAAATGAAATGAGACGGCTTTTTGGAACCGACGGCGTCCGCGGCGTGGCCAACGACGACCTGACCTGTGAACTTTCTTATCGGATCGGCGCGGCGACGGCGGCCGTGCTTTCCAGCCATCATCGGTATCGTCCGATTGTACTGGTGGGGGGCGACACGCGCGCTTCCACCGATATGCTGGCGGCCTCGGTGGCGTCGGGACTTTGCGCGGTCGGCGCGGACGTCATCATGCTCGGCGTGGTGCCGACTCCGGCGGTCGCGTATCTCGTCGGAAAATTCAAGGCGCGGGCGGGCATTATGATCTCCGCTTCGCATAATTCTTTTGAATTCAACGGAATCAAGATCTTCAACGGGGACGGATTCAAGCTCCCGGATATGCTGGAAGAGCAGATTGAATCCATGGTGCTGGATAACGTCCCGCCGCTCCCGATGGCGGCTCCCGAGGCCATCGGCCGGATCACCTATGCCAAGGATCCGCTGGCCGATTATCTGGCGCATCTGCGCTCGACGACCCCCTGCTCGCTGGAGGGGATGCACGTGGCGGTCGACTGCTCCAACGGTTCGGCTTCGGTATGCGCGCGCGAGCTTCTCGAATCTCTCGGCGCTCAGGTGGAGATGCTTCATGCCGAGCCGGACGGAGAGAATATCAACGCGGAGTGCGGCTCCACCCATATGGAAGATCTCTGCGCCTATGTCAGTGCGCATCCGGGACTGGATGCCGGGCTGGCGTTTGACGGGGATGCAGACCGATTTCTGGCGGTGGATGAAAACGGGAACGAGGTGGACGGCGACGTCGTTATGGCGATCCTGTCCGCCGACATGAAGGAACGCGGAAAACTGGCCGGGAACGCGCTGGTCGGGACCGTGATGTCCAACTTCGGCCTTTCGCGTTTCTGCGAGGCGAACGGCATCCGTTTCGTGGCCGCCAAGGTCGGCGACCGGTACGTGCTGGAACAGATCCGTATGGAGGGCTATAACTTCGGCGGAGAGCAATCCGGGCATCTGATCTTCTACGATTTCTCGACGACCGGGGACGGTCAGCTGACCGCCCTGCAGCTCCTTTCGCTGATGAAGCGTACCGGGAAAAAACTTTCGGAACTTGCCCGGGTGATGAAGCGCTATCCGCAAAAGACCGTCAATATCCGGGTCAGCCCCGAGGCAAAGGTCGTTTTCTATACCGATGAAGAGGTGCGCGCCATCATGGCGGAGGCTGAGGCACAGATCGGCGGGAACGGACGGCTCCTGGTGCGTCCCTCGGGAACCGAGCCGCTCCTGCGCGTGATGGTGGAGAGCGAGGATCCCGCTTTTGTGGAGCGCCTGGCCACGGAAACCGCCGAGAAGATCGAATCTGCCCTCAAAAAGTATTGACGTCCGCCGGATAAAAGAAATATTGTAAATAAAACTATACGATATACCATAAGATTTCGGGTTGGATACCGGGCGGGAGGCGTGCAAAATGCCCCCGCCCTTTTTCATAGATCGAAATTTTCCCGAAAAGGATTGACGGATGCGGGAAAGCGTGTTATACTGAATACGTATATTTCCCCATTATATTATTGGACGGAGGATGTATCTATGGCTTCCAAAGGATTCATTACGGACGATTTCATGCTTCATACCAAGACGGCAAAAAGGCTCTATCACGAGTACGCCGAGGCGATGCCGATCATTGACTATCACTGCCACCTTCAGCCGAAGATGATCGCGGAGAACTACCGTTTTCGCGATACTTATGACCTTTTCCTCGGCGGGGATCATTACAAGTGGCGTCAGATGCGTTCCAACGGCGTGCCCGAGGACTATATCACCGGGGATCGCCCCGGGATCGAAAAGTGGCGGATGTGGAGCAAGACCCTGCCGCTGCTCATCGGTAACCCGCTCTATCACTGGACGCATCTCGAACTTTTGCGCTATTTCGGGATCAATGAACCGTTGAACGAACTGAACTGCGAGGACGTGTGGCAGACCTGCAACATGATGCTCTCCAACGAGAGTTTCCGTGCGCAGGAACTGATCCGGCGTTCCAACGTGGAGGTGATCTGCACGACCGATGATCCGGCCGATACGCTTGAATACCACGAGGCCCTGACCGGCTTCTCCACGCGCGTTCTGCCGACCTTCCGTCCCGATGCGGCGGTTGAGATCTGCCGCGACGGTTTCCCCGCCTATATCGAAAAGACCGGCGTGAAGTCCTATGCGGAACTCCTCTCGTGGCTCACCGATCGGATCGACTTCTTCCATGCCCACGGTTGCCGCCTCTCCGACCATGCGCTGGAGGCCGCCCCCTGCACCGTCGGGGATGCCGCCGCCGTCTTTGACAAGCGGATGTCCGGCCGTGAGATCACCGCGAAGGAAGCCGATATCTTCCGCACGGCGGTCCTGCGCCATCTGGCCTCCGAGTATGTGAAGCGCAACTGGACGATGCAGTTGCATATCGGCGCTCTGCGCAACAATAATACCAAAATGTTCTGCCTCCTCGGCCCCGATACCGGCTTTGATTCGGTCAACGACCGCGAGATCGCGGCCGACCTTGCCGGATTCCTGAATATCCTGGCGCTCGAGGATTGCCTGCCGAAGACGATTCTGTATACCCTGAACCCGAAGGACAACTACGTGCTGGCCACGATCATGGGATGCTTCCAGAGTGCGCCGACCGCCGGAAAGATCCAGTTCGGTTCCGGCTGGTGGTTCAACGACCAGCGCGACGGCATGGAAGGCCAGATGCGCGCCCTCGGCAACCTCGGTGTGCTCGGCCGCTTCGTCGGGATGCTGACCGACAGCCGTTCCTTCGTTTCTTATCCCCGGCATGAATATTTCCGCCGGATCTTCTGTAACCTGATCGGGCAGTGGGTCGAGGACGGTGAGTATCCCGACGACCGGGCAAGTCTTGAGCGGATCGTGCGCGGCGTCTGCTATGAAAACGCGCGCGAGTATTTCGCTTTCGGAAAATAACCGGCGACGCTTTCCCGCGCTCGCGGAAACGCCGCGCAGCAAAAGCGAAAAGAAAAACGAAACGCCCCGATCGGCAATGTCCGTCGGGGCGTTTTTCGATTACCGCAGTCGGGCGGGCTTTGGGCGGGCTTTGGGCGGGCATTTTGCGGGCTTTTAGCGGAGCAACCGAAAAGATCCGACCTGCGGGAAAACGGCAGGTCGGGAGAAAAACAGAGAGAAAAAGAGTACGGGCGGAGAGAAAAATCAAAAGAGAGAAAAATCAGAAGAGAGAAAAGAGGAGAAGAGCCGAGAGGAGGGCGGAAAAGAGGTTGGAAACCAGATTGACGGCATTGTTCCCAAACCCGGGGATACCGCCGGTGCGGACGGCGGCCGATGCGCAGTGCCGCGGCTTTTCGGTATATGCGCCGCAAAGCGGACAGGTGAAACGCTCCTGGAAGAGAGAGCCGAGCATACTGTCAAAAACCATGCCCGCAAACGCGCATCCGAGCGAGACGGCCGCCGGCAGAAGTTCCGCCCCCAAAAGGAGCGTAAGCCCGAAGGCCGCCCCGGTGCCGAGTAGGGAGGCCGCCGTCCCGCCGGGGCTCATGCCGCCCGAACGCCCCCGCTTGGTAAAACGCCGGCGGAAGGGGTCGTATGGCCGCCCCGGGAAGAGCGTTCCGATATCCGAGGCAAGGGTATCGGCTAATGCTTCTCCGATAGAAGCATAATAAATGTAAAGAAAACTTTTCTCTTTCGTCAGCAGAAGCAGCAGCATGGCAAGCGCTCCGATGCCGCCGTTGCAGAGAACCTGAAAAACGCCGCGCGCCCCGTCCGCATGGCGGTTTTTCTTTTTCATGTCCAAGAGGTGGACGAGCGCCATGAGCAGGTAGACCGAGACGATAAAGACGAGTGCCCGCCACCCGCCCCCTGCGGTGATGAGGAGGAGCATGACAAGGGCCGTCAGCGCGGCGGGGAGGGTGAGTACCGCTCTTTTGACCGAGACAAAAACGAGCAAAAGACCGATTCCGGCGGCTGCGATCATTTCGACGGCAGATTCAGGCATAGGCCACCTCCCATGCGGCGAGAAGCCGGACGGTCAGCGTGACGCCGAAGGTGATGAAGAGATTGTCAAACCGCCCGCCGAAAAGTTCCAGGAGCACTGTGACCGCCGCCGCGATCAGTGCCGCCGGGAGGGTCAGCATCGCCTCGGGGATCAACAGGCCGAGGAGGCAAAGACCGAGGAGCGAGAAGGCGAAGCAGAAAAGGCAGCCTTCCACGCTCTTGTTGCCGATCAGGCGGTGAGGCCGACGGACCAACTCACCGAGCAGAGCGGCGAACCCGTCCCCGAACGAGAGGCAGAAGATCGCCGCCCCGCCGGGAAGAAGAAATGCCGGGGAAAGGAGAGAGAGCGCCATGACGGCCGTGACCGCAACGGCGTAAAAGAAGATGCCGTAGGGATTCTTCGGGTTCACCATTGAAGGGACGAGCGCATAGCGCGCCGTAAAAAAGAGCAGGATCGTGACGACCGCGGGAACGATCAGACTTTGCCACTGCCCGCGGAAAAAGATATATTCCAGCACATAGACGAAGCAGATCAGGATGTGGATGAGTTTGCGCGTGACGCCGTGCGGCAGGGAAAAACGCCGCCCGAGGAAGGCCAAAAGGCCGACCACGACGCCGATATAGAGAAATTCTGCAAGGTATCCCATGGTTTTCCTCCGATGATTCGATAGGCAGATGCAGACGGCAGAACCCAGCGCTTTCCGGCGGGATCCCGCGGACCCTGTCTGCCGGCGCTTTCTTCCGGCTGCGCCGATCGGGCAGGTTTTCATCCCGGGGCGCTCCCGGCGGCGGATTTTCCGGCTGATCCTTTTTTCGGTTTTCTTCCGGCCACGGGGAGGCTTTTCCCGGGCGTTTCTCCCGGACGGCCCCTTGCCGGTCGGAAGCCGTTCGGCATCGTCTTACCGGAAAAGTATAGCACAGGGGCGGCACTTTGTCAACGCGCTCCGGGGCGAGGAGTGGCGAAAAATCCATGCAAATCGGTGAAAAAAGCATGGAAAAATGCGCAGAAAAGCGGTATAACAGCATCAGAAAAATTAAGGAGAACACTTCCATGACGGCATATCATCTGCTTCTTCTTCTCTGCAGCTGTTTCGGCGCCGCAGGCGAGATCTGCGTCAAGCAATACGATCTTCGCGCGGGAAAGATCCAAAACGGCAATTACGTGTTCAATCTGATCCTTTCGCTGGTCTCGATCGTTTGCTTCCTGATTACCGGGTTGAGTACGGCCGGCGGGCTGACCTTCCGGGCGGACGTCTTCGGGTATGCGGTCCTGCGGGCAGTTGGATATATCATGGGCTCGGTCGGGTATCTGGCGGCGGTCCACACGGGGCCGCTTCTGCTCAGCGTGGTGATCAGCCGGATGGGCAACCTGATCCCCATTTTTTACAGCATTCTTTTCCTTGAGGAAGAAGTAACGCCGTTGACGGTCCTCGGCGCCCTGCTTCTTTTCACGGCCTTGGTCCTCTTCAATTGCCGCAAAAAAGGAGGAGTCCGGCGCGCCGGACTGCGTTTCTGGGTCTTTGTCTTCCTTTCCTTCACCGGGAACGGGATCGCCATGCTGGCGACCAAAGTTCAGCAGTTTTATCAGCCGGGGCTTTACCAGAGCGAAATCCTGTTTTACTCCATGGCGATCGTGTCGATCTTCTTCCTCGGGGCAGTGCTGGTCTTCCCGCCCCGCGCGCCGGAAGGCGGAAGGGCCGGCAGGATCCCGGCCGCTCTTCCCGAGAGTCCGAAAGCCCGCCGAGGATCGGGGCGATATGCCGACTTCTTCCCGCTCTTTTTCACGGGGGCGATCTTTGCGGTACTCTACGGGGTCTGCAACGCAATGGGGAATTATATCGGTACGACCGTCATTTCGCATCTGCCCGCCATCGTGTATTACACGTTTTCCACGGGGCTCGGGATCCTTCTTTCCTTCCTCGTTGCGCGGGGGATCTACCGGGAAAAACTCGGGTGGTTGCAGTACCTCGGATGTGGGATTGCCACAGTCGGCCTCTTCCTCCTGACTTCTCCGGGTTGGGTATAAGGGCTTTCGGTCTTATTTTCGATCCTTCGGGATTTCGGGCGGGGCAGTCTGCAAGACGCCCCGCCCGATCTTTCGGTATGCGGAATTCAGGAATCTTTTTTCGGCCGGGAGGCGGGGAGAGCGCCGTGCCGGTATTCGCTCGGGCTGATGCCGTATTCGCGGCGGAAGACGCGGCAAAAGTAGAAGGGGTCTTCATATCCGCATCGCGCGGCGATCTCGGAAATCGATTTCTGCGGGTCGCCGAGTAGCTGTTCGGCCAGGTTGAGGCGGAGCTTCGTGATATACCGGGCGGGAGAATAGCCCGTGAGACGGTGAAAAAGAGAGTTGTAGCGCGAGAGGCCGAGCCCCTCCATGGCCGCCAGTTCTTCCTTGGGGATTGGCTCGGTAAAGTGCTCACGCAGATAGGAGAGCGACTTCTCCAAGCGGCGTTCTCCCGCGTTTTCCGCCGTGAGTTGGCCGAGGACGGTCAGCATATGTACGGCGGCCGCGGCGGCGCGCAGGCGGGTAAAGGAATCCGGCGGGTCTTTCATCCGGTCCAGAAGCGTCTGGCAGGCGGCGATCCCGGCTTCGGTCACCTGGGTAGGGTAGATCCCTCCCTCCGCCGAAAGGCCGCATTCGGTCAGCAGAGCCGGGGGGTAGGAACCGGTCAGATGCAACCAGAAAATGCGGATCTGCCCCCCCTCGCGGTGCCGGTATGTCACCGGAAGGTAGGGCGGGATCACGACCAGCGCCCCGGCGCGGGCTGTCTGTTCCGGCCCTTCACGGAAGGAAAACGACATCTCTCCTTCTGTAAAGTAGTAGACGGTATAGTCCATTCTTCCCGCCGGAAGGCGGGTTATAAAAGCGCTGGAGGTGTCGGTCAGGCCGGCACAGTTGATATGGAGAGGGCTGTCTTCCGTGGTGAATTCCCCGGTCGGTGACGGAACGAAATAATAGTCCTGGCGCATAGAGCCTCCTTGCCGTTCTCGGGTCTTTCTGTTCTTGTTTTATTGTAACGCCGCGTGGAGCAATTGTCAAGTTTTCTAACGGAATCTGACGGTTTTGCGAAGTTTTCTTCCCCATTTTGACAAAAAATCCGAAAAAGAACTTGAAATTTTTCTGTTTATCCCGTATACTGTTATATAGTAGAGTAAGAATGCCCGGTGAACGGGTGTAGAAAGAGGTATACGATGGGATTGTTCTCTAAACTTTTTTTCCGCAAAAAACAGCCGCAGACCCCTGAGGAGGTTCTTTCCCCGGAAAAGGAAGCAATGACCCCCGCGAAGGAGGAAGCCCCGGCTCCGGCGAAGGAGGAAGCTCCGGCTCCCGTGAAGGAAGAAGCTCCGGCCCCCGCGAAAGAAGAAGCCCCGGCTCCGGCGAAGGAAGAAGCCCCGGCTCCCGCGAAGGAAGAAGCCCCGGCTCCGGCGAAGGAAGAAGCCCCGGCTCCCGCGAAGGAGGAGGCTTCTGAAGAAAGACCGCGGGTGATGGTGGTTCGTCAGCAACCGAGAAGAAAAAAAGAGACGCCCGCTCCCGCCGCCCCCGAAGCACCGGCAGGGGAAGGGCGCGTGATCGGAAAATACGAATTTGACCTGGCACCGAACGGATACCGTTTCAATCTGATTGCCAACAACGGTCAGCTTCTGTACGAAAGCATCGGCTTTACGAGCATGGAAGGCGCCCTGACGGGCATCGATACCTTCCGCCGTGCCGTGGCTAACGGAAATTTCACGGTTCTCGGCGATAAGTACGATCGCTACCGCTTCGTGCTGAACCGCAAATATTACGGGGAGAACTATTCGACCCGCACCCAGTGCGAAAAATGTGTCGAATCGGTCAAACACTTTGCTCCCGGTGCGGTCGTCGTCCCCTATGAGCCGTCCGAGGAAAAACTGGCCGCTTTTGCCGCCGCCAAAGCGGCGCGCCGCCGCCCCGAGGATGTAGACTGGGATGACGTTGCGGAGAAGGAAGCCGCTGCCGAGAAGCTCGGCAAGTTCGAGATCGTCCGCGGGGAGGATCGCGAGTTCCGCTTCTACCTGGTGGCCAATAACGGGCAGATCCTTTACACCGGCAAGAACTATGAAAAGCTCTGCCAGTGCCAGGCGGGCATCCAGTCCTTCAAGCGTGCGGTCTATGTCGGGAATTTTTTGGTCGATGAAGACAAATTCGGCCGTTTCCGTTACATTCTGTGTAATATCGGGGTGGCTCCCGCCTTTATGGGCGAGTCTTATACCACCCGCTCCGCCTGTGAAAGCGCCATCGAATCGGTCAAGCGTTTCGTCGTGACGGCGGAGATCTGCCTGCCCGAGACTCCGGCGGAGGAAGCCTGAGCCGATAGCCGGGCGATTCATAAAAGCGGCGGGCTTTGACCCTGCCGCTTTTCATGTTGCTAGTTTTGCCGTTCAGTGACCCCGCCCGTCGGTGCGCCGCAGAAGCGTATACGCGGGGCGGTTACAACCATACTATTATCAATAAGGAAGAGCCGGGCCGCGAGGCAGGAAGCGCGCGGATCCACCGGGGATATTATGAAATCGCTTACCGAACTTTACCGTATCGGACGGGGGCCGTCCAGTTCTCACACCATCGGGCCGCAGCGCATCGCGGAATACCTGCTGCAAAAATACGGGGCGGGACGCTATCGCGTGGAACTGCTCGGCTCTCTTGCCCTGACCGGGCGCGGACACGGGACAGACCGCGTTCTCCGTTCGACCCTCGGGGAGCAGACCGAGATCGTTCTGAATACCGAAAAGACCCCGGCAGGACATCCCAATGAGATGCGCGTATACGCGCTCCGGGACGACGGGGACGCCTTTTTGCTCTTCACGGCGCTCAGCGTGGGCGGAGGCAGTGTGCTGATCGACGGGGAGCCGCTGACCGAGGGCGGGGAGGTATATCCCGAGGCCGATTTTTCCGCCGTCCGTGCTTTCACGGCCGAAAACCGCCTGTCGCTTGCCGGATACGTCCGGCATTACGAACCCGGGATCGACCGGCATCTTTCCCGTGTGTGGGAGACCATGCGGGAATCCGTGGAGCGTGGGATCGCCCGCGCCGGGGAATTACCCGGAGGGTTGCATCTGGAGCGAAAGGCACGGGCGCTTTGCCTGGAAAACACCAAATTTGAGCCGGCTCTCATGCATGAAAACCGCCGGGTCTCGGCGTATGCGCTGGCGGTGGCGGAGGAGAATGCCGACAACGGGATCGTGGTGACGGCTCCCACCTGCGGTTCCGCCGGGATCCTTCCGGCGGTACTCTACTATATGTACCGCGACTGCGGCGTGCGGGAGAAAGAGATCCTTGATGCTTTGGCCGTGGCGGGGGTCATCGGCAACGTCGTGAAGACCAACGCCTCGATCAGCGGGGCGGAATGCGGCTGTCAGGCCGAGGTCGGCGTTGCCTGTGCGATGGCCGCGGCGGCACTGGCGCAGATCTACGAATTGAACACCGATACCGTGGAGTGCGCGGCCGAGATCGCGCTCGAACATAATCTGGGGCTTACCTGCGACCCGGTCGGGGGCCTTGTACAGATCCCCTGCATCGAGCGGAACGCCATGGCGGCGATCAAGGCCTTCAACGCGGTGATGCTTGCCCGTTCGCTCGAGGATAAGCACAAGGTGTCTTTTGACCAGATCGTAGAGGTCATGTACCGCACGGGGCGCGATATGGCGGCCGGCTACCGAGAAACCTCCACCGGCGGACTGGCGGTCATCTACGGCAGGGAAAACGATGCTTCGCAGAAATGACCGATCGGCAGCGTCGGTTTTTGCAAAAGTATTTGAAAATGGCTTGGAGCAACGCTTCCAAGCCATTTTTCTTGTATGACGGGCATATCAATGCTCTGCGGTGAAAGTCCGCTGGGAGGTAGTTACCGACCAACCCGAAAGCGACTCCCAAGGTTTACACCGTGAGGTGTAGGCGAGAAGAAGGGATAGCGAAATCGTAGCCTGACGAACAGAA
>CASDOQ010000019.1 GCA_949282345.1 uncultured bacterium | reverse complement strand
CTGAGTCAAATTGATTTTTTGGCTCAGCCTTATGTTATGGATTAACAAAAACACTCGCCGTTCTTTTGGAATAACGAGTGTTTCTTTATGCAAGGTGCCAGTTATTTGGAATTAATTCCCAAATTTGACTCAGCCCCTTTCCTATTCATTTTCGGTTTGGCGATTCACTCAGCGGGCGTTCAGTCAGCGGGCACTCAGTCAACGGTGATGCGCCGAATGCGCTGATCGACGCGCGGCCGGTCGTTATAATCGGTCGGGACGGCGGCGATCTCATCCACCGTTTCGATCCCCTCGATCACACGGCCGAAGGCGGCGTACTGCCCGTCCAGATGCGGGGCATCTGCGTGCATGATAAAGAACTGCGAGGAAGCCGAGTTCGGATCGTAAGCACGCGCCATGGAGACGACGCCCCGGGTGTGCTTCAGGGGATTTTCGTGTCCGTTGGCGGCAAATTCCCCCACGATCTTTTCTTTTGCGCCCCCCATTCCGGTCCCCTGCGGGTCACCGCCCTGGATCATGAAGCCCGGGATGACACGGTGAAAGATCAGGCCGTCGTAAAAGCCGGCTTTGGCGAGTTTTTCAAAATTCGCCACGGTTTTGGGAGCGGCCTCGGGACAAAGCTCGAGTTTTATGGTCTTTCCGTTTTCCATTTCGATCGTAATCATATTTTTTCTCCTTATTGACATATTTTTTATTGTATCGGCATATACTGGGTTACATACTTCTGCAGAATCAAACGGGGGGATCATGAAATTCAGCGAGATCGACTTTCCGCGATGGGCGGCCATAGTGATCTGTACGGTCGGGGCGGCTCTTGTGTTCTATGTGTTTTTTCGGTTTCTTTTGCCGGTGGCCTTCCCCTTCCTGCTGGCGTGGGGGACGGCGTTTCTTTTGCGCCCTGTCAATTGCTTTCTGCACAAAAAGACTCGTCTGCCACTGCGCCTCGTCAGTGCGCTTACGGTACTTTTGTCGGTCATCCTGCTCGGGTGGGGGTTAGGGTATCTCGTCGTGCGCCTCGTCGGGGAGATCCGTGACTTCGGAACCGCGTTAGCGAACGACCCCGATGCCGTCTCGCGCTATTTCGGATGGCTGGAACCGATCTTACGCGGGAAGGAAGAACTGGCGGAGGCGGCCACGCTTTTAGAATCGCTGGAACAGTATCTGCAGAAAATGCTGATCAACGGTGCAGACGGTTTGCTGGCGGGGATCCCTGCCTGGCTGGGAAGCGCGGTGCTGACCCTGCCCGACGTTCTCCTCTTCCTTTTTACGGCTGTGGTGGCGGCCGTCTATTTCAGTATGGATCTCGGACAGGTAAACGATGCGGTGCGACGGATTCTGCCGGAAAAGATCGCCTCCTCCTTGGGGGATTTCCGTGCCCGGCTCTTTCGGACGGGGGGCGGCTATCTGCGCTCGTATCTGATCCTCACGGGCGTGATCTTTGCCATTCTGCTGATTGGTTTTTCGATCATGCAGACGAAGTACGCGCTCCTTCTGGCGGTGGTTTTTGCGCTTCTGGATCTGCTCCCGGTTATCGGGGTGGGCACCTTTTTGGTGCCGTGGAGCCTTATCGTGATGCTCGGGGGAAACCTGCGCTTCGGTATTGGGCTACTCGTGCTTTTTGCGGTAACCGAGATCGCCCGGCAGATCCTCGAACCGAGACTCGTGGGCGGGGCATTGGGCGTTCACCCGATCCTCACGCTCTTTTCGCTCTATGCAGGGGCAAAATTCTTAGGGATACTCGGGATGATCCTCGGGCCGATGCTGGCGATCTTTATCAAGATCCTTTTCTCCCCGGCAAAGGAGGATAAGAAAAAACCCGTCGGTTGACGGGCCTTTACTCAAACGCGCTCGACTTTACCGGAACGCAGGCAACGGGAGCAGACATAAACGCTCGTGTGCGTGCCTTCCACAACAGCCTTCACCTTGCGGATATTCGGCTTCCAGGTACGATTGGTCTTGCGGTTGGAATGGGAAACATTATGGCCGAAAACGACGCCCTTCCCGCAAATACTGCACTTTGCCATATTGACACCTCCTGATACCCTGACGGGATACTCTATCTGAATTTATGAAATACAAATCACGCGAATGATATTATAACACAGCCTTTTATAAAATGCAAGGGTTTTTTTCGGTTTTTTCAAATTTTCTGCAATTTGTCCGAAACGCCGGAATTCACAAAATCCCGCTTGCTTTTTTGGCGGGAGTATGTTACAATTAAAATAACAAAATTTAAGGAGGAATCAGGTATGTCGAAATTCTTTTCTTTCGTAGGATACTTGGTTACGGTGGTCGGCGCCGCACTCGGCATTTTATATCTGATCAATAAATTCAGCGCAAAGGTCGACTTAGCCGAGGAGGATTCGGACACCGAGGCAGAGGAGACTGCCGCGGAGGAATCGGCTGAGGAAGCGGTTTCCGAAGAAGAAGCGGTTCCCGCCGCCGAATAATTCCGGCGTATATTCGTATGGCAAGACCGGGCGCGTGTGCCGCCCGGTTTCTTTTTTCGGAGGATTGACAAACCGCCGCGCGTGTGCTACAATGATCGGTAGGAACGCAGGTCGCCGGAATGCGTATCTTTCGCTCCGGCTGTAAGAATTGCCGCGCCGGCGGGGGGGCGGCCGAAGGAGGTTTTTATGCAGGATTATGAGCGTTATGAAATTCTGAAGATCCCGAAAAAATACCGGCCGATCGGGGCATGGGGATATTTTTGGCTGAATTTCCTTTTCGCTGTACCGATCATCGGGTTTATCTCGCTTTTCATTATGGCACTGTTCAGCGGGAACGTCTGCCGCCGCAGTTATGCGCGCAGCTTCTTCTGCGCACTGCTCGTCGCACTGCTGATCATCGGGATCGGGGTGGCGATTGTTTTCGGGATGGGGATCGAGGGGGCTATCCTCAACTGGATCCGGAATCTCATTCGGTAAAACGCCTTTTTTGAAATCATTTCGCATGATGAGCGGATTGCTTTGCAGTCCGCTTTCTTTTTTTGCGCGAGAGGCCGGCATGCATCACAAAATACGCGGCTTTTTCGGCAAAACGCAGGATTCGCATCGCGTCGGCTCATCGGGAAAACTGCCGAAGGGCGGCGGTTTCGGTCGGGTTCCGCCGTAAACAGAATGTGAACGCAAAAAGAACGGTGGACATATCCGACCCGATGCGGCAGGGAGGGCGGAGATCCGACAGAAATTTTTTGCCGAATTGAAGAGTGCCGGGAAAGATCTTTCGCGTATGGCTTGGTTTTTGCCTGCGCCTTCGGCGAAAAAAGGCGAGGGATTTTTTCTGTTTCTCTTTACAAACGCAAGGGAAAATGGTATACTGAGAGAAATTCTGAAAAACGGAGGCAGATATGGCAAAATTCAAGGCCTTCCTTGCACGGAAGGATATCGTTTTTTCGGCAAAGCGATACGGGATCGATGCGCTCGGAGCCATGGCGCTCGGCCTTTTCGGCTCGCTCCTCATCGGTACGATTTTCAATGCGCTCGGGTTGATTCCCGGTCTTTCTTTCTTCGCCCGCATCGGCGCGTACGGCGCAAAGGCGGCCGGACCTGCGATGGCGGTTGCCATTGCCTATGCGCTGAAAGCGCCTCCCCTCGTCATTTACTCTTCTGCGCTCGTCGGGTTCATGGCCAATGCAGAGGGGGGCGCCGGCGGTCCGCTGGCGGTTCTCCTTATGACGATCGTGGCGGTAGAATTCGGGAAAGCGGTCTCCAAGGAGACCCCGGTGGACATCGTGGTGACGCCGTTTGTGACGGTTTTTGTCGGCGGCTGTCTTTCGCTCCTGCTTGCCGGTTATATCGGTCAGCTCGTCAGTTATATCGGTTCCTTTATCGGATGGGCGATGCTTCAACAGCCCTTCGTCATGGGGGTGATCGTTTCGGCGGTGATCGGAATCGCCCTGACCCTCCCCATCAGTTCTGCGGCGATCTGCGCGGCGCTCCTTCTCACGGGTGCCAACGGCGGCGGGGAAGGCCTCGCCCTTGCGGGCGGCGCGGCGGTGGCCGGTTGCTGTGCGCAGATGGTTGGATTTGCGGTCATGAGTTTCCGCGAGAACCGGTTCGGCGGACTGCTTTCGCAGGGGATCGGTACCAGTATGCTCCAGATGCCCAATATTATCAAAAATCCGCGTATCTGGATCCCGCCTACGCTCGCTTCGATGATCACGGGGCCGCTTGCCGCCTGTGTTTTCGGAATGCAGATGTATGGGGCGGCTATCAATTCCGGGATGGGAACCTGCGGCCTTCTCGGCCCGGTGGGGATGATCCTCGGTTGGTACGGCGGGGAATACCCCGGGACGGTCGGCGTGCTCGACTGGCTGGGACTTCTTCTGATCTGCTTTGTGCTTCCGGCTCTGCTTTCCCTCTTCTTCTGTTGGATTTTGCGCCGGATCGGCTGGATCCGGGAAGGGGATATGACGCTTTCCTAAAAAAAGACCGCACGGCGGGCGCCGGACGCTCTGCCATGCGGAAAATTAAATCAGGCGGTGCGAATTTTCGCACCGCCTTTTGAAATAGAGGCTCCGGGGTATGCGATCCCTGCCGGGAAGAATCAGAGGTCGCCCTCGTGCAGAACGACCCCGTCCTGCCGCAGAGCCTTTTGCAAGCGGGTCATATCCAGGGTAGTAAAATCATCCGAGAGAGCGGCGGCGGTTCCGGCGGCCTGCCCGGTAACGGCGCAACAGGGGATGACCCGGAGGATATCCCACATATTTCCGTCTGCCGAAACACAGCGTCCCGCGCAGGCGAGGTTTTTCACGGATGCCGAATAGAGGCAGCGGAAGGGGACCTCATAAACCGGGCCGCGCTTCCGCCAGTCGGACACCAGTCCGACGGAATCCGGAAATTCGCGGTGCATCTCGGTGGCATCCGGCGTGTATTTCCCGATGAGGTGACGGGTCATGCGCACCTGCGGTATAGTGGCTATGCCGGTCAGGCTCACGGGCTTGCCCGCGGCGGCCTCTTTGGCGCGCAGATGCTTTTTCAGCTCTCGGTGGGAGAGAACCATAAAGTCAGAAAGGTCAAGGGCATTGCTCCCGTCAAAACTACGTCCGCCGAGCGGCGTCACCGGGTCTTTTTCGTTTCTGTCTTCATCCGGGATATCGGCCTGCCCGAGCATCTGCAAGCGGTTCTGCCCGTTTTGCAGGAAGTAGTACCAGGCGGCAAGCATATTGTTTCCGCCGCGGTCATAGACCGGCGCGCCGGCGTATACGGCGAGGTCGCAGTCGCCGGAGGCATCCACGCAGGAAGAAACCGAGATGGCCTGCCGGCCGGATTTGTTCTCGGTCATGACGGTCTTTATCCGGCTGTTTTCGGTCAGGGCGGCAACGACGGTGGTGCCGTACAGGATGCGCACCCCGGCGTCGACCAGGGCTTCCTCTGCCGCGATCGCAAAGAATTGCGGGTTGAAGTCGACTTCAAAGCGCGGCGTTTTTTCGGTCCTTCCGGCGGGGTCAGAACTGTCGATCCAGTTGGGAACGCCACGGGTCGGTATTTTTTCGTCCCGGATCGAAAGGCGGAGCAGTTCCTCCGCAAGGCCGAAAGAGACCTGCCGCCCGAACCCGTCGCAGAGCGGCAGATAGATGGTCACCAGCCCGGCCGTTGCCAGACCGCCGAGCAGGAAGCCGCGCTCGCAAAGGATGACGCGAGCCCCGTGCCGTGCGGCCGCCAGCGCCGCCGCGATACCGGCAACGCCTCCGCCGACCACCAATACGTCGCATTCGTTTGTTACGGGGGTATTTAGCTCTTCACGAATATATTCCACCGTATTTCTCCTCTCTTTTATGCGTGGATGCCGGCGGTCGGGGTTTCTGCCTGTTCGGGCAGTTTTCCAACGTCGATCCATTCGCAGGGGCCGGAGAATCTTTCAAGTTCCGCCGGGGTCAGTTCAATGGCGCTGTTGGAGGAGCCGCAGGCCGGAAAAACCGTCTCAAACCGCCGCAGGCTTTCGTCAAGAAAGATGCGCACACCCGGATTGACGGCGAAGGGGCATACCCCGCCGACGGCGTGCCCGACGTCGGCCTCGACCTCATCCGGGGTGAGCATTTTTGCCTTTGTCGCAAAGCGTGCTTTGTATTTGTGATTGTCGATCTTGGCGTCGCCGGCCATAACGATCAGAATGACACCGTCCGGCAGACGGAAGGAGAGGGTCTTTGCAATGCGCGCTCCCTCACAGCCGAGGGCCGCCGCGGCCAGTTCCACTGTCGCGCTCGAAACGTTGAATTCAAGGATCCTGTCCTCCGCGCCGAAGCCGGACAGGTACTCCCGTACTCTCTGAATAGACATCTTTCGTTTTCCTCTTGATTCCCGGCGGGGCGCCTGGGATCTCCCGCCGTATTCAAGGAAAAGTATAGCACATCCCGGGCGGAAAAGTCAAGGAGAAGCGGGCACTTTCGAATTGACAGAAAGGTTTGAAAGTGCCGGGGGCGCGCCGGGTTCAGACAAGGGTGACGCGGTAGGCCGACATCCAGGCGTCGGTCTCGATCAGCCAGGCGATCAGCTGCGGCCGCCCCATCAGTTGGCCGAACCAGGTGATATCCTCCTTCCCGTTCAGGAGTTCTTCGAGCCGGTCGCGGCGCAGAAGAGGGGCGAGCGGGCTTTCGGGACGCGCCAGCCGTTCGGTCAGCATCTGCCGTACCAGTTCGAGATACCGGGGATTATGCGTTTTGGGGTAGGGGCTCTTTTTTCGGGTCAGGATGCGCTCGGGCAGATAATCGCGCATGGCGTTGCGTAGCAGAGCCTTTTCCACGCCGCCCTCAAACTTGATACTCCACGGGACGTTATACACATATTCCAATATACGGTGATCGGCAAACGGAACCCGTACCTCGAGGCCTCTTGCCATGCTCATGCGGTCCTTGCGGTTCAGGAGGTTGGTCATGAAATACCGCACCGAAAGGCAGGTGGCGATCCGCGCGCGACGATCCTCCTCGCGTTCTCCGTCCTCCGGGAGCGGCGTGGCCGCTACGGCTTCCCGACAGACGGCGCGCAGGCGTTCGGTCCCGCGGAGTTTTTCGGTGAGCTCGGGAGTAAAGAGCGAGGCGCGCCCCTCGCTGTCGTGGATCCACGGGAAAACGTCGCGCCCCAGCATCTCGTGACGGTAGAACCAGGGATATCCGCCGAAAATTTCATCGGCACATTCGCCGGAGAGGGCAACGGTATGCCGGCGCTTGACCTCCCCGCAGAAATAGAGGAGCGAGGAATCGATGTCGGATTGCCCCGGCATATCGCGGTAGAGGGCGGCCTCGGATAACAGGGCGGCCACCGTCGCGGTCGGCGCGGTCAGAACCGTGTGGGAGGTGCCGAGTTCGGACGCCAGCCAGGCGGCAAAATCATCGTCCCGGTTCGGCTGAAAGAGGGTCGGGGCGTATGCTTTGTTGTCCTCGTATTCAAAGGAATAGGTCGAGAGGCGTTCTCCCCGCTCGCGGAAAATGCCGGCGGCCACGGCCGTGATGACCGAGGAATCGAGTCCTCCCGAAAGAAAGGTGCAGAGAGGCACGTCGCTGACAAGCTGACGGCGGACGGCATCGAGAAGCAGATCCCGCGTGTGGAGGATCGTCTCCACCCGGCTCTCGCGATGTTCGCGCACCGTGAGTTCCCAATAGGCGTGCTGGCGCAGGCCGCGCCGCGTGACGCTCCCGCAGAACCCCGGCTTCACCTCGCGGATCCCGCGCAGGATCCCGCTCCCCACCTGCGTGACCGGCGAAAGGTAGAGGAGTTCAAAAAGTCCGTCCTCATCGAGCCGCGCCGGCATCCCGCTCCCCGCTAAGATCGCCTTGATCTCCGAAGCAAAATAAAAGCGCCCGCCGTATTCGGCATAATACAGGGGCTTCACACCGAGACGGTCGCGCGCGAAGAAAAGCGAGTCGCGCGTGCGGTCGTAAACGCAAAAGGCAAAGATCCCGTTGAGATGGAGGGGGGATTCCTCTCCGTATAGGATATAGCAGTAGAGCACCAGTTCGGTATCGCAGGACGTCCGGGGACGGATCCCCGCACGCAGAAGCTCCGCACGGACTTCTTCCGCGTTGTAAATCTCTCCATTGTAAACAATACTATACTCATTGCCAAGGTATGTGACCACCATTGGCTGTGCGCCGCCGGTCGGATCGATGACCGCCAGACGGTTATGCTGAAAGGCTACGTGACCGCATCGGTATTCGCCGTCCGCATCCGGGCCGCGATGCTTCATCGTGCCGCCCATGGAGGTGACGTCGTTCGGCCGTCCGTCCTCATAATCAAAAATGCCGCATATAGAACACATAATGAAATCCTCCTGTTCCTTTTTAGTATATGTCAGGAGGACGCTCGGGAAACAAAAAAAGAACCGCCGCATAAAACGGCGGTTCGGAAAAATCGGCGTCGTTCCCTCTTCAATCCGGCGGTGCGGATCCGGCTTTTCGGATCTTGATCGGCATGGAAAAATTCGCGGTCAGAACCTGACGATCTGCTCGGAACGCGGTCGGCTCGGAACGTAGCGGGAGGGTCAGAACCTGACGGTCAGGGTGTATTTATCCAAGAGCGCCACGGGGTGATAGGAGAGTTTTGAAAAACGCAATCCCTCGTCGCCCATATCGTCCTCCCGGTTGGTGTAGGGGACGGCGGCCGGGTCAAAGCGTGAACAGAAGCCCGATACCATGGCCTGATAGGAACCCGGAAAACGCGTGTCGGCCTTTTCAATATGGACTTCCAGCGTGTCGCCGAGCACTTCCCCGACGGCGAAGGCGGCGATCTCTCCGCCGGCACGCAGGACCGCTCCCGTCATGCCGTAAAAATCGTAGTTTTCAAGCACCTCGCGTACCATGCCGATCTCTTCTTCAAACAGAGGGCGATGCGGGTGGCGAAGGCTGTATTCCTCCAAAAAGTCAAGGAGAGCGGGCACGTCGGACGCTCGCAATTCGTCCACGGTATGGTCGGGATATGCGCGGCGGAAGCCGTTCAGGTGATTGCGCTGTCTGCTGTATTTTCGTCCCGGGAAGCTAGCCAGTTTTTCGGTCTCGTACAGATAGTCGGCCTCCTCCCGGAGAGAAGTAACAGCGGCTCCCGGATAACGGGCAAGCAGGCGGTCGCGGTCGCGCTCGCAAAGCGAGGAAAAAACGAGGGGTTCTCGGCTTTTGCGATGCTCTTCTTCTAAGATCGCAAGGAAATGTTCGGGGTTTGTACCGAGAGGATAAAGATAGCCGTCCCGTATACCGTCATAGGCCAGTTTCAAAAGGAGGGTGTCTTCCGCAAGTGCGTAGGAAAGGCGAAAATAATCGCGCCACATAAAGAGAACGCCGGGGCTGTAAACCGACAGCCGGCAGGGCTCATGCAAAAGATAGGGGCGAATGATCGGCAGGTCGGAAAGTTCGGCTTTTTTGAGTGTCAGCATGAAGCCTCCATGATCGAAGAAGAAGATTTTTTTGTAAAATCGGGCAGGGGATTTTCAGGGTAGGGCGGTTCCTCCGGTGGGGGGACGTAGGTTTCCTCAGGGCGTGCGCGCGGCGTGCGGGGGACGGCAGAAAAATCAAATTCCGCCCGGTCGTTCACGAGTTTCAGCGCGGCGGAAAAAGAACGGCCGGTCTTCGGGGAGACGAATCCCGCCAATACCCCGGTGCTGCCCCCCGTGAGCAGGCGGCGGACGGCGGCGATCGGGACGGCGCGCCCGCAGATGACTTCGCGGATCGAAAAGCGGCATCCGGTCTCCCGGTAGGCGGAGCAACCGTACCCGAAAGACGTCCGGCGCACAGGAGCCCCGCACAGCGGACAGGGGCCCGCTTCTTCGCCGAAAAGACCGGTATCGGTATCCTGCTCCGATGACGTTTCCTTTTTTCGGAAGACCTCGGCGATCTCGGCCTTTGCCAACTCGACCGAATCAGCGACCGAGATCTTTCCGTGATAGACCTGTTTCAGCGCCCGTCCCAGTTCGCTGGTCTTGTATTTGTCCATGCTGATCCCAAGGCGGAGAAGGGCTTCGATCAGAAAGATCCCGTCCGGCAGGATCGTGTAGACGTCTTTTTTCAGCTGAATGTAGCCGCTCTTTTTGGCATTGTCGATGATCCCCGTGCGCGTTGCCTCAGTGCCGAGTTCCAGCCCTTCGAAAATGGCGCGGTATTCTTCCGCATCGTCACGGTTTTCCTGTTCGCCTTCGGCTTCGGCGCGGGCGGCTTTTTCTTCTTTGAACGGGTTTTTCAGGTAGTTGTTCAGCGTTTCGATGGTGTAGTGTTTCGGAGGGGCAGTCTCTTTTTCCGCCGGGGAGAAGGCGATCTCTACCCGGTCGCCGCGCAAAAGGGGCGGTAGGAGCTTGTCTTTTACCGAGGCGTCGTCGTATTTCGTCCAGCCCGGCTCAAGAATGGTCGTTCCCTTCAGCGTAAACTTTTCGAGCTCTCCGACCGAGATTTCGATCTCGGTCTTTTCCACCCGGCATTCCTCCGCGCAGAAGACTGCCACGAAGCGGCGAAAGACCGTGGAATAGACCTGCATTTCGCGTTCACTGAGACGGTTTCGGTCGGGAATGCGGTAGGTTGGCGTCAGGGCCGAGTGCGATTCGATCTTTGAATCGTCAAAAATGCTTTTCCCGTCGCGGAACCTGACGGGATAGCCGAGTCTGGCCACTCCCGCGAGGATCTCTTTGACTTTGTCCTTTTCCGCCGTGGCCAAATACTCGGAGTTGGTACGCGGGTAGGTGAGATATCCCTCCTCATAGAGCTTCTGAATGATCTCAAGACTGTCGGACATCGACATCTTGTATTTTTTCCCGAGGACGTTCTGCAGTTTTGAAAGAGAATAGAGTTTTCCCGGCGCGAGAGAATCCTTTTTGCTTTTATGAGCGGTGACGGTCGCGCCGGCGGCGTTCAGGGCGGCGCAGTAGGCTTCGGCTTCCTCGGGCTTCTCTTTGGGAAAATGCCGTTTGGAGGTCAGCTCTACCGGCGTTTTGCCGGTTTCCGCCCGGCTTACCGGCGCAAAGTATTTTTCCGGGACGAAATTCCGGATGCTCATATCCCGGTCGTATATCGCCTTGACGATCGGAACGATGACGCGACCGACACGCAGGAGCTTTCCGGTCTTCAGAGTAGCGTAGCGGGTGAGATTCACGCCGTACAGCCAGTCGATAAAGGTGCGGGCGTAGCCCTCGTCCGCCAGTCGGTCGTAGCCGCTCTCGTCCTCGGGCGCGGAAAGTGCTTTGGCAATCGTTTCCGGTGTTTGGTCTGGAAGCCACAGCCTCGTCAGTTTTTTGTTTGTATGTAAAGCATTCTTTACGCAGGTACGCACGATGATCTCGCCTTCCCGGTCGGCGTCTCCGGCGTTGATGACTTCCGAAACGTCCTCGCGGTTGCAGAGGGCTTCAATGGTGCGGAACTGATGCAGGACCCCGCTGTCGGGCTGCTTGTCCGCGCCGCGGCGCAATTCAAACCGGAACTCTTCCGGAAAGCAGGGGAGCCCCTCCATCCGCCATTTTGCCGTCCCGGCGGGAATCCCCTGGTAACTTTCGATATCCGCCAGAGAGAAAAGATGACCGAAGGCCCAGCTCACCAGATATTCACCGCATTCAAAATATCCGTCCCGGCGGCGCACGTCTTTTCCGATACCGGCCGTGATGTTCCGCGCCAGGGAAGGCTTTTCGGCAATAATGAGTTTCATCGGGCGCTCCTTTCGGCGATCTCTTTTTCGGCTTCGGCTTTTCTCTACCCTTCCATTATACCGCTGCGGCGGCATAAAAGCAAGCGGATTTTGACGAAAGAAAAGCCCCGCGCGAACTTGGCGCGGGGCGGAGAAAACAAAGTTTCGGGAAAAGCGATCGCAGGGGAAGGCGATCAGTAACCGACCAGGGTCTCTTTCTTTTCCGCGGTGTTTTCGGCAGGTTCCTCGTCTTCCGGCAGAGGGCAGGTGAAGTCGTCGCAGTCCCGCGGGGGACGCTTCATCCAGGCGCCGTTCGTGAAGTCGGGAACCGCTACGGGCATACCGCCGCGGGCGATCGACTCCGCCGAGAGCGCGCCGATGACCATCCAGGCGGCGGCATCGTATACGTCGATGTTGAAATTCTTGTCGCGCCGTTCCAGATGATCGAAGAAATCGCTCCATGCCAGCCCGTCCATTCCGCCGTGACCGCCGATGATCTTTTCGGCGTTTTCGGGGCGCCACTTCGGGGAGAGATATTTATGATCGTACCAGGCGGCCTCGCCGCAGTGGCTGAAAAGCGAGGCGTTGTGATTCTGCTTCGGGTTATCCTCCATGTAGATGGTATCGCTCTGCTCGATGTACATCCCGCGCGTTCCCTGCACTGTGAAGTCACGGGAGTAGTAACGCGGCAGGCTGGTGTCGAGCGTCAGGGTAACCGTCTCGCCGCCGGCGCAGCGGATGACGGTCGTCACCACATCGCCCTGCGCGAAGTCCACGTCCTGCAGATAGTCGTATTCCGGGCGCTTCCGCTTGATGAAGTCCTCCACGCCGAAAGAACCCGAGGCGGTGCTTGAAAGCGTCAGCATACAGTTGCCGCGGTTGATACCGAGGATCTTGGCGATCGGGCCGAAGTCATGGGTCGGATAATTGTGTGCATTGCGGTGCATATAATTGTGGAGGCGGTAGTGGCGGTTTTTGTCGCCGTCAGCCACTTCGTCGCGCAGGTCATGCCGGTAACCGCCCTCGCAGTGGACGATCCGCCCCAGCACGCCGCGGCGCGCCATGTTGGCGATCATCAGTTCTCTCTTGCCGTAGCAGCAGTTTTCGAGGAACATGACCGGGATGCTGGTCTCCTCGGAGGTGTGAACGAGATCCCAGCAGGATTCAACGGTGAAGGCGGGACCGACTTCCAAGACCACCCATTTGCCGGCCTTCATGGTGTCGATGGCGATCGGAATATGCAGTTCCCAGTCCGCGGCGATCAAAACTGCCTCGATCGATTCGTCCTTCAGCAGTTCATGGTAGTCGGTATAAACGTCGGGGCGGTAATGAGCTTTCGCTTCGACTTTATCAGCGGTCTTTTCGGCTTTGTCGGCGTAAATATCGCAGACGGCACTGACGTGTACGCCGGGGAAATTTGTGATGAAGGTGGCGTGGTAGGAACCGCGGGATCCGACCCCGATCACACCCATATTCATGGTACGGGCCATATGAAAGATCTCCTTCGCTTTTTTGATTTTTTTGCTTTAGAGTTTTGTGCTTATACGGCTTTCATTGTAGTGGAAAAGTGACGGCAAAGCAATATAAAAACGGACAGGATATCCGATTTTACCGAAAAAACGTTGTTTTTTTCCGAAATATCAGCGTGTTTCCCGCTCCAGGAGAAACTGGCGGTATCTCCGGAAAGCGCTGGGTAGGGGATATTTTCCCTTGAGTTCCTCACGCGGAACGAAAAGAATTCCGTCGTTTGCCGCGGGGGCGTCGCAAAGGATCAGAAAGGCGCGCATATGCCATTCAAGATGCGTGAAGATATGCCTGGCAGTCGGGGCGGGAGAAACCGCCTTCACGGAAAGGCCGAGCGTCCGGGCGGCCTTTCCGGCTTCGTCTTCATCACGAAAGCCGGGAAAAGCAGGGAATTCCCACATCCCGCCAAGCAATCCTTCCGGCGGACGTTTACAGATGGCGACGAGGTCGGAAAAAACCGGGAGCAGAAGAGTCCTTTCCTCTGTTGTCCGCTCTTTAAGCGGGGCGCGGTAGGGGATCTTTTCGGTCAGCCCCGCCTTTTTGCTTTCGCAAAGAGAGGCGAGCGGGCAGACGTCACAGCGCGGGGAAGTGCCGGGCGTACAGATAACCTCCCCGAGCTCCATGAGAGCCTGCGTCATGGCGGCGGCGTCCTCCGGGTCGCGGGGGTAGATCTCCGAAAGCCACGCGCTCACGCGCCGCCGCACGGCCGGCAGGAGAATATCGGTCGGGTCGGCCAGAAGACGCGCCGTGACGCGGAGCACGTTCCCGTCCACAGCGGGGGCGGGCAGTCCGTTGGCGATCGAGGCGATGGCACCCGCCGTATAGTCTCCGATGCCCGGGAGCCTGCGCAATTCTTCCGGCGTGCGGGGCAGGACTCCGCCAAATCGTTCCATGACGAGCCGGGCAGCTTTTTGCAGGTTGCGCGCCCGGCTGTAATATCCTAAGCCCTCCCAGCATTTGAGGAGCGTTTCTTCGTCCGCCCCGGCCAATGCTTCTATATCGGGAAAGGTCCGCAGGAAGCGGTGATAATACGGGATGACCGTTTCAATGCGCGTTTGTTGCAACATGATCTCGGAGATCCAGACGTGATAGGGCGTGACCTCCTCCCGCCACGGAAGGGGGCGGCCTTCCTTCCTGTACCACGCAAGCAGGGGTGCTACTGCACCGGCAAAGATTTCTTTCTCCATATTCCTCCGTTCGGGAGCTGTCCGCATGCCGTCGGCGGGATATCCTGCCGACGGAAAAATCATCTGTATCCAGTATAGCATAAAAGGACGGGTCGGTAAAGTTTTTTTTTGCTTTTTTCGAAAATGCTTGACAAAAAAATATTTCATTGATATAATAAATTATGTATTATTGAATCTTATAAAGCGTTACAGGAGGCTTCCATGGAGTATTTCAAGATTTCTCTGCGCCCGCATAAAAAGATTGTCAATGTCGATTATTGCGAATCGCTGATTTTCGAAAGTTTCTCCGAACTCGGCAAGACCGGCCAGGTATATAACAACTTTCAGGTAGTGCGGGAAGAGAATGGTTACTCGGTGTACGCCATCATGCCCGGTCCCGATGCGCTGGATCTGGCTTTCTGCTCTGAGGAGACGGTCGAGACTGTCAAGAAGATCGCGGCAATTTTCTCCCTGCGTATCGAAAGCCTCGGAAACGTGATCACCTGCGAGGATTCCTGCATTTGCGAGGAGCCGAGCTGGTATATGCTATACACCGACCTTGCCACGAGCGAGAGCCCGATGGTCTGTGGAGATTGCGGCAAGCCTGTTCCGCTCTATAAACTCCCGGTGATCCTCGATAACGAAGGCGGGAGCGTCCTCTTGAACTGGCAGGAACAGAAACGCGCCATCGCCACGCTGGATGTGGCCAATTACGCCCCCGAATATACCGCCGAGCAGATTTATTCGGTCACGTCCCGCCTCAACAAGACCGGACGCGCCCTCTGCCGTGCGATCGAAAAAGCCAAGAACGTTCCGGTCTTCTATCATATGGAACAGGAAAAGGTCAAGCGTGGCACTGCCTGCCCCGTGTGCAATCGGGAGCTTTCGCGCTCTGCCAACGAGGAGATCGCGGGCAATCTTTGCACTTTCTGCCGTATCGCGCTTGACTGACTTACGCATAATGGAAAGAAGAGCCGCAAGGCTCTTTTTTCTCGAAAAGGGGCCTTTGGCGCCTCCCACCGGGTGCCGGCGGATCACGATATTTCCCGGTATAAGCGGCACGCGGAGAGATCCTGCAAGGATTTTTTACCCGCAAAAGAAAGAGTCCGCAAAAGAAAAGGCGCGGGGCGGTCGCTTCCCGGACGGGCCCCCGTCAAAAAACGGTGCGAGAATATTGATGAAATAAGGAGGAAAGAAAATGGATACAGAGAAAATATCCGAAGCAGTGGAAGCCTATCTCGTTTTACACCGTGAGGAGATCTTTTCCCGTCTTTCCGAACTTTGCAAGATCCCGTCCGTGCGGGGCGATGCGGCTCCGGGAGAGCCGTTCGGCCATGAGGCGGGGCGTGCCATGCGACTGGCCGCGTCCTTTTATGCCGAGGAGGGATTTCCCGTCCGCATAGATAAGGAAGGGCGTTTTGCGCTTGCGGACTTCGGTGTCGGAAAGAAGACGGTCGGCCTTTTCGGGCATTGCGACGTCGTTCCGGCGGGAGAGGGATGGACCGAGACCGCCGCCTTCGTCCCCTGCCGCCGCGACGGGGCTTTCTTTGCCCGCGGATGCGAGGACAACAAGGGAGGGATCCTTGCCGCCCTGTATTGCATGAAGACGATACGCGAGCTTTCCCTGCCGCTTCCGGCGCGTATACAGGCTTTTATCGGCGCGGCGGAGGAGACGGGTATGGAGGATATCGAGGCGTATACGGCGATCCATCCGATGCCGGATGCTTCGCTTGTTCCTGACAATAATTATCCTTTTTGTCTCGGTGAGAAGGGACGGGCGACGGGTTGGCTCGTCAGCCCGCGGCTTGCCGAGGTGACCGATTTCTGCGGCGGAGAAGCCTATAATAAGGTATTGGACACGGTTCGGGTAACCCTCGCTTATCGCCCCGCCTTAGCGGAAAGTCTTCTGGCCGCGGCAGAGAAGGAGCCGGCCGTAACGGTGCAGGGCTTCCCGGAGGAAGGAAAATTGGTGCTTACGGCACAGGGCGTTTCGGCGCACGCCAGCCAGCCGGCCGCTTCCCGGAATGCCGCCGGGATCGCCGCCGCTTTTTTGGCCGAATGCCTAGAGCTTTGCCCGGAGGACCGGAGGCAGATGAAGACGGCGGCAATCATCCTTTCCGATCCCATGGGCGCCCCCCTCGGCCTGGACGGGGAGGACGCACATTTCGGCTCCCGCACGGCGGCCAACGGGATCGCCTGCTTCCGCGAAGGACGTATTTTTCTGTCTGAAGACATCCGATACGGCGCAGGGGTCAGCTTTTCCGAACTTTCCTCCGCGCTGGATGAGGCACTACAGGGTACGGGATGGGAATTCCGCGTGGAGAGCGCCACGGACGGCTTTGTGTTGCCGGAGGACGGAGCAATCACACGGGTGCTTTCAGAGGCTTTTGTAGCCGCCGGCGGCGAGGCGGATGCCCGCCCCTATTACAGCGGCGGCGGGACCTATGCCAGGCATCTTCAGAATGCGTACAGTTGCGGCGTGACGTACCGCACTCCGGGATGCTCTCCGTCAATTTCTCTCCCTGCAGGGCACGGGGAGGCGCATGAGGCAGATGAGGTCATCTTTGAAGAGGAATACCTTGCCGGCATACGCATCCTGACCGTGATGACGCTTGCTGTGGCAGAGAGCCTTGCCGAACGGTAGATTCTGCGGCTCTTTTGACACCCCTGTTTACTCTGGCAAGCAGAAGTAAAAAAACCGATAAAAGCGATGATAAGTAAAGAAATGTTTACAAAATGTGAGATCTGCCCACGTAAATGCGGGATAGACCGCACGGCGGGGCGGCGCGGACGCTGTGGCACGGACAACCGCCTCCTGGTGGCGCGCGCGGCCCTGCATCCATGGGAGGAACCCTGTCTTTCCGGCAAGCGCGGATCTGGGACGGTCTTCTTTTCCGGCTGTTCGTTGGGGTGCGTTTTTTGCCAAAACCGGGCTATCCGGGACGGGGGTACCGGGATCGCCGTGACCCCCGAGCGCTTGGCAGAGATATTCCTTTCATTGCAGGAGGCCGGGGCGCATAATATCAATCTTGTGACCCCGACGCATTACGCCCCGCTTCTCGGCGAGGTCATCCGGCAGGCACGCGCCGCCGGTCTTGTAGTGCCGATCGTCTATAACTGTGGCGGCTATGAGAACGTGGAGACCCTCCGTGGCTTGCGGGGGTTGATCGATATTTATCTTCCCGATATGAAATACGCGGATGCCGCCCTGGCGGAGCGTTATGCCGCCGCACCGGATTATCCCGAGGTCAGCCGGGCGGCTCTTCGGGAGATGGTCGAGCAATGCCCGACCCCCCGTTTTGATCGGGACGGCATGATGATCAGCGGCGTGATCGTGCGCCATCTCATGCTCCCCGGTGCGTACCGCAATTCCCACGATGTGCTGAAATATCTCTATACGACCTATGGAGACGATATTTACATCAGTCTGATGAATCAGTATACCCCGATGCCGGGGATCGGCGAAAAATACCCCGAACTTGCCGTCCCGGTGCCCGAAAAGGATTACCGCCGACTCTGCGCGTATGCCACCCGCCTGGGGGTGAGCCGGGCGTACGTGCAGGAGGGAGGAACGGTTTCCGAGAGTTTTATTCCCGCTTTCGATGGGGAAGGCGTGGATCAGACGCGAGAAGAAAAGTAACGTCGGGCGGGCGTTTCTGTCCCTTGCTCTCCAATGCCGCTTTCTGTTTTTGTTTTTATCTTTTTTCAATAGAAAAAGAGCGCTCCAGGCGGAGCGTCCTTTTTGATCTTTGACATAGGATAGGGTTAAAAGATTCAAATGAAAAGAAATCTTTACAAATTCAGAGATCTGTCTGATCCAGCCAGTTTGGGCCGATGCTGACCTGCACGGTGAGGGGGACCGTCAGCGAGACGGCTCCCTCCATCTCCTCACGGAGGATCCGGGCAACGGCCGGGCCCTCCTTTTTGTGCGATTCCACAATCAGTTCGTCATGCACCTGCAAGATGAGGCGTGCATCCAGCCCTTCTTTCTGCAGTCTTCTGTCCACTGCGATCATGGCGATCTTCATAATATCGGCGGCTGTGCCCTGGATCGGGCTGTTCATGGCGGCACGTTCCCCGAACTTCCGCGTCGTATACTGCGGGGCGCGCAGTTCCGGCAGGTACCGGCGCCGCCCGAAGAGCGTCTCGGTGTATCCTTTTTCCTTGGCGCCGGCGATCACGCTTTCCAGATAGCCTTTTACCTTTGGGAATTGGGCGAAATAGGCATCCACATACTGTTGAGCCTCCCGCACGGAGATCCCGAGATCGGCGGCAAGAGAATAGGCGGAAATGCCGTAAATGATCCCGAAACTGACTGCCTTGGCGCGTTTCCGAAGCTCCGGCGTGACGGCAGACAGCGGCACGCCGAAAGCCGCAGAGGCCGTGCGCGCGTGGATATCCGCTCCTTCACAGTAGGCTTCCCGCATGACTTCATCCCCTGACATATGGGCAAGGAGCCGGAGCTCTATCTGCGAATAGTCGGCGTCCACCAGCAGGTAATCCTCGCCGCGCGTGATAAATTGCTTGCGGAACTGCTGACCGAGAGGGGTACGCACCGGGATATTCTGTAGGTTCGGCTCGGCGGAGGAGAGGCGGCCGGTGGCGGTCAGGGCTTGCTTGAATTCGGTATGCACGCGTCCGTTCGCGTCAGCCGCGCGCAGAAGTCCCTGTGCGTAGGTGGAACGGAATTTCGTCAGTTGACGGTATTCCAGCACGGCATCGACGATCGGATGGTAAGGACGAAGCTCATTCAGGACGTCCGCGTCGGTGGAATATCCGCTTTTCGTCTTTTTTGCGTGCGGAAGATGCAGTTTTTCAAACAGGATCTCCCCGAGCTGCTTGGTGGAATTGATATTGAAACTCTCGCCGGCCATATCCGTAATGGCCGCTGCATCCTCTTCCGCCGCATCGCCGAGGGCCCGGTCAAATGCCTGAAGACCGTTGATGTCCACGCGGAAACCGACTTCCTCCATCCGGGACAGGACATCGGCCAAGGGGAGCTCTATCTCACGGAAGAGAGATTCCCCACCGCATTCGGCCAGTTTCTCCTCCAGGTGCGTCCGCAGGGGGAGAAGCCATGCGATAAGGGAGGTGTCCTCCTCGGGATAAATGCCGAGGTAGGAACCGATCAACGAAGAAAGTGACGGCTGCCCGCCGGAGGAGTTGACGATATAGGCGGCCAGCATCAGGTCATAGACCTCTTTTGGCGGTTCGGCACCCGACTGACGTATACGGCGGAAGAGAGCCTTGGCGTCAAAGCAGACGAGCGGCTTAGCCTTTTGGAAGAGCGGAACGACGTCGGAAAATTCACCGGTATACCGGAAAACTTTTTTTCCATCGGAGAAGAGCAGAGCCTCCCCCTCCGGCAGAAAGGCCAATTCCCCCTCGGGAAGAGCGAGCAGCGCTTCGGCATCGGCATCCTGTATGGGGAGCGCCCGTATGCCGTCTTCGGTTTTCTCTTCGGCTTTTTCCGTGGGGCGCAGGCGAAAGCGCGCGATCAGATTTTCAAACTCATAACGGGCAAACGCAGTATAGAGTTCGTCCTCGCGCGGGCCGTTATACGCGATCGCCGAAAGCGGAAAATCAAGCGGCACGTGCGTGTCTATCGTCGCAAGAAAACGCGAAAGATAAGCCACCTCGCGGTCGCGCTCAAGTTTTTCCCGCACGCCCTTGGAGATCGAGGGCGAAGAAAGGTTTTCGTATACGCCGTCAAGAGAAGAGAATTCCGCAATGAGCCGGCAGGCTGTTTTTTCTCCGATGCCGGCCACGCCGGGAATGTTGTCGGAGCTATCCCCCATCAGGGCTTTGATGTCGACCAGGGCGGCAGGCTCGGTTCCGTACTTCTCGAAGAACATATCCCGGTCGTAGCAGAGCGTTTCTTTGTTGCCTGCCAGGAGGACCCGGATCTTCGGAGAGATGAGCTGTAAGAGGTCACGGTCACCGCTGAGGATGTAGGCCTCGGTATCGTCTTCGGCTGCCGCCAGTGTGGCCACCGTCCCCTGCAGATCGTCGGCTTCGTATCCCTCTTTTTCCAGAATCGAAATCCCTAAAGCCTGCAGGCACTCTTTTGCATACGGAAATTGCTCGCGTAACTCGGGCGGCGAGGGCTTCCGATTGGCTTTGTAGGCCTCGTAGGCCTTTTTGCGGAAGGTAGGGGCGGGAAGGTCGAAAGCGACCGCTGCATAATCGGGGTTGAGCGCGGTAAGATGACGCGAAAGGATCTGCACCATCCCGTATACGGCGTTGGTGTTTTTTCCGTCCCGCGTGGTCAGAGGGCGGATGCCGTAAAAGGCGCGGTTGAGAATGCTGTTTCCGTCAACGATCAGAAGTTTTTTCATCATTCCTCTCCTTCGCCCGCGTCGGCGGCATCCTTCGTCGCATAGCGGAATTCCTCTGTTCTTTCATACCGCGCGGCGGAAAAGACGGCCGTGGCACGTGCCGCGGCAAAGAGGAAGAAGGCAAAAAACGCGAAATCCGTTACCGTGTCGGAAAGGAGAGGTTCTCCGTTCACGGCGTGGTAGATCAGGTTGGGGAGAGAAAGCGATGCGCAGAAGACCATCGTCAGGAGAGTCAGGCAGGTCGTGAGCGACCAGCGACTCCGTCCGAGCGCAATGCGGCTCTCGGAAAGAAAGAGGAAACAGACGAGGAAAAGCGAAACGCAGGCCAAGCGTTTGTGCGGATTGTTGATCATCATTTCGCGTTCGAAATAAAAGTAGAAAGCATAGAGGATCCCGAGCGCGGAGGGGAAGAGGGCCAGCATGGCCATCGGTACGCTTTGGGTGTTCCGGGTAAAGATGCGGCAGAGAAAATAGACGGTACTGCCGAGGGCGGCGCAGGCAGAGAGTACCGCCAGCACCGAGGCGGCCGGCACGCCGGGGTCGATCTTCAAAAATAGACTCACTCCCAAAAAGAGCATGACAACTGCCGCAAAAGCCGAGGAAAAGAGCGTGGGCATATCGCGGTACTCGGCCGTGACGACAAAAAACTCACGCAATTCGCGCGAGAAGACGAGGCAGAGCACCGTAAAAAGAAGGAGAAGCGCCGAAAAAGCCACTGCCAGCGTGGGGTTGCTGTAATAATCACTGCCGGGTTCAAAATGCAAAAAGAGGGCAATGCTACGCAGTATCGTGACGGCAATGGCGTACAGCACGGCAGAGAGGATGAAGATCAGATGGATTTTCTGGGTTTTGTTCTTCATGGTTTTCTTCCTTTTGTATAATATAAGGGCCGCCCCACCCGGCAAGAGGAGAACCGAGGGAGGAAGGGCACGGCCTGCGTCGCGTATCACGCGCACTTTCTTCTTTTCTATTGTACCTCTTAAATGTGAACAAAATGTATCCATTTTCCTTTTTCTACCCTTTCGGGAATTGTGTACAATATGCACAAAATTAATTAGAAAAAATCTAAAAATTTCTACGGAACTTTTTTGGAAAAGATGGAAACAAAGACTTGCAATTCAAATCAATATAAGATATAATAACCCGTGGTATGCGATGAAACGGGAGATTGCCGTCAACCTTGGGCGGGTAACTTCCGCGGAGTATGTCCGTTAAACGGGCGCAGTCGAGTTTGTATGGTGTAGGAACATACCGTCTTGCCGTACCGGATCGCCTCCCGGCGATGCGGGTTTATTTCAGAAGGATGAAGAAACGCACGGCAGGGTGTGAAGCGAGACAGCCCTTCAAATCAATGAAGGAGGAAAAACAAATGGCAAACGCAAAAATCAGAGTCCGTCTGAAGAGCTATGATCACACGCTGGTTGACGCCGCGGCGGCAAAGGTCGTGGAGGTCGCAAAGAGAAACGGTAGCGCCGTCTCGGGGCCGATCCCGCTTCCCACCGAACGTGAAGTCGTCACGATCCTGCGCGCCGTCCATAAGTACAAGGATAGCCGTGAACAGTTCGAATCCCGGACCCACAAGCGTCTCGTTGACATCAAGAATCCTCAGGCCAAGACCGTTGAAGCCCTGATGAGCCTTGAACTGCCGGCCGGCGTTGAGATCGAAGTGAAGGCATAATCGCTTTCCCCGATTCAAAAGTTTTCCCACCACATCCTTGTGGTCAAGTTGGCGTTCCGCATATCGGAAAATTCAAAGCGTCAACCAATAACTATGGAGGAAAAATGAAAAAAGGCATTATCGGAAAGAAGCTGGGCATGACCCAGATCTTCGATGAAGTCGGAAATGTCATCCCCGTCACCCTGATCGAAGCGGGCCCCTGCGCCATCGCGCAGAAGAAGACCGTGGAAAACGATGGGTATGAAGCTCTGCAGCTCAGCTTTGACGATTGCAGAGAAAAGGTTCTCACGAAAGCGGAACTCGGCCACCTGAAGAAGGCCGGGCTCGGTGCAAAGAGACATCTGAAGGAATTCCGCCTTGCGGATTGCAGCGCGTACAGCGTTGGCGATGTGGTCTCTGCCGATACCTTCGCCGCCGGCGAAAAGGTCGACATTACCGGGATCACGAAAGGCCGCGGCTATACCGGCGCTGTCAAGCGGTGGAATCACCACATCCTTCGTATGACGCACGGCACCGGTCCGATCCACCGTCAGGTCGGTTCCATGGGCGCAAACTCTACGCCTTCCCGCGTTTACAAGAACAAGAAAATGGCCGGCCAGTACGGTAACGAACAGGTCACGATCCTGAATCTTGCCGTCGTGAAGGTCGATGCCGCCAACAACCTGATCGCGGTCAAGGGCGCCGTTCCCGGTGCCAAGGGCGGAATCGTCTTTATCCGTGATTCGGTGAAAGCATAACGGAAGGAGGAACACACGATGCCTACTATGAAAGTTTTGAATATGGCCGGCGCGGAAGTCGGTTCCATTGAGCTGTCTGACAAGGTGTTCGGCGCAACGGTCAACGAAGCGCTCCTCCACGCCGCAGTCAGAGCCTATCTTATGAATCAGCGTCAGGGCACGCAGTCGACCCTCACCCGCAGTGAGGTCTCCGGCGGCGGTAAAAAGCCCTGGAAGCAGAAGGGGACCGGCCGGGCCAGACAGGGTTCCACCCGTTCTCCTCAGTGGGTCCACGGCGGTATCGCCCTCGGCCCCAAGCCCCGCACCTATCGCATTGAGATGAACCGCAAAGCTAAGAGAGCCGCACTGTTCAGCGCGTTTTCTTCTAAGGTGGCCGCCGGTGAAATGATCGTTGTGGACGCCATCACGGCGGCGGAATACAAGACCCGCGCGATGGCCGATATGCTCAAGGCTCTGGAAGCCGGCAAGAAGACGCTCGTCGTTCTGCCGGAAGTCGACGCTGTCGTCGTGAAGAGCTTTGCCAATATCCCCGGTGTCAGAACCGCGGTATGCAACGCCATCTGCACCTACGACATCCTGGATTGCGATACGCTCATCGTGGCGGAAGCTGCGGTCAAGAAGATCGAGGAGGTCTATGCCTGATGAAAAACCTTGAGAATGTTATCGTGAAGCCCCTGATCAACGAAAAGGCTATGGCCGGCGTTGCGGAAAAGCGTTACACTTTCTGCGTTGCCGCGGATGCCACCAAGGCGGAGATCGCCGCGGCGGTTGAGGCCATGTTCGGCGTTCAGGTCGCCGCGGTCAACACCCTGAATATGAAGAAAAAGCCGAAACGCCTCGGCGTGCATACCGGCTTTACCAGCGCGTGGAAGAAAGCGATCGTTCTTCTGAAGGAAGATTCCAAGACGATTGCCTTCTTTGACAGCATGAACTGATAAGGAGGAAAGGAAATGGCAACCGTAAAGTATAATCCTACTACTCCGTCCCGCAGAAATATGTCGGCGCCTTCCTTCGAGGAAGTCACCAAGTTTGAGCCTGAAAAGTCGCTTCTCGCTGTCAAGAAGAAGCACGCGGGCCGCAACAGCTACGGTAAGATCACCGTTCGTCATAAGGGCGGCGGGAACAGACAGAAATACCGTGTGATCGACTTTGAGCGCAAGAACGCCTCTCCCGCGACGGTCGTCGGCGTTGAATACGACCCGAACCGTACCGCGTATATCGCGCTCCTGCAGCACGAGGACGGCAAGAAGAACTACGTCATCGCCAGCGACGGTCTCCGTACGGGCGACGTCATCTACTCGGGCGCCGATGCCGATATCAAGGTCGGTAACACGCTCCCGATCGCAAACATCCCGGTCGGTACCTTTATCAACAACATCGAGCTCTATCCCGGCAAGGGCGCACAGCTTGTCCGTTCCGCCGGCGCCGCAGCCCAGCTGATGGCCAAGGAGAACGGTGTGGCGCAGGTCCGCCTGCCCTCCGGCGAAGTCCGCATCGTCCGTCTGGACTGCAAGGCCACGATTGGACAGGTCGGCAACATCGAGCATGACACGGTGAAGCTCGGTAAGGCCGGTAAGACCCGTCATAAGGGCATCCGCCCGACGGTCCGCGGTTCTGTCATGAACCCCTGCGATCACCCGCACGGCGGTGGTGAAGGTAAGTCCCCGGTCGGACGTCCCGGCCCTGTGACCCCGTGGGGCAAGCCGGCGCTTGGTTATAAGACCAGAGACCGCAAGGCCCGGACTGATAAATTCATTGTGAAGCGCAGAAATGCGAAATAAGCGGAAGGAGACAAGAGTATGAGCAGAAGCTTGAAAAAAGCGCCTTATGTGAAAGTGGAACTCTATAATAAGATTGTTGCCATGAACGAAAAAGGCGAAAAGAGTGTTGTCAAGACATGGTCTCGCGCCTCCACCGTTTTTCCGGATTTCGTCGGGCATACGATCGCGGTTCACGACGGGCGCAAGCACGTTCCGGTGTATATCACTGAAGATATGGTAGGTCACAAACTGGGCGAGTTCGCCCCCACCCGTACCTTCAAGGGTCACGCGGGTTCCAAGACCTCCAATAACGGGAACTGAAAGGAGCAGATCTGAAAAATGGAAGCGAAGGCTTATCTGAAGTATATCAGAATTTCTCCGCGCAAGGTCAAGATCGTGCTCGACCTGATCCGCGGCAAGGATACCGGCACCGCTATGGCGATCCTCGAGAACACGCCGAAGAGTGCCTCCGAGCCCTTGATCAAACTGCTGAAGAGCGCGGTTGCGAATGCGGAGCATAACTTCAACATGAACGCAAACAACCTGTATATCTCCGAGTGCTTTGTCTGCCCCGGCCCGACTCTCAAGAGAGTGATGCCGCGCGCGCAGGGAAGAGCATTCAGGATTCTGAAAAGAACCAGCCATGTGACGATGGCAGTCAAGGAAAAGGAGGTCGGCTGATATGGGACAGAAAGTAAATCCGCACGGTATGCGTGTCGGCGTCATCAAGCCCTGGGATTCGAGATGGATCTCTTCCAAGCAGGAAATGGGCGACCTGATCGTGTCTGACTACAATATCAGAGAATACCTGAAGAAGAAGCTTCAGGCTGCCGGCTGCCCGAAGTTCGAGATCGAGCGCGATAAGAGCCGCGTCCGCGTGTTCGTTCATTGCGCGAAGCCCGGTATGGTCATCGGCCGCGGCGGCGTGGAGATCGAAAAGCTCCGCACGGAGCTGGAGGCCATGGTCGGCCGTCCGGTCGTCGTGAACGTCGTGGAGATCCGGAACCCTGACCTCAATGCGCAGCTCGTTGCCGAGAGCATTGCGGCTCAGCTCGAAAAGCGTACCTCGTTCCGTCGCGCCATGAAGCAGGCTATCGGCCGTACCATGCGCCTCGGCGCCAAGGGGATCAAGATCAACTGCAACGGCCGTCTTGGCGGCGCGGAAATCGCGCGTACCGAGCACTACCACGAAGGTACCATTCCGCTGCAGACGATCCGCGCCGATATCGAGTACGGTTTCTGGGAAGCCAACACCACCTACGGTAAGATCGGCATTAAGGTTTGGATCTACAAAGGTGAGGTCCTTGCCGAGAGCGCGGCCCGTGCAGAACGGACCGACCGCACCGAAAGACGTCCCCGCCGCCCCGGCAACAACAACCGCCGCCCCGGTGGTGCCGGTGATGGCAGAGGTCCCCGCCGCTTTGACCACAGAAGAGCAGAGGAGGGCACGAAATAATGTTAATGCCTAAGAGAGTAAAGTACAGACGCGTTCAGCGCGGCCGTATGAAGGGCAAGGCCAGCCGTGGAAACACGCTGACGTTCGGCTCTTACGGTCTCGTCGCACTCGAACCCGCCTGGATCAAGAGCAACCAGATCGAGGCTGCCCGTATTGCTATGACCCGTTATACCAAGCGTGGCGGTCAGGTATGGATCAAGATCTTCCCGGATAAGCCGGTCACCGAAAAGCCGGCCGAGACCCGTATGGGTTCCGGTAAAGGTAGCCCGGAGTACTGGGTGTCCGTTGTGAAACCCGGCCGTGTTCTCTTCGAAATGGACGGAGTTACGGAAGAGACGGCCAGAGAAGCTATGCGTCTCGCCATGCACAAACTGCCGATCAAGTGCAAGTTCGTGACCCGCGAGGACGCGGCAGAAGCAGTGGAGGAATAAGCCGTGAAAGTAAAAGAACTCAGAGAGCTGACGAACGAGCAGCTTGAAAAGAAGCTCAGCGAACTGAAAAGCGAATTATTCAATCTCCGCTTCCAGCATGCGATCAATCAGCTCGACAATCCTCATAAGATCCCCGAGGTCAGACACGACATCGCACGCGTTATGACTGTCCTGCGCGAGAAGAATGTTTGAAGAGGTGGAAAGAAATGACTGAACGTAATCTGAGAAAGACCAGAGTGGGCAAAGTCATCAGCACGAAGATGGACAAGACGGTGGTCGTTGCGATCGAGGATAATGTCCGGCACCCCAAGTACGGCAAGATCCTGAAGCACACCACGAAGATCCACGTCCATGATGAAAACAATGCCTGCACTGTTGGCGACAAGATTTCCGTGATGGAAACGAGACCGCTCTCCGCTACGAAGCGGTGGCGTCTGGTTGAGATCATCGAGAAAGCGAAATAAGTTTCAACATTAACAGTAGGCAGGTCAAAAAGCTTGCCGAAGACAGGAGGAAACGTAAGTGATTCAGCAGCAGACATTGATGAAGGTTGCCGACAATACCGGCGCCAGAGAGCTGATGTGCATTCGCGTGATCGGCGGCTCTGCCCGTCGGTACGCCGGCATCGGCGATGTCGTTGTCGCGTCCGTCAAAAAGGCGGCGCCCGGCGGCATGGTAAAGAAGGGTGACGTGGTCAAGGCTGTCGTGGTTCGCAGTGTAAAGGGGGTCCGCCGCGCGGATGGCTCTTACCTGAAGTTTGACGAAAACGCCGCCGTTATCCTGAAGGATGATAACACCCCGAAAGGGACCCGTATTTTTGGGCCTGTGGCCAGAGAGCTGCGCGATAAGGATTTCACCAAGATCCTGTCCCTGGCTCCGGAAGTACTGTGAGAGGAGTAACAGAGAATGAATAAGCTTCATATCAAGAAGGACGATCTCGTTGTTGTTCTCTCCGGCGACGACAAGGGAGCGCGCGGGAAGGTTCTCGCAGTTGCACCGAGCGAAGGCAAGGTCATGGTCGAGGGTGTCAACAAAGTGAAAAAGCACAACAAGGCCCGCAAGCAGGGCGACGTCAGTAGCATCGTGGAGACCGAGGGCGCGTTTTACGCTTCCAAGGTTCAGCTCGTTTGCCCCGCGTGCGACAAGGGCGTTCGCGTCCGCTACTCGGTTGAGACCGATAAGGACGGCAACCAGGTCAAAGTGCGTGTTTGCGCCAAGTGCGGCGCGAAAATCTGAGCAAAGGAGTGAAAGAAAATGTCAAGATACAGTGAACTTTACAAGAACGAAGTAGCTCCCGCACTCATGAAGAAATTCTCCTACAAGAGCCCGATGCAGATCCCGAAGTTTGATAAGATCATTATCAACGTCGGTTGCGGCGATGCCAAGGAGAACTCCAAAGTCATCGATTCCGTCATTTCCGAGATCTCCCTGATCTCCGGACAGAAGGCGGTTCCGACCTATGCAAAGAAGTCGGTTTCCAACTTCAAGATCCGTGAGGGCATGAAGATCGGTGTGAAGGTGACTCTGCGCGGTGAGCGTATGTACGAATTCATGGATCGTCTCTTCAACTTTGCATTGCCTCGTGTCCGTGACTTCAAGGGAATCAACCCGAACGCCTTTGACGGCAGAGGCAACTACGCCCTCGGCCTGAAGGAACAGCTTATCTTCCCGGAAATCGAGTACGATAAGATCGAGAAGATCCGCGGTATGGACATCGTGTTCGTTACCACGGCAGAGAACGATGAAGAAGCAAAAGAGTTGCTGACCCTGATGGGCGCGCCCTTTGCAAAATGAGGAGAATGAAGAATGGCTAAAAAATCCATGATTCTGAAACAGCAGGCCGCGCAGAAGTATTCGACCCGGGCTTACAACAGATGCAAGATCTGCGGCAGACCCCATGCGTATCTGCGCAAGTACGGCATCTGCCGTATCTGCTTCCGCGAACTCGCCTACAACGGTGAGATCCCCGGCGTGCGTAAGGCAAGCTGGTAACTTTATCTCTTTTTCTACCGGCAGGAAAGCCAAGTGGCTTTTACCACCGGTCAGCCGCCACAGACGTGGCAGCAAGCATTTTGAACTTGCATAAAGGAGGATATGAACAATGCAGAATTCCGATGTCATCGCCGATATGCTCACCAGAATCAGAAACGCGAACGACGCGAAGCATGAAACTGTTGACATTCCGGCATCCAATCTGAAAAAATCGATCGCCGAGATCCTTTTCAACGAAGGCTATATCAAGAGCTATCAGATCGTTGAAGACGGTAAGCAGGGCATCATCCGTGTTACGCTGAAGTATGCCCCCAACAAGCAGAAGGTCATTCACGGTCTGCGCCGCGTTTCCAAGCCCGGTCTCCGTATTTACTCCGACTGCGAAAATATGCCCCGCGTCATGAACGGGCTCGGCATTGCCATCGTTTCCACTTCCCGTGGGATCATGACCGACAAGAAAGCAAGAAAAGAGAACGTGGGCGGCGAAGTCCTCGCGTTCGTCTGGTAAGGAGGCAAAGAAGATGTCAAGAATCGGAAGAGCCCCTATTGCCATTCCTGCCGGTGTCACCGTTACGATCGCGGATGGCAACGTCGTGACCGTGAAGGGAAAAATGGGCACCCTGACGCAGACCTTCCTCCCGACCGTTACGATCGAGGAGAAGGATGGTCACATCCTGGTCAGCCGTCACAGCGAAGAGAAAGAAGACCGCGCCATTCACGGCCTGACCCGCGCCCTGCTCGCCAACATGGTGGAGGGTGTCAGCAACGGATACTCCAAGCGTCTGGAGATCGTCGGCGTCGGCTACCGTGCCGAAAAGCAGGGTAAGAAGCTGGTTCTCAACCTCGGCTTCTCCCATCAGGTCTTTTTTGAAGAGAAGGACGGCATCACCTTTGAGGTGCCGGACAGCAACACCATTCTCGTGAAGGGGATCGATAAGCAGGCCGTCGGTCAGATCGCCGCTCAGATCCGCGAGAAGAGACCGCCTGAACCCTACCTCGGCAAGGGCGTCAAGTATGCCGGCGAAAAGATCCGCCGCAAGGCCGGTAAGACCGGTAAATAATGAAAGGAGTCTACGGATATGGTCAAGAGAATCGACAGCAATAAACAGCGCCTCAAGAGACATGTCAGAGTCCGTGCGAAGGTTTACGGCACCGCCGAAAGACCGCGTCTGTGCGTCTATCGCTCAAACGCCAACATCTCCGCGCAGATCATTGACGACGATAAGGGCGTTACGCTCGTTTCCGCTTCCACGCTGGAGGCTTCCTTTGAAGGCAACGGCTCGAACCGGGCTGCTGCCAGGGTCGTTGGTGAAGCGATTGCCAAGCGCGCCATCGAAAAAGGCATTTCCGAGGTCGTTTTTGACCGCGGCGGCTATATTTACCACGGACGTGTATCGGAACTGGCTGAGGGTGCCCGTGAGGGCGGCCTGAAGTTCTGATTTTCCGGTTTGTACACACTCCGAAAGATTCAGAATAATTTAAGGAGATAAACATGGCAAGAAGAAATGACGCAATCGAGCCCGAGTTCCAGGAACAGCTCGTTGCACTCAACCGTGTTTCCAAGACCGTGAAGGGCGGACGTATTGCCCGCTTTGCCGCCGTTATGGTTATCGGTAACGGCAAGGGCCGCGTAGGCTACGGTCTCGGGAAAGCTGCCGAAGTTCCCGAAGCGATCCGCAAGGGAATCGAAGATGCAAAGAAAAACATGATCAACGTATCGCTGAACGATACGACCATCCCGCACGAGGTTATCGGGGTGTTCGGGTCCGGCAAGGTGCTTCTGAAGCCCGCCGCTCCCGGTACCGGTATCATTGCGGGCGGCGCAGTCCGTAAGGTGCTTGAAGCCGCCGGCGTGAAGAACATCCGTGCGAAGTGCCTCCGCTCCTCTAACCCCATCAACGTAGTCAAGGCGACCTTCGCGGGTCTTGCCGAACTGCGCACGGCGGAAGAGGTGGCACAGCACCGCGGCCTGCCCGTGGAAGAAATCAAGGGTTGAGGAGGATGAACAGAATGGAAAAGGTTAAAGTCGTTCTCGTCCGCAGCCTGATCGCCGCTAAGCCGAATCAGAAGGTTACCGCCGCGTCCCTCGGACTGCGGAAGCCCGGTGACTGCGTCCTCCATGACAATGACGCCGTACTGGCCGGCAAGGTCGCCGTCCTGCATCACCTCGTCAAAGTCGAGTCGCTCTGATCTCGAATACGAAAGGAGGAAACAGAATGAAGCTTTATGAACTTTCTCCCGCCCCCGGTTCCGCCAAGGAAAACTTCCGCAAAGGAAGAGGCGTTGGCTCGGGGAACGGAAAAACGGCCGGTAAAGGCCACAAAGGGCAGAATGCCCGTTCCGGCGGCGGTGTCCGTCCGGGATTTGAAGGCGGTCAGCTCCCGCTGTACCGCAAACTGCCGAAGAGAGGTTTTTACAACAAATTCGGCAAGACCTACGCGATTGTGAACGTGGAAAAGCTCAACAGATTTGAAGAAGATGCAGTGGTGGATGCGGCAGCCCTCCTGGCCGCCGGCGTCCTTGACTGCGCTTGCGACGGTATCAAGATTCTCGGCGACGGGGAACTCACTAAAAAACTTACCGTGAAAGCGGCTGTCTTTTCAAATACCGCGAAGGAGAAGATAGAAGCGGCAGGTGGAAAGACAGAGGTGATCTGAAATGTTTCAGACCTTTGTCAAAGCATGGAAGACTCCCGAACTGCGTAAAAAGATTCTTTTCGTGCTTTTCATCCTGGTTCTGTACCGTATCGGCGCGGTTCTGCCCGTACCGTTCGTGAATGCTGAGAACTTCAGCTCGGTATTCAGCGGAACGATCTTCACGTATCTGAGCACCCTTTCGGGCGGCGCGCTTGCCAATGCAACGCTCTTTGCCCTCGGTATCTCCCCGTATATCACCGCGTCGATCGTCATACAGCTTCTCTGCGTGGCATTCCCGCGGCTCGGGGAACTGTCCAAGCAGGGAGAGGAAGGCAAGCAGAAGATCAATACCTACACCCGTTGGGTCACGGTTGCTCTTTCGCTGGTCACCGCCATCGGTTACTATATGTTGCTTGCCAATAACGGGATGCTGGTCACGACCGCCACGCAGCTCTATGGCGGCCCCTGGTTCCTGTATGCCGTGCTCATCGTTCTTTGCTTCTGCGCCGGCTCGGCCATCGTCATGTGGTTGGCGGAGCGCATTACCGAGAACGGCCTTGGCAATGGGATCTCGATCATCCTCTTCTTCAACATCATCCAGTCTCTGCCCTCCGCCATTATCAATATGGTGCGGGTGACGATTGTCGGTTTCCGTCAGAGTGCCGGCCTCGGCATTCTCGGCCTCGGTCTGGCTCTTCTGGTCCTTCTGGCTCTTTTGGCCATGATCTTCTTCATTGTCTTTATTACGGGCAGTGAAAGAAGGATCCCGGTCCAGTATGCCAAACGCGTCGTCGGACGGAAGATGTACGGTGGACAGAACACCAATCTCCCCCTCCAGCTCAATATGTCCGGCGTTATGCCTGTCATCTTTGCCTCTTCGATCGTGACCCTGCCGGCTACGATCATGACGCTGTGCGGTGTCACGGCAACGACGGATAACTTCTGGGGCGGTCTGTATCGCTTCCTGGGGGCAGACGGTTGGTTCTATCCGCTCCTCCTCTTTATCCTCATCATCGCATTTGCCTACTTCTATATCACGATTTCCTTTAACCCGGTGGAAGTGTCCAACAACCTGAAGAGAAACGGGGGCATGATTCCCGGTATCCGGCAGGGAAGACCTACCGCAGAGTATATTGCGAGGATCCTCAGCAAGATCACGCTGATGGGCGCGCTCTTCCTCAGTATCATTGCCATCCTGCCAACGATTGCCAACCCGCTCATTCTGTCACCGCTCTTGAAAGTCATCGTATCCGATGCGGGTGCCGATGTCCTTTTCAGCGTGTTCGGTACCTCTTATGCCACCAACATCATCTCGTCGATTGCCTCCACCTTCACCTTCGGCGGCACGTCGATCCTGATCGTTGTCGGTATCGCGCTTGAGACCGCGCGCGAGATCGAAGGACAGCTCACCATGCGGAACTATAAGGGCTTCCTATCCTGAGAAGCATAGGTGCGGAGATATGAAGATCATATTTCTGGGGGCTCCGGGTGCCGGAAAAGGCACGCAGGCCGAGATCTTTTCGGAACGCTACGGCATTCCGACGATCTCCACTGGGGCGATCATCCGACAGGCAGTCCGTGACGGAACACCGACCGGCCTTGCCGCAAAGTCCTATATGGATCGCGGCGCTTTGGTTCCCGACGATGTGGTCGTGGAACTGATCCGCGAGCGGCTGGCAGAGCCCGATTGCCGTAACGGATTCATTTTAGACGGATTTCCCCGTACGGTGCCTCAGGCTGAGGCGCTGGATCGGATGGGGATCCGCCCCGACGCCGTTCTTTCTCTTGACGTCCCGGATGACGTGATCGTTGCAAGAATGAGCGGCCGCCGCGTCTGCGGCGCGTGCGGAGCGACCTATCATGTGACCTCCAAGCCCCCCCGCGTGGAGGGGAAGTGCGACAAGTGCTGCGCGGATCTTACGGTCCGGCCGGACGATGACCCCGCCGTGGTGCTGGATCGTCTCTCGGTCTATCACAGCACGACCGAACCCCTGAAAGGCTTTTACGAGAAACTCGGTCTCCTGGTCAGCGTAACCGGGCAGGACACCGTGGAAGCCACGACGGAACTGGTTCTTGCGGCGTTGGAGGCCAATGCATGATCCCGATCAAAAATACCGAACAGCTCAAAAAGATGCGTATTGCAGGCCGGATCACCGGAGAGGCTCTTCTCGTTGCCGAGGAGGCCATCCGCCCGGGTATCAGCACGAAAGCCCTCGATGAAGTCATACGGCACTATATTGAAAAATGCGGTGCCAGACCGACATTCCTCGGGTACGGTGGCTTTCCGGGCGCGGCCTGCATCAGCATCAACGACGAAGTCATTCACGGGATCCCCTCGGCAGACCGCCTCCTGAAGGAAGGCGATATCGTCAAGGTGGATGTCGGTGCATCGATCCACGGCTTTACCGGGGATGCCGCCCGTACGTTTCCCGTCGGGCAGATCACGCCGGAGGCTACCGCGCTGATCGAGGCAACGCGCGAGAGTTTCTTCCGTGCCGCCGCGATGGCTCTTTCCGGAAATCGGATAGGAGACGTCGGGCACGCTGTGGAATCCTATGTGCAGCCGCTCGGCTATACGGTCGTGCGGAAGTACGTCGGCCACGGCGTGGGCGCAGAACTCCATGAAGATCCCGAGGTACCGAATTTCGGCACACCGGGGCGCGGACCGCGTCTCTTTCCGGGAATGACGATAGCCATTGAGCCGATGGTCAATGCAGGCGGCGCGGATGTCCGCGTCTTGGCAAATCACTGGACGGTCGTCACTTCGGACGGTTCGCTCTCGGCCCACTATGAAAATACGGTGGCGATCGGTGAGAACGGCCCCGAACTGTTGACCTACATCCGATGAATAAATGCAGGGGAGGGATTATTCTGCCGAAGGATGATTTGATTGAATTTGAAGACGGCGTGGTGCTGGAAGCACTTCCGAATGCCACCTTCAAGGTGAAGCTGCCGAACGGTCACGTGGTGACTGCGCACATCTCCGGCAAGCTCCGTATGAACTATATCAAGATTCTCCCGGGAGATACGGTGACTGTTGAGGTTTCGGTCTATGACCTGACCAAGGGCCGCATCACCTGGAGAAAAAAGTAAAATTGTTTCTGAAAGGAACGGTGTACAAGAATGAAAGTAAAGCCTTCCGTCAAGAAGATTTGCGAAAAGTGCAAAATCATCAAGAGAAAAGGCCGTGTAATGGTTATCTGCGAAAACCCCAAGCATAAGCAGAAGCAGGGCTGATGACCTTAGCGGTCAATTTATAACAAAAAGGAGAGTAAATATCCATGGCTCGTATTGCTGGTGTTGATATTCCCAACAACAAGCGCGTCGAGATCGCCTTGACGTATATTTACGGGATCGGTTTGAAGAGCGCGCAGGATATTCTGGCCAAGACCGGGATCGATCCTGATACCCGTGCGAAGGACCTGACCGAAACCGAGATCGCAAAGCTCCGTGATGTCATCGAGGCGGATTATCATGTCGAAGGTGACCTCCGCCGTGAAGTCGCCATGAACATCAAGAGCATGGTCGAGATCAACTGCTACCGCGGGATCCGTCACAGAAAGGGTCTCCCCGTCAGAGGGCAGCGCACCAAGACCAATGCAAGAACCAGAAAAGGTCCGGCGAAGACGATCGCCAACAAGAAGAAGTAAGGAGTGAGAAAAGATGCCTAAAGCTATTGTCGGCAAGAAAATTGTCAAAAAGCGCCGTGAACGCAGAAACGTCGAAACGGGTGCGGCTCATATCCGCTCTACTTTCAACAATACCATTGTGACCATCACCGATGTGCAGGGGAACGCGATTTCCTGGGCCTCCGCCGGTGAGATGGGTTTCAAGGGATCGAGAAAATCCACCCCGTACGCCGCGCAGACCGCTGCCGAGACCGCCGCGAAAGCCGCTGTCGAGCAGGGGATGAAGACCGTCGAGGTCTATGTCAGAGGGCCGGGATCGGGACGTGAATCCGCTATTCGCGCTCTGCAGACCGCCGGGCTTGAGATCACGTTGATCCGTGACGTCACGCCGATTCCTCACAACGGATGCCGCCCGCCTAAGCGTCGCCGTGTATAATTCAAGGGAGGTATAAAGAAATGGCAAGATATACAGGTCCTGACTGCAAGCTCTGCCGCAGAGAAGGTTGCAAGCTTTTCCTGAAGGGCGATAAGTGCGTTTCCGCAAAGTGCCCGTTCGAACATCGTTCCACCGCCCCCGGTCAGCACGGTGCAGACCGCAAGAAGGTGGAAGAGTACGGCAGACAGCTCCGCGAAAAGCAGAAGACCAAGCGTTACTATGGTGTGCTTGAGAGACAGTTCAGAAAATATTATGAAATGGCAGAGGTCAAAGAGGGTATGACCGGTGAGAACCTGCTCATCCTCCTTGAAAGACGCCTTGACAACGTTGTGTACCGTATGGGCATGGCGTCCAGCCGGAAGGAAGCCCGTCTTCTGGTCCTGCACGGACACTTCACCCTGAACGGCGAAAAGGCTACGATCCCGTCCATGCTGGTGAAGGCAGGCGATGTGGTTGCCGTGAAGGAAAGCCGCCGCGATGGAACCAAGATCAAGTCCCTCGCCGAGACTGCCGGTACGCACGTCAGACCCAAATGGCTTGAATTCAATGAGACCGATCTTGCGGCCAAGGTTGTCAGCCTGCCTGCCCGCGAGGATATCGACTTTGAGTTCGAGGAACAGCTCATCGTCGAACTTTATTCCAAATAATCGCCTCCGCTTGGCGCTCACGCCGTTTTTTCGACGCGCGTGCGTCATCCAATGGCAGACCTGGCCCTCAGTGGGTCAGCCACCCAATTATGATAGGAGGAGTAACCGATGTTTGAGAAACCCAATATTTCCATTACCGAACTGACTGAGGACGGTAGCGAAGCGGAGTTTGTCGTTGAGCCTCTGGAGAGAGGCTACGGTATCACACTCGGCAATTCGCTCCGCCGTATTCTGCTCAGCTCCCTGCCCGGTTACGCCGTGACCAGTGTGAAGATCGAAGGCGTCAAGCACGAGATCTCAACGGTTGCCGGTGTGAAGGAAGACGTTCCGGAAATCATTCTGAATGTCAAAGGGATCATTGCAAAACTCTATACTGAAGGTCCGAAGACCGTCCTGATCGACGTGACCGGCCCGAAGGTCGTTACCGCTGGTGATATTTCACCCGATGCGGATATCGAGATCCTGAACCCGGATCACGTCCTGGCTACCATCAGCGACAGCTCCCGGTTCTTCATGGAACTTACCTTTGACGAAGGCCGCGGTTATGTTTCCGCAGATAAGAATAAGCAGAACTATACTTCGCAGCTCGGTTCGGGTGTCAGTGCCCCGATCGGAACGATTTTCACCGATTCGATCTTTACCCCGGTATATAAGGTGGAGTACAAGGTAGAAAATACCCGTGTCGGCAACATTACCGACTATGACAGACTCACCATGCACGTGCTTACCAATGGCACTTTGAGTGCGAAAAAAGCGATTTCGCACGGAGCCAAGATTCTCAACGAGCATCTCAACCTCTTTGTGGACATGACCGATGAAGCAAAGAATGCCGTCATTATGGTAGAACGGGAAGAGACCAAGAAGGAAAAGGTCCTTGAGATGACCATTGAGGAACTTGACCTGTCGGTCCGTAGCTTCAATTGCCTGAAGCGCGCCGGCATTGATAACGTAGAAGATCTGATTGACCGTACGGAAGAGGATATGATCAAGGTCAGAAACCTCGGCCGAAAATCGCTTGAAGAGGTTATTCAGAAGCTTCATTCCCTCGGCCTTGATCTGAAAAAGGTTGAGGAATGATCAAAAACTGTTAGGAGGAAATTACAATGCCCGGAACGAGAAAGCTCGGCCGGCCGACCGCTCACAGAAACCTCATGCTGAGAGGCATGGTGACATATCTGCTTGAGAACGGCAAGATCGAAACGACGCTTACCAGAGCCAAGGAAGTCAGCGCTCTCACCGAAAAAATGATCACCCTCGGTAAAACAAGAACCCTGGCCTCCTATCGCCAGGCTCTCGCCTTCATCACCAAGGAGGATGTTGCAAAGAAGCTTTTTGATACTATTGCCCCCTCTTATGAGAAGCGTGCCGGCGGGTATACCGCCATCTACCGCCTCGGGCCGCGTCGCGGCGACGGTGCCGATATGGCGCTGATCCGTTTGGTGGAAGCTGATAAGGAAGAAGAGAAGCCGGTGGAAAAGAAAGCGGCCAAGAAGGCTCCCCGGAAAAAGGCTGCCCCTGCTGCTGAAGTAGCGGAAGCCCCTGTTGCAGAAGCAACTGAAGCTCCTGCCGCAGAATGATTTTCGATCAGAGAACGTCCCCTCGGGGGCGTTCTTTTTTGGTATGACGGGCATATCAATGCTCTGCGGTGAAAGTCCGCTGGGAGGTAGTTACCGACCAACCCGAAAGCGACTCCCAAGGTTTACACCGTGAGGTGTAGGCGAGAAGAAGGGATAGCGAAATCGTAGCCTGACGAACAGA
>CASDOQ010000018.1 GCA_949282345.1 uncultured bacterium | reverse complement strand
TTTTCAAAAAACGACATATCACACCTCCGATTTCACACATTCGGTATAAGTTAACGGGAAGGATGCTTTCAGAACAACGCTTTTCCGCACCGTCCAGCCGTTCTGCTGCAAAAAAGTCAGATATTCCTCGCTCGTCCACCTTCTGTGGAGGGGAAATCCCGCGAACTTCATGAAAAACGCTCTCACCTTGCCGAAAAACGAATTTTCAGAGTGAGTAAATGTCGGCGCAATCAGTACGCCGTCGTCCTTCAGCACGCGTTTGATTTCCCGCAGGGCTTTCTCCGGCTGCGGCACAATGTGCAGGGCGTTTGACACGATCACCGCATCGAAGGATCCGTCCGCATAGGGCAGACAGAACATATCCTGCACCGAAAAGTACAGCTTCGCAGAGCGATTATCCCGTTTTGCCTCGGCGATCATCTCTGCAGAGGCGTCCGTCGCCTCGATATGTGCCGCCGCATTCACGATATTTTTTGCGATCAATCCGGTGCCCGTCGCAAGCTCCAGCACCGTTTTGGCTTTTACAACCGGTCGGATCAGTGCATACATCGTTTCGTATGCCGCGCGGTCTTTGCGCATGAAACGGGTGTAAATACGGGCATTTCTGTCCCAGAAATTCTTCTTTTCTTTCATGGTTACATTCCTTTGATATTCCAACATAGCCGAAAGTCAGTTACTCTCGGCTAACTCGTATGGTTTTGAAAAAACGCATTTCTGCGGCTTTTCGCCTTATTCAAACAATTCTCTGCAGGCGCCGTACACCAGCGTTTCCAGTACCTGCGGGTATAATTCTCCGATCTGCTCCCTGTGCGAGACGGTCAGAATCAGTCCACGTACAGTCGCGGCGGCAAGAGAAGCACCGCGCTTGGGCACAAGGTTGTATTTTTCCAGAAGCTGACGGATGTGCGCTTCGTCATCGTGGTAATGCACGTTTTTGACCTCATCCGGCAGTCTCTGCAAAAGCAGCTTCGCATCGTTTTCAATGAAAACCATATCGCCGGTATCGGAAAGCCTCCGACAGACGGCAAGGGTTGCTTTTGCCGCGCGTTCCGATTGAGACAAACCGACATTTTCGCTCAATGCGCGATCAGCCACCTCGTAAAGCTCGGAATGAATCCCCTCCAGAACCGCAAAGAAAAGCATTTCCTTGGATTCATAGAATTTATAGAACGAGCCTTTTGCAATGCCGACAGCCCTTGTCAGCCGATCCACGGAGGTTTTCTTCATTCCCAGCGTGACGGCGCAATGTCTCGTTTCCTTCAGCAGCGCCTTGCGGAGCTGTTCGGTTTCAAAATCTGTAAAAGCCAAGGTTGCACCTCCTGAAATATGACTGTTTTGGTTCTTCCGGTCATATTGTATCATACTTCTTTCGGTTTTGCAAGAGGCAAGTGAAAAAATTCGTTTTTTCAACCGCAAAATTGCAAAACATGTTTGCCGCGTCCTCGTTGAAACCGTCAGACGCGTTCGATCAGTTCTTTCAGAACGGGATACAACAATTCTGCCCAGCGGAGGCAACCCTCCGCGTCAGGGTGAGCTCCGTACCGCGCCGCATGCGGTTCGGTTGCGCTTTTTCCCACCGCTAAGTAAGGCCTGAAAAAAGCGTCGGCTTCGGGAGCGAGTTCACTTTCGATCAATCGGTTCGTTTCATACCAGAGCCGCGCCGTCGATTCCCCGTAATCGAATGGCGGCACCGACTGCAACAATACTTTGACGCCGTTCTGATGCAAAAGGGTTACGATTTTGCCTAAATTATCCGCAATCCGGCGGGGCGAATAACCGCGCAGGAGGTCGTTCACGCCAAAACACACCACGGCGACGTCGCAATTTTTCGCCTTGAACAGCCACGAACCGTCCGTTGCCGCGTCCGACGCTCTGCCGAACCCCAGGCCGAGATTCCAGAATGAATATTCCCCGCCCAGCTGCTCCGATACTTTCGCCGCCCAATGCGCGTACGAATCGACGGGCGTGCCGCACCCCTGCGTTATCGAATCCCCAAGGTAAACAACGCGTTTTTTCACTTTTCGGTTGCTCCCGATCATACAGGGCATAGGCGTGTTTCTGCTTGCCGCAAAGCCGTCGCCCGTATTTACGAACACGGGCAGAACGCTCTCTGCGTGGCAGGGCATCAGTTTGCCCCGGAACGCGATATCCACACACATATATTCGCCCGCCTGAAAAGAAAGCGGAATTTCGTCGGAGCAGAACAATTCGCCCGGCGCAACCGTTTTGGAGGCTTTTCCGCCGAAGGTGAGCGCAACGCCGTCTTTCACGGCGCGCGGATCGGCAATATCCGAACGGTAAATCCGGGCGCCCAGGATTTCCCATTCGTCGCACAGATTTCCCACGGAGGAATTCGATCCGTCCGAAAACGTGGAATCCATGATATTCTGAAACAAAAGCGAGTATCCGTATTCCCCTGCGGCGAATATCTTGTAAAAGATTCTGCCTGTCGCCGCCGTTCCGTCCGATTGAAACATCGTCTGACTGCCGCCCGCCGCAAGCGTATTCGACGTGTATTTTTCAAAATATTTCATACTGCGGTTTCTCCTATCATACTGATTTCGGTTTTCGCGGAACCGATACCGATACAGTTGCGCGTACCATTCTTCTTCGCAAAAGAAAGGCCTGTCGTGTTTGTTACATCTAAGCGAACGCCCGATCGCTTTTATAATACATTATAACATTGGTTTCTTTGCTGTCAATAGAGTGGAACGAGATAAGTTTATAACCCCTTCGCGCGCGTAAGAAAAACCCGAGGTCGTAATCACTTCGAGTTTTATCTTTCAAGACGCTTTGGCAGGGGCTTTTTGTTTTGGAAATGAAGCGCGCTGACTCGCATGAAAAATAAAGCGGGGCTTCGCCCCAGGAAGCGTGCCCGCGTTACGGGTGCTTTTTGTTTTGCGGTCATCGGCGGGGCGGGGCGGCGAAGGGCGTGTTTTCAAGGGGGAACTTGGGGGCTCTCAAAGTTCGCCCGTGTGGGGGCGCTTGCGGTCGGCAGATCTTTCGGGCGCTTTCGGCTCTTTCGGTGATTTTCGGTAAGTTTTCAGGGGAGCGCGTCGGTTTCCGCTTTAACGAAAATTTTTACATTTTCGAAGAAAACTGTTGAAATCTTCGAAGGCATAGTATATAATCAAGTCGTAATCAAGTCGGTAGCGTTTCAAACCAATTTCAATTTAAAAGGAGAGTTTTGAATGGAAAAGAAGAGATACGCGCACGTGGGGATCGGCGGACGTGCAAGAATGTATTATCAGGCGCTCACCACCACGTACAAAGACACGGCCGAGCTTGTGGCTTTCTGCGACATCAACCGCACTCGTATGGAATATGCGAACCGGATCATTCAAGAACAGTACGGATATCATGAAGTTCCGATGTACGGTCCCGACGAATTTGAGAAGATGATCCGCGAGACCAAGCCCGACACGGTCATCGTTACCTCTATTGACCGTACCCACCACAGATACATCATCAAGGCGATGGAAATGGGCTGTGACGTCGTTTCCGAGAAGCCTATGACGGTCGACGCGACCAAGTGCCAGGAGATCGTCGACTGCATCGAGCGCACGGGCAAGCACCTCCGCGTGACCTTCAACTATCGGTATGCGCCTCACAACACGAAACTGCGTGAACTGATCATGAACGACACGATCGGAAAGGTCACGCAGGTCCACTTCGAGTGGTTGCTGAACACCTCGCACGGCGCCGACTACTTCCGCCGTTGGCACAGAGACAAGAGAAACAGCGGCGGCCTTCTGGTCCACAAGGCCACGCACCATTTCGACCTTGTGAACTTCTGGCTGGACACCTATCCGAAGCGCGTATTTGCCCTCGGAGATCTCAAGTTCTACGGACGTGAGAATGCCGAAGAGCGCGGCGTCACCAAGTTCTACTCCCGCGTATACGGGCAGGAGAACGCCAAGGGCGATCCGTTCGCACTCGTGATGGAGGGCAACAAGGGCCTGGAAGAACTCTACCTGAAAGCCGAGAAGGACGACGGGTACATCCGCGATCAGAGCGTATTCGGCGACAATATCAGCATCGAGGATACCATGAACGTGCTCGTTCAGTATTATAACGGCGCGCAGATGTCCTACTCGCTGAACGCATATTCTCCGTGGGAAGGCTTCCGCGTTTGCATGACCGGTACCAAGGGAAGGATCGAACTCGAAGTGATCGAGGCCGTCTATATCAATGCGGGCGGCGCTTCCGCGAAGGAAGGCGTCGTAAAGGGAAAGAAGATCACCGTATATCCGATGTTCGGCGACGCGTATAACGTGGAGATTCCCGAGGGCGTCGGCGGACACGGCGGCGGAGACACCGTGCTGCTGAACGACATCTTCGGCGTGCCCGAGTACGATCCCTTCCACAGAGCCGCCTCTCACGTGGACGGCGCCATGAGTATCCTGACCGGCATCAGCGCCAACAAGTCGATCGCCACGGGGATGCCTGTTGACGTGCTGTCGCTCGTGAATATTCCCGGGCTCAAGATCAAATAAAAAACTTTCGGAACGGCGGCCTCTTGTGAGTGGCTTAAAAGAGCCGACCGGGAGCTGCCAAACGAAGATCGCAGGATTCATTTCTGAATCCTGCGATTTTTTTGGTATGGCGAATGGTACATCGAATAGATCTCATGACAGCATTCCATGGAGAAGAGCGAGAAGGGGCCCATGGCTTTTCTGCGCAGGGGATGAAAACGGCCGAACCGCAGATCCCCGACGACGGTGAGACCCTCCTCGTGCAGGTCGAGCTTGATCCCCGGTCGTCGACCGGGATCGCGTCGGGATCCGAAATCTGATAACCGGCTCCGGCCGTGATGAGCTGCTTGGCGCGTCCTTCTTCCGACCGGCTTTCGATCAAGGCGAACGAAAAACCGTCCGCGGCGATGCATTTATAATATTTTCCGAAAAAAATAGGGTCTTTTCGACATGGGAGAAGCGCTTCCTTGCTTTTTTAAGAACCGGGTCTTTGTCAAGTATCGGCAGCTACCGGGGAAAAATGCGGCGACCCGAAGATACGACCGCCCGGTTGCGCGGATCCGACCCTTCGCGTCGATCTTCGGCGTTTTGCGTTCCGAAAAAACAAAGCGGTTCTTTCCGAAGAGAAGTCCCGCTTTGCCAGCAGTACGGGAGCGACACGGATTTTATCAGCCGCCCCCGGACTGCTTTTTCTTATTTTGAAAGGATCGCACGGTCGCTTGCAAAAACGCTTCCGCTCGCCTTGGTGAAGAGCGCGAGAAGATCCTCGACGGTGAGGCCTTTTTTCTCTTCTCCCGAAACGTCAATGATGATGCGTCCCTCGTGCAACATGATGAGACGGTTTCCGTACGCGATGGCATCCCGCATGTTGTGTGTGATCATCAGCGTCGTCAGATGATTTTCTTTGACGATGCGGTCGGTGATCTCGAGCACTTTGACGGCGGTTTTCGGGTCGAGGGCGGCGGTATGCTCATCCAGCAGGAGCAACTTCGGACAGGAAAGCGACGCCATCAGGAGCGTCAGCGCCTGCCGCTGCCCGCCGGAGAGCAGACCGACCTTGGCCGACATACGGTTTTCAAGACCCAGCCCGAGTTCTTCGAGGAGTTTACGGTATTCCTCGCGTTCTTTCTTGGTGATGCCGGGACGGAGGGTGCGATGCTTGCCGCGGCGGTGTGCAAGAGCCAGATTTTCCTCTATCTGCATATCGGCGGCCGTACCCATGGACGGATCCTGGAAAACGCGGCCGAGATATTTGGCGCGTTTGTATTCGGGCAGGGAAGTGACGTCGATCCCGTCGATCAGTACCCGTCCTTCATCGGGACGAAAAACCCCCGAGATGATGTTCTGCATGGTGCTTTTGCCTGCGCCGTTCCCGCCGATGACGGTAACGAAATCGCCGTCCTCGAGCGTGAGGTTGAGGTCGCAGAGCGCCACCTTTTCGTTGACCGTGCCGGGGTAAAAGACCTTCTTGATATTCTGCAGTTCAAGCATTCTTCTTTCCCCCTTTGCGGATCCCAAAGCGGGCGACGACTTTGCCTTTCAGATACGGGATCCCGAGGAATACCGCAACGACGATCGCCGAGAACATCTTGAGTAAGTCGGTATCGAGCCCGATGAGGACGATGATCTGATACACGATGTAATAGATCACCGCGCCGATGATCACGCCGCTCAGGCGGAGCGCGAAATTCTGCGGCAGTTTTGAGATCACCGCTTCTCCGATGACCACGGCGGCAAGACCGATGACTACCGCGCCGCGCCCCATGCTGATATCCGAATAGCCCTGATACTGGCAAAGAAGAGCGCCCGCGAAAGCGACGATGCCGTTGGAGAGCGCCAGGCCGATGAGTTTGGTCACGTCGGTATGGATACCCTGCGCGCGGCTCATGGCGGGGTTGATGCCCGTGGCACGGATGCCGGCGCCGAGCTCTGTCCCGAAGAAAAGATAGAGCAGCACAACGAGAAGCACCACGCACAGGGCAAGAACGACGAGCGCCGGGCCGATCTCCATCTGGGAAAGCAGAACGTCATATTTCCTTGCCGAGAGCGCCTGATTGGCCTTGCCCATGATCTTGAGGTTGACCGACCAGAGGATGAGCTGGGTCAGGATGCCCGAGAGGATGGCGGGGATCCCGAGCAGGATATGCAGGGCTCCCGTCAGCATCCCGGCCAGGACGCCCGCGAGGGTAGCAAGAAGCATGGCGAGCCATACGGGCGAGCCGTTGACGATGAGCATGGTGCAGACCGCGGCCCCCGTGCAGATCGAGCCGTCTACGGTAAGGTCGGCAATATCGAGGATTTTATAGGTAATATATACGCCGATAGCCATGATGCCCCATATCAGGCCCTGGGCTACGGTTCCCGGCAGTGCGGAGAGAAATTCCATGACGTTTCCTTTCTTGCCTCAGAGAAAAATTACTGGATGGCGGTATAGCCTGCGGGAGGCGTGATGCCGAGTTCCTGGCAGATGCTCGGGTTGTACATCTTGGTGGCGGGCGCGTACTGGATCGACATTTCGGAGATCTTGGCTTCGCCCTTCAGGATCTGCGCCGCCATTTCACCGGTCTTTCTGCCGAGGTCGTAGTAGCTGATCGAAAGCGTGGCCACGCCGCAACCGACGCAGATGCCCTGCTCGCCGGCGATGACGGGAACCTTGTGCTCTCTGACGATATTGCCGATCGTTTCGGCAGAAGAGGCGGCGGTGTTATCGGTGGGGACATAGATCGCGTCGCTCCATATGGCGGCGGCGGTGGCAACGGCGGCGATATCGTTCGAATCGCTGAAGGTGAAGCGCTCGCAGGTGATGCCCTTTCCTTTCAGATACGTCTCCACGACCTGCACCTGATAGGCGGAGTTCGGTTCGGCGGAGCAGTAGAGAAGGCCGACTTTTTTCGCCGTCGGAACCAGCTCGAGGATCATATCGGCCTGATCGGTGAGCGGCGCAAGGTCGGATGTGCCCGAGACGTTGCCGCCGGGGGTGCCGTTGAAGTCATTGATCCCGAGCGCGACGCCGTATTCCGTGACCGACGTGCCGAGGATCGGAATCTTCGTCGTGGCGTTGTAGGCCGCCTGAAGCGCGGTCGTGGCGTTGGCCATGATGAGGTCAACATTCGTCGAAACGAAGCCCGTGACGATCGTCGAGCAGGCGTTGGCATCGCCGGCGGCGTTCTGTTCATTGAAGGTGACGTTCTCTTCGCCGAGGATCTCTTTGAGCGCGTCTTTGAAGCCCTGCGTGGCAGCGTCAAGCGCCTCGTGACGCATAAGCTGGCAGATGCCTACGGTGTAGGTCTTTTGTGTTTGGCCGCAGGAGGCGAAGGCGAATACGCAGAGAAGGGTCATTGCGGCGACGAGCAGGAGAGAGATCGCTTTTTTCATGGTTCTTTTCATTTCCTTTTTTCCTTTCGTTTTATCCATCGAAATGCGTTACGGTAAAAGAAAACACACGGTTGTGATACCGTGTGTAATAGTTTCTTTCTCGCAAGCGGGAAAACCTGTGTCTGAAACCTATTATCAACCTGCATCACAACAATCTATTGCTTTCCGTAAAAGTAATAAAAATATGCGTATGCAAAGCTGAAACGGCGTTTCATACTTGGCTTTCCTTTCAATTTCGTTTCGTTCATTATACACCTTGCGTACGGATTTGTCAACAAAAATGTTCAAAAATATCGAAAATCTTTCCGCTTCCCGAAGTTCGCCGGGCGAGGGGCTCGCTTTTTGCGGTTTCCCGGTTCGTTTTGCCGCGAGCGGCAGAGATTCCGGGAACGGGGATCGCTTTTTGTTCTCCCGGAGGAGCGTGCGGAAATTTTCGGTCGGCCGGAGATATCCGGCCAAAAAAATTCCAGAATATTATTGACATTTTCAATGTTTTTTGATAAAATCTTAAATAAGATTTATTATTGATAGCGATTCTGCTCGGATGATCCGCGGCAAGTCGGAATGCGGGGAAGCCGGAAGAGCGAAGAAGCAGAAACGGGAAAGGATGATACGGATGAATATTACGAACGATATCCGCTATATCGGGGTGAACGACCGAACGATCGATCTTTTTGAGGGGCAATACAAAGTGGACGGGATGTCCTATAATTCGTATATCATACTCGACGAGAAGGTTGCCGTCCTCGATACGGTCGACAAAAACTTCACGCACGAGTGGCTTGACAATCTCGCGGAGGCGCTGGGGAATCGGCAGCCCGACTACCTGATCGTTCAGCATATGGAACCCGACCACAGCGCCAACGTCCTGAACTTTGCCAACGCGTACCCCGAGGCGGTCATCGTTTCGTCTGAAAAGGCCTTCCGCATGATGGCGGGCTTTTTCGGGAAAGATTTCTCTGACAGGCGGCTCGTTGTGGGCGAGGGGGATACGCTTTCGCTCGGGAGGCATACGCTTCACTTCGTGACCGCGCCGATGGTGCATTGGCCCGAGGTGATCGTGACCTATGACGCGGAAGATAAAGTGCTTTTCTCGGCTGACGGATTCGGAAGATTCGGCCTGCCCGACGCGAGGGGGGATTGGGCGGACGAAGCGCGCAGATATTACTTTGGGATCGTGGGGAAGTACGGTGCGCAGGTGCAGGCTCTCTTGAAAAAAGCCTCCGCGCTCGATATCCGGAAGATCTGCCCGCTGCACGGCCCGGTGCTCAGCGAGAACCTCGGGGATTATCTCAGTCTTTACAACACCTGGTCGTCCTACGCCGCGGAGAGCGAGGGCGTGGTGGTGGCCTATACGTCGGTCTACGGGAATACGAAAAAGGCGGTGGAGCTTTTTTCCGAAAAAATGAAAGCGATGGGATGCCCCGCCGTGAAGCTCTTTGACCTGGCACGCGACGATATGGCCGAGGCGGTGGCGGCCGCGTTCCGTTACGGAAAACTGGTCCTCGCCACCACTACGTATAACGCCGAGATCTTTCCGTTCATGCGCGAGTTTCTCAACCATCTCGTGGAGCGGGGATTCCGGAACCGGACGGTCGGGCTCATCGAAAACGGCTCGTGGGCGCCGCAGGCGGCCAAAGTCATGCGGAAGATGCTGGAGCCCTGCCAGAATCTGAGCTTTGCCGATACGACCGTCAGGATCCTCTCGGCGCTGAACGCAGAAAGCAAGGAGCAGGTCGACGCGCTGGCGAAGGAACTGGCCAAGGATTACCTGGCGCAGAACGGAGACACCGCCAACAAGAACGACCTTTCCGCCCTCTTCCGTATCGGGTACGGGCTGTACGCCGTCACCTCCAACGACGGAAAGAAGGACAATGCGCTGATCGTCAATACGATCACGCAGGTGACGAGTTCGCCCAACCGCGTGGCGGTCTGTATCAATAAGGACAACTACTCGCATCACGTGATCCGGCAGACCGGCATCATGAACGTGAACTGCCTGACGGTCGAGACGCCCTTCTCGCTCTTTGAGACCTTCGGCTTCCGGAGCGGGCGAAACGCCGACAAGTTTGCCTCGGCCAAGGTGCTGCGCGCCGATAACGGGCTCGTCTTCCTGCCGCAATATATCAACGCGTTCTTCTCGCTGAAGGTCGAGCAATACGTCGACCTGAATACGCACGGGATGTTTATCTGCTCGATCACCGAGGCGCGGGTGATCTCCGACAAGGAGACGATGACCTACAGTTATTATCAGAATCACGTCAAACCGAAGCCCAATACCGAGGGCAAACGCGGATATGTCTGTAAGGTTTGCGGATATGTTTACGAGGGGGAGAAACTTCCTGAAGATTTCGTCTGCCCGCTTTGCAAACACGGAGCCGCCGACTTTGAAGAGATAAAATAAGCCTCGGAAGAATATAAAGAAAGGAGTATCGGAAATGAAATATGTATGTGACGTTTGCGGATGGGAATACGACGAAGCCGCAGGGGATCCCGACAACGGAATTGCGCCCGGAACGAAATTCGAGGATCTGCCCGACGATTTCGTCTGCCCGCTTTGCGGGGTCGGTAAAGACCAGTTCTCCAAGGCCGAAGCATGAGGGACACCTGTCCGATCCGTAAAGCAAAAAACCCGAAAACCTGGAGGAAAAATGAGTAAAACCAATAAATATCAGGGGACAAAGACCGAAAAAAACCTGCAAGCCGCCTTTGCTGGGGAATCTCAGGCGAGAAACAAGTACACGTATTTTGCTTCTACCGCCAAGAAGGAGGGCTTTGAGCAGATCTCGGCCATCTTTCTGAAGACCGCGGAAAATGAAAAAGAACACGCGAAGATGTGGCTCAAGGAACTCGCCGGGATCGGCACGACCGCCGAAAATCTCTCTGCCGCCGCGGCCGGGGAGAATGACGAATGGACCGATATGTACGAGGGCTTTGCCAAAACGGCTGAGGAAGAAGGTTTCCCGGAACTCGCGGCGAAATTCCGCGCGGTTGCCGCGATCGAAAAGCATCATGAGGAGAGATACCGCGCGCTCCTTCACAACGTGGAGGCGCAGGAAGTCTTCCGTAAGAGCGAGGTCAAGGTCTGGGAATGCCGGAACTGCGGCCATATCGTCGTGGGAACGCAGGCGCCCGAGGTCTGCCCCGTCTGCGCGCATCCGCAGGCGTATTTTGAGGTTCACGCGGCGAATTACTGAGCTCCGCGATTCCGTCGGCTTTGCTTTCCCGAAGGGCGGGAGGATCCTCCGGCTTTCGGTCTTTTTGACCGAAGCCGGCCGGTGAAGTTGACTTTTTTATCAAATGATGATATGATATTCCCGGACAGAATAAATCCGAACTTGCGAGGAAGTACAATGGAACAGAAAAACATCATTCTGACGGGAGACCGCCCGACCGGACGCCTGCATCTCGGGCATTACGTGGGGTCGCTCAAACGAAGAGTCGAACTGCAAAATTCCGGGAAGTACGACGAGATCAATATCCTGATCGCCGATGACCAGGCGCTGACCGACAATGCCGACAATCCCGGAAAGATCCGGGAGAATATCATCAACGTCGTTCTTGACTATCTTTCCGTGGGCATTGACCCTGAAAAGTCCACGATCTGCGTGCAGTCCGCGTTGCCGGCCCTGCACGCCCTGACCTTCTACTATATGAATCTTGTCACCACGGCAAGGCTCGCAAGAAACCCTACGGTCAAGACCGAAATGCAGATGCGCGGCTTTGCCGACGAAGGGTTGCCGGTCGGTTTCTTTTCGTATCCGATCTCGCAGGCGGCCGACATCACCGCGTTTGACGCGAACGTCGTGCCGGTCGGGGAAGATCAGCTCCCGATGCTGGAACAGGCAAGGGAGATCGTGGAAAAGTTCAACAGGATCTATGGGGAAACGCTGGTCATGCCGAAGGCCATGATCCCCGAGAACGAAACGCAGCGGCGGTTGCCCGGGGTGGACGGCAAGGCGAAGATGAGTAAATCGCTCGGCAACTGTATTTACCTTTCGGATCCCTCTTCGGTGCTGAAAAAGCAGATCAACGGGAAGATGTATACCGACCCGCTCCACCTGCAGATCAGCGACCCGGGACATACCGAAGGGAACGTCGTCTTCACCTATCTCGACGCCCTTTGTACCGACGCGCATTTTGCCGAATACCTGCCCGAATACGCCAACCTTGAAGAGATGAAAGCGCATTACCGCCGCGGCGGCCTTGGGGACGGGACCTGCAAGAAATTCCTTTTCAACGTACTGGAAGAGACGCTGAGCCCCATCCGGGCCGAGCGCGCCAGATGGGAGAAGGATATCGGTTCGGTCTACGACATCCTCTCGGCAGGAACGGCGCGGGCGGTGGAACGGACGAACGAAACGCTGGCGCGCGTCCGGTGCGCGATGAAGATCGACTATTTCGCAAACCGTTCGATCATCGGGGAGTGGGAAGAACTTCTGAAAAAAGCCAGGCAGTGATCGGCCTCCAAGACCCGCCGGGAAAACCCGGATCCTCCGACAAAAGAAAAAAGCACCTTCGTCTCTGCATTCTTAGCGGAGAAATAGGCGGCGAAAAGGGGCTGAGTCAAATTTGGGAATTAATTCCAAATAACTGGCACCTTGCATAAATTTTGAAAGAGAGGGGCTTAAGCCCCTCTTGGCCACCATAAAGCACTGAAGCTGGTAGCACCGAAGCCGGTCCTTTGACGGCTCCCAGCTTCGGTGCTACCAGCAGGACGTGGGCCCGCTGGAGCGTCCCCCTCGGAGAGCGCACGGCTGCCGTCAGGCAGTAC
>CASDOQ010000017.1 GCA_949282345.1 uncultured bacterium | reverse complement strand
AACGCATTTCCTCCGAGAAGTTTTCCTTCATCTCGTAGAAATGTTCGAATCTATCTACCTGACGGCGAAGACTCTCTTGGATATTTAGATAGAAGTTGTCCACGAGCCTTTCGGGACTGTAGTTGGTTTCCTTGCCGTTTTGTGAAGGAATAAGACGAAGCGGTCTGATCTCCGGGATTTTCGGCAAACGCTCAAACACATTGTCGATTGCCTTATGTGTTTCGGAAGATATGAGTATTTTTTTGCCTTGCTTTGCAAGCTGTGCAGTAATCTCGGCGATAACCTGCGTTTTACCTGTTCCGGGAGGGCCTTGCAACAGGAAGATGCTTTCACTTGCCAAAGCTCGTCTTACCGCAAGCTTTTGCATATCATTAAGACTTTCAAGACACCACTCGGGTTCTTCTAGAACAGGACGGCTTGCTCCTGCGAGTGTTGTAGGTGCAAATAGATAAGAGGCAAGATAAGGATTCTTTACATAACCGCCAAGGAAAGAGCGAAGTGCTTTTTCCTGACGCTCAATCTTTGCCTTTTCTGCTCGGTTGTCATACGTAAGATAACGTACATCAGTGCTTTCGAGTTCCTTCTTTACATCCTTGATACTATCGTTCGGATTTTCTGGACGGAAGTATATCTCATAACGGCGGACAGTTTCATTTTCGCGCTTCTCTGCAATTTCCGCATCTGCTTTTTTGCTAAGAACTTGCTCCGCGTCCTTCTTTTCCCCCTCAATAGCCGTTCTATACTGAATTTCAAGTTGCTTTTTCTTTTCTGCCTTTACCTTTTCTATATCCTTTTGAAGAGCAATCGCAAAACTCTTTTTCTGACTCTCGATTCTACGGGCGTTTCTCTCTTTGTAATATACGGCGATAGATATCATCACTATTGCCGATTCGAGTTTTACTTCCATTTCTTGAGAGAGTCTTGTGATTTCATCATCAATCTCTTTTATCTCATCGGCTTGTTTCTTTTCTTTGAGCTTTGATCTGCGCTTTTTGAGTGCTTCGATCTGCTCGCCGTATTCTCTCTCGATAGGGCGAGTAACGGCTTTTGCGTATTCTTCCTGAACTTCTTTGTCTTTATTTTCCTCTACATCTCGTGCAAGTGTGGCTGCAAGATCTCTAATGTAATTTTCAAGTCTTTGAGAATATGTAGCTTCGAGTCTTGTTGCTTCTGTCTTTATGAAGCTTTCAACCTCACCTTTGATGATGCCCGCATACTTTCTGTCGATTTCGGAAAATGCCGCAATTTTCGCTTTGTTGAAAGCAGTTTCAATCCCCGAATAATCCGGCTCTATATCAGAATAAGTGAATGAAAAACGCTCGCCGAGCAGATATTGATAGAAACGGAAACCCTTGGGAAGATTTCCTTCGGCATCGTACTCCGGCTTTGACGGAGAAAGCCCCATGGATTCCTTCGTATACCGGCGAAGATGCACCTCGTATTTAGGCTTTCCTTTTCCGTTCTTACCTGTGGTTTCAGAAAGTACGGATTTTCTGTTCTTTTCGATTGCGACACAAATGAATGGAAATTCGTCTGCTCCGGCTACCTCTTTGCCAAGAAGAATTTGTTCTCCCTTGGAGTGTTCCTCGTGACCTCCGAGAAGAAGCGACGACCAAACATCCTCGTTTTTCTTGTATGATGCCTTGGTCACAATATATCCTTGCACGGCAAAAACATCGGTAATCTCCTCGCATTTTTCAGATTGGACACCGAGATAATATTTTCTGAATCTGATATATTTCTGCCACTTACCAAAAACATGGTACGCATCCTGCGGATTGGGAATAGGATAAACTTCTGAACAGAGCCTATCAATAAAATCATGTGTAAGAATTGCATCGTGCATCTCACGAACACCATAATCGGGAACGGTTATCTGTCTGCCAATTCGATCCGCGAATGTTTTTGTGGCAAAAGCACACGCTCCCATACAATATACGGATTTCTCTCCGAATTTAGCTATTCCTGAATCGATAACCTCGATACCTTTTACCGTTACATCAATAACATTACCAAAGGTAACATCCCCGATAAAAATGAGGTCGTATTTTGAGGGTATATAATTTGTCGAGTACGCACTCTTTTCAGGGCGGATAACTATGTTATAGATGCACTCTTTTCCACGCCTATCTGTCGTAATTTTACGCTCAAAGCTTGGCATTGACACATAGTAGGTGTGATAGGTTGAAGGGCAACACGCTGCAATCAGCTCCTGAAGCGTATCGGGAGCATATCGTCCAAGCTTTCTTTTGAGAAGATCATACTGTTCCGTCAAAGACGTAGTATAAAAGTCATCCCAACTTCTACTACCTTTTTCAAGGTTGTCTAAGAAATTCAAGTATAAATAAGCCATCCCCTATCTCCCACTCTTTCTATACTTTTCAAAAATCTCCAAGTAATCAATAAATTCTTTTATTTCAGCAGCAGAACTACCTTCAACTATTGCAGCAACCTTATCGAGCAAAACAGAACGTGTAAAGTCATTTATCCCTTGAAATCTATCAAGTTCTAACACCTGATGTTTCAATGAATCGTTTTCCTTTGTTAATCTTTCGACTTGCTCTGTCAATTCTTCTATGGATGATAGTGATTGAAGTTTGTTATTATAACTTCCTTTTAAGATGCTTGATATTCTACTCAAATAACCTGCAAGTATATCAGGGTCTGCCTCATCCAAGACCAGTTCCAACTCCTGTTCAGACTCTTTGCCAAACAAATAAAATATTTTTAATTGCTTGTCCTTAGGTATATCTGAAAATTTCTCCAAATTACGGTAATTATAAATCGTAGCTTTGGAGATCTCCAAATACTTTATTAAGTCGGTAACTTTGATGGAAAATTTTGTTACCAAGCGTTCAAATAATTTTGTATACATTTTACCATCCTATTGTTATATTTTGACGATATTATACCATTTATATCTTAATATGTCAATATAATACAGTCCAAAACAGTATAATTAAACTTTAAATATTAATTTTAACGTTAACTGGTTTCAGTGTCCATAAAAATATGTCACAGTATCGACATAGTTCACGAGGCAATAGAAAACGGCAAAATGGTGGAATACGATTATAATAAATACGGTGCGGACAAGAAGCTGCACAAAACCTCGTTTCAGCGCATTTCTCCATATCAGCTTATTTTGCATAATCAACGCTACTATCTTATGGGTTATAGCAGTTATTGGGGGCATATGACCTATCACCGACTTGACAGAATTACGAACATGGTCGTATCTCCGAGGACATCTGTGTCGATAAGCGAGGTAGAGGGCTTTGAGGACGGAATAAACTATAAAAACCTGACTACCGCTATGCCCTATATGTTTTCCGACACGCCCGAAACGATTGAAATGCTGGCGGTGGATTGGATACTCGACCAAGTTATAGATTGGTTTGGCAAGGATATAAAGATAGACAAGATTGAAACAGAAACCCTCTACAAAATCACTCTCAAATCAAGCCCTACGGCAATGCTCTTTTGGGCGATGCAATACACGGACGAGTGCGAGGTCTTAAAACCCGTAGCCTTGCGCGAGAGGATAAAAGAGACGATAAATAAAGCGAAGGAGAAATATGATGAAAAACCTATTTGATTACGCAACAAAAGAGCTTTCGCAGGACGCTTTTTTGCGCTGGCTGTTTGAAAATTATGATTGCGAAAATGAGAGTGTTAAAAATGCTTGTCGGAAATTATTTGATAGCTTTACAGAAAACAAATTCAAGGATAAAACAATAACCGAGCTTACAAGTGTTGCACAGTGGAAAAACATTGATATTTCAATATGGTTTAAGATTGATGGAATAGAGCAATTGATAGTTATTGAGGATAAGACAGGAAGCGGAATACATGACGATCAACTTGCAAGATATGAAAAAGAAATAATCGATCATAATGATTTTTGGAGAAATGAAGAAAATCGTAAGAAATACGATGTTGAACGATATATTGAAAAGGGTGAGAATGTTTTTAAAGTTTTTTATAAAACTAACATTATTGATGAGTGGGAAGCCAAGCATAGCAAGGATTTAGGGTGGAAAACTTATGACATTTACTCAATATACGATATTTTTAAGGATATAAATACAGACAACGAAGTTCTTGGTTATTACATAGACTATATTAAAAAAATTCGTTCTGCCGCAAAGAGAGAACAGCCACCCAGTAAATGGAATTTGATCTCTTGGCATTCTTTTTTCAACGACTATCACCCGCTTGTTTGCATATCAGAAGAAAAGGAGATATACTGCTATCGAAAAGAATATTATTACATAAAATTTTTTGTTGAGGGTCACAAAAAAGATCTGCCTTGCTTTGAAATCAGAAGCAGAGATTTTAAATATGATAAAAGTAGTGGGAAATACAGAATTATAGTAAGGGCGGTGCTTTATAACTTGACCGAACAAGCAAACGCACAATTCATCGAAGCATGGCAACAATCTCTGAAAAAATATGGATTTAGTTTAAATTATAAAACGGATATAAACAAGCACAAACAAATCGGAAAGATTTGCTTTGGTAATATTGATGATGACGAAGAAGCATTAAAAAAGACTTTTGATAAAATAAATAGTTTATTGTCGTCATTATTTTAATGTATCGTTGTTGCATCTATTTCGGTCGCCAACCACAAGGAAAACCGCACACGACGAGTGTGCGGTTTTCTTTATTGAACGCTGCGGCAGGACGGATTCGAAGGGGAGCGGGAATGAATGACACCACGGTGTGGTGTCAGAACCGCGACTGACCGAGGCGAGTAGCAAAGCCGAAAAGCCCTCGGCGTTTCTCACCGCCGTTATGTCCATAGAGGCAAGATGGGTCCTCTCGTCGTTTTCTATTTGCCTTGCCAGCAGCAAAAGACCTGCGCAGGTTCCGAAAACGGGAAGTCTGTTACGGCAGGACTCCGGGGGGAGAGGGCGGCACCGCCATTTTTTGCGGGTATGCCTCCAAAAGCGGCAGATATTCTTCCCATCGATATTCCCGGATGGGCATGACCGGGTGGCGGGGATCGTCAAAGAAAAGGAGCAGAGCGGGGCGGATCCCCCGATAGCATTCGGTAAGGCGCCATCCGGCCAGCCGGCCTTCCCGGATAAGCCGCTTGGCGATGGCGTGATAATGATAGTAGGACATAGGAAGAGTATGAGGCGGCACGGGAAAACTATGCGGCAAAACGCCGGTCGCTCTTGGAGACGGCCGCATTTCCCGGTTCGGAAAAGGCGCTCAAAAGATCGTATAAGCCGGAAAAAAGCCGGAAATAAGCCGAAAAAACAGCCCCCGGGAGCTGATCTCCGGGGGCTTCGTTTGCTTTTTTATATGGCTTAGTCGGCAGCATTCTCCCCTTTCGTTACGAAACGGTATATTGCGATGATCTCCTTCCATTCTTCCCGGAAATCGGCGAGGCGTTCTTTCCCGCGTTCGGTGATGTGGTAGTACTTCCGCAGGCGTCCGTCGTGTTCGGCGCTCCGCACGGTCAGCATCTGTCCGGCTTCCAGACGCCGCAGGATCGGGTAGAGCGTTGATTCGGAGATCTCTACGTAGGGTTTTATATCTTTGATGATCTTGTATCCGTAGGAATCCTCATCCCGGATAGCGGCCAGTACGCATACGTCCAAAAGGCCGCGTTTCAGTTGAATATCCATCGTATACCTCCTTTCACACAATACTATACTACGCATAGTATAACTTGTCAAGGGTTTTCTGAAATTGATATCGCTTTTTTGCCCCGAAATCCGGGGGATATAATTATATTGAAGATTGTGCGACAAAAAAATGTGAAAAAAATTCTTTTTTGCTCTTTACAAAGAGAAGGCGATATGGTATAATCCTCGTTGGACCTTTTCCTCGGCTTGCGGATACAGGACGCCTGACGGCTCGTTTCACCCGCCGCCTGCTGGGGATCTGGCAACTTATGAAAGGTGAAAAATCATGGACAAACAGACAAAACAGCAGATCATTGAAGAGTATCGCCTCTTCCCGGGTGACACCGGTTCCCCCGAAGTGCAGATCGCACTCCTGACCTATCGCATCAACCACCTCACCGAGCATCTGAAACTCAACCAGAAGGACTTCCATTCGCAGAGAGGTCTTCTGATGATGGTCGGTCACAGAAAGAGCCTGCTTGGTTATCTGGCCGGCAAGGATATCGAAAGATACCGTGCCATCGTCAAAAAGCTGGGTCTTCGTAAGTAAGTCGCTTCACGTAAGGGACTGGCGTTTTTCGGCGTCAGTCCCTTCTTGCAGTGAATCAAAGCGTCAAAATTTTAAGCGTCTTTGGTGGGGGTAGCAGTTACATAGCGTCCCGCGGGCCGGAACGGTATGTAAATGCTATGTCCTCCGAGACGGAAGGAGAAAGATATGTTTGAAAAGTACAAAGTGTATGAGTACGAGTATGCCGGCAGACCCTTTGTGGTAGAGGTCGGCAAACTGGCCGGGCTGGCCAACGGTTCCTGCCTTGTCCGTTACGGCGAGACGGTCCTGCTTTGCTGTGCCACCGCATCGGCGGCGCCGCGTGAAGGGATCGACTTTTTGCCGCTCTCGGTCGACTACGACGAAAAGATGTATGCGGTCGGCAAGATCCCCGGTGGTTTTCTGAAGAGAGAAGGGCGTCCGTCCGAAAAGGCGATCCTCACCAGTCGTGTGATCGACCGCCCGATCCGCCCTCTTTTCCCGAAGGATCTGCGCAACGACGTCGCCCTGACCCTGACGGTGATGTCCGTGGATCCCGATTGCTCTCCTGAGATCACAGCCATGATCGGCGCCTCGATCGCGCTTTCGATCTCCGATATTCCGTGGAACGGCCCGATCGGCGGCGCGTTCATGGGACTGGTGGATGGGCAGATCGTGGTCAACCCGACTGCCGAACAGCGCAAGGTCAGCACGCTTGAATTGACGGTTGCCGCCAGCGAAAAGAAGGTCGTTATGATCGAGGCCGGCGCACGCGAAGTCGATGATGAGACGATGTACAACGCCATCATGAAGGCGCACGAGGTCATCAAGGATCTTCTCGCGTTCATCAACAAGATCATCGCCGAGGTCGGCAAGCCGAAGTTTGCTTATCCTTCCTGCGAGCTCGATCACGATATGTTTGACGAGATCTTCGCCTATTGCGAAAAAGACGTCATGGCCGCGCTCGATACCGATGACAAGACCGTGCGCGATGCGCGGATGCAGCCGATTACCGAGGATATCCTGGCGCACTTCTCCGAGAAGTATGAGAATCTGCCGACGGTTCTGCCCGAACTGATCTACAAGATCCAGAAGAAGATCGTCCGTCGCTGGCTCCTCGTGGACAAAAAACGCGTGGACGGCCGCCGGATGGATGAGATCCGTCCGCTTGCCGCCGAGACCGGGCTTCTTCCCCGCGCACATGGTTCCGGACTTTTCACCCGCGGACAGACGCAGGTGCTCACGGTGGCGACCCTCGGCCCGGTCAGCGATGCCCAGATGCTCGAAGGGCTGGACGACGAGACCGAGAAGAGATATATGCATCACTACAATATGCCCGGGTACTCGACTGGAGAAGCCAAGGCACTGCGCAGTCCCGGTCGCCGCGAGATCGGTCACGGCGCGCTGGCAGAGCGTTCTCTGATCCCGGTTCTCCCCTCGGTGGAGGAGTTCCCGTACGCCATCCGTTGCGTCAGTGAAGTCGTCAGCTCCAATGGTTCGACTTCCCAGGCGTCGGTCTGCGGCTCGACCCTCGCGCTGATGGATGCCGGCGTTCCGATCAAGGCGCCGGTTGCCGGAATCTCCTGCGGCCTGATCACGGCGGAGGACGGCAGTTTCGATACGATGATCGATATCCAGGGGCTGGAAGATTTCTACGGTGACATGGACTTCAAGGTGGCCGGTACGCACAAGGGGATCACGGCGATCCAGATGGATCTGAAGATCGACGGGCTGACCCCGGAGATCATTCACCGCGCCCTGACTACTACGCACGCCGCGCGCGATTATATCATCGATGAAGTGATCCTCAAGGCGATCCCCGCCCCGCGTGCCGAACTCAGCAAGTATGCTCCCAAGATGATCACCATAATGATCGACCCCGATAAGATCGGGAAAGTCATCGGCCCCGGCGGGAAGACCATTCAGAAGATCGTGTCTGACACCGGCGCGAAGGTCGATATCAACGATGACGGCAGTGTCTTTATCTCTGCCGTGAATACCGAAAGCGCGGAACAGGCCAAGGCGATTATCGATGCGATCGTGTTTGAGCCTGTGGTGGGAGAAACCTATACCGGCGTTGTTACCCGCATTATTCCGATCGGCGCATTCGTGGAATTTGCCCCCGGGAAAGAGGGCATGGTTCATATCTCCAAACTGGCCGCGACCCGTACTGAAAAGGTAGAGGACGTTGTGACCCTCGGCGATCAGGTACGCGTGAAGTATCTGGGCACCGATGAAAAGGGACGTATGAATCTGTCCATGAAGGATGCCCAATAACCAGGCCTTAGATTAGAAAAACGGTCTGTGGCTTCGTTCCTGCCTTAGGAAAACCGCCTGTGGCTTCGTTGCTCCTTGGCTTGCCCCCTCGACTTACGGAAGTAAGCCATCGGCGGGGGCGCGCCGTCGGTGCGCCTCGCCTGCCTTAGGAAAACCGCCCGTGGCTTCGTTATCGCTGGGACGCGGGGCACTCGACGTAGGTGACTACGCCATCGTGCCCCTTGCCCGCCGGTGCCTCGCCACAGACGGTTTTTCGTCGGCAGGATTTTTTTTACGTCCTTTCCCCGCCACAGCCGGTTTTCCGTCGGCAGGATTTTCTTTTTTTGCGTCCTTCCCTCGCCACAGCCGGTTTTCCGTCGGCAGGATTTTCTTTTTTTACGTCCTTTCCCCGCCGCAGACGGTTTTCCGTCGGCAGGATTTTCTTTTTTTACGTCCTTTCCCCGCCACAGGCGGTTTTCCGTCGGCAGGTCTTTTTTTACGTCCTTTCCCCGCCACAGGCGGTTTTTCGTCGGCAGGACTCTCTCTTGAAAAAAGACCCGTGGCTTCGTTATCGCCGGGACGCGGGGCACTCGACGTAGATCGCCTCGCCACAGGCGGTTTTCCTCCAGGGACCGCCCAGAAACGCCCCGGCCTCGCGTCCGTTTTTTTCTTTGCAGGTCGGGAGAAAGCGGCAGGGGGAAACCGGGAAACAATCCATTTTCTGCATATCCGATTCACAAAGAAGATTGTATTTTTTACTTTGAATCGGAGAAAAGATTTTCGAAAATACTTTTGAAATTGTATAATCGTTCCCGATAATGGTATTTTTGTTCTGAAATTTTTAAAAAACTTGATTTTTGTGCGGCGGCGCGTATAATGAAAGGTAAATAAGGGCTCCAGCCCCTAAGAAAGGAAGTATACATATGTCTTTAGCAGTATTTTCCGATAAGCGCGTGGACAATCTCAAGATCGCGTATATCGGCGGCGGTTCCCGCGGATGGGCGTGGGGACTCATGAGCGATCTGGCTCAGGCTCCCGACCTTTCGGGTTCGGTCGATCTCTATGATATCGATTTTGAGGCGGCACAGCACAACGAGATCATCGGGAATAAATACAATGATCTTGAGGGCACCGTGGGAAAATGGACCTATACCGCCAAGAAGACGATCGGAGAAGCCTTGACCGATGCGGACTTTGTCGTGATTTCGATCCTCCCCGGCACGTTCGATGAGATGGAAAGCGACGTGCACTGGCCTGAAAAGTACGGGATCTATCAGCCGGTTGGCGACTCGACCGGCCCCGGGGGCATCGTCCGTGCGCTCCGTACGATTCCGATGTTTCAGGAATTTGCCCGCGCGATCCGCGAGTATTGCCCGGACGCATGGGTCATCAACTATACCAACCCGATGACGCTTTGCGTGCGGACCCTGTACAAGGAATTCCCCGGCATCAAGGCTTTTGGTTGCTGTCACGAAGTTTTCGGTACGCAGAACCTGCTCAAGAATATCCTGAAGGAGTTGCGCGGCATCGACGCGACCCGCGACGAGATCAAGACCAACGTGGTGGGCGTCAACCACTTCACCTGGATCACCAAAGCGACCTACCGCAAGACCGATCTCTTCCCGCTCTACCGCGAGTATATTGAAAAGAGAAAGAAGAGCGAGACGACCAGCAATTACACCGATGACAACTGGGTGAACAATGCCTGGACGTCTGACAACAGCGTAAAGTTTGACCTCTTTGAACGCTACGGCTACATGGCCGCCGCCGGCGACCGTCACCTGGCTGAGTTCTGCGAGGGAAGCTGGTATCTCGATAATCCGAAGGACGTCGTGGTAAAATGGCACTTCGGTCTGACGCCGGTTTCCTGGAGAAAAGAAGACCTGCAAAAGCGCCTTGCCAGCAGCGCCGAACTGGTGGGAGGAAAGAAGGACGTGACGCTCCGTGCGACCGGCGAAGAAGGCGTTCACATGATGCGTGCGCTCCTCGGCTTGACGGATATGGTGACCAACGTCAACATCCCGAACGCTGGACAGATCCCGAATCTGCCGATGGATGCAGTGGTGGAGACCAATGCACGTTTCACGGCCGATACCGTGACGCCGGTTCTGGCAGGCCCGATCCCGATGCCGATCTACAACCTCATCAACCGGATCTGCGCCGAGCAGGAAATGGTGATCGAGGGGGCGTTCGAGCGCGATCTCGAAAAGGTCTACCGTGCCTTTGCCAACGATCCGCTGGTGCGCCTGCCGCTCGACCAATCCCGCAAGATGTTCAACGAGATGGTTGAGAATACCAAGGCGTATCTCGGCGACTATTTCAAAAAATAACTTCCCGGAGAGTTTTTTATGCTCTTGCTCTGCCGTGTCCCGGAGATTCCGGCGGAGAAGATCCATACAAAAAGGCGTGGTCGTGTGCCACGCCTTTTTGTTTTATGTAAACGAAACTTCACTTATTTACGCGAAGAGCGCGCATAGCGTTCAGCGTGGCAAGGATCAGCACGCCGACGTCTCCGAATACCGCCCACCACATATCACAGAGCCCGAGGGCCGAGAGAATCAGGATGCCGATCTTGATGCCAAGCGAGAAGAAAATGTTTTCCCGGACGATACGCAGGGTCTTTTTGGCGTGGCGACAGGCGACCGGCAACCGGTTCAGCGAGTCGTCAAACAGGACGATGTCGGCGGCCTCGATGGCGGCGTCACTGCCGATCCCTCCCATAGCGATTCCTACGTCGGCACGGGCGAGAACGGGGGCATCGTTCATCCCGTCTCCGACGAAGGCCACGCGGCGTCCTGCCCGGAGCAGTTCTTCCTCGACGGCGACCTTCCCGCCCGGCAGGAGCGAGGCATAGTAGCGATCCACGCCGCAACGTCCGGCGATCGCGGCGGCGGCCGACGCGTTATCTCCGGTCAGCATGACCGTCTCGCGGATGCCGCTGGCCTTCAGGGCCGCAAGGGCTTCGCTCGCTTCGCTCTTTTCGCGGTCCTCGATACGGACAAGGCCCAGGTATTCCCGGTCTGCGGCCAGATAGAGGACGCTTCCTTCCGCCGCCGGTACGGCGACCGCTTCTTTTTCTAAATAGGCGCGGTTTCCGATGAGGATCCGCCGTCCGTCGATCAGCGCATCGATGCCGCCGCCGGCGATCTCGTCGCTTCTGGCGATGCGTGCGGTATCGGGTTCCTTCCCATAGGCTTCCCGGATACAGGCGGCGATGGGGTGGGTGGAATAGGCTTCGGCGTGGGCGGCCAGCGCGAGCAGTTCTTCTTCGGTCTGCCCGACGGCGGGGAGGATCTCAGCGATGCGGAATTTTCCCTCGGTCAGCGTTCCGGTCTTGTCAAAGAGGAAGGTGTCGACCGATGCAAGTGCCTCCAGGGCACTCGAGCCCTTGACTAAGATCCCGTGGCGGGAAGCGCCGCCGATCCCGCCGAAGAAGGTCAGCGGAACCGAAACGACGAGCGCGCAGGGGCAGGAAACGACGAGGAAGGTGAGCGCCCGCTCGATCCAGACACTCCAAGCTCCCGTAAAGAGCGGCGGAACGACGGCAAGCAGGATCGCCCCCGCAACGACGGCGGGCGTATAGAAGCGGGCAAATCGTGTGATAAAGGCTTCGGATCTTGCCTTCTTTTCGGCGGCATCCTCGACCATTTCAAGGATCCGGCTGACGGTACTCTCCGAAAGAGGAGCCGTTACCCGGATGCGGAGGAGGCCCGAGAGCGAGAGCGAGCCGCTGAGCACGGTCTCTCCGCTCCTGACCGAAACTGGCAGGCTTTCCCCGGTCAGGGCGGCGGTATCGAGCATCGCTTCCTCCGAGAGCAGGACGCCGTCCAGCGGTACGCGCCCGCCGGGACGGACGAGGATAATCTCCCCCACTTCGACTTCCTCCGCGTCCAGTTCGACCTCGCGGCCGTCGCGCTCGCAGAGGACGCGGTCGGGGCAGAGTTCGGTCAGCGCGGCGATGGCGCGGCGGCTCCGTCCGACGGCGATCCCCTGAAACCATTCGCCCACGCTGTAAAAGAGCATAACGGCAACGGCCTCCGGGTAGTCCCCGATGACGAGGGCGCCGATCGTGGAAACAGACATCAGAAAGTTCTCGTCCAACCATTTTCCGTGCAGGAGATTCCATCCGGCGGTGCAGAGCACGTCATACCCGATCAGGAGGTAGGGGATAAGATAGAGGAGAAGGCGCGCGAGGTTCGGCAGATCCGGCAGCAGGAAAAAGCCGAACAGCAAAAGAGCGGCGAAGAGAATGCGGAAAAGTTCCTTTTTTTGCTTGCGGTTCATAGGCTCACCCCTTGATGCGGAAATCTTTTTCGATCTTTTTGCCTTCTTCCGCAGCGGCTTTGACGATCTCGTCAAAACGCTCGTCGTCGGCTTCGATCGTCATTTTCTGCGTAATGAAATTGACGGCGGCAGAGGTAACGCCGTCAAGCTTTTTCAGCGCGGCCTCCAGCTTTGCGGCGCAGTGTGCGCATTCAAGCCCTTCAAAACGAAATGCTTTCTTCATTTTTCTCCCTCCTTTCTTTCCAGGATATGTTCAAACCCCTGCGCGACGATCGACGAAACGTGAGAATCGGCCAGGGAGTAGTAGACGGTCTTTCCGGCGCGGCGGCAGGTGACGAGGTTGGCATCCCGTAAAATGCGGAGCTGATGCGAAACGGCCGATTGCGTCATGCCGATCAGTTCCGCCAGCGCGCAGACGCAGATCTCGGATTCGGAAAGCGAAAAAAGAATTTTGGCACGGGTAGAATCCCCAAAAAGTTTGAAAAGGTCGGCAAGGTCAGCCAGCAGTTCGTCGGTCGGCAGTTCACTGCGCACCTTTTCGAGAATCTCGATATGTCCCTTATGCATACATGCGCCTCCGTTCATATGTATATCTGCTCATATGATAGCACGCTCATAGGTCTTTGTCAAGGGAAAAATAAAAAAATCTGCGGCCGGTCAAGTTCGGGATAACCGACAGAAAATTGGGAAAAACGTTTTTTGAGGAGAGGAAAGTTGACTACTTTCTAAAAATATGATAGAATTTCCGTGACCGTATGAAAGCCACAATTCCGTCGGCCGGCGTTTCTCTCCCGGCGGCAAGGCGGAGGAAGGTGGCGAAGGCCGGGCTTTTTCCGCCCTGCGGGAAATCAGAAAAGTCCGGCCGGGAGGATGATGTATGTTTTCTGTTCTGGATTACGGCGCGCACGCGGACGGGAAGACGCTGGCTACGGCGGCGTTTCAGGCGGCGATCGACGCCTGCGCGGCGGCCGGAGGCGGCACGGTGCTGGTTCCTGCCGGGCGCTATCTCTGCGGGACGATGCTGCTCCGTTCCCACGTGCATTTTCTGATCGAAGCGGGGGCAACGATCCTCGGTTCGGTCGATTTTGAGAACGACTATCTGCCGCGCGAGGAGTTCCCGGGGCCGCGGTATCAGGATGAATCCCACTCGTATTTCAATCATTCGCTTTTCCTGGCGGACGGATGCACCGATATCGGCTTTTCGGGTCACGGAACGATCGATATGCAGGGCGTGTGGGCCGACAGCATGGAAAAAGGCCAGTATTACCGTACCGTCAAAATGTTTGCGATCCGGGAATGCACCGATCTCTATTTTGAAGATCTGACGCTGCTCCGCGCGACCGACCTCTGCCTCTATCTGTGCGGATGCGAACACGTGCGGATCCGCGGGCTTTACATGGATGTACTGGTCGACGGGATCTCGCCGGACGGATGCCGGGACGTCGTGATCTCCGACTGTATCGTCAAGGCCGGGGATGACGCGATCGTACTGAAGGCATCGTATGCCCTGCGCCGGCTGATCCATTGTTCGGAGATCTGCATCTCCAACTGTGTGATCTACTGCCACGCCAGCGCGTTCAAGATCGGTACCGAGACGAACGGCGATTTCTATAACATCACCGTGACCGGCTGTACCATCCGGAACACGATCC
>CASDOQ010000016.1 GCA_949282345.1 uncultured bacterium | reverse complement strand
TGCGGACTAATTCTTTCAATTCGCTCTTGACGCTTTCCTCGTTTAACTGTATAATGGGTTTGGACATGTTCAGATCTCCTTTCGAATGTTTGTTGTGGTGACTTCATTCTACCAGAGTTCTTTGAGCATGTCTATCTTTTTGGGCTCTTTTTTGAATTTGCGAAAAATATTATACCTTATCATCCGAAAGCGCACAAAGGTCGATCTGCTCCGCAGGAAAGAAGACCAAGGGAAAAACGTCTCCGTAAAAGAATCCCGCCTGCAAGAAGGAAGCGGGACGAGGCGCAAGACCGCGAGCGAAATGAAGCCGTAGAAATCTACGGCGATTTGAGCGAGTCGGTCGGCAACGACGTAACGCGCCGCTTATTGCAGGCGGAAGGTGCCGAAGAAAGCAGACTGATGATAATCAGGCCGGTCCATGAGGATCGGGCTCCACACGGCAAAATGTTTGTGGCCGGTCAGGTCGCCGCATTTATAGAAGTTCCCGCGCATTTCCATGCTTACTTCATCGTAGTATCGCAGAAGGAACGAATAGGGGATATAGAGCATCGAATGCCACACGGTATCTGTGATGAGCGTTTCAATGCGCCAATCGCCATCCGTAATGTCAAGAAACCGACGGTCATACCGATCTGGCCCAAGGCCGATATGCGTGATTCCGAGCGGATTGATCTCGATATTGATATAGCGGGAGTCGGTCATATTCGGGATAAAGAAGAATTCCATGCAGCTGTCCTCGCAGATCATTTCATTGCGGACAGAATGATGGGCAACCAACGGACGCTCATCTGTCGTCAGACGGACGGTCAGCCCATGATCTCCGTGGGTCAGGCGCGCCTTCGTGTGAAATGAAGAGGGGTGATAGTCCTTCCAGGTATACGAAACTTCCACGGCGGGGATCGCATCCCATGCCGCATCGGCTACGCGCAAATTGTCTCCGGCGTTCAGTACTTCATAGGTCATCATGATTTCTTTTCCTCTTTCTTTTCTTTCGGAACGAGTTTTTCCCGTGTTCCGTCCGGGCGTTCAATCACGGTATGCTCCAGGGTCCCCCGAAGGGAGGCGCGGAAAGCGGCCAGATATTCCCGGCGGAGCGCCTTCTGCTCTTCGAGTTCTTCCGCCGTCAGTGCCCCTTCGCGGGCACGGCGGGCCAACTCGTTAATGCGATCGATCTTTGCTTTCTCCATCAGCGCACCACCAAAATAATCAGATATAAGACCAGTGCCATGGCTATACACCCGAGGCCGAGCCAAAGCGAGAGGTTCGGGGCAGGCAAGGCGCGTTTCGGCACAGCGGGTTCTACGGCCGGCGTTTCCTCCGGCACCTCACCCGGATGGGAAAGAACTGCCAACGCGCGCAAAACCGACGGATCATGGATCTCATACGCCGAAAAGGCCTTTACCGCTTCCTGCCTAGCGGCAACATCCTGACCGCTCAGCGCCTCCGCGCGGGCGGCGCAAACCGGGCAAAGCGGTTTTTCGCGTCCCTGACCGTCGAAGGTCAGGATCGGTGCCTCCCCCTCCGGGAGAGCGGCATCGCAAATGCAACAGGTATTCATGGTCATTCCTTTCTTCGAGCGGCAGAAGCCCCCGGGCGGAACGCACGACAGCCGACCACGCCGCGCGCCCCCTCCCGGCTGTATGGGCAAGGGAAACTCAGATTTGCTTTCTCTCGCTGATATACTCATCATGAAATTGATAAAAGGGGCAGCGGGCACCGGGGCGGAAGGCGTTATGCCCCATCTCGTCTTCATCCGGCATCCGATCACAGAAATGCGCCAAAAAATCTTCATCATATTGATGATGCATACAGGTCTCGCAGGACGGAGGCAATTTCTTGTTTTCCATAGATTCTTCCCCTTTCTGTTTTCTTGCGGGCAGGGCGGAATGCTCCGCTGTTCCTCCCGCTTTCAGTATAGCATACTCAGCGGGAAAAATCAAGAGTTGCAAAGAAAGAACCCCGGCAAAAGCCGGGGTTCGGGTTTCTTTAGGTCACTGTGCAGCAGTGTCCGAGAACTGGAAGACCATGAAGCGGTCAACCGCATCTTTGTGACGGTTGCTGGCATAGTGAACGTACTTGGCGTTCAGGTCCTCGTATTCCTTCCACTCATCGGTAATGGTACTGAGGATGCGGTCATCCTCATACTTGTTCTCCTGCGGCATCGTGCCCTCGGCTGCCGCCGTCATATCGTTGAGCTGGAGTCCGGCATAACCAAATTCCCCGGCCTTGATGGTCTTCACGACACCGTCTTCGATCACAGCCTCTTTGCAGTGATAGAGCCCTGTTTCGGGATCTTTGATACCGTTTTCATCAACAACGTACTCCTGCTTGTTCGGGAAGGCGTATTCGATGATATATCCGTCGCTCGTTTCGGTAGCAGCGCACTTGATCTCGTCGTAGAACGCGGACCGCTGACGGGTAACGGCAGAGATCGAAGAGCCGCCCGTAGTCAGGTTTTCACCGCGGCCGAGCGCGTCGGTCGTTACGGCGGAGTAGGTCGGGTAGGTGTCGCCGTCCGAGGGCGGGATCGGCTTTTCATAGCCGCCGAAGAAATAGTAGAACTCGATGGCGTCGTTGATCCACGGGTTCTTCTGCTTGACATAGTCATCGCTACGGGGATACTTGGTCGCATCCTTTACCACTACACAGAGATAGACGTAGTCATTATCCCACAGGTAGTAGAGCGTGGCGGAAGCGCCGAAGTCGTTCACCGAATCGGTAGCGGAACCGGAGTACTTGGTCATCACGATGGTATGCTCGTCGGCCGCCGCAACAGCCGCCGCAATGGCTTCCGGGGTATTTTCGACCGCAAGAGTCGCAAAGTGCGCCGAGTTCAGGTACGCGGCATCCAGCACGCCGTCAAGCGCCGGGGTGCCCTTCAGCACCTGGTTGGGGCAGTTTACGATCTCGAGGATCGCCGTCTGCGGGACGAGGGAAGCGGGCTCGTAGTTACCGCCCGCATCGACGAAGCTGAGCGTGACCTCGTATTTCCCGGCTTCCGTCGCCTTTTCACCGCTCGGTAACACCCTATCGATCGTAGCCCCGGCCGCATTCTTCACCTGGCGGATCGAATATACGAAGGAAAGACCTGCGGGAACTTTGCCTTTATACGTGATGTCATAGGCGCATTCCGGATACCAATAACCGGTCTTGTCGGACAGCTGATAGGTCTCGGCTTTCAGCGTGGCCGGAACGATCGTAAAGGTTTCGGTAAGGGGAGCCGGCAGGTTGTAAGCCTCTGCATATCGGTCTTCTTTGAACGAGAAGGTCGCGGTCACTTCGTACGCGCCGACGTTCACGACGTCTTTGGCCTGCACTTCAACGCCGTCCTTCTTGTAGACATAACTGACGCTAAGGAGAAAGCTTCTGATCTGCATACCGTTGGCCAGCGAAGCGCCCGTATAGGTCAGTTCCTTCTTCGCCGGGAAGCGGACCGAAATGTCCTGCTTGGGAGACTCGGTGGTAACGGGGGGGCTGTCTTCCGTCCACCGGGCTTCCAGGGTGATATTGCCCTTGCTCCCCGCCGGGATCACCGTCACGAGCACGTCGTCCCGGTACCAGCCGCGGAAGCGGTACCCGTCCCTCTCGAGCGGCTGGAGCGTGATCTCCCCGTCTTCCTCGGTATAGGTCGCGGGGTTCGGGTTTGTGACTCCGTTGGTTCCCTCATAGGTGATCGTGAAGCTGGTCGGCGCCGGTTTGACCGTGCCGGACGAGGCGCCGTAATTCGCTACGATCTCCTCCCACTGCGCGTTCTTGGCGTCGACTCCCTCCGCCCAGTCGGAAGCGAAGGTGTTGGACTTGGAATCCAGAGATTCATACATGAGCTGCGCGTAGGTCGGCAGATCGATACTCTTGGCGCAGTAGTTATCATAGAGCATCGACATCGGCAGGCACAGGCCGTCCCGGATGATCTGGAATATCTGGATCGGCAGCCCGGCCTTGACTACCAGGCTGGCTTCGTACTCTTCCATGAAGCCCTCGCTGTTTTCGGTCATGAGCTGGAGGAAGGCGGATGCCAGCGTGAATTCCTGAGATGTGGCGTTGCTCAGGATCCCGCCGCTGTTGGCGTTATCGGAAGTCAGAGCGCCGTAGAGCCTTTTGACGTCCTCAAACGCGGTGCTTTCCACTTCTGTGAAATACCGCGGGGTCGGAAGAAAAGCGCTGTTGTTCGACATATACTGAATGAGCCTGCTCTCGTAGGCGGCGACCGTCTGACCGATGGCAAACGCGGCGCGTCCGTTGGCAAAGGTGAGCGAAGCTGCCTCACGGTTCGGGTTGACGCTTTCGCTGCTGCTGTTCGTCGTATCCTGCCAGTGATAAGAGAACCAGGGCTGCTTTTCCATATTGACGAAAGCCTCTACCCATTCGCTCACGGCGCTCACGTCAGTGCTATAGGAGACCTTGCCGCTTGCATCTTTTTGGAAGACGTCAAGCCCCGAGGTCGCGAAGAAGGAACGGACGCACCACTGCGAACCGATCACGCCCATGATGCTGGAGCTGTCCCACTCTCCGTTGGAATCCTGCCGGCAGGCGTCGGCAACCGCCATCATGGTCTCGTAGGTCCAAGTGCCGTCCAGTACGTGCGCATAGAGGGCGTCCATGCCACTTCTTCCGTTGGCCGGACGGTATCCTTCCTCGATCAGCGTCGCGTTGGCCAACACGCCGTAGGCCATACGGAACTGGTCGATAAAGAAATCTCCGAGGAGCATATAGACCCGGTTCTTGTCGATGGTGGTCTCTTCCATCATATCCAGATACCAGCCCTTATCGGCCAGGTCGAAATAGTTGGTCTGGTCGTTGTCGTACACGTTGTAGAGAAGCCCGGTGATCCCGGCGCGCACCATCCCGTAATTCTGATGGATGACGATGCTCGGTCCGTCCTCGGCGTTGGCGGTGTTCAGCGCCTGGATATCCGGCAGAATGGTATTGATGTCCCCCTTCCATCCGGCCGTGACGTATTCCACGTCCCCGCTTTCAAGGCCGAGAATATCCAGCACCTTTTCTCTCCGATAGGCGGCTTCGGCCAGGAGTCTGTTGTCGCTGGTATCCTCTCCTTCGTCAGGCCCGCACATATATCGGACGCCGGATTGAACGCCGGCGGCTTTCGCATCGACATCCCCTACGACGTCGTTGATCCAGATGCGGATCTTCTGCCCTTTGAAGTTCAGGTTCTCCCATTTGGAGGATTCGGTCGATCCTCCGGGCGTTTGCGGATCGTCCCCGGGAGCCGTCGTCACGTTGGGTGCCGTCGTCACGTTGGGCACCGTCGTCACGTTGGGCGCGGTCGTCACGCTGGGTGCCGTCGTCACGTTGGGTGCCGTCGTCACGCTGGGCGCCGTCGTCACGTTGGGAGCCGTCGTCACGTTGGGTGCCGTCGTCACGTTGGGTGCCGTCGTCACGTTGGGTGCCGTCGTCACGTTGGGCGCCGTCGTCACGTCGGGCGCCGTCGTCACGCTGGAAGCCGTCGTCACGTTGGGTGCCGTCGTCACGTCGGGCGCGGTCGTCTGCGTGCCTCCGCTGCCCGTTGTGGAGCCGATCATCGAGCCGATTTCACAGGCGGTCAGCATCAGCGAGCAAAAGATCGCCAGCACGGCCGTAAAAAACAGCGTGTGTTTTTTCATCTTCAGTCGTTCCTCCGTCTTTCTGTTCTTTCGATCCGGGATTTTCCCGGAAAAAAGGAATCTATTTCCATTATAGAATTCTTCCTCCTTTCTGTCAAGGGCCAGGCGGCACTTTTTCGTTCCTTCCCGTCTTTTTCCCCGAAGTCGTCCGGTCTGCCCGGAAGCGTGTTTTCCGAAAAGATCGCGCCCGCCCGGAAGATCGCTTACACCGGGCGCGGCTGTCCCGCTTCCTCTACCAGTTGGCAAAAGAGTTTGGCCGTCTCGGGGAGGCGTTCCCCTGCCCGCCAGACGAGCGCGATCCGCGAAGAGAGCGCCGCGTCGTCGACCGGGCGGACGAGGATCTCTTCAGGCATCTCGCGCGGCAGGGCGGAGGGATGCAGCAAGCCGACCCCGACCCCGGAAAGCGCAAGCGAGAGCGTCATGCGCGCATCATCGTTGATGCAGAGGATCTGCGGGGTAGCGCCCGCCGCCTCGAAGCGCGCCTCCACGATCTTTTGCCAACGGCGGTACAGGATGAGCGGGAGCGAGGAGAGGGCGGGGAGAGTCAGCGCCCCCTCGCCGGGCGCAAAAAAACGCTTCTCCCCCACGGCGTGGATCCTCTCTTCCCATAGATACCGCACCTCGAGTTCTTCTGCCGGGAACGGGGTGCGCGTGATGGCGATATCGGTCTCCCGGTTCCGCAGTTTTTCGAGAAGCTGATAGGTGTTGGCGCTGTGCACCGAGAGCCGCACCTCGGGATAGCGACCGTGATAGGCCTGCATCCAGCCCGAAAAGACCGGCCCCTGCACCGAGGAGATCACCCCCACCTTCAGCGTGCCGACCGCGCCCCGCCGGTATTCCGCCATCTCTTCCTGCGCGCGCTCGCACATTCCGCAGATCGCGAGCGCCCGACCGTAGAGCCGCCGCCCGGCATCGGTCAGGGTCAGCCGCCGCCCCTCCTGCCGGAAGAGCCGGCATCCGAGTTCCCGCTCAAGCTGATGGAGTTGTAAACTGAGAGGGGGCTGGGTCATGTGCAGTTTGGCGGCCGCGGCCGTGACCGTCTTCTCTTCTACCACTGTGATAAAATATTTCAACTGGCGGATCTCCATTTTCGTCTCCTATATGTTTTTTATATAATTATAGCACAAAATATATATTTTACAAGCAAGAAAAGAAGGATTATACTGAGACCGTGTAAAAAGGAAAAACTATCCCGTGAAGAAAAAGAAAAGAGGATGTCATGAAACATCTGTTCCCCTATTTCCGGAAATACCGGGCAGACAGTCTGCTTTCCCCGCTGTTCAAGGTCCTCGAGGCCTGTTTTGACCTGGCAGTCCCCCTGATCGTGGCGGATATGATCGACCGGGGCATTGCGGCCGGGGACACACGGTATATCGTCGTGCGGTTTCTGCTCCTGCTTGCCATGGCTCTCTTCGGCTTCGGCTGCACGGTGGCGGCACAGTTTTTTGCCGCGCGCGCCTCGGCCGGGATCTGCGCTTTGATGCGGCACGATATGATCGAAAAGATCGGGTCGCTCAGCCGCGCCGAGATCGACCGGGCGGGGGCCTCTACGCTCATCACACGGATGACGAGCGACGTCAATCAGGTGCAAAACGGACTGAATATGTTTCTTCGCCTGTTTATCCGCAGTCCCTTCATCGTGTTCGGCTCGATGATCCTCGCTTTCACGATCGACGCTTCGCTGGCGCTCCTTTTCGTCGGGGCGATCGTCCTGCTCTTCTTCATCGTGTTCGGTGTGATGAAGCTCTCAGCCCCGGGATATCGGCGCGTTCAGCAGAATTTAGACGGCGTGACCGAAGCCACGCGGGAAACGCTGACCGGCGTGCGCGTCATCCGCGCCTTCTCGCGGGAGAAAAAGCAGAACGAGGACTTTCAAAAGACCGACCGCCGCCTGCTTGATGCACAGCTCCGGGTCGGGCGGATCGCCGCCGTGATGAACCCGCTCACCTATGTCACCGTGAATGCTGTCATCGTGCTGGTACTTTGGTTCGGCGCGGCCGGGACCGACGCAGGGCTCCTGCTCTCCGGGAGCATCATTGCGCTCATCAACTATATCTCTCAGATCCTCGTGGAACTGGTCAAACTGGCCAACCTCATCACGCTGCTCGGCCGTTCGGCTACCGGGATGCGGCGGATCGGGCAGGTGCTCGACACCGAAAGCTCTCTGACCTACGGAGAAGAGTCCCCCGACCCCGACGCAGAGATCGCCGTGCGCTTTTGCGACGTGAGTTTCCGATACGGTGGGGGCGGTGCGGACGCCGTCAGCCATCTCTCCTTTACCGTCCGCCGTGGGCAGACCGTCGGGATCATCGGGGGAACCGGGAGCGGAAAATCCACGCTCGTCAATCTGATCCTGCGCTACTACGACGCGACCGACGGGGAGATCGAACTCCTCGGCAAGAAGATCGGAACCCTGTCGCGCGAAGCACTCCGCAAATCCGTAACGGTCGTTTCGCAACGTCCGCGCCTCTTCCGGGGAACGGTGCGCTCCAATCTCCTCCTGGCAGATCCGACGGCGGATGACGACGCCCTCTGGCGCGCGCTCTCATTGGCGCAGGCCGAGGAATTCGTCCGCGACAAGAACGGCGGACTCGACGCCCCGGTCGAACAGGACGGCGCGAACTTTTCGGGCGGTCAGCGTCAGCGGCTCACCATTGCCCGCGCCCTGCTTGCGGGGGCAAAGATCCTGATCCTCGACGACAGTTTTTCCGCGCTTGACTACGCCACCGACGCCGCCCTGCGCCGGGGGCTTTCCACCCTGCCGGAGGAGACCACCGTCTTTCTGATCAGCCAGCGCGCCGGCTCACTCACCGCGGCCGACCTGATCCTCGTCCTGGAGGACGGCGCCATCGTGGGCGCGGGACGGCACGGCGAACTGCTCGAAAACTGCGCGGTCTACCGCGAGATCTATGAGAGCCAGACAAACGGTGATGACCCGACCGGGAACGAAATAGAACCCAGCGAAGAGAACCGGGCAGGCGACGAAAAAGCACCGGACGAAGAGAACCGGGCGGACGATGAAAAAGGACCCGGCGGCGAAAGCCAAGTGGACGGGGAGGCCGAAGCATGAACACGAAAAAGAAAATGATGCGCCATATCCTCCCGCTTCTCCGGCCGCACCGGGCGCTCCTTGCCTGCAGCCTCCTCTGCGCCATGGCCTCGGTAACCGCCGCCCTGCTGATCCCGGTCTTTACCGGGAACGCGATCGATCAGATGCACGGGGCGGGGCGCGTGGATACCGGCGCGATCCTCCGGCTCGTTCTTCTGATCGCCGGGCTGGCCGTCGCCGCGGCGCTGGCGCAGTACCTGATGGCCCTTTGCAACAATAAGATCACCTACTCGGTCTGCCGCGACCTACGCGACCGGGTACACGGAAAATTCGGGACTCTGCCGGTCGGATACCTCGACAGTCATTCGACCGGCGACCTGCTCAGCCGGATGGTCGCCGACGTGGACGGCTTTGCGGACGGGTTGCTGATGGGCTTTTCTCAACTCTTTACCGGCGTGCTGACTATGACGGCGATCCTCGGCATCATGTTCTCGCTTCACCCGCTGATCGCGCTTGCCGTGCTCTTACTCACCCCCCTCTCGATCCTCGTGGCGCGCTTTATCGCCTCGCGTGCCCACCGCCACTTCCGGAGCATGACAATCGCCCGCGGAGAGGAAACCGCCCTCATCCATGAGATGATCGAAGGACAGGCGGTCATTACAGCTTTCGGCGCCGAAGAACGCATGCTCGATTCCTTCGATTCCGTAAACGATACTTTACGATCCGCCGGACTGAAAGCCACTTTCTTTTCGAGCCTGACAAACCCCAGCACCCGGCTGATCAATAACCTCGTGTACGCGGTGATCGCCGTCACGGGAGCGATCTTCGCGGTAGGCGGGGATATGTCGGTCGGGGAACTGAGCATCTTTCTCAGTTATGCCGGGCAGTACGCCAAGCCCTTTAACGAGATCAGCGGCGTGATCACCGAATTGCAGAATTCCTTTGCCTGTGCCGGGCGGGTCTTTGAAGTGCTGGAAGCGCCCGACCGGGTCCCCGACCCGCAAGCCCCCCTCTGTCCGCCCTTGTGCGGCGCAGTCGGCTTTTCGGACGTCTCCTTCCGCTATACGCCCGAGCGGCCGCTGATCGAGGGGCTGAATCTGTCGGTCAGACCGGGACAGCGGGTCGCCATCGTCGGCCCGACGGGATGCGGCAAGACCACGCTCATCAATCTGCTGATGCGTTTTTATGACGTGGACGGCGGCGCCATCACGGTCGACGGAGCCGACATCCGCCACATGCGCCGTGCCGATCTGCGCGCGCGCTACGGGATGGTCCTTCAGGACACCTGGCTCTCGAATGGGACCGTGCGCGAGAACATTGCCTACGCGAACCCCGAAGCCGGCGAGGAGGAGGTCGTTGCCGCGGCGCGCGCCGCCTATGCCGACCCGTTTATCCGCCGTTTGCCCGAGGGCTATAACACGAAGATCACGGGCGGCGGGGCTAACCTTTCCCAAGGACAGCGCCAGTTGCTCTGCATCGCGCGCGCCATGCTGAAACTGCCGCCCATGCTGATTCTCGACGAGGCCACCAGTTCGATCGACACCCGTACCGAGTCCAAGATCCAAAAAGCCTTTTCCGTCATGATGCAGGGGCGCACCAGTTTTATCGTGGCGCACCGCCTTTCGACGATCCGGGAGGCCGACGTCATCCTCGTCATGAAGGACGGACAGGTGATCGAACAGGGAAGTCACGACGAACTGCTCGCCCGCAACGGCTTTTACGCGAACCTCTATTACAGTCAGTTTGCCAGGCCGTGACCGCCAGAGAGCCGGATCGGGGCAAGCGCCCCTTCACGCCTTGCCCACGCGACCCCCGCGGCCCGCCTCTCCGTACCCCGCGGCCCGCCTCCCCGCACCACCGCGGCCCTTCACACCACCGCCACCCCGCACCACCGCGGCCTTCACACCCC
>CASDOQ010000015.1 GCA_949282345.1 uncultured bacterium | reverse complement strand
TGCGGACTAATTCTTTCAATTCGCTCTTGACGCTTTCCTCGTTTAACTGTATAATGGGTTTGGACATGTTCAGATCTCCTTTCGAATGTTTGTTGTGGTGACTTCATTCTACCAGAGTTCTTTGAGCATGTCTATCTTTTTTGCTCTTTTTTGAATTTGCGAAAAATATTATACCTTATCGTTTGTTCATATTGCGAAGAATTGCTCCGCAGTAACCCAATAATTAACGCCGACAGATTTTTAAGGTCTGTCGGCGTTCGCCGTTGATATATTTCTTTAAGTTTTTTTGTTCTCAGCGATTATTTTCTGCCGCAATTTTTATCAAAGGAAGGGTTGCAGGCGTAAAAATTCCGCTCGTCCAGGTGCTCCTGCGCCCGGCGCAGGGAATCCGCAAAGCGCTGGTAATGGACGATCTCGCGCTCGCGGAGGAATTTCAAGGGATCACGCACGTCCGGGTCGTCGATCAGCCGGAGCAGGTTATCGTACGTGACGCGCGCCTTTTGCTCTGTTACTATCACGTATTCGCAACGTTTTTGAACTTTCAAAAATCACGAAAATTCTTATTTTACAAGGGTTTACGGCTTTTTTTGATAGTGTCTGTTACTTAAGGCTCCCTTGTGTAAAGGGAGCTGACGCCGAAGGCGGCTGAGGGATTGTTTTTAACTTCATTATTGTACTTTACAATCCCTCCGTCACGCTGTCGCGTGCCACCTCCCTTCACACAAGGGAGGCTTTCGGAGAGTGCGTCGCTCAAAAGTTCCAGTGTATCTCAATCGGCACATTCCTTGTTCCTTGTATTCGCTTTCCGACCATGATTTTGTCGATCAAAATCTCCACCATTTCCCGTGTCAGATGCTTTACCTTGACGTATTTTTCAATCAACTCACGGCGGTTGTCACCCACGGCGATTTTGACCTCGATCTCGGCAATTTGCTTTTGACATTCCAGCACCTGCGATTCAAGGCGTTCTTTTTGTGAGGTGAAGTCCTTTGACAATTCAATAAAGTCCGCTTCGCAAATCAAGCCCTTCACCTTGTCAAGATAGAGATCACGCACACCTTTAGAAAATTGATTGATCTTTCCTTGATAGGTCACAATTTCGGCTTCAATTTCTTGCTTTTGCTCTAAAAGATTGGCGTTAAATTGCACTTTGCACTCTAACTCGTCCATGTCAAGATACTCGGCGTTCAGTCGCCGCAGTTCGTCGATCACCATTCTTTCAAGTCTGTTGACCGAAATAAACGCGCCCTCGCAAGCACCCTTAGCGTAGTGTCGGTTGGGGCATTGCAGAAAGTGTCTGCCACCCGACTTTGACGAACGCATCACGTATCCGCAGGATGCGCACCGCACCTTCTTAGCAAATAGTCCTATCGTGCCGACCTTGAACGGCTTGGCTCGCTCGGTGATCATCTTCTGCACTCTGTCCCACAGGGCGCGGTCAATGATCGGCTCGTGTGTGCCTTCCACCCGAAACCATTGTTCCTTGGGGCGAGGGCGGTTGATTGAAGTCTTGTATGAAATGCTCTCATACTTGCCTTGCACCAGATTGCCGATATAGGTCTCGTTGACAAGCATATCCGAAATGGCGAAATACTTCCACAGCGTGCTGTTCTTGCTTGGTGGCAGACTAAAGCGAAGTCCCTGCATCCGCTTGTACTCGGTGGGGTTGGGTATCCCGCGGTCGTTGAGCATTCGCGCGATCGCCGTTTTACCGTAGCCTTGCGAAAAGAGGGTAAACACCTCTCGCACCACGGCGGCGGCTTCCTCGTCGATGATCAGATGACCTTTTAGGTCGGGATCCTTTTTATACCCGTAGAGTGCAAACGAGCCGATATGAAAGCCGTTTTTGCGGCGGCTGTCAAGTGCGGATTTGATGCTGTCCGACATATCCTCCAGATACCACTCGTTGACAAGTCCGTTGATCTGACGGCTTTTTTTGTTGCCTTTGTTGGCAGTGTCAGCGTTGTCCACGATGCTGACAAATCGAATGCCCCAAATCGGAAACAGACCGTGTATGTATCGCTCCACCAATTCAAGCTCACGGGTAAATCTCGACTGCGTTTTGCATAGGATAATATCAAATTTTCTCGCCTGCGCGTCGGCAAGTAACCGCTTGAACTCGGGACGGTTGCGATCCGAGCCTGCATAGTCGTCGTCGCTGTAAATACCGTAAAGCTCCCAGCCCATGCGGTCGGCGTAGTCGCGGAGCATCGCCTTCTGATTCTGAATACTGCCCGAATCGTCGGTGGCGTTCTGCTTATTTTTGTCCTCTTCGGACAGTCTGCAATAGATTGCTACTTTTTCTTCTCTCATGTTCTTATCTCCTCTCGGATAAGAACAAGCTGTTTTCCTCCGCCTCTATTATAACATACAGAGGGGCTATTTGTCATTGACTCGGAGAAAAGTTTACACTTTTGTTGCGTTCTAATGCTGAAATTAGTTCTATCCATATACGCGTGTAATCCTCCTTTGTCAATGTTTTGTTTTTAAAAACACTTGTTACATGTGTCTGTTCTTTCATGATTGTCTCCTTTCGATTTACTAAATAAGTATGAGGTCGAGCTTGTACACTATGCTCGCCTCGGTGTGTACGCTTATAGTATAAACCATAAAATCCCGTTTGTCATCGGCGAAACTCCGCCAACTTTTTGCCTTTTTTTGTGCCATTTCATTTTCACCGAAAAAAGCGAAGAAACTATTGACAAATGGGACGTGATAAAAACTAACTCATAAGTTACTAACTTGTGATACAGTTATTTGCAAGGAAAGGAGATTTGTAACGCTCATGCCCCTTGACGACGTCTATCGCAAATAAAGCACAAAGGTCACGCAACCGAAAGGACGGAAGCGTGACCTCATTTTTGATTTGTGTGGGCATGATAGACGTCGTGGTGTGCAGTGTGTAATTTCGAAATCGTGGTATGTCAACACACTTATCTTGCAAGAATTGAGAAGACTGCCTGGGGCGGCTTATGTAACGTGGGAAAATTGCGAAATTACGCACTGCACAAGCCTCTCTCATGCGTAATTTGAAACAGACCTACCGCCGAAAGTCCTTATATTACAAGGAGTTTTGAGGGCGAACAAAAGAAAAAACATGGGTACTTTTCGAAGCTGATTTTTGCTCGAAAAATACCCATGTTTTTTGATGGTTTTAGTCGTATTGAACGGGGATGCAACGACGGTGTTCCTGCCTGATTCTGCGATTGATCGCATCAAAATCAAGGGGATGCCACCATGCACTCCTCACCCATTCCGAGATCCATTCGTGTTCGGGATGATCGGGATCGTTCAGGATTTTCATCTTCTCGTCAAACCCATACGGTCCGCCGCTGTCCTCCATCGGCGCGTCGCCAATCGCCTCTGTACAGTGGGGATATGGCGTGGTACAGTTAGGAATAAAACGCTTCAGCTTGATGGTATGTATCCACCCGTCACCAAAATCGTATTCATAGTCTATCTTCTTTTGTGATTCGAAAATTTCACGAATAGTAACCGTCGTGCTGTCGATAGATTTACCGCCGCTGAATGCGATCCAATCATCATTCTCAAAATGCGCAGGTTGAATGATTTCTCTCGGTCTGCCCATACTGTCCTTTTTCAAAACAAACTGATGCAGATGACAATCGTGCCATTCAAAAGCATTTTGAAAAATTCTGTGAAGCTGATAGAAATTAAGATCGCTCGGAACGACCAGCGTTCTCTTGCAGGGAGTAAGAAGATCAAGCGTAACCTCAAGTTCTGCCACATATGCAGACTGCACGGGTGCACCGTATCTCTCGGCAAGCGCCGTAATCAAATTCTCATAGATAAACGAATAGTCATCCTTGGCAATCATATCGTCGTTGATCCACGGCAGATATTTCTGTTGAAGCATCTTGTCAGACTCAAACAGATTTACAAAACGCTCCACGCGCTCGCACGCCTTATTGCAATACGCCACGTCAGAGCGCGATGTGGTTGTCGCAAGAGTGAAATCGTCACCGCAATCGTCAAGATATTTTTCTATAATTTCGGGAGCAATATACTCACTTTGCAATACCGCGCGAATACCGTCCTTCATCAGCTCGGGCAATTTTGAAATACTTTTTGCCGTCAAGCCGTGAAGCACGAAGCAGCACTTGGTCGCATTGTTTACGGCAACCAACGTCTTGCGGCGGTTCAGTATGATAAGATTCGCGGTCCAAGAAAACAGCGGATCGGTTTCATCAATTAATTTCTGTGGCTTTATTCCCAAAAAGTCAAGCAACTTTTTTGTACATCCTATAACCATATATTACCCCCTTCTCGCACTCAATATTATAATACATTATATCACATTTTCGGAAAATATCAATAGAAATAACAGAATGAGTATGGGCATATTTCTTACAAGCAATTTTCCACCATACCGATTCAGAAAGTAGCCAAAAATTGTGTGAATGGCGAAGACTGCCCGGAGGAGTTGCAAAACCGGGGAACGTGCAAAATTGCGCCATATAGACTGCTCTCTTTGGCGTAACTTTTGAGAGATAACCGCTTGTATGCCTTGAAAAGACAAGCCTTTTCCACAAAAATTTTTATGTAATTAGAGCCCCCGATTTTAATGTGGTTTTTACATAAAAAATTTCTTCATTTTTAAACGTGCAAAGGAGGATTGTTGCGCAGTTGAGACATGGCGTATTTTTCAAAGCCAATTTTCACTCGAAAATACCCATGTTTTTCTGAATATTAGAGGGCGATAATCCGAACAAAGCAATCGGAAAATCGGCACAGAGCGACGATCATCATAGCAAATTCGCTTTATAACTCATCCTAAGAATAGCACGAATCTGGAGAATTGTGAAGACTGCCCGGGACGGAAAGAAAAAAGACAATCATTGTGAAATTGCGTTATGATGAAGCCTCTCTCTAACGCAATTTGAGGAAACGCAGGCAGAAAAAAGCAAGGCGGCGTAAGGGATTGTGGTGATTTTTGCCCTTCAAAATTATGGGTACTTTTTGAAGCTGTTTTTTGTTCAAAAAATACCCATGTTTTTTGACACGGATATTGACAAACGATATAACATTTAGTATAATATAAGAGATGATATTTGTTATATCGATTGGAGGCATAAAATGCAAAAGCTAATCAAGGGTATAAGAGAATATTTGGGGCTGAGCCAAGCCGACTTCGCCGAGAAGTTGGGCGTGACATTTGCTACGGTCAACCGTTGGGAAAACGGTCGTGCGCTCCCCACGAAATTGGCGCAAGCAACCATTTACGAATACTGCAAGGCGCAGGGCGTTCCCGTCTATCAGATGATCCTCGATAAGATCAAGACAGCCACCGAGGAAATCGCACTTGAAGAAGGTCGTGTTCTGCTTTACCACGGCTCAAAGTCGGGTATCGTTGGCGACATCGCGCCCAAGAGCCGAGAAATGTGTGACTTCGGCAAGGGCTTCTACATGGGCACCGAGCCCGGACAACCGCTGACGCTTATCTGCGATTTCGAAAAATCCAAGTTCTACATCGTGTCGATCGATATGCGTGAGCTCGACTCGGTTGAGATCAAAGCCGATCTCGATTGGGCAATGCTTGTTGCCTACCACCGTGGCAGAATGGAGCAGATCAAGGGTACGGACTTCTACGGAAAATACAGTCAGCTTGATGCAGGCAAGGATCTCGTGATCGGCAGTATCGCAAACGACAGAATGTTCTACGTGCTCGATAACTTCTTCACAGGCGGCATCACAGATATGGCTCTCGTTAATAGTCTTTCCGCCCTTAAACTCGGAAAGCAGTACGTAGCGACCACCGAAAAGGCGTGTGCAGCCGTTCGAGTGGAAAGAGAGCTTCCCATTTCGATGATGGAGCGCAGATTCCTTCAGGACGAAAGCGAAGCCAACAGGCAAAAAGGCATCCACCTTGCAAACGACATTTGCAAGAATTACCGCCGCGAAGGAAAGTTTTACGACGAGATACTTGACGAGGCGAAATAATAGGAGGACACAATGAACGAACTCCAACTGAAAATGTGTGATATACAAGGCAGACTGTTCGAGCTGTCGGGCGTAAACGGTTACGATAGCGTGACCTTTATCAAGGCGTTTATGACAGGCGAGGTCGCGAAAGGACTTGATTCCAAGTTCAACCGTATGCAATGGGCAGGTGAAGAATATCTCCTCGCGGAGATTGCCGACAACGCCGAGCTCACAAAGGGCGGCACCGTGTACGATAAAGAGGTGCTCTATTGGGCAGGCTACCTCTACCGCTTCTGGCATTTCGCCACAGGCGAGGATAGCAAGGAGATCTACCGCCAAGCCCCGGCAGAGACCATGAGCCGCAATTGGCTTATCTTCCACACCCTCGCCCCCGAAGTGGCAATCGAAGATCTGAAAGAGATTTATAGGCAGAAAAACGAAAAGTAATGTAGGAGGCAAATATGTCAGATAAGAATTGGCAATTTGAACTTGAAGAATATATAAGACAAGGTGAGCCCGGAAAAACAGAAAAAAGTGATGCATGGCGAACAGCCATCGGTCTTCAAGCGGTAGACGGGCTGACTACCTCGGAATATCTTCTCGATACTGCGAAGGAGCATATCGAGGGTAACATCAGTATTGACGAGGCGCAAAAGCGCATTCAAAGCTACTATGAGCAACGTACCGAGCGCACCGAAATCGAAGATGCGACCAAGGAAGCCGATATCGTTTCCGCAAGAATCGCAAAGCTTCTCGGCGAAAAGAGTTTTCAGTTCTCGCCTGCGGAGTGGATGACCATTCACCGCAGACTGTTCGAGGGCGTATTCAAGCACGCAGGTCAAGTCAGACCATACAACATCACCAAGAAGGAATGGGTGCTGAACGGCGATACGGTCATCTATGCGGATTTCAACAGCATTCGTGACACTTTGGACTACGATTTTGCAACCGAAAAGCAGTTCTCATACGAAGGATTATCCGTGGAAGCAGCCGTAAAACACCTCGCAAAATTCGCATCTGATATTTGGCAGATCCATCCCTTCTGCGAGGGCAACACGAGAGCGACCGCCGTCTTTATGATCAAATATATGAAAACCTTTGGTTTCCGTGTGAATAACGTTGCTTTTCAAAAGAATTCGTGGTATTTTCGCAACGCACTCGTCAGAGCGAACTATAACAATTTGCAAAAAGGCATTCACGCCACAACGAAATTCTTGGAAATGTTCTTCGGAAATCTTCTGCTCGATACCGATTATGAGTTGAAGAACCGATATATGCACGTGGATTATGTGGCAGAAAACGATTCCCAAAGTATCATTTCTAAAGCTCCAAAGTCTCAATTTGATACTTTGGACTGTACTTTGGAGGAATTGGCGGTGTTGGAATTGGTTGCAAAGAACCCCAACATCAAGCAGCAAGAGCTGGCCGATACCACAGGAAAATCTCTCAGCACCGTTAAACGTGTGATGAAATCCCTGCAAGACAAGAACTATATCCGTCGTGAAAGCGGAAAGCGCTACGGCAAATGGGAAGTTTTAATATAATATGAAAGGGGAAACAAAAATGGGAATCAGCAAAAAGCTTGAAATCATATATCACAACGGTCAGCCTGATGGCATTCGCTCCATCCGCAGACACCTCTCCACGATGACAACCTACGTTATTCCTCGTCCGTTGCTTTCCGAGGCTAAGAAGCTTTCGGGAATCAATCGCCCCGGTATTTACTATCTCATCAGTGAGAACGACGATAATAAAATCGCGCAGATTTATATTGGTCAGACGAGAAACGGCGTTGTTCGTCTTGATGACCATAATCGCTCAAAGGATTTTTGGAACAAGGCGATTATGTTCTTGGCAGACAGCAAAACGTTCTCCCTTGATATGATAAGCGGCCTTGAAGCTTACGCTATCGGCAAGGCACACGATGCCAAGCGCTACAAGGTAGAAAACTCGGTCAACCCCAAGTATGAGATCGATGAATATGACTTTCCCTTGATTGAAGAAGTTTACGAGGAAATCCAATTCATCATGGCAACACAGGGTTACAAGATGGATAACTCCAAGGTGACCTTGAATGAAGCCAATACCTTACATACTACTCGCAACGGAATTACTGCTTTTGGTGTTTATGATGGTGAACATTTCGAAGTTCTGGAAGGTTCGGAAATTGATATGAACCGCAAATGCCATTCCGCGACGATGGAAAAGCAACGTCAAACAGCTCTTGCCAACGGCAATATTGTTTGCGTTGACGTGAAGTACAAATTGACTGTTTCGGTATCCTTCACCTCACCAAGTTCTGCAGCTATGTTCGTTTTGGGCGGCAGCATCAACGGTTGGGTTGAATGGAAGGACAAGGGCGGAAAAACATTGGACGAGCTTTATAGAAAATAACGCGCTCAACAAACTTATGCATTGAGGATAATAATGAATTTTATATTTAAACTTTTACTTGCATTTAATGCTACATCATGGATGGGAATAATTTATGTGATAAAAAATGGATGGACTTTTTGGATAATTCCCGTGTGGTTTTTGGGATTATTATTGATAGGATGTTCAATTGCGTTATCAGCACTTTCATTGCTTATAACAAAAAAATTCAAAAAAGACACGCTTGAAGGATGTAAAGAACTGTCGTTGGCAGACGGAGATTTTCTCCCAATATACCTTGGGTATTTCTTTGTTTCCATTAGTGCCTCAGAACATTTGACAATGCTATTTGTTTTTGTCATCGTGTTTGTTTTTACCCTTGTATCACAAACTCAATATTTCAACCCTATTTTCCTTCTGTTTGGATATCACTATTACAATGTCCTTACGGAAAGTGGAACACGAATACTTTTGATAAAAAAAGGGGCAGTTGCTCGCAAAGTATCAGAATTATCAACCGAAACCCTATACCGCATTAATGACACGACTTTTATAGAACTCACTGGAAGGAAAAAGAAAAATGGATAATATTTGCGCCAAATTAAAACAAAGAGAGAAAAATAAGTACAGGGCTATTATTTCTGTGGATGGTGCGTTGTACAATATTCCTACGATTACCAAAGATTTATCGATCACATACGCTCCGGGTACGCTTCTTGAAGAAGGTGAATGGTTTTGTATTGAGAAGGCATCGGAAACAGAGTATGCTATTGATCTTCTATCGTCAACCGATACAGCTGTCGATTTCCAAACGTTAGATAGAAAAGATTTTTCACGAATTGACTTCATCTTCGTGTTGTCTGATAACTATATAGCATTTCAAAATACATCTAAATCAAAGTTGCTTTCTAAGAGGCGTGTACTCGCCTTGGGTGAAGCATACGAATATTAAGATGACTGTAGTGAAATAGTTATCAATGATCTGCCCGATGCAATCTATGACAAGTCGAACGACATCTTGTATTTTAAGCGACTTGAAGCTATTACAAGTATATTTAAAGGAATTGACCAACTTTATCGAGAAGCAACCGAAGAAGAAACAACCCAGTTCTTGAATAATGACTTTATAAATCTAACGGATGGCTATTCTGCGAAAAGTGTCAAAACGCCCAACAGAAAAAGAATAGCTTTAGCAATGAAAACATTGAGCGAACTCGAAGAAGATGATAGAAAAAACATCTTTGCTTATATTGGTAGTTACTGCCCCGAACTTCAAGTTTCAGAAAATTCGTTTAATATAGGCACCGAAGATGATATGAAAAAACTTTTGTTCGGAATCGAACAGCGTTTTTATACTACTCCTGTTGGTGGAGAAAAACGAATTGCAAATTCTGTCATTCTGCTTAACGCATAATACTTATGCGAATTTAGGGGCAAATAGGCTCTGTCCATTGCCATATAGACGAAAAACGAGGTAATTAAAATGAGCAAAATAACAATTTCACAATTAGAAAACTATCTATTAAAAGCCGCTGATATACTCAGAGGAAAAATGGATGCTTCCGAGTTTAAGGAATATATTTTTGGAATGTTGTTCTTGAAGCGTCTGTCTGACAACTTCATGCAAAAGAGAAAGCAACTCGAGGCTGAATATCGCAAAGACGGAAATACCGAGGCACAGATTGCCGAAAGACTGGAAGATCCCGAATCTTACGGAGCTACATTCTTTGTTCCTAAACTGGCACGTTGGGAATGCGAACCTTTTATCGTTCCCAATAGTAGACCCGAAGAAGAATTCTCGGGTGTATTACACCTCAAGGTATCGGTTGCTTCCCGACTTAAGCGTGCACTTTTGGAAATATCACGTAGCAACGCCGAATTAACCGGAGTATTTGACTCTATCGATTTTGCTAAAAAGGTAAAGAGCAAACAGATCATCAGCGATGCTAAGCTTATTGATCTTATCCGTCATTTCAACAAGTACAAGCTCACAAATGACAATTTCGTTTTCCCGGACTTGCTTGGTGCGGCTTACGAGTATATGATTAAGAACTTTGCTGATAGCGCAGGTAAAAAAGGTGGCGAATTCTATACCCCTGCGTCTGTTGTTCAACTTATGGTTCGTCTTATTAAGCCTCAAGAAGGTAACGAAATATACGACCCCACCGTTGGCTCGGGCGGTATGCTGATTCAGAGCAAACAGTATGTAGAGCAGCAAGGTCAAGATGCTACCAATTTGGCACTTTACGGACAGGATGATGCGGCGAGCGTATGGTCTATTTGTAAGATGAATATGATTATGCACGATATTCCCGATGCAAACATCGAAAACGGAGATACGCTGGAAACACCGCATTGGGTAGAAAATGGCAACACAAAACAATTTGACCGAGTTATTGCGAACCCACCCTTCTCTCAGAACTACAAGCGTAGCGACAAGATGATTTGTCAAAATCGTTTTTGCTATGGTTGGGCTCCCGAAACAGGCAAAAAAGCAGACCTTATGTTTGTTCAGCACATGATTGCAAGTTTGAAGCCCGACGGCATGATGATTACCGTTATGCCTCATGGTGTTTTGTTCCGTGGTGGTCAGGAAAAAGTTATCAGAAGCGGCATCCTTGATGATGATATCATCGAAGCAATTATCAGTTTGCCTCCGGATTTGTTTTACGGGACAAGCATCCCTACTTGCTTGATTGTTGTTAACAAGAAGAAGGTAAAGGACAGACGTATTCTGATTATTAACGCAGATGCGGAATATGGCGAGGGCAAAAATCAGAACTATCTTCGCCCCGAAGATAGCGAAAAAATCGTAAATGTCTTTGATAACAAATTGGAAGTCCCCGGATATTCAAAATTCATCTCTATTGATGATATCCTTAACGAGGATACAAACGACAGCAACTTGAATATTCGCCGTTATGTAGATAATAGTCCTGCACAAGAGCCCCACAATGTGCGTGCGCATATTTCAGGCGGCGTGCCCAAGACGGAAATAGCGGCGCTTAACGGTAAAATTGCGAAATACGGCATTTCCGAGGATGTTATTTTTGATGAGTATACCGATGAATTTTGTTTGTTTAATAGCAATTGTTCCACAAAACAAGGTATAAAGGATACTATTCTTTCGTGTGAAGGTGTTACCGGCGCAAACGATAGAATGCACGCTGCTTTTGAAAGCTTTTGGAGCAAAGCCATCGTTGATATCAGAAACATCCATGAAAAGCTTGATATATATAATTTCAAGAAAACCTATACCACCGCTTTGGAAGCAGAATTAACTCCTGTCGGCATTCTTGACAACTTCCAAAGCAATGGTGTTTTTGCTAACTGGTGGGATCACAGCTATACAGTTCGTGAGTCAACCGAAATTGAAACTTCGTCAGATGGAACAGAAACCAAGGTAACTGTTAAAGAAGTTATCATGATTAAAAATGTCTTCAAAACGATTCGTTCTGAGGGCTTTGTTGCTGCGCTTGTTTCCGATGAAAAAATTGCAACTGAACACTTCCCCGAAGAACTTGTTGCAATTGCCGACCTCGAAAAGTCTATTGCCGATGCACAAAACGAGTTTGATGAATATCTTGCAAGCATAGAAATGGACACTGAAATAGACGAAGATGGCGAAGAAATTGAGGTAAGTGAAAAGACTGTAAGAGCATATCTGAATGCAATCAAAAACAACTCCAAGAACGCGAAAGATGTAGAATTGGCGAAACAGCAACTTAAGAGAATCACCGAGCTCAAAAAAGTTAAAACAAATCTTAACAAGATCCTTAAGAAGAAAACCGAGGAATTGGAAGCAAAAATCGATGCTATCCGCATTGAACTGACAGAAGAACAGTGCGAGGCTTTGATCATGCAAATTCTTCACGAAGGATTTGTGCAAGAGTTTGATAAGTACTTGAAAGAAGAATCTAACAAAACAGTTAAAGCAGTTCAACATCTGTACGATAAATATTTTACAAGTCTTAATTCGTTGCTGATGGATCGTTCTAACGCAGAAAAAGAGCTGAATGCATTCTTGAAAGGTTTGGGGTATATCAATGGGTGATTGGAATCATTATCAACTAAAAGATATTGCCTATGTAAATATGGGGCAGTCTCCTGCTGGAAGTTCTGTTAACGAAAACGAGGATGGTGCAGCATTTTTACAAGGTAATGCTGATTTTGGAGAATACCACCCCTGTGAGCAATTTTGGTGTTCTTCTCCTAAAAAGATTGCACAAAAAGATGATATTATGATTAGCGTTCGAGCACCCGTTGGAGCAGTTAACGTAGCCGACAAGAATTATTGTATTGGTCGTGGGTTAGCTTCTATCACATTCAAAATTTGCAAAGCGTTTGCTCTGTATGCTTTAACGTATGAAGTGCCACAATTGCATAAAAAAAGTCAAGGAAGCACGTTTCTTGCGGTTAATAAAAAAGACATTGAAGAAATGTTATTAAATTGTCCAACAGACTTATTGGAGCAAGAGAAGATTTCCCGAATTCTACAAACACTTGATTCATCAATCATTAAAACGAAAGCAATCATAGAAAAATACCAATCAATAAAAGAAGGCTTATTACAAGATCTTCTGGTCAATGGCATAGACGAAAACGGCGTAATTCGTTCTCCAAAAACACATAAGTATAAAGATTCCCCTTTGGGCAAGATTCCCGTCGAATGGGAGTGCGTCGAATTGACAGAATGGTCAACAAAACATTCTGACTCAATTGTAGATGGTCCCTTTGGTAGCAACCTAAAATTGGTCCATTACAGATCTTCGGGAATTCCAGTTATTCAAAGTGGTTATGTAACCTCTGGACACTTTGTTGCTAACAACTATGTTTATGTAGATATGGAAAAATTTCGTGAGCAATATCGTTGTCGTGTAAACCCAAAAGATATCGTAATGGCGAAAATCGGCGCAAACTGCGGAAGAAGTGCCGTTTTGCCCGAAAACCATCCGCAAAGTATTATTGCTGGCAACAGTCTTAAAATAACCGTTAATAAGCAATATGTTCCAGAATTACTTCATGAATTCTTAGAATACTATTATGCGCAAGGAAAATTCGAATTAATTAAAGCCGTTACTGCACAACCTGCCATAAGTTTGTCCAACTTAAAAAAGATGAAAATTGTTTTGATGTCTGCACCCGAACAAAAAAGGATTTGGGAAAAGATTGATGCAATTAATAAAATGATAATGGAAGAAAAAAACATTTATCATAAGTTGTTAAGCACAAAAACAGGATTGATGCAAGATCTCCTAACGCACAAAGTACCCGTAGATCCATTATTAGAAAGGAGTGTTGAAAATGAGTGAAAGAGATAGAGTCAGAGCAAGTGAATATAGCTTTGTCGAAAAGCCTTTCATGGATCAGTTGTCGGCATTAGGTTGGAAAACACTTGCACTGACTGATAGTCAAAAGCATGATCCCGAAAGCTCATATAGAACTTCGTTGTCAGAAGTTATTATCGTCAGTGAATTTCGTTCCGCACTCCTTCGATTAAACCCTTGGCTCACCGATGCACAAGCAGATGATCTTGTGATGGAAATGCAACAGTATTCTTCAAGAAACCTATTGGACGCCAATGTTGAAGTTTTTGACAGAATAACACTGGGCTTTTCAGCGTTCAATGAAGAAACGGGAGAAGTAAATTGTCCTGTGCGTGTTATTGATTTCTCTGATGTGGATCATTTTGATCCCAATAATACGCTTAATAGCTATCTTGCTATTTCGCAGTATAAAATTCAAATCCCCGGAATCGGTGCACATATTATTCCCGATATCGTACTGTTCGTTAATGGTTTGCCTCTGGTTGTAATCGAATGTAAGTCCCCCGGAATTACCGATCCGATTCATGAAGGTATCGAGCAATTGATGAGATATCAGGATCGTCGCGGTGCTGCTGAAGCTGAAGGCGTTCCCGAACTCTTCTTTTATAATCAGTTTATGGTATCGACTTCGTTCAATGAAGCGCGCTATTCCACTATTACAGGAAAACACGCTCACTATATCGAATGGAAAGATCCTTATCCCTACCGTCTATCTGAAATCGTTGAAGGCAGAGCTCCCTCAAGTCAGGAAATACTGATTCAAGGAATGCTTTCTCCTTCCAATTTCATGGATATTTTGCAGAACTATACCGTTTATAAAGAAGATGATGAAGGTCGTACTCTAAAAATCGTAGCAAGATACCAACAATATCGTGGTGCAAGAAAGATCATTGAACGGTTACGCAACGGCGAAAACGCCTTTAATAAAGGCGGTACGGTTTGGCATACACAAGGTAGCGGCAAATCGCTTACCATGATGTTCGTTATCCGAAAAATGTACAATTCTGCGGATCTTGCGAATTACAAAATCGTTTTGCTGCTTGACCGCACAGACTTGCAAAAGCAATTATATAAGACAAGTAGTAGCGTAAAGTACACTTGCCATGTTGCAAAAAGTAGTGAAGGTCTTCGCAAACTGATACAAAATACGGCTTCTGACATCACCATTGCAATGGTGCATAAGTTTGGAGAGCGTGGCGAAGAAACAAGCTTCCCTGTTCTCAATGAATCATCCAATATTTTGTTGATGATTGACGAAGCTCATAGAAGCCAATATAGTGATCTTGCGGCTAACATGTGGAAATCCATGCCGAATTCCGTCAAGGTTGCTTTTACCGGAACACCTATTGATAAAACGGCAGAAACTTTTGGTGGATACATAGACACTTATTCCATGCGCCAAGCGGTGGAAGATGAAGTCGTTGTTGAAATCAAATATGAGGGTAGAGCTACCGAGAGTGAGATCACAGATCCCGAAGCAATGAATGAAAAATTCGCCGATATATTCGGCATGATTACCTCGGAAGAACAAGAAATGCTTTTGAATAAAACAGTATTGAAAGCATATCTTGAGGACAAGGCTGTTATCCGTAATAAAGCAAACGATATGTTGAATCACTACATTAACACAGTTTTTGTCAACGGATTCAAGGCACAAATTGTTGCTTACTCAAGAGAGGCAGCATATCGCTACTATTGTGCTATCAATGAACTTTTGCCAATCAAAATTGCAGAGTTGAAAGAAAGCAATCCCAACAATGTGAATATTGAATTGTTGGAGAAGCTAAAAGCGGCTTGTATCATATCTTCTTCAAATAACGATAAGCCTCATTTGAAAGAGTTTGCAGATGAATCGAGAAACGATAATATCATTGCTGGATTTAAGATGCAGTTCGGTGAAGAAGATGAACACGGTAACGACAGTAATTACGGTATTATTATCGTTAAAAGTATGCTGTTAACCGGATTTGATGCGCCCGTTGAGCAGGTTATGTATCTCGATCAAGTGATAAGAGATCACAATCTGCTTCAAGCCATAGCAAGAGTTAACCGAACCTGCGGAAATAATAAAAAATGCGGTTATGTAGTTGACTATATTGGTGTTACCAATCATCTTAAATCCGCTTTGTCAAAATATGCAGATCCCGACATTGAAGAAATGTTGGATGTCTTGCAGAAGAAAGAAGAAGATATTGATAAGCTTCACACTTCTTTCTTGACTATGAAGCAATTTATACGAGATGATATTGGAGCAAAATCAATTGATGAAGCTCCGCTGATTATTCAGGAGCTTGTTGCCGATCCCGAATTGCGCGAAAAATTCAATGCACTGTTCAGGCAAATTTCAAAGTTGTTTGACCGAGTTTTGCCCGATCCTGCAGCATTGGATTACAAAAACGACTACAAAATGCTATCGTTTATACGCCAATCGGTAGCCAACAGTTGCCGAGATCCTCGATTTTCCATGCATGATGCAAGTGACAAAGTAAGGGCAATTGTTGAAGAATACTTGAAGGTTAACGGAGTTGACCCCAAGATACCGCCTGTTTCTATTTTGTCACCCGAATTTGGAGTAAAAGACAAGGGAACAAAGTCCGTTCGCCAAAAGTGTGATGAATTAACTTACGCGATTAGAGAGTATATAAATATTAATCAGCCCAAAGACCCCGAATTCTTTGATAGAATGAGCGATAAATTGGATAAGATATTGCAACTTCTAAAAGACAATTGGAACGATCTTTACGCAGCTCTTGAAAAAATGCGTCAGGAAGATATTATACTTGGACGTGAGCGTGAAAACACATATGGCTTTGATCCTAAAACTGAGATGCCTTTCTTTGCATTAGTAAAAAAAGAGATCTTCGGAGATAAGTCATACGAGGATTTGTCCGAACAGGACTTCAATCAACTCAAGGATATTGTTACCGATATTTTGTGCACCATTAAGAAGAATACAAGTGCTATCAATTTCTGGGGCAATATTTCTCTTCAAAAGCAATTGCGTACATACATTATCAATGTTCTGCTGAGAAATCCTTTGTTCAGTTCAATTCCGTCAGTTTTCAGCAATCGTAAGAACATAGCTCAAAAGATCATGGAATTGGCATATTGCCACTATGGAAGGAACGAATTATGATAGAACCAAAACAAATAATTCGTAGCAATAGAAAAACAATTGCTTTGGTTGTTAATACAAATGGAGAATTGATCGTCAGAGCTCCGCACATTGCAAGCACTATGGAAATCAACTCGTTTGTTGCTGAAAAGCAAGGGTGGATTTCTAAAAAAATAAATAGTGTAGCGATTTTTGACGAGAAGTATTCTTCAATAACGATGTCAACGGGCGATGTTGTTCCTTTTGTTGGTGAAGATTATATCGTTGAGCTTTGTGAAACTCAAGATATCGCCTTCGATGGCAAAGTAATCAAGTTGCCAAATTCAGAACAATCGAAAGATGTTTTAATTGAGTATTTGAAAAAACAAGCACTGTTTATTATTTCAGAGCGAATTGAACGCTATTCAAGACTGATGGGGGTACAAGCAACCTCTATAAAGATAACAGATGCAATGCATAGATGGGGCTCTTGCAGTCAAAACAATTCGTTGAATTTTGCTTGGAGATTAGTAATGTGTCCCATATCGGTTATTGATTATGTTGTTGTTCACGAATTAAGTCACATTGATTACAAAAACCATAGCAAACAGTTTTGGGTAAGAGTAAGAACTGTCCTTCCAAAGTTCGAATCGGAACAAAACTGGTTGAAGGCCAATCGAAAAATAATGGAAATTCTTTGAGAAAGGAAAATTTATAGCATGGAAGAAAACTATAATCCTAAAGTTTTTATCAGTTATTCGCAAGACTCAGTAGAGTTTGCGGACCAGGTTTTACAATTCTCCAATCATCTTAGACAAGAAGGAATAGATACTTCGTTGGATCAATACGAAGAGTCTCCGTCCGAAGGGTGGCCAAGATGGATGGAAAGACAAATTGAAGAATCTGACTTTGTAATCATCATTGGTTCTTCTGGTTACCAGCAGAAAGTTTTGGGTAAAACAGACGAAGGCAAAGGTGTAAAATGGGAAAGCAATATTATTTATCAGAAACTATACATGTCTGGTTCTGATAATAATCGGTTTATCCCCGTTGTTTTCGAAGAAGATGATTTAAAGTATATTCCTACTCCAATTCAAGGAGCTACATATTACAATGTAAGTTCCGACAAAGGCTTTGATAAGTTATATTGGCGTTTAAGAGGCGTCAAGACAAGTGAAAAACCGCCTTTGGGGAAACTACGACCTTTACCTAAAAAGGAAAGAAAAACTTTGTTTGTAACATCTCTTATTGACATAAAAACATGGGATAAAGCGGTTTGGCGTGGGGCAGGTTTTTGTGTTGGGTATACAGATTTGCCTACATTATTACTCCCTTTTTGCAATGAGAGATATGCTAAAAAGATATTTTCAGATTGGATTGCGAGCGTTGGAAAAAATGATGTAAATGATGACATACGTATATCATTAATCGAAGGAGATGTTCCTAATGAAGAGAAAGGATATTATGTTGTTGTTGGAACTAACCTTGACGAAGCAATCAAACGTGCTGAATCACAGGGATGTGTTATCGACGAAACAATGATTCTCAATGTTTCAAGAATTATAAGAGCTAATCCCACTGATAATTTTAAAAATTATAATCTATTCAAAGAAATATATTATGAATTCAATGAATATTATTTAGCCCCCGCGATTCTTAATGAAAAAACGGGACAAATTGTTCCACTAATGGATTATGCCATACACAAAAAGAAACTTATTTATTGTGATGTAAAAGATATAATAGACAACGATCAAGATGCTGTAGTTTTATATCAAAACAAAACTTTTAGAAAGAAATAAATGTTTGTTAGTTGTGATAGGGCTTACACAAAAGGTTTTTAACACGTTTATCATAAGTGTTTTCTATTTCCAAAATATTTAAGTTGATAGCTCGATAAGGAGAAATATAAGTATGTTATCACAATCAAAAGAAATCATAGATGTACATGTAAAAACTCATACTGAGCAATCAGCAGAAGATGTTGCAGCTGTTACAACACTGGAGTCTTTTCTTAATTCTAACGGAAGAATCAATTGTGATTTTTCAAAAAATGACAAATGGCCAAACACAGACGGTTTTTTTGAGCTTGTCCCTAATCCCGACTTGTGCAGACGTCCTGTGCAGTCTTTTTACGTGCAAATTAAAGGAACACATGATTATACAGAGAATGATGGCATCGTTAAATATTCATTGCGCAGTTTGGCTTTCCCGGCATATATTGCAACAAGCGTAACATTAGATCCTGGAATTCTCTTTGTTGTGCTCAATCCAGATGAACGAGGCAAAAAAAGAGTGTTTTGGAAGTACATGTCAGTAGACTTTATTAACTCGCTGGATTTCAACAGGAAAAGTGCTACGATTAGTTTCTCTGCGGATGAAGAAATCTTTGATACCGAAGATAGCATTGTTTCTTTTTGCAAAAAACTTGAATTAATCACCGCACGCCATTCTTTCGTAAACAAATTGAGCGAGAAAGACCTTTGCAGAAGTGAAATTGATAAGATTATTGCTGCTTGTGATAAGTATATAACGTCTGGCATAGACCTTATAGATGATCCCGAATATACCAGAGACGACGTTTCTCATTACATTTTACCGCGTCTATACGATATGTGTCGTTCTGCCTTGCTGTTGAATTCGTTGCGATTGGGAAATACTCAAACAAACCTACAGTTAGCTTGGGAACAAGCATTATTGAAGGTGGAGACGAAATATCTTGCTACATTTCTAAAAGGTCTTAAATATATTGAGGATCGAGAAGCGGATGAAGGACAATCAGAGCGATTAATGCTCAAATATTATAATTTTTTGTGGCAAATTAGAGATTTCCTTTATAAAGAGTATGGAACATCAGTACTACACAATTTAGAAAAATTCCCATTGCATATAGATAAAACGGATACGAAATATTATGAGCAAATTGCAGATGTAATAAAATCTGTAGAGATTCTTCCGCAAAAGTTAAGTGGTTCAAAATTTTATGTTGTAAAAAAGACACCATTCTTTGTTGGGAAAGAAAGATATTACGAGGTTACACTGCAATTGGCTGGTGTATATGCAACAAAGTATAACCGAATCACCGCTTATACAAAAGAAAACATTACAACTAACTATTCGGTACAAATCGCATATATCAATGCAAAATTAGATTTGTGGGGAGTAGCTTCCACAATCAAGATAATAACTAATTGGGGTGTAGCAATTGAGCCGTCCGCACTTAATAAATTGGCAAAAATATTGTACATTCGTACGACAATATCTTCAAACTACATCGAGTATAATTCTCTTATGAAATTTCTAACTGAGTCTGGTATCAACTTGCTTGATCTAATTGACTTAAAAGAAGTTTCATTTTCTAAAATTGTGGATTTAATTTATTGCAATGCAAACACGTCGTATTTCAAAGAAGTACTGATAAAATTGAGAGAATCTTATTCAAAAGATTCTCTTGAATTTGGTCGCAACACGGTTAGATATCTCCTTATCAATCTGCGAGAAGAAACTCTCGAAAAAGTGCAACCTTGGCCTGGAGCAAGAAAGATGTTGTCACCAAATTTAAGGTTGTCAACCAGGTGTTACCCATTCGAAAAAATCCTTTTATCTCTAATCTTTTTGGCAGCAACACAAGCGGTGAAAGCAATTTTAGAAATATTTTAGATGTAACAGGAGGAGCTAATCTTGAAACTGTTCAACCGTATTTAAAAATTCAAAGTCAAATCGGTAAAACAGGTGAAATTTTCTTTGATATTGATTCTATTGCAAGCGAAGAACAAATTATTACGTATAATAAGTGCCTTGATGATTGGGAACGTGCTCAAGGATACGAAATCAATATCAACAATGGATTGGTGTCTATTGAATCATATGAACAAACCACTCTAAGCATTTTATCCAAGTTATTAGAACTTTCAAAACTTGATAACCCCGGACAAAAAGAGTTTAATCAAACATATCTAAGAAACTGTGGTATTGTTTTTGAGGATGATTTAAAGAGGGTAGCTCTACAAAATGTTTTTGTTAACTCCCATATTCTTTTAATTTATGGCGCCGCCGGAACGGGCAAAACGCTGCTCCTTAATTATATATCGAACTTGATGGCAAAGCAAAAGAAACTCTTTCTCACAAAAACACATACTGCAAAACAGAATTTACAAAGACGCATTGACAATCCTGGTGCCGACTCTGAATTCGTAAGCATTGACAGCTTTACAAAGAAAGTAAACCTCACCGATTATGATGTTATTTTTGTTGATGAGTGTAGCACCATTGACAATCGAACGATGTGTGAATTCCTTAAAAAAATAAATCCAAATACGTTTTTAGTGCTTGCCGGAGACATTCATCAGATCGAATCTATTGATTTTGGAAACTGGTTTTTCTATGCAAAAGACATAATCAATACGTACGGAGCAAATGTTGAATTATTAAATACATGGCGAACAAAAGACCCGGATATTGTTAGTCTATGGGATGATGTTAGAAATCGCGGCGAGTTGATAGTTGAAAAGTTAGCTATGGATGGTCCGTTTTCTGAAGAAATTGGTGAGAAAATTTTTGAAGAAAAGGATAAAGACGAAGTTGTTTTGTGCTTGAATTATGATGGTAAATTTGGGTTGAACAATATGAATAGTTATTTTCAAAATGACAATTCGTGTGGAGAACCAGTTACATGGCAAGAATGGACTTATAAAATTGGAGATCACATTTTGTTCAATGACTCACAACGATTTTCCATCCTTTACAACAATCTAAAAGGTACTATTATCAACATCGAAAAACGAAGCAAGGATATATCTTTTACGATTGATGTTGCAACGAACTTAACAAAAGATCTTTGTGAGAAGGAAGGAATTGATTTTATCTCTGCAGCGGAAGAATCAACGCGCATTAGATTTATCGTGTACGCCCATGATGATTCTGTTGAATATGCAAATGATGAGGATCGGATGTATTCTGTAATTCCTTTTCAACTTGCATACGCTGTTTCTATTCACAAAGCACAAGGTTTGGAATATGATTCGGTAAAAGTTATTATTCCTAAAAGCAACTCTGAAAAAATCACTCATGGAATTTTCTATACCGCAATTACAAGGGCAAAGAAAAAACTGAAGATTTATTGGAGTTCTGAAATCATGGAAGAAATTGTGGAAAGTTTTAAAGAAGAGGACACAACTCAGAGAAGCTTGGAAATTATCCGAAGGAAACTTCACCTTCAATAATTTTAAAAATTTGAAGTCTGAACAGAATGCAACTTTATCTCTGTTCAGACTTTTTTATGTTGTTTTGTCACGGTTATAGATAAGTTAGCGTAGAAGAGCCGCAGAGGACTGCCCGGGGCGTGAATCGCACTCACAAAAGAACGTTGGCGGGGACAAAATTGCGGCATATTGTAAGCCTGCTTTGCCGTAAAAATCTTATTTATTCTCTCAAAAACCTTATATTACCTTGTATTTGCCATGAAAGAACTTATGTATTTTGAACATCGATTTTTTGAATCATTTTTACATAAAAATTTTGCTGTTTTTATGTCATATATTGTGTTTGAATTACTGTGAGTAATTGAGAGAAGAAGACTGCCGAGGCGGTCGCCCTCGGAAATGCATTTATACCAGACTCATTCTACCAATAAAGCTGAGATTTATAATTTGTTGCAATTTCAAAATGAGTATAGGACGTGAAACGGTCAAGGTATAAAAAGAAAAACTTCGGCTAATTTATAAGAATTCTTAAAATTAGCCGAAAAAAGAGCGTTTATCAACAATCGTCGGAAAAGTGATGATATATTACATCTTTTTGTCATCGGTTGCGGGGTTATCGATAAGCTGACCGTCCTCGGAGAAGCGTGAGCCGTGGCAGGGGCAATCCCAGGTATGCTCGGCGCGGTTGTATTTGAGGGCACAGCCGAGGTGAGGACATCGGGGTGCGGTGGGAGTGAGAATGCCTACCGCAGATTCAAAGGCGTTGACAGCAAGCTGTGGGCGCATGACAGTGCGCGATGGATCGAAAACAGTAGCATAGCGGTTGGGTTTTTCTTGCACGAGCTCGCAAAGAATGTCGGCGGCGACCATAGCGTTTGTCATACCCCACTTGTTAAAGCCCGTCGCCACAAACACATCGGACGTGGATTTCGCATACTGCCCGATATAGGGAACGTCGTCCAGCGTCATGCAATCCTGCGTTGCCCATTTGCCGACGATCTCGGTGTTTTTGTAGTGCTTGCGGGAAAAATCTTCAAGCTCTTGCCAACAGCCGCCCTCCTTGCCTGTGCGGTGTCCGCCACCACCGAGGAGCAGAAGGTCGCCGTAGCTTCGGAAGGATAGCCCCGTGTCCGATTCGTCCACGTACATTCCGTTCACGTTCTGCGCATTTTTGAGAGCGAGAACATAGGAACGGTGCTGATAGAGCTTTAAGGAATACAGTCCGTGCTTGTTGAGTATCGGGAAATGGGTTGCGATAATCAGCTTTTTGTAGGTGATCTCGCCGTGGTTGGTTTTCGCTTTGTACGGCATCAGCTCCGTAACCTTTGTATGCTCGTATATCGGCAGATTTTTTGCAATTGTATACAAAAATTTCAATGGGTGGAACTGCGCTTGATCCTTAATGCGCACAGCTCCCGCAACCCGAAACGGAAGCTCGTGAGCATCCAAAAACTCGGATTTTACACCGATACGGTTGAGTGCGGCAACTTCTTTTTCGATTTTTTTGCGGTCATCAAGGGTATAAACGTAGTTATCCTGCGTTTCAAAATCGCAGTCGATATTCTCGCAAAGTTGCGCGTACTCCTGAATCGCATTACTCTGCGCCTTGGCATACAACCGTGCTTTGTCCTCGCCAAAGCGTTTTATCATCTTATCGTAAATCAATCCATGCCCGAGCGTGATCTTCGCCGTTGTATTCTTTGTAATGCCGCCGCAGATTTCCGTCGCTTCTACCAGCATACAATCCACACCCGCGTTTTTCAGTTTATAAGCACACAAAATTCCCGCGATCCCGCCACCAATAATCAAAACGTCTGTCTTTTTATTCCCGCCAAGCGCGTCAAAACGCGGCTTATCCGCTGTTTTTAACCATATTGAGACCATAGTAATCCTCCGAATCTTCATAGGGTTAGTTTTTGCGGATTCACACCCCGACATACCGATTATTAAAAAATTCGGCTAATTTATATAAATTCTTAAAAATAGCCGAAAAATGCTTTCAATTCGTTGTTTTATGTAATTTTATGCCTTCAGCAATATATTTTCCCTCACTTTGGGAAATAATAACGGTGAATACAAAAAACGGAGGTATCTATGTTCAAACACGAAAAACAGTTATTTCATCCCGTAGAGGTGGAGAGACCAAATCCGCAGTATGCGGTGTTGCTTCAGGAGCAGCTTGGCGGCGGGAATGGCGAGCTCAAGGCGGCTATGCAGTATATGTCGCAGAGCTTTCGCATCAAGGATCCTGAGATCAAGGACTTGTTTCTTGACATAGCTGCGGAGGAGCTGGGACACATGGAAATGGTGGCGCAGACCATCAATCTTCTCAACGGTCACGACGTGGACGCAACCAAGGTGCAGGCCGGTGAGGTGCAGACACACGTTCTGCTCGGTCTGAATCCCGGGCTCATCAATGCTTCGGGCTACTCCTGGACGGCAGATTACGTCACCGTTACGGGCGACCTGTGTGCTGATCTGCTCTCCAACATCGCATCCGAGCAGAGAGCAAAGGTGGTTTACGAGTATCTCTACCGTCAAATCGAGGACAAGAAGGTACGCGAAACCATAGACTTTCTTCTCAACCGCGAGGAAGCACACAATCAGATGTTCCGTGATGCCTTTAACAAGGTGCAGGAAACGGGTTCCAACCGCGATTTCGGCACGACCAAGGCGGCAAAGATGTATTTTTCCATGTCGAACCCCGGACCGAATACGTTTGCGACGGGTGAAACTCATGCGCCGTCGTTTAAGTAATAGTATCAAAAGAGGGCTGACGATTTGTTTCGTCAGCCCTCTTTTCGTATTTATTTTCCTTTTTTACCGTTTCCGCCACGGCTTTGCTGATAGGCACTGTTGTTCGAATTCATTTGATTGGAGCGATTATTGTTGTTTGCTCTATTCGCAGAATTATTAGGGTTGTTTTGGTTCGCGTAGTGGTTGAGTTGACTACGGGAATGAGTATTTTCGGACACGCCTTTACCTTTGCTCATAATATGATCTCCTTTCAGTTAATCGTCTTCTTTATCATCTTGATCTCGGTTCCACGATGATGTGAAATGAATATCTCCGCTATCCATATCCATTGCCATATTGTCTGACATTCGCATCATCATATGTCCGTCGGAATCAATCGCCATATTGTCAGATGTACGAAACATAAAATCTCCGTCATCTAAATCCCAAATTGGATTTTTTATCATGCAGTTCCTCCCATGTGTATGTTGATAATCATATTATACAGTGCGAAAGATAAAAAACAATGTACCGACGGTTCAATCCAACTCATCCCACCACGATAACCCCAACGGATTCGTGATCATCTCAATATTATCTCTTACTATATCTAAAAAATAGTCACAGTAATTCCATTGAGCTTGCGCATAATCTTCTCCAAACATCAATTGGCAATATTCTTTGAAAAACTCCGTTAATCCGTCAATGAGTTCTAAAATGAGTTCTTCCGAAAAATTTACATAATAGAGGGCATTATCACCTTGCTTAAAATCTTGGTTTATAACAACATCAGGAAAACGTTCTTTGAGTGTTTTGTATGTGGAAATGCTGTTGTGCTTAACAAAGTTCCAAATACAGTAAAGCTTATCGTGACTCGAAAAATGAGGAAGTCGGCGCACAGGTGTATCGTTGTTTATTCCGCCATATAGAATATTTCGGTCAAAACGATCTTCGATCATTCCTTTATCGGTAAGAATCCTAACGGTAACCGCCTCGATTCTGGAGGCCATTTGCTGAATGAATTGCGAATAGATACCATGAACGAGCTCATATATTTTTTCTTGATATTCATATTCGTTGCGATAATTTTGTATTTCAGCCCATCTGCTTGCTGAATTTACACCGGAGATTCCTGCTTGAAGATTAAAATAATCACCCGCATATAGTTTACGAGGCTTTTGAATGCTTTTGGTCGTTAGCTCTATATGTTTTTTGAAATTATTCTCCCAATCGGATTTGATAGCCGATAATTCGTCTACAAAAGCATGGCAACAGTAATCCTGCCTTGAACGCTTTGCAGGATGAAAGTATTGGCTCTTTCTTTTATTGATCACCAGCAGTTGTTCCGGGGTGAAGTCTATGCCGTTAGCTTTTTGAAAACGCTTTGGATCAATCTTCACTTGCAAGCTTTCTCTGCGCCCGGAAACCCACAATCCATAATAACGGGTATCTTCAAAAGGATACTCGTCGTAAGAAACTTGATTACAATGTCTGTTTTTTCTTTCTTTTTTCATAATCTTCTCCCATAAAGAAAGGGACACTCTCTGCAGAAAGTGTCCCCGTGCTTAATTGATTATTAAGCGAATACATAAGACACAATACCACTCTAATCTTCAAGCCCATCCACCAAAACATTTTCAATTGAACCTTAAGGAATTGTCCGTAAGATGCGTAGCGTTCGCTGCATGGCGGATATCAATCAAATCGGTTATAGTTTCAAATGGCTTTACAATTTATAGGCATAATTCGGCAATACGCGTCCGAATATTCTTATGCGCTAATATTATAGCACATAAATTTGTCTTCGTCAATATTATAGCACGAATTGATTAGGTTTTCGATGTACCAACAGTACAAAAAGGACACCCTACGAAAGGATGTCCTCAATGCGAACGTCAAAAAGATTGGCTAAATTCATAAGATTCTCAATGGTCGGCATTTTTGTCCCTTTTGTCCACTCGTAAATAACGCGAGGTGAACTAAGCATCAAAAACTCTGCAACGTATTCGTACGTGTAGTTTGACTCATCGATTAGCCTGTACAGATTCAATCCAACTTTTTGTTTGTCCAATTTTTGCTTGTAATTCATATGTTACCTCCCATAAACGAAAATCTTCATTTTGGGATGTAATGAATTACGCAATTATTATATCATAAAAAACACTTTAAATCAATAGAATATTCAGAAAATATTGTCATTTGAGAAAACAGCTTGTCCTTATCGATTTTTTAATAAATTAAGCTAAATTTTGGTAAAATCACGTGTTGTTGCTCTTATATGATAGCAGGATGGCAATTTTTGAGCGTTTTGCCCAAGTGCGAAAAATCCTTATTTTACAAGGGCTTCGGGCACTTTTTTGATAAAGGTTGCTCTTGAATAATTGCAGCATCTGCTGCTAAGTCTTCGTTCAGATCGGCCAGCACGTCTCCCTTGACCCCGATATAGGAGGCCGTGAAGGGAACGCCGGAAGCCGCCTGGGGATACACACCGGTCGTGTGGTCTGTGAAGTAAGCGTCATATCCCGCTTCCTTGATTTCAGCCTCGCTCAGATTGCGCGTGAGCTGATAGATCATCGAGCCGATCATCTCCAGGTGGGCCAGCTCTTCCGTGCCGATATCGGTTAACATTCCCGAGATCTCGCGGTAGGGCATGGAATAGCGTTGGGAGAGATAGCGCAGGGAAGCAGCCAGTTCGCCGTCCGGGCCGCCGGCCTGACTGATAATGATCGATGCGTATTTCGGGTTCGGGTTTTTGATCTTTACCGGGTATTGCAGTTTTTTCTCATAAATCCACATAGGTCAGTTCTCCTCCCAAGGCCAGGGGCCTTCCGTCCATTCCCAACGTCCCTCGGCCCTCGCCCCCAGTGGGGTCAGCGGGCCGTAGGCTTCCTCGTATGCGCTTGTTTTTTCACGCAGTTCCGCTGTAATCTTGCGGAAATAAGCCAGAGCCTCCGGATTGTCGGGATAGGCGTCAAGATAGAGTCCCGTCTCCACAGCGGCGAAGGAGAGGATCTGGATCTCCCGGAGCAGTTTTTCTTTTCCGTTTTCCATCAGTCATTGCCTCCTGTGGTCAGGATCGGTTTGTTCAGCGCGGTGAAGAGGGTCCCGTTTTGCAGGGCCTCTTCCGGCTCGTAGAGACCCGAGAAGGGTTGACGGGGCGCGTATACCATGGCAAGGCTTGCCCCTTCGCATACAAAGCCGCGTTGCATTTCGGCTTCCCGGGAAGGAGAAGCGGCGCAGTTCCCCTGCGGGCGGCGCTGCTCTGCATTTCTCTGAAACGCTTCCGGCACGGTATTGCCGTTCATTTGATTTTGTGCGGCGTTCCCCCGGCGTTGATTCTGCGCGGTAGTGCCGTTTGCCTGACTTTGTCCGGCATTTTCCTGCGACCGGCTTTGTCCTGCGCTCTCATTCATCCGGGTCTTTCCGAAGTTGCCCGGCATCCGGTCTTGCCGGGTGCTTTCGTTCATCGGGTTCTGCCCGGCGTTTCCCTGAGCGGCCGGGTCGGGAATCCGTTGCTCCATGGCCGGGACCGAAGAGAAAATGCCGGCCGGTGCAGGGGTCGGCCTTTCTGCCCGTTCGCGCGGGCTACGGTAAATATTATAATAATTCATACAGACATTTCCTTAAATTGTAGTGCGGGGCATTTGGTCCTCGACCCCGCATTCCTATCGTATGAGACGGCCCCCGGCTTTGTTACCCCTCGTTTTTCGCAAAAGATGATTTCGTGCGCTTGATTTTTTGGGCTCTGATGGAAAAAACAAGCGCGGTTGTATAAAATTTTTCTGATGGGAAAAAATAGGAGCGAACTCAAAAACAAAGAGAGGAAAAAAACATGAAAAAGAAGATTTTTCTGATTGCGCTGGCGGCACTCCTTTTCGGCGCTGTGCTGACCGGCACGGTATCGGCGGCAGGCTTGCTGTCCGGCGGGGTCGCGGCGGTGGCCGCTGATACGGGGATGATCAAGAGCGGCATTGCCGGGAACGATATCCGCTTTTCCGCCACCGACTTCAAGCAGGCAATGGGGATCCGCCGCTTCGATTCGATCACCGTGACGGCGCTCCCGGATGCAGAGAGCGGGGAACTCCGCTATGGGAACACCCCGGTGACGGTGGGACTGTCGATCCCCCGTGCGTCGCTGGATCTGCTCAGTTTTCATCCCGCCCGGAGCGAGGTCACTGAGGCGCGCTTCTCCTTCACCTGCGATAAATACGCGGGTGGGGCGGAGGTCGTCTGCACGTTGCGGTATGTCACCAAGGTGAACGCCGGACCGACCGTCAGTAACGTGGCTGCTTCGCGTACCGTCAGCACCTATCGGAACATGACGGCCGAGGGGACGCTCTGCGCCACAGATCCCGAAGGAGATGAACTCGAGTTCATCGTTCTCAGCTATCCGAAGTCCGGCACGCTCCGTCTGCTCGATAAGAACTGCGGTGATTTCCGCTACACGCCGGACGAGGGATATACGGGAAGTGATAGTTTTGTTTACGTTGTGCGCGATCTGTACGGAAACTATTCCGAGCCTGAGACCGTGCGTATTACCGTAAAGAAATCGGGAAGCACCCTGACGTATGCCGACATGGCCGGTTCGGCCGCCGCGCTTCCGGCCATTGTGATGGCGGAGAAGAAGATCATGCTGGGAACTCTCTCCGGGGATGGAATGTATTTTTCTCCCTCCGAGGAGATCACGCGGGGAGATTTTGTCGTCATGGCGATGAAGGCGGCCGGGATCTCGCCGCGCGCCGGGCTGGTCGGTACGGCCTTTGACGATAACGATTCTATCCCGGAACCGATACGTTCTTATATCGCTACAGCGCAGGAAGCCGGTTACGTCATCGGGAATTTCTGTGACGAGGGACTGGTCTTCCGCCCGGAGGAATTTATCAGCCGCGGGGAAGCCGCCGTTGTTCTTGCGCGCATTCTCGGCGCATCGGTTCCCGTGAGCGTCCCGGTCTACCCGGATTCCGAGGAAATGCCGCGCTGGGCCAAAGACTCGGTCAATTCGCTTTGCGCCCGTGGGATCTATGCACGCGATGCAGCCGGGAAACTCTCGGTCACCGATAAACTGACCCGCGCCGCCGCTGCGGAGATGCTCTACGCCACTTGCCTGGCCGTAGAGTGACGGTCGGATTGAAAAAGCAAAGAGGAGAGCCGCCGCTCTCCTCTTCTTTGTTTTTTGCCCGGCGCGTCTTCCTGATGTTCCGGGCGGTTTCTTTTGCTTTTCTTCCGGCATCCGTATGCCGGTCGGTCGCCGCATACGTTTCCCTCTCCGATACAGCGCCGCCCCGGGAAAATTTCGGGTCTTCTTTTTCACTTGGGGGCTTGCATTTTTGGGTAGGCTGTGGTACAATCACATAGAATGCAACATGATGTTATCGAGATGGAGGCATAACGGTATGCAGGTAGCTATCCTCGGATGCGGCGTTGTCGGTCGCGGTACGGCCGATCTTCTGACCGCCAATGCGGAGGCGATCGCCGCACGCGTCGGCGGGCCGGTCACGGTCAAGTATATTCTCGAGCGGAGGGAGATTCCCGACTGCCCGTATCAGGCTCTTTTTGTCAAGGATTTTGAAACGATCGTTTCGGACCCGGAGGTTTCGGTAGTGATCGAAGCCATGGGCGGGAGCCATCCGGCTTACGATTTTTCGCTCCGTGCGCTGGAGGCCGGAAAGCACGTCATCACTTCCAACAAGGAGGTCGTTGCCAATTTCGGCGTTGACCTTTTGCGCGTGGCGAGGGAAAAGGGGGTTCTGTACCTCTTTGAAGCGAGCGTCGGCGGTGGGATCCCGGTCCTGCACCCGTTGGCTTCCGACCTTTCGGGGAACCTGATCGACAGCATCTCGGGGATCCTCAACGGAACCACCAACTATATTTTGACCCGGATGTATGAAGCCGGTGCTTCATTTGCGGACGCGCTGGCCGAAGCGCAGGAAAAAGGCTATGCCGAAGCAAATCCCGCCGCGGACGTGGAGGGATTGGACGCTTGCCGCAAGATCGCCATTCTGGCCGCCATTGCGACGGGAACGCTCGTCCGTACCGGCGATATCCACACGGAAGGTATTACCGCCATCCGTTCTGCCGACGTCAGCGCCGCTTCCTCCCTCGGGTACGCCGTCAAGCTCCTCGGCCGTATGGTCCGCACGGCCGCCGGAGAATTTTTCCTGATGGTAGCCCCCTTTCTGGTGGACAAGGCCAATCCGCTGGCCGGTATCTCGGATGTTTTCAACGGCGTGATGATTCACGGGAATTTTGTGGATAACGTGCTGTTTTACGGGCGCGGCGCCGGCGCCTGCCCGACCGCTTCCGCCATGGTAGGAGATCTCTTGCACGTGGCCCTGGGCGGCGCGCCTTATCACAGCGCATGGCGCGCGGCCGAGGAAGGCGACCTCACGGATTTCTCCTATTTTGCCGCCCGCCGCTATCTTGCCGTCGGGGACTGTGAACGCAACAGCGTGGAGGTCATCTTCGGCGACGCGGAGTTCCTTGCCTCTCCCGCTGGGGAGATCCAGCTTCTCACCCCGCCGATGAGCGAGCGTGAATATGAAGACAAGGCGACGCGCCTCTCCTCCTGCGGCGGAAAGATTCTTTCGCATATCCGGATCCTTTGAAAAAACTTCGGATCGGTTGCCGGGGTAGCAAGCAATCTTTCAATATCGCCCCGCCGCTCGTTCTCTCCCGCCTTCTTTCGGAATTTTCCGTTGGGTATAGCCCGGTTCTTTCGTACCTCCCGCGCCCCCTGTTCCGGGGGCGCTTTTCTTTTTTCTCCGGCGGAGAGAGCGGGGAAGCAATCCGGCTTCTTCGGTCAGAAGGAGAATGCGCCGGCGCTCCTTTAAGAGCGCAAAGACGTTCAGAAAGGTCATGGCGGCCAGGACCGCATCGGTCATCCCCCACGCCCAATCGGCCGGGACGCAGGCACCGATAAAAAGTAGAAAGGAGAAAAGAAAAGGGTAGAAAAAGCGGGCAAGGCAACTGCCTGTGAGTGCCGCCACGGCAAGCCGGCCGTAATAACTCCAACAGGCCACCGTGGCATAGGCAAACGCCGCGATCGAGAGTGCCACGATGGCTCCCGCCGCCCGGCCGTACAGACTGGAAAAGGCTGCGCTCACCAAAGCCGTTCCCTCTGTCCCTGCCGGAATCTCCTCAAAGGAAAGGAGGATCACGAAGGCGGTCATCGAGCAGACGACGATGGTATCGATAAAGACCTCCAAAACGCCGAAAAGCCCCTGCCGCGCCGGAATGCGCGTGGCCGCTCCGCCGTGTGCCATCGGTGCCGTCCCCGCTCCTGCTTCATTGGAGAAAAGGCCTTTGGATATTCCGGCGCGGACGGCACGCGCCGCAACGGTTCCGGCGATCCCGCCGCCGGCACTGCGGAGAGAAAAGGCGTCGCACAATATCCGTGAAAAAACCGAAGGAAGGGAAGTTATGTTTACAAAAATAAAGAAAAGGGCAAGCAGAATATAGATTGCCGTCAGGATCGGGATCAGAAAACCTGCCGCTCCTTCCAGAAAGCGTCTACCGCCGAGAAAGAGGAGGAGCGTGACGACAAGGAGGATCACCCCCGTGAGGGAACGTCGGATCGAAAAGGTGCTTTCCATCGCTTCTGCAATGACGTTTCCCTGCATGAGACTCCCCATGAAAAGAGAACAGGCAAAAGCGAGGAGGGAAAAGACAAGGGCCGGCCACCGGCCGAGAGCCGGTCGGATATAGTCTACCGCCCCACGGTTCTCTCCCCGGCGCGCATCGATCGTCAGGGCGATCTCCGCGTATTTCAGCATCATGGAGGCGAAGGCTCCCACCCACATCCAGAAGATCGAGCCGGCCCCGCCCGAAACAAGCGCGACCGCAACGCCGGCAATGTTCCCCGCCCCAAGCGTGCCTGCCAGCGCGACCGCGAGCGCGCGGAAAGAGTTGCCGTTTTCGTTCCTTTCCTTCCGCATCAGGGCAAGGGCGCGGTGCGGGTGGGAAAGAAAAAACGCGCGGAGCCTGATCCAGAAATAAAGCCCCGAGAAAAGAAGGAGCGGTCCAAGGCAGGCTCCGAAAACACAGGTGTTGAGAAAATCAAGAATCTTCATGCTACGCCTCCCCTTTATCTTATGTCGGGGACAGGGCGGATATGAAAGGCGGCGAAACGCTTGCCGTGCGATCCCCGGCGGCCTTGTTTTGGCCGGAGCGCTTAAGAGGCGCCGGCGTGACCGATCTCTTTCGGAGCTCCTTTCCGTGAAAAAAGCCGCATCCGATAAAGGATGCGGCTTTGGGTTACTCCAAAAAGCCGGCGTAACGGTGAACTTTTCCGGGTCAGACGGTCTCGGCGGCGCGCTGACGGGCGGCCTGGGCTTTCAGACGGGTCGGCGTGTCGAGGATGCGTTTGCGGAGACGGAGCGATTTCGGCGTGACTTCCATCAGCTCGTCATCCGCAATGAATTCGATCGCTTCTTCCAGCGACATCACCTTCGGGGTGATCAGGGTCAGGGCTTCATCCGCACCTTTAGAGCGGACAGCGGTCAGATGCTTTTTCTTGCATACGTTGACCGAGATATCGCCCATCTTCGGGTTTTCTCCGACGATCTGTCCTTCATAGACCTGTACGGACGGACCGATGAAGAGCGGCCCGCGGTCCTGTGTATAATAGAGGCCGTAACTGGTGGTCTCTCCGGTCTCGCTGGCAACCAAAGAACCGGTGAAGCGCACGGTGATCTCTCCCTTGAAGGGGGCGTACCCCTCAAAAACCGTGTTCATGATCCCCTCCCCGCGCGTGTCGGTCATGAATTCACTGCGGTAGCCGAACAGGCAACGCGAGGGGATCAGGTAGAAGAGGCGCTGGCGCGAACCGCGGAGCTGCATATCCAGCAGTTCGCCCTTGCGCGCGCCGATCTTTTCCATCACCGCGCCGAGGTATTCTTCGGGTACGTCGATCTCAAGCCGTTCGATCGGTTCGTGCTTCTTCCCGTCGATCTCCTTGTAGAGAACGCGCGGGGTGGAACAGCAGAGCTCGTAGCCTTCGCGGCGCATATTTTCAATCAGGATCGAAAGGTGCATTTCTCCGCGCCCCGCCACCCGGAAACTGTCGGTCGTATCGCCGTCGCTGACGCGGAGCGAAACGTCGCGGAGAAGTTCGCGGTAGAGTCTTTCGCGCAGGTGGCGGGAGGTGACGTACTTGCCCTCGGTTCCCGCAAACGGACCGTCATTGACCGAGAAGGTCATTTCAATGGTCGGTTCACTCACCTTGACGAATTCGATGGGGTTGGAAGTTCCGGCGGCGCATACGGTATCCCCGATGGTGATGTCGGCGGCTCCCGAGAAGCAGACGATATCTCCCATCCGGGCCTCCGTGACCGGGATGCGGCGCAATCCGTCAAACTGATAGATCGAGACGATGCGCGCCCGTTTCTGTGTGTCGGGATCGTGATAATTGACGATCGAGACGTCCTGGTTCTGACGGAGGACGCCGCGCTCGATCCGGCCGATGCCGATGCGCCCCACGTATTCGTTATAGTCGATCGAAGAAACGAGAAGCTGAAGAGGCCCTTCCTCGTCTCCTTCGGGCGCGGGAATGTAATCGAGAATGGTGTCAAACAGCGGGACGAGATCCTTTCCCGCTTCGTAGGGCGAAAGCGACGCGGTGCCCGCACGGCCGGAGCAGAAGAGCATCGGGGAGTCGAGCTGTTCGTCGGTGGCGTTGAGGTCCATGAGGAGTTCGAGTACCTCTTCCTCCACCTCTTCGATCCGGGCATCGGGACGGTCGATTTTATTGATAACGACGATCACGCGGTGGTTCAGCGCCAGGGCCTTTTCAAGCACGAACCGGGTCTGCGGCATCGGGCCTTCCGCCGCGTCGACCAGCAGGATTACGCCGTTGACCATTTTCAGGATGCGTTCTACCTCCCCGCCGAAATCGGCGTGGCCGGGGGTGTCAACGATATTGATCTTTGTGTTTTTGTAATGGACGGCGGTGTTCTTGGCCAGAATGGTGATACCGCGTTCCCGCTCAATATCATTGCTGTCCATAACGCGTTCCACCGTTTCCTGATTTTCACGGTAGATGCCGCCCTGCCGGAGCATTTCGTCGACCAATGTGGTTTTGCCGTGGTCAACGTGGGCGATGATCGCAACATTGCGTAAATCGGTGCGTTTCAACTTCTTTTCCTCTTTGCTTTTTGAATTTAACTTAATTATTATATCATAGATTTTCAAAAAAACAATGGGTTTTTGAAAAAAACAGGCGGCCAGGGAAATCGCTTGACAAAAAACCGGGGAAAGTGTATAATGACGGGGCAAGTGCGCTGCGCGGCCGCGCGGTATCATACCGAAAGGCAGTACCGTGAGGAAAGTCCGGGCTTCCGGGGGGAGGATAACGGATAACGTCCGCCGGGGGTGACCCCAGGGAAAGTGCAACAGAAATAAACCGCCGTTTTACGGTAAGGATGGAAAGGCGAGGTAAGAGCTCACCGATCCCGCGGTGACGTGGGATGCCCTGCAAACCCTATCCGAAGCAACACCTTTGCCGGTGCAGACCAAGGCGCCCCCCGCCTGTGGCAATGGTGGCAGGAGCCATGCTCTGAGCGGCGCGGTAACGCGGCGCAAAGATAGATGGTCGCGGCTCGCAAGAGAACAGAACCCGGCTTACAGGCGCACTTGTGGGGACGGTGGTTTTTTGCCGTCCTCTTTCTTTTCGGCTTTTTCGACAGCGATCTCAGGAAACAACGCTTCATAAAACAGACGCGTGGAAAAGCTCGATAAAAAATACCCGGGCGCGGCGATTTTTGCCGTGCCCGGATCGCTTTTTCGTTTCAGGTCCTTTCGGCGTCTTTCGCCGACTTGGGAGAGGGGAGAGGGGCGGTTCCGCTTTATACGCCCTTGACCTCTACAGAGGGGCGGGTGACGACGGTCTGCCCGGCGGGGACCGAGTGCGTCAGCCAGACGTTGCCCCCGATGGTGCAGTGGTCGCCGATGACGGTATTACCGCCGAGGATGGTGGCGCCCGCATAGATCACCACGTGGTTCCCGATGTCGGGGTGGCGCTTGATTCCCTTGACGAGCAGGCCGTCTTCCCCGACTTCAAAGTTTTTCGCACCGAGGGTAACATGCTGGTAGAGGGTGACGTGCTCCCCGATGGTGGTCGTCTCGCCGATGACAACGCCGGTGCCGTGGTCGATGAAAAAGTAGGGGCCGATCGTGGCGCCGGGATGAATATCGATCCCCGTGCGTTCGTGCGCGTATTCGGTCATCATCCGGGGCAGGAGCGGCACTCCCATGCGGAAGAGGAGATTGGCCAGCCGGTAGATGCTGATGGCGGTAAAGGCGGGGTAGCAGAGGATGACCTCATCGGTATTCCGGGCGGCGGGGTCGCCCTGATAGGCCGCCAGAATGTCGGTGCGTAACAGTTCCATCACCGAAGGGATCTCGGCGATCATGCGGTCGGCGTAGTGACCGGCCTCTTCCGCGGGGAGCGTGGAGGCGAGCATCCCGCGCAGGGTCGCGTGTGCGATCTCCAAGCGCGAGAGCCGGTCGGCGGGCAGGTTGGAGGCCACGTGGCGGGGGAAAAGAGCGGCCAAAAGCTGGTCGATCAGGGAGCGTACCCGCTCCCGCAGACCGACATAGCTCTGCCCTTCGTCCTCGCCCAGCGCAGCGGCGGTTTTTTGCAATATATTTTCAGTCGTCATACAAGATCCTTTCTTCGGGCGCGTTTATTCGGCATACAGGGAGGAGACGTAACCTTCCCCGGTGTCGGGCAGGAGCGCGCCCCGATCCTTGGCGGAACCTACCGGATTGCGTGCCTCCGGCCTTAAGAGAAGCCGGGCCGGGAGGCCGTATTTCTTTTCCGGTTTTTCAGGCTCTATGAGCGGCGTGTTTCCGATCGGTTCACAGATTGAACGGTAAATGGCGGATATGGCCGCTCTCCTCGCACATTTTTGCTTTTACTTTATCATTATATCTGTTTTTCCCCTTTATGTCAACCGTTTTCGCTATGTCGGGCAAAAAAATGCGGAACGGGTAAAATCGGCTGTTTCTTTTGATAATTCTTGACAGTCCGGGGCGGGGATGGTATATTTTAAGGGAAAGAAATCGACAGGAAGATACAAGGAGGCAGATCATGAAATTCAATACGGTACTGGATAAGCATTATCATCCCTTTATTGTGGAACTCTCGGCTTTTTCCGCAGGGGTGGCAAAGGAGGGTCATGCATTTTCCGCACGGATCGCGGTCAGCGGCGGCGGGAACGTGTACGCCTATCCGTTGGATCTTTACGCGGAGGGGCACGAAGAGGAGAATTACCGCATGATCGAGCGGCTGACCAAGGCCCTGCTCTGGATCGTGGGCGGCCACCGTGTGTATCTCTATGCGCCCGAGTACGTCGTTGCCCGGATGAAGCGCGAATACGCGCCGGACGGCGTGCGGCACAAGGACGCCGAGATGATGGCGCGTGTTTTTGAAAGCGATTTTGAGATCGTTGCCTGCGCCGCCCCTTCCGACGTGCCGGAAACGACCAGGAAGAGCCTTCAGCTCGGCGGACATCTGGACGGTTGCCGTATCGGCTTTGACGCCGGCGGGAGCGACCGGAAGGTGAGCGCCGTGGTCGACGGGGAGACGGTATACAGCGAGGAGGTCGTCTGGAATCCGAAAACGACGGCCGACTGGCATTATCATTACGACGGCATTCTCGCCGCGATGAAATCGGCCGCCGCTAAGATGCCGCGTGTCGATGCCATCGGCGTTTCGAGTGCCGGGATCTATGTCAACAACCGCGCCATGCTGGCCAGCCTTTTCCGCATGATCCCCGCCGACGATTTTGACGCGCATATCAAGGATATTTATCTGAATGTCGCCAAGGAGATCGGCGCGCCGATCGAAGTGGCCAACGACGGGGACGTCACGGCGCTGGCCGGCAGTATGTCGCTCGGGGAGAATGGGATCCTCGGCATCGCCATGGGAACCTCCGAGGCGGGCGGTTATATCAATACCGATGGCGGGATCAACGGCTGGCTGAACGAACTGGCGTTCGTCCCGGTCGATCTCTCCGCCGAGGCGGGATACGATGAAGCGGCAGACGATATCGGCGTCGGGGCGCAGTATTTCTCGCAGGACGGCGTGATCAAACTGGCGGGATACGCCGGCATCACCTTCCCGGAGGGGATGGCACCCGCCGAAAAACTCAAGGTCGTGCAGAAGATGATGGAGGATGGCTCGCCCGTTGCCGCACAGATCTATGAGGACATCGGGACCTATCTCGGATATGCCACGGCCTTCTACAGCCTGTTTTATCAGATCAATCACCTGATCATCCTCGGCCGGGTGACGAGCGGCCGGGGGGGCGACCTCCTGCTTGCCCGCGCCCAGAAGGTGCTGGACGAAGAATATCCCGAACTCGGCGTGAAGATCTCGATGCCGAACGAAAAGATGCGCCGCGTGGGGCAGAGTATTGCCGCTGCCTCCCTGCCGCTCATCGGGAAATAAGAAAAAGGAACGGCGGCCTTTTCCGGGTTCGTCCTTCGCAGATTCGGCGGTAGCGATTTTTTCGTGCCGCCGATCCTTTTCAGAACCCGGCGATTTTTCCGCCCGCGGTCGCTTTTTTCTTGACAGACCGGGGCGTGAAAGGTATAATAAAGTACGGTTGAAACCGATACCGATACCAAAAAACATGGAAAATGACCGCCGGGATCCTGCGCAGATGCGTTTCCCGGCCTTGGAGGAGATACTATGACGGACGGAAAAATTCTGGCGGAGGAACTGCTTTCCTATGCGGAGGTACACCTGTCTCTCGACCCGCTTGACAAGCCCTATCTGCGCAACCGCCTGCTGGCGATGCTGAATCTGGACGCCGCGGCCGATACGCTTCCCGATACCGAGTGGGTGAAGCAGCTTGCCGTGCCGGATGGACTGACCGAAAAACTCCGCGCCTATGCCGAGGAGAACCGCCTTTGTGAAGAAGGCTATGAGGCTATCTTCGCCACGGAGGTCATGGGGCTTTTGACCCCGCCGCCCTCCCGCATCAACGCGCTTTACCGGAAGATCGCCGCCGAGGACGGAACCGATGCCGCCACTGCGTGGTTCTATTCGCTCTGCATCCACAACGACTATATTCAGAAGACGGCGATTTCCCGTAATCTTGAATGGACTTACCGGGACGGGGAAAACACGCTGGAGATCACCATCAACCTTTCCAAGCCCGAAAAAAGCAATAAGGAGATCGCCAAACTCCTGTCTCAGCCCAAAAAGAAGGAAAAGTATCCCGCCTGTATGCTCTGCGAGAGCAACGAAGGCTATCGCGGAACGCTGACACATCCTGCCCGTGCCAATCTGCGCACGCTTTCTCTCACCATGGGAGGGGAACCGTGGTTCGTTCAGTATTCTCCGTACGCCTATTACCGGGAGCATTGCATTGCCATTTCGCGCTCGCATACGCCGATGAAGGTGGACGCTACCACCCCCGCGAAGCTCCTTGATTTCGTGGATGCGTTTCCGGCCTATTTCATCGGGAGCAACGCGGCTCTGCCGATCGTTGGCGGTTCGATCCTCGATCATGAGCATTTTCAGGGAGGGGGACACCTGCTCCCGATGCAGTACGCCCCGGTCGAGAAGATCTATCCGGCGGCATCCTGCCCGGCGGTCAGCGTCGGCCGTCTGAAGTGGTATAACAGCGCCCTGCGCCTCCGCTCGCGCGACCGCGAGGCCCTTTCCGCCGTCGCCGTTCGAATCATTGAAGCCTGGCAGCATTTTGATTCTCTCCCCTGTGGGATCTTCTCGCATACCGGGGACACGCCGCATAATACGCTTTCTCCCATTGCGCGCCGGGACGGGGAAGAGTATGTGATCGATATGATCCTCCGCAACAACCGCACCGACAAGACCTACCCGGACGGGATCTTCCACGCGCACCCCGAATACCATAACATCAAAAAAGAGGGGATCGGTCTGATCGAGGCCATGGGACGCTTTATCCTGCCCGGCCGCCTCAAGACCCAACTGGCCGCGATCGAGGCCTATCTCACCGGCGCGGAGGCTTATGATCCGGCCGCCCTTGCCGAAGAGGCGGATCCGCTCCACGTTCACGCCGCCATGATCGCCGATCTGGTCGGGAAATACGGGACGGCTCTTTCCGCCAAAGAGGCCGCCGTCGCCGTGACCGACCGCGTCAACCGCACCTGCGCCGCGATCCTTGAGAATACCGCGGTCTTCAAACGCACGGAGGAAGGGCTTGCAGAATTTGACTCCTTCGTCCTCTCGGCCCTTTCCGACTGATCTTTCACAGAAAAAGCCCGCTTTCGAAAAGCGGGCTTTTTTGCCGGATATCGTCGGCACGCAGGCCTTCAGAGCGGGCGTGATTTGATGCGCGCATAGGGACGCGGATAGGCGTCCGGCGTGGCGGCTGTCTTGCGGATGAGGAAAAGTGTGCGTGCCTGTGCGGCATCCCCTGTTCCGATTGGATATTCATCTGTAAATTCAACTTTACATTTTAACTCTTGCAAAGCATGACGGGCGGCCTGCAACTCCTCGGCGCCGTTCCGCCCCTTCATCGGCAGAAAAAGTCCGCCGGGACGCACGAGCGGGGCGCAAAGTTCGGTAAGGATCGGGAGCGCGGCAACCGCCCGCGCCGTCACGACGTCAAAGCGGTCACGGAATTCCCCGTGCCCGGCTTCCTCGGCGCGGAGCGTGTGTACATGGAGATTGGAAAGGCTCAGTTCCTCTGCCATCATGCGGACGAACCCGGTCTTTTTCGCGGTTGCGTCCATGGCCGTGACGCTGAGATCGGGGCGGCAGAGAGCGAGTGGAAGAGCGGGAAACCCGGCACCGCAACCGACGTCCAACAGTTCTGCTCCTGCGGGCAGATGGCGCGCCGCCATCAGGGAATCGGCAAAATGCAGGAGGATGACCTCCCGCGGGTCGGTCACGGCGGTGAGATTGTATTTCGCGTTCTCTTCGCACAGGCGGAGAAAGAGGTGGAAAAATCCCTCCTTCCGTTCCTCTGTGAGAAGCGCGGAAAGCCCGAGAGTCGAGAATGCCGCCTCGGTTTCCCTGAAAAAATCCTGTCTGTCCATAATTCCTCCGCAGGCACCCGGGTCAAAATACCGGCCCACAATAGTTTCCCTTACAGTATACCCTTTCCGCGAGGATTTGTAAAGGCTTTTTCCGCCCGATGAAAAAGTTGTTTTCAAAAATACCCGAATCGTCCCGAGCTACTTGACAAGCCCTTCCTCCGATGGTATACTATCGGTGCATAATTATATTTTTTAATAAGGAGTCAGTTTCTTATGTCGATGTACAACAAAAAGTCCGTAGAAGATATTCCGGCGCTCGGCGGCAAGCGCGTACTGGTCCGTTGCGATTTCAACGTTCCGCAGAAAGATGGTGTCATTACGAGCGATAAGCGTATCGTGGAAGCGCTTCCTACCATCAAGTATCTGGCAGGGAAGGGCGCCCGCGTCATTCTCTGCTCGCACCTCGGCAAGCCGCACAATATCTTCACTGAAGGTTTCGGGCTGAATAAAAAAGAAAAGAAAGCACTGGAGGCTCTCCCGGAGGCAGAGCGTGAAGCCGCCCGCACTGAAATGCTTGAAAAAGCCAAAAAAGACGGCAAGAAGTTCACTCTCCGCCCGGTCGCGGAACGCCTCGCCGAACTGCTCGGCAAGGCGGTGGCCTTTGCGGCCGATACCGTCGGAGAAGACGCGCACGCCAAAGCCGACGCCCTGCAGGACGGCGAGATCCTCCTGATCGAGAACGTCCGCTTCAACGCCGGGGAAGAAAAGAATGCCCCCGAGTTTGCCAAGGCGCTGGCCTCGCTCGCGGAGATCTACGTGAATGACGCTTTCGGAACGGCACACCGCGCCCATGCTTCGACTGCCGGCGTTGCCGACTATCTGCCGGCCTACTGCGGCTATCTGATCGGGAAAGAAATCGGGATCATGGGTGCCGCGCTTGAAAATCCCGTCCGTCCTTTCGTGGCCATCCTCGGCGGCGCCAAGGTCGCGGACAAGCTGAACGTCATCAACAACCTTCTGACCAAGGTCGATACGCTGATCATCGGCGGCGGCATGGCCTACACCTTCCTGGCGGCCAAGGGATATGAGGTCGGCTCCTCTCTGCTCGACAGCGAGAAGATCGAATATTGCCGCGATATGATGAAAAAAGCCGAAGAGAAGGGCGTCCGGCTCCTGCTCCCCGTTGACTCGGTAGTGGCCGCTACATTCCCGGATCCGATCGACGCGGCGATCGATGTAGAGACGGTTCCGTCCGATAAGATCCCGTCCGACAAAATGGGGCTTGATATCGGGGAAAAGACCCGTGCTCTGTTTGCCGATGCCATCAAGAGTGCCAAGACCGTGGTCTGGAACGGCCCGATGGGCGTTTTTGAAAATCCGACGCTGGCCAAGGGAACCATCGCGGTGGCCGAGGCCCTTGCCGAGTGCGACGGGACCACGATCGTCGGCGGCGGTGACTCCGCGGCGGCTTGCGAACAGCTTGGTTTCGCCGACCGGATCACCCACATTTCGACCGGCGGCGGCGCATCGCTCGAATTCCTCGAAGGACTGGTCCTTCCCGGGATCGCCTGCCTGCAGGATAAATAATGGACGATACGACAGAGTGAGGATAAGATCATGAGAAAGACTGTTATTGCAGGAAACTGGAAAATGAATATGACTCCCTCCGAGACCGGCAAATTCATCCGTGAACTTGCCCCGATGGTGGCGGGAAAGGATCAGTGCGACATCGTACTCTGCGTTCCGTTTGTTGACATCGCATCGGCCGTGGAGGCCGCCGCAGGTACCAACATCCATATCGGCGCACAGAACGTTCACTTCAAGGAAAGCGGCGCGTATACCGGCGAGACCTCGGCCGCCATGCTGAAGGAGACCGGCGCGGAATACGTGATCGTCGGTCACAGCGAACGCCGCCAGTATTTCGGTGAGACCGATGAGACCGTGAACCTGCGCACCAAGGCGGCGCTGGCCGCCGGCTTCCGCGTGATTCTCTGCCTCGGCGAGCTGCTTGACGCGCGCCAGGCCGGTATCACGGAGGAGATCGTTTCAATGCAGACCAAACTCGACCTTGCCGGCATCCCTGCCGAAGACCTTGCACGCGTGATCATTGCGTATGAGCCGGTGTGGGCGATCGGCACCGGCCTTACCGCGACGCCCGAGCAGGCGGACGAAGCCTGCGGGATCATCCGCGGCGTAGTGGCTGATCTGTACGGAAAGGACGTGGCCGACGCGCTGGTCATCCAGTACGGCGGTTCCATGAACGAAAAGAACGCGGCGGATCTTCTTGCCCGCGAGAACGTAGACGGAGGTCTCATCGGCGGTGCTTCGCTGAAGACCGATAAATTTACCGCGATCGTTGCTGCTGCCAACGCCTGATCTTTCCCTTCGGGGGCTCTCCCAAAAACAAGAAAGAGGAGTGTATATGGATAAGTATAAGAATCCCTCCCCTGCCCATCCGAATTCCGAGATCGACCTGCATTTTTTCCTGTCGATTTTACGGAAGTCGTGGTGCTGGGTTCTCGTGGCCGCGTTGCTTTGCGGCGTTGTGGTCGGGGTATTTACCGAATTTTTCGTGCCCCGGAAATATTCCTCGACGATCGTTATGTATGTTGACCCGATGTACAGTACGGCCGGCGGTTCCTACAGCGGTACCAGGGCAGAAGAACTCGCGACCATCTATCCGCCTGTTTTACGGGAATCCGATGATTTCGCCAAGGAAGTTGCCGCCCGCATGGCGGAGGCCGAAACGAACGGAGTCAAGGATTTCCCGCAGTGGCAGTCGGAAAACAGCTGGAAGCGCGTCCGTTCCTTTATGAGTATCGGAACCAAGGATGAACGTCTCTTTTATATCCGCATGACCTCAACCGACCCGCAGGAAGCCTATTACCTTGCCAAATCGGCGGGGCTGGTTGCCGGGAGCGTATTGAACGAATTCGTGAAGGCCGGAGATGTAAAGGCCCTGACGACTTCGCTGGAAGTCCCTACCTCGCCGGTCTCCCCGAATATCAAAAGGAATGTTGCCCTGGCGGCGTTGATCGGGGCGGTTGTCTGCTTCTCCGTCTTCTTTTTTGTGTATCTTTTTGATACGACCGTATACACCGAGGAGGATCTGCAGCTCTATGCGCTTCCGATTCTCGGAACGGTTCCGTCCGTGCCGGAGCTGAATGAAAAATATCATTCTGCAAAAACGAAAGGAGGACGGAGATGGGCCAGTACAAAAACGCACTTGTGACCGATACAAGTCCTTTCGCAGTAGCGGAGGCGTTCAAAGAGATCCGTACCAAAATGCTCTATACGGCGCGGGGGGATAAGTGCCCGATCTATGCCGTCACCAGCGTTTTCCCCCATGCGGGAAAGTCTGTGGTCATTGCCAATATGGCGCGTTCCTTTGCGGAACTCGGCAAGCACGTCCTGCTGATCGATTGCGATATGCGCAACCCGGTTCAGCATAAGATCTTCGGGCTTGACCGTTCCGCGGGGATCAGTGAGGTCGCCGCAGGGCTTTGTCGTGATGATGACGGCGTGATTCTTTCCTCGGGATGTACCGGGTTGGAGGTCGTTACGGCCGGGCACATTCCGCCCAATCCTACGGAGCTTCTTGCTTCGGAGAATTACCGTGATTTTTTACTGGCCATGCGGGAGCGCTACGATGCGATCTTCATTGACTTCCCGCCGATCGGCGTGGTGATCGATGCAGTCGTCCCCGTGGAACTCATCACGGGATATGCGGTCGTTGTCCGTTCCGGCAAGGACGATAAGCGCGGAATTTCCGATCTCCTGGCTACTCTCCAGCGCGTGAACGCCAATGTTCTCGGATTTGTGGTGAACGACGTCAATCCGAAGCGGGCCACCTATCGGAACGCTTCCGAAAAATATAAGTATAAGTACCGCTATAACTACACCTACTCGAACCGCGCGGCGGAAATGCCTGCGGTTTCTCCTGATGAGGGGAAGGAAAAGAAATAAGAGAACGCCGTGCAAGAGAGATCCTGCACGGCATTTTTTTGCGCGATATCGTAATTCTTTTCGCGGATTTCGTATTACGGCAAAGCGCCGTCCTATTGTATATAGAATTACGAAGGATTTTTTGACCGGCAGGTCATCCGGGAGAAGGGAATTCCGGACGGGGTGCGCTTTATCGACTCCCCCGAGATTTCGATGCAGGGGGCCTGGCCGTGGGGTGGCTTCCGCTTTCGTGTCACGCGGGGTCACGGGAGGCCTGCTCCCTGCCCTTTTGACGCGGGCCGGTATTGACAAAGAAGCGTTTTTGATATATAATAATATTTATATAGAATTTATTTTAAAAATTCATGTAGTATGCACAAATCCGAAAGACTTTTGCATAGGGTGAGGAGGAATTCTGATGAAGCGTAAATCCATATGGATCATGGGGATCTTACTGTTGCTTTCGCTCTTTTTGATCTCCTGCCAGTTTACGGCCCCGGGCAGTACGGATGTCCGTGAGGGATTTGATCTGTTTGACAGCCAGGTCACGGCTGTGGATAAGATCTCCTTGACGGACGGGAAGGCTACATACCGATTTACCTTTTCCGACGGAACGTCCCGGACGCTGACGGTTGGAGACACGGTCAGTTCTGCCGGCTCGGCGCTTTCGGTCACCTCGGTGGAGAAGACCGGCACGGAAGGCGAAACCGACACCTATACCATCACGTTTTCTGACGGAACGACGCAGTCTTTTACCGTCACGAACGCCAAACCGTTGACGGTACTCTCCTGCAAAAAGACAAAAAGCGTGGGAAAGGTCGATACCTATACCATCAGCTTCTCCGACGGCACGACGGCTGAATTCACCGTCACGAACGGCTCAGACGGCAAAGACGGCGAGGATGGCACGACTGGCACAGCCGGCACAGACGGCAAAGACGGCGTGGATGGCACGAATGGCACAGACGGCAAAGACGGAGCCGACGGAAACGACGGCGCGGACGCCGAGCCGCTGACGGTGGTTTCCTGCGGCAAGACGAGAAGCGAGGGCAAGACCGATATCTATACCATCGAGTTTTCCGATGGGACGAGCACCGAATTCACCGTAACGAACGGAACCGATGGCGGCTCGGCCGATACCGAACCGCGTCTGGCGGAACTTGAAAAACTGATGGGAGAAGTTCTGACCGGGTTGCGGGTTCAGAAAAAGCCGGCCAGCACGCGCACGGTGACCGATCCGTCCCTGACGAGTGTGAAGGATTTGCTCAAACGCTTTTCCGGCAGCGGTACGTGGATGAACCGGGAAACGATGTTCGGGGATCGGGATACCGTATATTCGGTCACGCTGAACGGTTGGAATATCGGGAGAATCGATGGGCAGGAACCCGGAAACGTGACGGTCAACGTCGCTTTTCAGTCTTTGAATCAGTCCGATCCGAATAATATTACATTCGTCCCATACAAAAACCTGATCTATACGACCGAGATCTTGCCGTGCGGCGTTTCGGATTATACGTTGGATGTCTGCATTCCGAAAGCCGATCTCGATGCGGCCGGACTCCCCGAGGATTTCATCCTCTGCGTGTACGTTACCACGAAGGATTACTGGGTCAGGCCCTCCGTCAACGAGACCTGCCTGATGAAGGAGAAAAACGAATCGATCACGATGGTCGATACGAATAATAGGACGATTTATTTGTACAGCCCGTATTTTGTGGATAACGGTGTTTTGGCGCAATACAAATACAACGACGCATATACGCCCGACATGAGTTTCCGTACGTCGGAAGGCGACGAATATATTTTTGATTTCAGTTGGATCTCCTCCGGGGATTCCGGCAGCGCGGAAGGAAAGGAAACGAATGTGAAACTTCAGCTTCCCGATCTTTACGATCTCGTGGTTGACGATAACTTTGAACTCTTCTATAAAGGAATTCTCAATTGCCTGGACAGCGACGTTTACGACTTTGAACTGAACTTTGCGGACGGCAAGAGCCGCGGCACTTCCTACGCGCGCAAGTACGTATGGACGCCCGCGGTGGCAGATATCGGGCGGCATACGCTCGGGATCACGGTACGCGACCAGAACGGCGAGGCCGTGGACCGGGGTAGTGTGGTGCTGAATGTGGTGGCAAAGCCCACTTCCCCTGACGAAGAGAAGGTGATCCTCTGCGTCGGAGATTCTCTGACGTTCGGCGGGGTCTGGCCGGCGGAACTCTACCGCCGTCTTTGTGAGTCCGGCGGCACGCCTGCGGGGTACGGGCTTACGAATGTCCGCTTTATCGGTACCTGTCTGACCGGCTCCTCCACGACCTGCGCGGGAGTTCCTTACGAAGGATACGGCGGATGGACGTTCTATTCGTATAACTCCAACAATCTGAGCGAAAAACATCGGTATATTTATGCGGGGACGGGCGGGAACTATGCGGCGCTGGATGCGGAAGCCGACCAGCACGCCCGGTATACCGATGCGAACGGGGCCGTCTGGAAGCTTGAATCGATTGAGGAGAACCGTATCAAGATCATTTCCGAGAGCGATGGGTATCGGTCTTTCCCGGCAAGCGGGAAACTGACGTATAAGGACGGCGGCACCGGAAACGTGGCCGAGATCACGTATGCAAGCCAGGAGCGCGCGGCGCAGAATCCTTTCTGGGATGAATCGGCCGGAAAGGTGGATATCAAAAAATACGTTGAGGCCCAGGGAGCCGAGAAGGTGGATGAGGTTATCGTCCTGCTCGGGTGGAACAATACCGGCATCGGCGAAAATCCTTACAAACAGCAGGTGCGTATCTTCCTTGATAACTTCCACACCGCCTATCCCGATTGCAAAGTAACGCTGGTCGGTCTGCAGGTTCCTTTGCACGATGGCTTTGGGTCGAGCTACGGAACCGCATGGAACTATTACGAAAAACTGCAATACGTCTGGAATTTTCAGAAATGGTATATCGATATCACGCATGAGGAAGCTTACAGCGGATTCGTCAGTTACGTGAGCATTGCCGGGCAGTTTGACAGCGTGAACAATATGCCGATGAAGCAGATCCCGGTCAACAACCGGAATCCGAACACCGAGACCGTCTGCTCCAACGGCGTCCATCCTGCGCAGGCGGGATATCTCCAGATCGCCGACGCCATTTTGCGACACATGGCGGCAAAATTCCAATGAAGCAAAGATAACATTACATTCCAAAGCAAAAGGCTGTGCAAAAGCACAGCCTTTTGTACGTGGTGCGGTACAGCTTTTTCGGGTCTTGCGGCACAGCCTTTTGTTTGGCCCGATCTTAGAAACAGCGTTGCCGCTTTTCCCGGCGGCAGACGTCTATCCTGCCGCAACGGTAGCAAAGTTCGTTTTCGGAGAAGCCGTTCCGGAGCAGATCCCGGAAATTCTGCATGGTGGTCTTCGCAATCGCGTCAAGCGCCTCGCGGGTAAGGAAAGCCTGATGGGAGGTCAGCAGGACGTTGGGCATCGAGATCAGCCGTGCCAGCGTATCGTCGTCGATGATATGGCCGGAGCGGTCTTCAAAGAAGATATCTCCCTCCTCCTCATAAACGTCGAGGCAGGCCGCACCGATAATGCGATCCTTGATGCCGGTGAGAAGCGCTTCGGAGTCGACCAACGCGCCGCGCGAGGTATTGATGAGGATGACGCCGCGCTTTAAGAGCGGCAGGGTCTGCCGCGAGAATAGATGACGGGTATCTTCGGTCAACGGGCAGTGGAAGGAGATGATGTCCGAGGTACGGTAGAGTTCCTCCAAGGAAACGTAATCGATATCCCCGTCGGGCTTCGGGTATTTATCGTAGGCGATGACGTTCATGCCGAACCCGCGGCAGATCGAAATAAAAGCCTGTCCGATCCGGCCGGTTCCCACCACGCCGATCGTTTTTCCGTGCAGGTCAAAGCCGACGAGCCCGGAAAGACTGAAGTTTGAGTCGCGCGTCCGAAGGTAGGCCTTGTGGATGCGCCGCACCGAGGTCAGCAGAAGCGCCATGGCGTGTTCGGCCACCGCGTAGGGAGAATAGGCGGGGACATGCGTCACGTGTATCCGGCCGTAGGCGTGGGCCAGATCTACGTTGTTAAATCCGGCGCATCGCAGGCCCAGTGCCCGCACGCCGTTCTTTTGCAGGATATCGATCACGGCGGCATCCACCGTGTCGTTGACAAAAACACAGACCCCGTCTGCCCCGGCGCTGAGCGGAGCGGTATCGGGAGTGAGCCGTGCATCCACGAAACGCAGGTCGAATTCGCCCTGTTCGGCATAAGGGCGGAAGGCTTCGATTTCGTAGGGCTTGGCATCAAAAAAAATCAGTTTTTCCATGTCGTTGAAATTCCTTCGTTTCAATTTTGCAGGGCTATGCGTTGTCTTCAATTTATGGTATTCTTCGTTTGGAGAGAATTATACAAGGCGCTTTTCGGGATCCCACGGTCGCGAGCGGCGGCTTTGATGGCCTCCATGCGGGAAAGCCCGTTTTTTTCATAATGCCGGACGTGTTCCTCCGGGGAGAGAGAAAGGAGAGGATCTTCGGCCGGCGCAGGAGAGGCCCCACCGAGGATCAGGACGTATTCCCCGCGCGGCTCCTGCGTGTCGTAGAGTGCGATCGCCCCTGCGAGGGTCGTGCGTATGACCTCCTCGTTCAGCTTGGTGAGTTCGCGGCAGAGTGCCAGCGGTCGTTCCCCGAGGGCCTCAAAAAGTTCCGCCAGCGTGCGTTTCAGCCGGTGGGGGGCTTCATAAAGCACCGTCGTCCGTTCTTCGGCGCGCAGAACGCTAAGCCGCGCCCGGCGGTCTGCCCGTTCGGTCGGGAGGAAGCCTTCAAAGGCGAAACGCCCGGTCGGGAGTCCCGAAAGAGCCAGCGCCGTTACGGCGGCACAACAGCCGGGAATACAGCGCACGGTGATCCCCGCTTCTGCCGCCAGGCGCACAAGATCCTCGCCGGGATCGCTGACGGCGGGCATGCCGGCGTCGGTGACGAGCGCACAGCTTTCCCCGGCAAGGAGCCTCGCCACGATCTCGGGACCGCGTTCCGCGCGGTTGTGCTCGTGGTAGGAAACGAGCGGGCGACGGAGAGAGAAGTGCGTCAGCAGTTTCAGACTGTTGCGCGTATCTTCCGCGGCGATGAAGTCAACTTCGGAGAGCACCTTGAGCGCCCGGGGGGAAAGGTCGGAGAGATTTCCGATCGGAGTGGCTACAAGATAGAGGGTTGCTTTTTCGGTTCGGTTCTTTTCAGTCATAGCGGCTCCATTCTCCGGGCAGTGACCCGGTCAGGTAGAGAGTGCGGGCGGCGGGGCTGTCTTCTTTATCCCCTCTTTTTTCGTGCAGAAAAAGAGGAGGGGTGATGCGCGCCGCGGGAGCTTTTCCGCCGTCGGAAATACCCGGTGCCGCCGTGCAGAGACAGAGGGCCGGCGGCGCGTCGGGAAAGGCAGAGACCTGTGTCAGCCGGCGCAGAGAAAGCTCCGCCTCCCGAAACGCGGAAAGCAGGGCGGACAGGCGTGCGGCGGGATACACGACGTACAGTCTCCCGTCTTTTCTGAGAGAGTCGGAGGCCGCCCGGCAAAGTTGTGCGATCGTACCCGCGCGTTCGTAACGCGAAATATCTGCCAGATGAAAACGGCAGGGGCGACCGCTCCCCGCAGCTCTGTAAGGCGGGTTCATAAAGACCGCGTGATAGGCGTGCGTTGCCGGGAGCGTGCGTGCATCTGCCTGCAGAATGTGTAAAACTTCCGAAAGGCGATTATCCTCGGCGTTACGGCGGGCAAGTGCCGCTAAGACCGGGTCGATCTCCACGGCGTCGATCCTTGAAAATTTCCCCCGCAGGGCAGAAAGGACCGATACGGCGCCCGTCCCGGCGCCGATCTCGAGCGCCGTATCGTCGGGACGGTAGGGAAGCATCCCCGCTAAAAGGAGCGCATCGGTTCCGAGCGGAAGCGCGTCGCGGCGGAGCAGGATGGAATGCCCGTTTCCGAGCGGCTCCCGATATTCCGCAGGATCGGCAGGGTTTCTTTCGGTCTCCATACAGACTCCTTTCCTGACGGCATTTTCCTCTTTTTTGTTTTTTGCGGTTCTCGGCCTTCAACAGTAGATTTTCGGAGGCTTTTTAACCATAAAGAAAGCGGGGTGGTAAAAGCCGCCCCGCTTTCTTTATGGTTTTAGTCTTTCTTGGGAGCAGGAGCGCCAACGGGACAAACATCCGCGCACGAGCCGCAATCGATGCACTTGTCGGCGTCGATTACGTATTTGCCGTCACCCTCCGAAATAGCTTCGACAGGGCAGCCCTCGGCGCACGCGCCGCAAGCCAGGCAGTCATCACTGATTGCATATGCCATGAGAATGTACCTCCTAATAGAATATCGGTATTATTGTAACATACAAACAGAAAAAATCAAGTGTTTTTTTGAAAAAAATCCTAACTGATGCAATTTACGATATAACGGATCATTCATTTGTTTCGGAAGTTCTCTCCGGCGTGGTCTGCGGAGGCGTTTCTTCGTCTTTCCCGGGAGTTTTTTGAGGACGGTTTCCCTGTCGGTTGTCCGGGTGGCCGTTTTGCCGGTTGCCTCCGCGGTGATCGAGGCGACCGCCTCGGCGGCCTCCCTGTTTCTTTTCGGGGCGGCCGTTTTGCCGATTTTCCCCGCGGTGATCAGATCGGCCGTTCTGCCGACCTTCGGATTGGTTCCCGGTACGGCTCCCGGGCTGATTGTCGGGCATTTCGGAAGATAGGTCAACGCCCTTTCCGTTCCTTTTTTCACGCTCTTGCGTTTCTTCTTCAGCGGCGGGCGAGGCGTTCTTGTCCACAGCGTTCTGCTCGCGTCTTTGTGCCTTTGCCGTGCGGAGGACGGAAAGCTCTCCGCACGAGAAAAGGTGGGGCGTTTCGGGTTTGTCGGTGAGACGTACCTTCACCTGTTGTAAAAGCGGGCGCGTTTCGATCACGATCCCCTCGCCCTCGGGGGTCGAGACGAGCGAACCGGTACCCGGGGTGGTTTTGAGTGCGGCCTCGTAACTTTCGTGTTCATACCGCAGACAGCACATCAGCCGCCCGCACGCGCCGGAGATTTTGGCGGAATTCAGAGAAAAATTCTGCTCTTTCGCCATTTTGATCGAGACCTGCGTGAAATCGGGCAGGAAAGTCGCGCAACAGTAAGGGCGACCGCAGGCACCGAGCCCGCCGAGGAACTTTGCTTCGTCCCGGATGCCGATCTGGCGCAGTGCGATCCGCGTATGAAAGGTAGAGGCCAGGTCGCGCACGAGGTCACGGAAGTCGACGCGCCCCTCTGCGGTAAAATAGAAGAGAAGTTTGGAATTATCAAAGGTGTATTCCGCACTGACAAGATCCATCTCGAGTTTATGGCGCGCCACTTTCTCGCGGCAGATGCGGACGGCCTCGGCCTCCTGCTCACGGTTGCGGCGGTTGCGTTCCCGGTCATTTTCGTTAGCCAGCCGCATGACGATACGGAGCGGCGGCGTCACGGTGCTGAGCGGCACCTGGCGGTTGGCAATATTTACGGTTCCAAATTCAATGCCGCGTGCCGTCTCAACGATCACCGCATCTCCGACGCGGAGCTTCAGCCGACCCGGATCAAAATAGTAGGACTTCCCAGCGGAACGAAAACGCACCCCCACCACTTCAACGGTTTCTTCGGGGGCTTTTTCCTTCTTTTCAGCCGGGAAAAAGGAATCGGAAGCGCTGCTTTTTTCGGGGGTCCCGGAGCCGTCGGAAGAAGGGGTATCGGTCAACGTTTTTGCGACCTCGGCACGGCTTTCGGAATCCGCGCCTGCGGTATCCTCTGCGCTATCGGCAAGCGATTTGCGGTCTGCTTCCGAAACGGCGTTTTCTGTCTTCAGGTCTTCCCGGCGGCAGGGAGCGGCCTCTTGAGCCGTATCGATCGGTTCTTTTTCTTCGTTCATCTCTATCAACCTCAATAAAACTTTCATTAATAAAATTTTCGGACGGTATTACACAAATGCTGTAAAAGCAAAGTTGTGTTTGCGTTTCTTTCAAGATCGCCAAGGGCGGTGTCAATGGCGTCTTCCAGATTGAACAGACGGCGCATCCCTATCCCCTCCGACAGCCCGGCGGCCTTTTCTCTGTCATAAAAATACGTCAAGGGAACGTCGGCATCGCGCTTGATGAGGATCAGATCACGCACCCCGTCGGAAAGCAGGGTGAGCATTTCGGCAAGGCTCTCGCGCCGCTCGGCTGGGAAGGCGGAGAAGGCGGTAAGGAGCGCGGCGTAGGAACGTCCGCCGATGGCGTTCAGCACCGCGTCGCAAAGCTCTCTTTCCCGCATGGCGACCCCGAGCGCCGATGTCGAGAGAAGGCGTTTGGCCTCTCCGATCCGTCCGTGCGATGCTTCGAGAAGGATACGGTATTTCTCTTCGGATTCTTCCGCAAGACGTTGGGCACGAGGCTCGTTCTCGATCAGATAGGCAGAGAGTGCATCGGGTTCGAACAACTGCATCCGCAGGAGCTGGCAGCGGCTCCGCACGGTGGGAAGGAGCACTTCGGGTGACTCGCACAGGAGAAAGATATAAACGCCGTCGGGCGGCTCTTCCAAGGAGATCAGGAGGGCGTTTTGCGCGGCGGTGTTCATGGCATCGGCCTCCCCGATGATATAGACCTTCCGGTCTCCGTCGTTGGCGGCCAGATACATATCCGAGCGCATGGCGCGGATCTGATCGACCGTGATCCGGCTCTTTCCTTCTTCGGGGGTGAGATACGTGATATCAGGCGAAAGCCCCTCGGCCGCCTTACGGCAATTCCGGCAAACGCCGCAGGGGAGCGGGCGGGTAGTATTTGCCGCTTCTTCACACAGGAGAGCAGCGGCCACCTCTCCGGCAAGCAGGTGCTTTCCGCTCCCTTCTTCTCCGGCAAAGATCAACGCGTGCGGCAGGGCGTTCCGCAAAAGTGAGGCGGCCAGGGCTGCCCGGTTTTCCCGATTCCCGTAAACCGCCGGAAAAAACTCGCGCATATCGGCCTCCTTCTTCGGTATTCAACCTACAGTATACCAAAAAAAAGAGCGGAAGTCAATCCCGCTCCGGCGCCGGCAAAAAATTTCTGTTTCTTTGAAAAATCTTGTAATACGCGCCCGGATGTGATATACTGTAATATAACCGTGTTCCGGCCGGAAAATTTTTCGGGGCTGTATAATTTTCACCTTTTGCGGGAAGCCTTGCAAAGAGGTGAAATCTATGGAGAGCTTTGCATTTTTTGTAAACAATACTTTTCTTTGCGAGGAGAAGCGCACGGCGGCCGATCCGAATTACCGGCGGGCCTGCGCCTCTCTGCGCGTGCCGGTGTCTTTATTCTGGCTTGCTTCGCTCCTGCTTTTTTTCGCCATTCCCCTGACGCTTGCGGCCGGCGGGTATTATCCGGTCTTCGTGCGATCGTTCGGAATCTTCCCGGTGGCGGGGGTGACCCTCCTGCTCTCGACGCTTTTCAGCGCGTTTCTCCTGGCCCCCTACGACCTCGGGCTTGCGGCGTATGCGTATGCCTGCGTAACGGGAGCGGAGGAACCGCTCTCCTATCTTCCTGCCTTTTATCTCTCTCCCGTTCGGCACCGCGCAGCGGTTCTTTTTGGTCTTGGGCAGGCGGTGCGCCGGTTTTCGGTGACGGCGGGGCTTTTGCCGGCCCTCCTGCTCTCTGCACAGGGAAATCTTTTGTGTCTGCCGGCTTTTGCTGCGTGGACGGCCTTTCTGCCTTTCTATTTCCGCGATCGGGCGCGGCGGGCATTCCTGCCGGCGATTCTCGTCAGCTTCCCGCAGGTCGGTTACGCCATGGCCAGTAAAATGTCGCGTCGGATCTTTTCTGCCCACCCGCGCGAGACGATGCGCTATTCGCTGGCCGGCCTGCCGGCCGTTCTCCTCATTTTCCTCACCGGAGGTCTGGCTACCGTTCCGGTCTATCCCGTATTCTTGCTCGGGCGCGCCCGGCGCACAGTGCATTTCTGCTTGCGCCACCCGCCCGGGGAAAAATAAATTCTCTTTCATCAGGAGGCTTTTATGGCACAGGACAAAGAAAAATTTTACATCACCACGGCCATTGCGTACAGTTCGCGTAAGCCGCATTTCGGAAACACCTACGAGGTCATCATGACCGACGCGGTGGCACGTTTCCAGCGGCAGATGGGAAAGGATGTTTTCTTCCTTACCGGGACCGACGAACATGGGCAGAAGATCGAAAATCTCGCCAACGAAGCGGGGGTCTCCCCGCAGGCGTACGTTGATGACGTTTCGGGACAGATCAAAAAGATCTGGGATCTGATGGGTGCCAGCTACGATAAATTTATCCGCACGACCGACGACTATCACGTGAAGAGCGTGGAGCATATCTTCCGCAAACTCTACGAAAAAGGCGATATCTACAAGGGATATTACGAGGGGTGGTACTGCACGCCCTGCGAGGCATTCTTCACTGATACGCAGGCCGCCGGCGGCGTATGCCCCGACTGTGGCCGACCCGTGCAGAAGACCCGGGAAGAGGCCTATTTCTTCCGTATGAGCCGGTATGCCGACCGTCTGATCGATTACATCGAAAACCATGTCGAATTCATTGAGCCGGAGGGGCGGAAGAAGGAAATGCTGAACAACTTCCTCCACGCCGGGCTTCAGGATCTCTGCGTTTCACGCAGTTCTTTCCGTTGGGGCATTCCGGTTCCTTTTGACGATAAACATATCATTTACGTGTGGATCGATGCACTTTCCAACTACATTACCGCCCTCGGCTACGACCCCGATCTGGAGACGCAGCCCGAACTCTTCCGTAAGTACTGGCCGGCGGATGTTCACGTGATCGGGAAGGATATTTTGCGGTTCCATACCATTTACTGGCCGATCATCCTGATGGCGCTCGATCTTCCCCTGCCGAAAAAGGTCTTCGGTCATCCGTGGTTCAATTCGGGGACGGACAAGATGTCCAAGTCCCGCGGGAACGTCATTTATGCGGATGATCTGGCGCGCGACTTCGGCGTGGACGGCGTGCGGTATTTCGCGCTTGCCGAAATGCCCTACGCGGCGGACGGCAGTATCACCTACGAGAACGTCATCAACCGTTATAACACCGACCTCGCCAATAACCTCGGGAATCTGGTCAGCCGGACGCACGCCATGACCAAAAAGTATTTTGACGGGATCGTTCCGACTCCCGGGACCGAAGAGGGGCCGGATGCTGAGCTGAAGGCCGCGGTCGCCGCGGCGATCGAAAAGAGCCGCGCCCTGATGGAGAGCTTCCACGTGGCCGACTCGCTGGAAGAGATCTTTTCGATGCTTCGGCGCGCGAACAAGTATATTGACGAAACGATGCCTTGGGCGCTTGCCAAGGATCCCGAAAAGCGCGAGCGGCTCGGGACGGTTCTTTACAACCTCCTGGAGGTCATCCGCGCGGCGGCCGTGCTACTGACCCCGTATCTGCCCGGCACGGCAGAGAAGATCTTTGCTCAGCTCGGCACCGACGTCACCGCATACGAAACGATCTCCTCCTTCGGCGCGTTAAAGGTCGGACAGCCGCTCGGAGAAGCCGAAACGCTCTTTGCCCGGGTGGACGAGGCCGCCTTCTTCCGTATGCTGGAGCAGAGGCAAGCCGCTGAAGCCGCTGAAGCAACCCCTGAAAAGCCCGCGGGAGAACCCGAGATCGGAATTGAGGATTTCGGAAAGGTGGAATTGCGGTCAGCCCGCGTTCTTGCGTGCGAGCCGGTGCCGAAGGCAAAAAAATTGCTGAAACTTCAGGTTGATCTCGGCTACGAGAAGCGGCAGATCGTTTCGGGGATCGCAAAATTCTATACGCCCGACGAGCTGATCGGAAAGACCGTTGTCGTGGTGGCGAATCTCGCCCCCGCCAAACTTTGCGGAGTCGAAAGCCGCGGGATGCTGCTCGCCTCCGGGGAAGAGCAGGTGCGCGTGGTATTTCTTGACCCAGAGACCCCTCTCGGTGAACGGATCCGCTGATGCGCCTTTTCGATACGCACGCGCATTACTGGGACGAGCGCTTCAGAAAAGAATTGGGGGAGGGCGGAACCGATGCGCTGCTCGACCGTCTCCTGACCGGGGAAGTCCCCCATATCGTCAACGTGGGGACTTCCCCCGCCACCTCCCGTCTGGCGATCTCCCAGGCCGCGCGTCATCCCGGTATGCTGACGGCCATCGGGATTCACCCGACCGACTGTCAGAGCCTTTCGGATGCCGATGCCGCGCTTTCCGAGATCGAAACGCTTCTGCTCGACCCCGCCTCCCGGGCGGTGGCGCTCGGGGAGATCGGGCTGGATTATCATTATGAAGATACCGAGAAAGAAAAACAGCTCTTCTTCTTCCGGGAACAGCTCGCCATGGCGGAACGGCTTTCGATGCCGGTTTCGGTACATGACCGGGATGCACACGGCGACGTACTGAAAATGCTGGCAGCCTTCCCCGGGGTGCGCGGGATCCTGCACAGTTACAGCGGGAGCGCGGAAAGCGCCCGCGAACTGATCGAAGCCGGATACTACATCTCGTTCTCGGGAACCGTGACCTTCAAGAACGCGGCGCGGGTGCGTGCCGTAGCGGTTGCTCTGCCGCCCGAACGCATCCTGATAGAGACCGATTGCCCGTATCTATGCCCCGACCCGTATCGCGGAACGCTGAACCATTCGGGGCGGCTTCCCTTGATCCTTTCCGCCCTGGCAGAGCTCTACGGGATGAGTACCGAGGCACTCGGTGCACAGCTCTATCGGAACAGCCTGCGCGCTTTTTCACTCCCGCCGGAAGACTGATTTTCTAAATAGCCGGGCATTTCCCGAAAACAGAAGCCCCGCCGTCATAGGACGGCGGGGCTTTCGCGCAAAGAGGGGAGGTTCTCCGAGGGGCTTCTGCCATCCCGGCAAGAATCGGCCCCGGGCGGGCGCTCTCAGCAACCGTAGGCTTTCACGATACGAAAGACGGCGGAAAGCATCGAAAGCATGGCGGGATCACAGGAAGTGAGAGGATAGAGCCCGATTCCCGCGATGCGGTGGCGCGCCGCCAGTATGAGTTTTTCCAAGAGACTTTCGGCATCCTCATAATAAAGGATCTTTTCCAGTCCGTTCTCGGAAAAGGCGGCGTACGGCACCTGCGCTAAGGGATCAAAGGCGATCTTTGCGCCGTGCTCAGCGATCATGCGACGGCATTCCTCGGGTTCTGGATGTATGGGATTTCCCGGAACGGACAGCGTGTAGCAGGAGCCGCAGAACGGCAGACCGAGAAAGATCTTGGAAGGACGGATGCGGGCGCAGGCGTATTCAAGGCAGTCCGAAAGACGGTCGATCGGACAGGCGGGAGCGGCGCCTTCTCCGGGAGAAAGCAGATCGTAGGTCTCTAAAAGCACGCCGCCGGCGGCTCTGCCGATCTTTTCGTAATTCTGTCCGGGAGAGAGCGAGACGCTTTTTTCACTGCGCGGGCAAAGCCCGACGAGGAGAATGGCTCCCACCGACCGCAACCGCCGCCGGAGCCAGATCACAAAAGCGGTATAGGCCTCTTCGGCTTCGGGGGGGAGAAAGGAAAAATCGAGATATACGCCGCCATAGCCCCCGTGACCGAGAGCGGCAGTTAGCCTCCCGGCAAAGGCCTCGCATTTTTTCGGATCGCTGAGCAGAGCCGTCAGTTTTTCCCGCTCTTCGGCTTCGCCGTCGCGCTCTCCGCTTCCCGAAATGCCGAGAAGCGGCATCACCGAGGCCGCCCGTGCCTGCCGGATGGCTTGCTTCGTTTCGGCGGTGCAGTCGTATTCTCCGTCGATCCCTCCGCCGCAGAGAACGAGATAAGTCAGATAGGGAAGAAGCCGGGGAAGTTCGCCGAGGTCGCCGGGGGAAGAAAACCCGACGACCGAGATCGCGTTTTCGGGCTGGTCGGTCAGGGAGAGGGTCAGCGTTTGTCCGGGGTAGATCTCCTCGCGCCCGCCGAGGGCCGGATTCTGCTGATAGAGCCGGTAAAGCGGAAGGTGAAACCGGCGGGACAGTCCCCGCAGGTCGTCTCCGCTTTTGACAATGTAGGTGGCGGCGGCGGGAAGTACGGCTATGGCCTCCCCCTCGCACAGAATATCGTCCGGCGCGTGTCGGTTGATCTCGCAAAGCCGGAGAGGGGAGATCCCCAACGTCCGGGCAACGTCCCGCAGACAGTCATGCGCAGTAGCACGGTAGATTTTCATCAGTACCTCCTTGGAAAAGAGAGATTCTTTCCAGTATATGTAAAGACGACCGCCGCCGTTCATGGGTATGTGCCGGCGTTTCTTTGGGTATACTGGCAATATCTCGGTATCGGAGGAATTTTATGAGCAAAATACAGATCGTGCGTGCCGGCGCACGTGAAATACTGGATTCCCGCGGGAATCCGACGGTTGAGACCACGGTCTTTCTCAGCAACGGATGCGTGGGGACGGCCAGCGTGCCTTCCGGCGCTTCTACAGGCACCTACGAAGCGTTGGAACTTCGGGACGGCACCTCGTCCCGCTACGGCGGGCGCGGCGTTCTGGAGGCGGTGTACCACGTCAATAAGATCATTTCGCCTGCTATTTCGGGGATGGACGTTCTGGCTCAGACCGAATTGGACGAAACGATGATCCTTCTGGACGGAACGCAGGACAAGAGCAAACTGGGGGCAAACGCCATCCTTTCTGTCTCACTGGCGGCCGCCCGTGCCGCGGCCTGCGCACTGGGTCTTCCGCTCTTTTCGTATCTCGGCGGAGCCAGGGCCTGCCGTTTGCCGATCCCCATGATGAATGTTCTGAACGGCGGCGCTCATGCGGATAACAACCTGGACATACAGGAATTCATGCTGGTCCCTGTGGGGGCGGAGAGCTTCACGGAAGCCTTGCGGATGGGGAGTGAGATCTACCACACGCTCGGTACGATCTTACGGGAGCGTCATCTGGCAACGGCTGTAGGAGACGAGGGCGGATATGCGCCCGATCTTGACGGCGAGGAAGCCGCGCTGGAACTTCTGTGCGAGGCGATCCGCCGTGCGGGGTACGATACCGGGCGGGTGCGGATCGCGCTGGACGCCGCCGCCGGGGAATGGGTAGCCCCCGAGGGAGAGGGCTATCTGCTCCCGAAAAGAGGAAAGCGGTATTCGACAGAGGAACTCATCACCTACTGGCGGTCGCTGACGAAGAAATATCCGATCTTTTCTCTGGAGGATGGGCTCGGCGAAGAGGATTTTTCCGGCTGGAGCGCGTTGACACGTGCGATCGGCGGTCGGGTGACTTTGGTGGGGGACGATCTCTTCGTGACAAACGAGGAAAGGCTGGAACGCGGGATCCGCGCACGCGCCGCCAACGCCATCCTCATCAAGCCGAATCAGATCGGCACGCTGACGGAGACCTTGCGCGTGATCGACAGAGCCGCCCGGAACGGATATCGGTATATTTTGTCCCATCGTTCCGGCGAGACCGAAGATACGACGCTTTCCGACCTGGCGGTGGCGGCCGGCGGTGGACTGATCAAGGCAGGCGCCCCCTGCCGGAGCGAGCGGGTGGCCAAGTACAACCGCCTCTTGAAGATCGAATCTTCGCTTTTTCACGGCGGGACCTTCGGGCTTTGAGGATCGGCCGTGCCGGGCATTCTTTCGCGCTTTTTTGCGGCTGACCGTCGGCGTTTGCCGAACGGTCGGCCCGCCTTGGCGGCTTTTTCGGATCCATCGCCTCTCCACGGCCCTTTTTTCTCAAGAAGACCGAGAAAGTTTGAAAAATCCCTTGACAAATTCCGCCGCCTGTGCTATCATTATGAGGCGTGTGAATGCCCCTGTAGCTCAGACGGTAGAGCACTTGACTTTTAATCAAGGTGTCCGGAGTTCGAGTCTCCGCAGGAGCACCAGAACGGAGAGCCCTAAATGCTCTCCGTTTTTTCTTTGCGCGCGGACGGGGGACAAACCCGCTCCGTGACCGTCACCGGGGTCTTCCGCCGCGGCCGTTTTGCAAAAGCCGTTCTGTAAAGAAAAACCGTCTGCCGCGAGGGCAGACGGTTTTTGCATCGAGTAGATCTTATTGCGCTTCGGCATCCCGGGTCACGGTGATAAAGGTCATCGGACGATCGGCAGAGTGGTCCATGTTCTGGCTCATATACAAAGTTTTCTTTACTTTGAGATTGTTCCACAGTGCAATGATCCCGGTGGAGGGGCAGGTCGTATCGGCAAAGCCGCCCCACAGAACGACTTCACAACCGGCGGGGAGCAAACGGGCAAACAGAACCGTATCGAAAAGGGCGTAATTTTCAATTACCAGCTCTCCCGTGCTGACACGGGTTCCCTGCCCGGCGATCCGATCGGTTCTGCCGGCCATGGCGACCGGGTCACACATCCAGGGACAACGCAAATTCATCGAGAGGACGGTTCCCTTCACGGGGGTGACCAGATTTCCTTTCTTGTCCGCACCCGAGAGGGTGGTCAGCGCGGCGGTGGCTACGTTCTGGAAGCCTCCCATGCTTCCGCCCTGAGTGAATATGATCTTACCGTTATAGGCCGCGCGCAGTGCGGTAAATGCGGCGGCTTCCTCTTCGTCAAGAACCAAGCTCTCTTGTGCGATATACGCATTGCCCGCCGTCATGAAGCGAAGCATCTGAATATTGCGCTGGAGCATCCGGGCGAGATAGGCGCGTTCGGGATGGTCATAATCCGACGCGGTCACGCCGTAACCCTTGGTGTCCGCGCAGTCAAACTGCGGGAAAGTATACTCGCCGTCCCGGTAATAAATACCGGGCATCCCGATCGGGCTGAGCGAGATCTGGATCGAGCTACCGCTGCAACCGATGCCGTAAGGCCCACGGACGCTGTAGGAGTTCAGCGTGACCGAGATCGGCAGACTGTTGGGCTCGGTTCCCTTCGGGACGGTGACGTAAGCGACGGCGGGATAGTCTCCCGGCGCCCGCAGGAAAACTTCAAAAATGTCGTAGTTGGCAAGAAGCGTATCGATGTTGCTTCTGGTGACGGGCGGGCTGAGGCTTTGCTTTTCATAAGCCTCGATCGTCTTTTCCAGGTATTCTTTATCGGCTTTGCTGATATGGAAATAGTTATGTCTTCCGTCGACGTCAAGCAGGACGAGGGTCGGGTTGCATTTCACAACTTCGCTGATACGCTCTTCCCAGAATTCCCGGAACGTATCTGCGTCAAGATCAAGCGAGGTGTCGATCTTTTCGGCTTCTACGATGGCACCGCCGACGTAGGAGCTGTAACTCGAATTGGTCTTCGTTCCGTTGACGCCGCTGCGGTAGAGGCAGGAGATCTTCTTCCCGTCGGCATCCAGCACGTTCACCGAAAGACGAACCGAGCCGGGATTGCGGGTGAAGGTGGCGGGGATCGTGATGATGAATTCCCCGCTTTCGCCCGAAACGGTTCCGGTCAGCGTTTCATCGGTGTCGTCGGCGATCACGGTATACGAGAAGGTGTGGCATCCGGCCGGCTCCCAGGTATGACAGGTCTTTTGAGTATCGCTCTGCGTGGCGTTGATCGAGGTAATATGATGAAGCTGGAGGCGGAAGATGATCTCCTCGTCGTATTTATAGGTGAGAGGATCTTTGTCGGTCGTACCGACGAGCTCGGTCCGCGTCTTGTAATCGGCAAAAGAGGTGATGTCAGCCGGAGCGGTGGCCCGGTGGAGAATATGTACGTATTGATTCATCGTCAGTTTCCCGTTCTTCAGATAAGAGAGGAAGGCGTCTACGGCGGCGTTGGCCCCCGTGGCGTCGGATGCCGAGATGCGGATATCGGTCTTATCAAAATAGATGTGATAATCTCCGGCGGCCAATCCGTCCTCATTGCCGAGGCGAACAAGGTACCCGGATGCAGTATCCGTGGCGGTCATGCCGGATCCGGCAGAGAGTTTTTCCTGTGCGGCACGGTATTTTTCATCTTCGACCAGCACCTGATAGGGGGTGAGGTTGCCGTCAAAGACGTAGGCCTCTTCATATTCCCGCGGCGGTTCGGTCGTCACCGGGGGAGCCTCGGTCGTTGCCGAGGTAGTGGTCGTTGCCGGGGTAGTGGTCGTTGCCGGGACGGTAGTCGTTCCCGGATTTGTGGTGGTGCCGGGATCAGCGGTCGTTTCGGAGCCGAAGTCTAGGTTACATCCGGCAAGCAGAAGCAGTGCGCCGAGCAGGGCCAGGCATACGAACAAAAAGCGAATGCGCGATCTCATAAAACACCTCACAATATGTATTTAATTTCAGTGTAACACATTTTTCGCACGAAATCAAGGGGCAGAAGGGGGAAAAAGACAAGCTGTAATTGTTGATTTTTAACAAACGGCGATCTGATGAAGAAACGCCTGTACACAAAAACGAAGAAAGAGCAGAAGAACCGCTCCTCCCGAAGGAAGGGCGGTTCCGGAAAACAGAGAATCAGACGGCTTGGGGGCGGGCTTGCGCTCTCCGCTTGACGAGAAGGCAAACCGTTTGTACGGCCGCGGCGAAGAGCATACTGCCTCCCGCCACGAGAAGAGCCTCCGGCATGGCGGAGGAGAGGCAGGCGACCGAGAACATATCCCGGAGCAAGAGGATCGAGAGCGGGGCGGCAACGGCAAGACCGGCTCCCATGGCAACCACGACGAGAAGGCGGAACTTCGTATACGGAATACAGACGGCTACGAGGTTCACAAAGCCTGCCAGCGTGACCGAAAGGAGCGAGAGCGCCTGATAGATGTCCACATCCGGTAAGACGCCGGCAGTATGCAGAACGCTGAGAGCCAGAAGCGGGAAAAGCAGGGCAACGGCGCTCGGGAAACTGCGGAGAATGACCGATTTCAGGAAGGAACCTTCGATCCGTTTGTTGTTCGGCTCAAGCGCCAGAAGAACCGAGGCGATCCCGATCACAAAGAATTCCAGCGGAACCGTCCCTTTGGGCTGGAAGGGATAAATGGGATTGGTGAAGAGCGAAGCGATGATGGTGTAGAGCGTCAGGCCGATGGTCATGAGCGTTTTCATCAGAAAGAGCGTGGCGGACTGGCGGACGTTGTTGATACAGCGGCGCCCTTCGCGCACAACGTCGGGAAGCGTGGCGAAATCCGAGTTCAGCAGGACGATCTGCGAGACTTTGCGGGCGACCTCGCTCCCCTCGGCCATGGCAATGGCGCAGTTGCTTTCTTTCAGGGCGAGCGTATCGTTGACGCCGTCCCCCGTCATGGCGACGGTATGTCCCAACGATTTGAGTTTTTTGACCAGCAGGACCTTTTGCTCGGGGGTCACACGGCCGAAGACGGCATGGCTTTCCGCGGCGGCTTCGAGTTCTTCATCGGTGAGTCCTTCGCAGGAGATATAATTCTCACTGCCGAGGACGCCGACCCGCCCGGCGATCGAAGAGACGGTAGCGGCGTGGTCACCGGAAATGATCTTGACGGTCACGCCCTGGCTCTGGAAGTTTTCAATGGTTTCCTTGGCGTTCGGACGGATGCGGTCGGTCACGGCGATCAGTGCGAGCGGACGGCCTTCTTCGCGGATGGTGGGATGTTCCGCAAGCAGAAGGACGCGCTTTCCTTCCCGGGCGTAGGCTTCGATCCTTTCGTCCAGTTCTTTGGAGACGGGGCAACGGACGAAATGCGGCGCTCCGATCGAAAAGCAACCGAAGCCGGCGATCGACAGAGCGGAATATTTGCGCGCAGAGGAGAAGGGAATGCGCTCTTCGATCTCCCCGTCCCGGGCGGTCCCGTAGGCCTCCACCAGCGCGCGGGAGGTGGCGTTCAGGCTTTCCTCCGCGCCTTCCAGATTGGCGATGATCCGGCGCAGTTCCTCCTCGCTCCGCTCTCCGAGCGGACAGAGGTCGGAAACGCACATCGTGCCGTCTGTAATCGTGCCGGTCTTATCCAGGCAGACTACGTCGGCACGCGCCAGCATTTCGATCGAGTACATATCCTGCACCAGCGTCTTTTTGGAGGCAAGACTGATGACGCTGAGCGTCAGCGTTACGGTGACGAGCAGATAAATCCCGGCCGGGATCATGCCGATGACGGCGCCGCTTGTCTGCTGGATGCTCCCGGCGACGGGAAGCGACTTCAGATTGGTGAGATAAAGCGGGATGATGAAGATCACCATCAGGATGGCGATATACCGGAGCAGGCGGTTCAGATCTCGGAAGAGATCGGAGGCGGGAGCCCTGAAGCTCTTGGCGGCTTTTTCGATCTTATGTACGTAATTGTCGCGCCCGACGTTCACCACCCGGGCGTAAATGCATCCGCTGACGAGATAACTGCCGGCCAGCACGCGATCTCCCTCGGTTTTTTTGATGGCGTCGGATTCACCGGTCAGCATACTTTCGTTGGCTTCGGCCAGGCCGCTGACGACGACCGCGTCGGAAAGCACCTGCTGGCCGACCTCGATCTTCATCACGTCCCCGGGGACGAGTTCTTCTGCGTTGACGGTGCGGAGTTCTCCGTCCCGGACAACGGAGGCGCGCGGGTCGGTCGTGACCGAGAGTTTTTCCACCGTGTGCTTGGCCCGGCATTCCTGGATGATGGCGATCAGCACGTTCGGGATGATCACGAACAGGAAGGTGAGGTTACTGTAACTGCCGAGCGAGATCATCAGGATGGCGATGACGGCCCAGACGAGGTTGAAGAAAGTGCAGAGGTTATCGGTCACGATGCGGAGATAGCTTTTTCCGCTCTTTTCCTTGGTGACGTTGACGTGACCGGCTTCGGTCTCCCTTCGGACTTCTTCGGACGTAAGGCCCAGCGGCAATGCCTCGCAGGGCTCTGTGACAGGGGCTTGACTCTTTTCCATAACTTCCTCCGTAAAAACGAATAAAAAGCGTTCCTGAGCGCGCCGGTGTACGGCCGCGCGATCAAAAACGGAAACACGAAAAAAGTATAACACGGGGACGAGGTTTTGTCAACAGGGAAAGTGCTCCCCCGACAAGACTTGACAGCCGGTACGGTGCTGTGCTACAATAACCCTGCCGGATAAAACGTGAGGAGGAGAGAACATGAAGACCTATACCGTTTCGCCCCAGCCGTTCGGGGAGGATGCCGTCCGCAAAGAGGCGCGCTTTATCGTGGCTTCTGCCCGTGCCCGCGGCGATCGCGTTTTCAAGATCTCTCACGCGCACTGTCCGCCGTCCCTGCGCCTGCTCCTGCGGCAGACGCTCTCGGTACTGAAGCGGGAAGGGAAACTGACGCTCTTCATTCCCGGCGAAAAGATCCAACCCGAAGCTCCGGCGGTCATCTATCTGAGCGAAAAGTTCCCGGGACTTTTTTCCGACCCCGAACTGGACGGGGAGCACGAGGACGTTACGTTGGTTTCGCTCTGAGACGATCTGCCGGAAGAAGACCGGGAAAGAAACTGCCGGGCGATCCCGAAGCCGATCGGAACCGAAAGAACCGAAAAAGAAAGGGCCTCCGTCACCGCGCACGGTGAGGACAGCCCTTTTTTTGCGGGTCGTGGGTTCACGCACTCTTTTCCTCTAAGTACGCGACCACATCTCCGACGGTAACGAACTTATGCAGATCCTCATCGTCGATCGAGATGTTAAATTTCTCTTCGCAGAGAAGGATCAGGTCGGCCAGCTCCAGCGAGTTGATGCCGAGATCGTTGGCCAGAGCCGCTTCGGGGGTGATCTTTTCTTCCTCGATGCGCAGTTCTTCCACCAACAGATTCTTTACTTTTTCAAACATGGTATTTCCTCCTAAAATATGTGCGGGATATATATCACTTCACCAGATAGCGTTTGATCTTGCGAGAAGAGGTCTTTTCAAACTCCTCGTAGCGGATCTCGATATCGGCGATGTGTTTGAAAGAAGGGAGACGCCGGTTCACGGCCGTGACGGCCTCCCGGACGGCGTCGTACACCTGACTCGGCGTTTTTCCCACCAGCGCGGGGTCTTCCATATTGGGAACAATGATGGCAGTGATGGCCACTTCTTCATTCCCCTTCCGGCGTCCCAGCACGACCGACTCGGAGATCATCGACAGGTCGCTGAGGTATTCTTCAATCTCTTCGGGGTAGATGTTCTTGCCGTTCGAAAGGATAATGATATTTTTCTTGCGCCCGGTCAGATAGATGTACCCGTCCCCGTCGATATGCCCGATGTCCCCCGTACGGAAGAAACCGTCCTCGGTGAAGGCTGCGGCGGTCGCCTCGGGATCCTTGTAGTATCCGATCATCACGTTCGGCCCTTTGACGAGGATCTCCCCGGTCGAGACGCCGTCCTCCGCATCGGTCTTGACGGTGCAACCGTATACCGGCGTACCGACCGAATGGAATCGGACCTTTCCGGGAGAATTGACCGAAACGAGCGGCGCGCATTCGGTGATGCCGTACCCCTCCAGCACCGTGATACCAAAGTGGTAGAAATTTTTGATGATCTCGGGGTTGACGGGCGCTCCGCCGCAAACGATCGAGGTCAGCTTCCCGCCGAAGGCCCCTGTCACCTGACCGAAGAGTTTCTGGCGGCGATCGATGCCGAGATTCAGCAGGATGGTGTTTACTTTCATGGCGAGACGGAGTTTTTTCTCCAGGCCCCGCCGACGCGCCTCGTCCCAGATGCGCTTGTGCATCGTCTCGAGAAAGAGCGGCACGAGGATCAGCGTGTTCGGCTTATAGGAAGCAAAGTTCTTCAGAACGTGCTTGAGGCTGTCGTTGACCAGCATCGAGCCGCCGATGGCCATCACGCCGAGTTCTCCGCACATCATTTCATAGGTATGATGGATCGGAAGCACCGAAACGAAGGTCGCGGTATCGCCGTAAGCCATCGAATGCGTGGACGCATTCAGCGCGGAGATCAGGTTGCGGTGCGAGAGCATCACGCCGCGGCTGGTTCCGGTTGTGCCGGAGGTGAAAAGCAGAACGCTGCATTTGTCCATATCCAGCGGCGTTGCGGCAAACCGATCGTCCCCCGCCACGATGGCCTCGCGGCCCCGGTCGAGCATCTCCGCCATCGGGATCAGCCGCTCGGAGGGGGTATCCTCTTCATCGGGGCAGATCGGAATCAGGACCGACAGAAAATCGAACTCCGGCCGGCGGAAAAGTGCATTCATCGAGGGCGTGTAGATCACGCCGTCCGCCTCCGCATAACGGAGGAAGGAGACCACTTGCTCGGGTGACAGCTCCTTGTCCATCGGGATGGCCACGCTGTTGGTGGAGAGCAGGGAAATATAAGACATCAGGTAGAGGGGGTGCGTATCCCCGATCAGGGCAATGCGTTTTCCGGCCAGCCCCGCGGCATACAGTGCGGTACCGAGTGCGGCGACATTTTCCACCATTTCGGCATAGGTACGCGATTTGCGTTCACCTTTTTCGTCATATTCCGCAAAGATCTTGTCACCGTATTTTTCTCCGGTGACGGAAATCATATGACGGAAATCGTCATAGAAAATGGGCGGTTCCGCCTTCAGATTATTGATCATCCGCATACAAAACACCTCGCAAATTTTGGTTGAATCTCAGCGCAATACAGACATTTTACTCCAAAACGACATTTTTGTCAAGTATTATTTTCCCAAATAGAAACGCAGCTTCGTGCGGCACCCGAAGAAAGGGGGAAAGGAAAATCTGCGAAAGAACTTTACTTTGCTGAAAATCTATGATACAATGAATGAGAATCAGTAAAAGAGGTTGTTTCATGAGTACGATGTTTTGGCTTTTCCTGGCGATCTTTCTGCTTTCGGTGCTGAGCACCGTCGTCACGGCACGGCTCCGTTTTCTTACTTTTGCGCCCGGGGCGCTAGTTGCCTTTTTTCTCACGCTTTTTCCGGCCGTGGAGCAGTGGGCGCAACTCATCGTTTTCTTCTCGATATCCGCAGTCTTCGCCCTCTACCTTTATTTCTTCGGCCGAAAAAAACCGCTGACGGCCATGGAGGCCATGATCGGCCGCCGCTGTACCGTGACCGAAGAGATCGATACGCTCGGCGTCCGCGGGCAGGTCGAACTGGACGGAATGCTTTTTGCGGCGCGTGCGCTCGGGGGAGGTTCTTATGCGCCGGGAACCGTGCTGACCGTGGTAGCGATTGAGGGAGTCAGACTGATCTGCGGCTGAATCGTCGCTTCCCGTTTTCTTTGACTTTCGGACTCATTTTTTTCTGAAAGCCCTTGACAAAGTATTTTCGGTTTGCTATAATAACTACCGTTGCGGTCCATCGGTTTGTACCTTTAGCTCAGTTGGATAGAGCAACTGCCTTCTAAGCAGTAGGTCGAGGGTTCGAATCCCCCAAGGTACGCCATAAGGATGCGGCCTGCATCCTTATACGGTGGGTATGGCTCAGTTGGTTAGAGCGCCAGGTTGTGGCCCTGGAGGTCATGGGTTCGATTCCCATTACTCACCCCACTGATCCCGGATATTGGATATCCGGGATCTTTTCTTTTGAAATGCCGCGCCCCTGATGCTTGACAGGCGCTGCCGCGGGATATATAATAGGACAGGAACTCTTCGCGACACGAATCCCGGCCGCATGACGGTCGGGGCGTGTCCACCAGCCGGAAAGAAGGAAAACGACCATGAAAAAACTCGCATTTGTCATCAACGGGCGCGGCGGTGTCGGAAAGGATATGCTATGCGCGGCGGCGGCCGGAAAATATGCCGTGCGCAACGTTTCTTCGATCACCCCGATTAAAGAGATCGCCGCGCGGTGCGGCTGGAAGGGAGAAAAAGACGACAGGGCGCGCCGGTTTCTCGCGGGGTTGAAGGAACTGACGATCGCCTATAACGATTTCCCGACCGTGTGGGGGCTTGCGCGCTACCGCGAATTCCTTGCCGGCGGGGACGATGTCTTCTTCATCCATATCCGGGAGCCGAAAGAGATAGAAAAATTCGTCGGTCGGGCGGAAGGGAAGGTCTATACGCTCCTCATCCGCGCCGACAGGCGCTTGCCTCCCCATACCTACGGGAACGCATCCGACGACGGCGTGGAGAACTACGCTTACGATTACTGCTTCGATAACGACGGAACGCCCGAAGAGTCGGCCGAAAAATTTCTTGAACTCCTTGCTTCTCTGAGGGAAAAGGAGTCTTTGTAAACCGAACTTTGCACATAAAACGAGCCACCCGAGGTCTTCGGGTGGCTTTTCGTCACAGCAGGATGCAGATAAGCCCTCCGCTCCCTTCGTTGATGATCCGTTCCAGCGTTTTTCCGAGGCGACCGCGGGATTCTTCCGGCATATGAGCGAGTTTGGAGCGCAGACCGTCGTTGACGAGTTCATAGAGCGGTTTGCCGAACATATTGGATTCCCAAAGGCTGCGCGGGTCCTCTTCGAATCCCGAGAGGATGCTGCGGATCAGTTCTTCGGACTGCTGTTCGGTGCCCACGACCGGATTGATCTCGGTTTCGATATCCGCGCGGATCATGTGGATCGAGGGGGCGGATGCTTTCAGTTTTACCCCGTATCCGCCGGATTGCTTGATGATCTTCGGTTCTTCGAGGTGCAGGTCGTCGATGCCCGGCATGACGATGCCGTAGCCGCCGGTCTCGACTTCGCGGAGAGCGGTGGCGACCTTGTCGTAGGCTTCCCGGATCTGCGAAAGTTCCCGCATAGCCGAGAAAAGAGCCGCGTCGTCAGGGATCTCCATGCCCGTCAGTTCGGAAAGAACGCGGAAATAGAGTTCGGGCAATAAGGTGACGTCGAGCACGGCCGTGCCTTCCCCCGCGTTGATGCCGTCCAATGTGCAGGAACGGATGTTCTCTCCCGTCTCCTCCTTGGCCAGGGCGGCGCGGATATCTCCCATGCGCGTGATGTCGCCGGCCATCGTATCCACAAATTTCCGGATCGATTCGCGCAGGGGATGCTCTTCGGGCAGGGAAGCCCCCCATTTCGGGATCCGGAAGAGAAGTTCGCGTACCGGGAACTGACCGAGGATCAGTTCCAGAATATGAGAAACATCTTCCCCATTGATTTCGGTGCAGTTGACGAGAGCGACCGGCGCGCGGTACTTTCTTTCCAATTCATAGGCCAGCCCGATCGCTTCCTCGCTTCCCGGATAAGCCGAGTTCAGGATCACGGCAAAGGGTTTTCCGGATGCCGTCAGTTCGTGCGCTACGCGCTCCTCAGCCTCGGTATAGGCAGAGCGGGGGATATCCCCGATGGTACCGTCGGTCGTGACGAGCACCGCAATGGTGGAATGTTCGGTAATGACCTTGTGCGTTCCCAGCTCTGCGGCCTGACGGAAGGGAAGGGGCTCTTCGGACCACGGGGTATGCACCATGCGCTCTTCCCCCTCCTCCTGTTCCCCAAGGGCGCCGGGCACAAGATAACCGACGCAGTCGACGAGCCGGACCCGAAGGTCGGTGCTGTCGCCTGCGGTGATGCGTACCGCCTCGTCGGGAACGAACTTCGGCTCGGTCGTCATGACCGTCCTTCCGGAGCCGGACTGCGGCAATTCGTCGATGGCACGCGTCCTGTCGTTTCCGTCGCTGATCATCGGGATCACGGCACTTTCCATAAACTTTTTAATAAAGGTTGATTTCCCGGTGCGGACAGGACCGACCACCCCAAGATAGATATCGCCGCCCGTCCGCTTTGCGATATCCTGATAGATCGTTGTATTCGCCATTTCGTTCCTCCTCAATCTGACGGCTGTCTGCTACATTCCTATGAAGGGAAACGAAGGAATATGCATAAAAACGATGCATGGATCGATTTTTGCTCGCAAAAGAAAAGTTTTATTTACAAATTATGCATAAATTCGGGAAAATGCGTCTTTCCTTTGAGAAATGACGGCCCGGGAGCCTCTGCGGGTCATTCGGCGACGAAAAAACCGCGGCTGAAGGTACGGTTCAGCGCATCGGCCAAAAGGGTGGAGGCGCGCTCGGTCACAACGTCGCCCTCCCGCGGCGTCACGAAAAAGGAATCACCGCTTTCCAGCACCTCGCGGACGCCGTCGGGGATCTCGGTCAGCCCTCCCTTTTCGAGTACGTCCAGCACCAGCGTGGCAGAGTCGACTACCGTGGGGATCCCGATCCCGATGACCGGGATCCCGAGGCTTTCCCGGTCGAGGGCCGAACGCGCGTTCCCGATGCCTGAGCCGGGGCGGATCCCGGTGTCGGAAAGCTGGACCGTCGCCCCGAGGCGCGAAAAAGATCTTGCCGCCAGGGCATCCACGGCAATGATGAGCGCGGGAGAGATCTTTTCCTTTACTGCCTCGATCACCGCCTCGGTCTCAATACCGGTCTGTGCCATGACGCCCGGTGCGAGCAGGGCAAGTTCGGTTGTAGCAAAACGGTCAAAGAGTCCGGGATCCTCGCGTTTGAGATGTCGGGTGGCAAAGACCTGCCGCACGGTCTCGGGGCCGATGGCGTCCGCCGTGATATAACGGTTCCCGAGCCCCGCCACCAGGACCGAGGAGGCTTCCGGGGCGGCTCCCCCGCAGATCTCCGAAAGGCAGTCGGCGAGCACCTCGGTCAGCGACGTCAGTTCCGCCTCGGTCATCTGCCAGAACGGGGGGTGCGAGAGCGTCAGATAATTTCCCTCGGGCTTGCCGATCGAGGCGGCCGCTTCCGCATCGGTGATCCGCAGACGCGAGATGCAAAAGCCCTCCCGTTCCTCCTCTGTATATTCCGCGCCGGGAAGCGCCGTATCCGCCTTCATTCTTTCACAGGCCAGGTCGGTGCGCGGGGCATAGCCCTGTTCTTCGGTGTTTTTCATGCTGATCTCCTTTTCGGTTACTTTCCTTCCGGCCCTCGGCCTACACGGTACAGTATGCCTCCCGGATGGCGTGCACATACCGAAAAAGGCGTTTTTTTCCTAAAAGCATGGAAGAGCAGTGAACAATTTGCACAATTTTCTGGGGAGGCTGTTGTGCAGATGCACGATTACTGCGGTTGCCGGGAAAAAAGAGTTGCGAAAAAAAATAAAGAATGCTATAATATACTCAATATTTATGCTCTGCATGAGGAGTCCGATTATGAAGAAAGTGTTCTCTGTTTTCTTGGCTGTCGTCATGATGGCATCCGCCTGCTTCCTGTTTTCCTCCTGTGAAAATAACAATGACGAAGGGGCAGTCGTGGAGGCCTATTTCGTGGGCGAGCAGTTCCAGTTTGACCCGTTGTACGCCTTGGTCGACGACGATGCCGCACGGGCGCTGAGCCTTTTGTTCGAGCCGCTGTTCCGTCTTGATAACGGCGGTCGGGTGCAGAATGCGCTTGCCGAGAGTTATAAGATCGTGCGCAATAAAGAAAAGAAACTCTACCAGATGGAGATCACCCTGCGTGATGCTTCCTGGAGCAACGGCACGCAGGTCACGGCGGATGACGTGGTGAAGGCGTGGCAGCGGATCATTGATCCCGCCACCAAGAGCCAGGCCGCGCCGCTCCTTTATGATATCGAGGGGGCGCTGGAAGTCAAAAACGGCGAGCTCACTTCTGTGGAAGGCGACTTCCGCGTAACGGCCGAGAGCGCAAAACTCCTGTCGATCACCTTCCGTAACCATTACGATGAGAAGGGTGAGGTCGTGGAGATCGACTACGATGCGTTCCTGCGGAAACTGACGAGCCTTGCGCTTTCTCCGATCCCTTCCTCTATCGTGGCAAATGCGGAGAATTACTGGGGCAGAATGTCCGCCACGATTGTGACGAACGGGCCGTTCCGCGTCAGCACGCTCGATAACCTGAACGTCAAGCAGTTCACCCTGGAAAGAAACCGCTACTATCACCGCCTCAAGAGCGAGAACGAAGGGGAGGTCACCTATAAGTCGCTGAAGGAGAGCGTCCGTCCCTATCAGATGGTCACTTCCTGGTCAGAAGACAGCTTTGAGACGCTGGCCGAACGGCTTGAAAACAATACCGTCTTCCTCCTGTGCGATATGCCGCTTTCGATGCGCGCCGAGTATAAGAAGAAGGCAACGACCGACGGACTGCTTTCGACCTCTTCGGTTCTCTTCAATCTGAATGAAGGCAACGCCCTGCTCGCGGCACTCGGGGCGGAAGGATACAAAAATCTGCGTCTTGCTCTCTCGGCCGTGATCAGCCGTGAGGAGATCGTGGAGCGCATCACGTTTGCGACGCCGGCGGACGGCTTTGTTTCGGACGGCGTGATAAACGGGAAAAATCGCGGCAACACCTTCCGCGATGCGAAGGATGCGTCGCTCATCTCCACGAAAGCCGAGTCCGAAAAAGCGGCAACCTATCTTGCCTCCGCAAATCTGACCGGGCCCGTGACGATCCGGCTGGCGGTCTCTTCTGCGGAAGCCGACTCCGCCGTCGGACAGTATCTGAAGGAAAAGTGGGAATCCCTGAGTCCGAATATCCGCGTTCGACTGACGAAATATTCCTATTCGACGCAGGAGATCATTCCCGATGGAAATGATGCCGAGAACGCCTATATCGTCAACGTTCCCGGCGTAGAAGAGATCTACTACAATGCCGCTTCGTTCGCGGCGTACGACGCAGTGCTCATGGATTATCAGATGCTTTCTCCGGACGCCTTTGCTCCTCTGTGCGGCTTTGCTTCCGCCGAAACCGGTATGAGCGGGAACGGGTACAACGTGGTTCCCGATGCGGAGGGTCATCAGCATCTTGATGAAAAGTACGGCCATATGACCGGGTACGCCAATGCCGCCTATGACGCGCTGATCAAGCAGGCATACGAGGAAGTTGACCTCGATAAGCGTGCCGCGATCCTCCATCAGGCCGAGCAGGTTCTGCTGGGCGATATGCCGCTGATCCCGCTGACCTTTGGTCAGAGTTTCTACGTCAAGAGCGGCCTGCTCAGCGATATCGGCAACGATAACTACTATGGCTATCCAGTGTTTACCAAACTGAAAATGAGAGATTACACGAAGTATCTGCCGAAGGAAGAAGAAACCTCTGCCGAAGAGCAATAAGGCGGCAGGCGTTGCCGCGCACGGGCCGGGATCCCCGGCCCGGTTTTCTTCGGTACGCTCCGTGTTCCGCAAGGAGGAAAGGAATGTTAAAAACCGATAAAGGATTTCTGAAAAACAAAACGGATATCAAGATTTTCATTTTGTTTTTGCTGAACAACGTACGCTACCCGCTTCGGTATCAGGAGGTCAGTGATCTTGTCCTGGCGGATAACGTGGTGGCCGAATTTGATTTTGCGGAGTGCTTTTCGGAATTGGTGGAGCTTGGACACGTGCTGGAGCTTTCGGAACCAGGCGGAACCGAACACGCTTATCTTATCTCTGAGACGGGGATGGAAGCCGCCGCCAGCCTGGAGGATACGCTTCTCTCTTCTTTGCGCAAACGGAGTCTGCAATATGCTATGCGTTACCTTTCGCTCCAGCGGCGCGGTGCAAAGGCTGACGCACGGATCGAACGGCGCCCCGATAAACAGTATACCGTAACCTGTACCGTGACCGAACGCGGAGGCGTGCTTGCTTCCTTTTCACTCACGCTCCCGACGGAGCGGGAGGCACGGCAGATCCGCGAGCATTTTCTTGCGAAGCCCGAGGACGTAGTGCGTAGCGTAACAGCGGCCGCGACGGGGGAACTCGAGTATCTGATGAACTATCCGATCGATCGGTAATTGTATATATTTTGTAAAATATATTTTTGAAAACTCTTGACAAAGCCGTTAACTTGTTGTAAACTTAAAATTAAGATTGGCGTTGGAATCTATGAATTGGACAGATGAACAGCTTGAAAGACTGATTGCCGCCGTGAAAAACGGTGACGGAGCGGCTTTTTCCGCTCTTCTTTCCCGCTACCGTCCTTTGATCCATGCGACTGTTTCACGCTTTGTCCCTGCCGTTTCCCGCCTCAGCCGCGAGGAACTGCTCGCAGAGGCCGCATTGGCACTTTACAGGGCCGCCCTTCGGTATGATCCGGGGCGTTCCGGCGGATTCGGGAAGTATGCCGGCGTGTGTATCACCAACGCGCTGATCTCCGAGTACCGTAAAGAAAAAAAGCCCGGCGGTATTCCCCTTTCTCTCGAATCTCTGGTTGAAGAAGGGGTTCTGCCGCAGGAGATAGAGGCGCAGGAGGATCTTTCCGATGCGCTGATCGAGCAGGAGGATCTGCAGGGTCTTTATACCCGTGCCGGTGCCTGTCTTTCACGATACGAGTTTTCGGTTTTTCGCCTCTATGCGGAGGGCTATACCGTCGCCCGGATCGCGGCGGAACTTGGCCGGGAGGAAAAATCGGTCTCCAATGCGTTGGCACGCCTGCTTTCCAAATTGCGGGCCGAGTTCTCCTGAATCCAGATCGTTTTATATGCCCCAGTAGCTTAAAGAAAGAGCGTTGGTCACAAAGGTGTCGGTTGGAATCCGTCCAAGGGCAAAAATAACCATTTTTCAGAAAGGTAGAGGCAAAATGTTTGAGGACAAAACACTGAAGTGCAAGGACTGCGGCAAAGACTTCGTGTTCACCGCCGGTGAGCAGGAGTTCTATGCAGAGAAGGGATTCCAGAACGACCCCCAGAGATGCAAAGAGTGCCGTGATGCCCGCAAGAACGCTGCGAAGGGGACTCGTGAAATGTTCACCGCCATCTGCGCAGAGTGTGGTAAAGAGGCCAAGGTGCCCTTTAACCCCACCGAAGGCAAGGCTGTTTATTGCAGCGAGTGCTACGCCAAGAGACGTCAGCAGCTGTAAGAAATACTTACTTCCGAAAAGCACCGCGGGAAACCGCGGTGCTTTTTTATCCACGCCGGCGACAGGCGTTTTCCTGCCTCTTCCCGCATTTCTTTGCAAGATTTTTCAGCGCGTTTTTGCACAGATCGAGAAATGCTACTGTACAAATGCTTGTATATATGATATACTTATAGAAATAATGGCAACCTTTTGCGTCGCTACGCGCCTGCGCTATGCATGGCTCTGCTTTCCGGGCCTCGGCGCAAAACCCGGCGGCGCCAAACCCGGCGGGCCAGACCGCTTGCCGAAAACGGTGATCAAAGGAGATCGTAAGACCATGAAGCAGTATCTTTCCGGGAAAAATCGACAAGCCCCTGCCGGTCCTGCCGAGGGGATCATCGGCGGGCGGAACGCCGTGCGCGAGGTGCTTGCCTCCGGACGCGACATCGATAAGATCTTCGTTGCCCGCGGAGCGCTGGAGGGATCGATCGTCGCTCTTATCGGCGCGGCGCGGGAGCGCGGCATCCCGGTGCTGGAGGTCGATCGCCGCAAGCTGGATACGCTGTGCGGACAGGTCCCCCATCAGGGCATTGTGGCCTGCGTGGCGGCGCGATCTTACTGCGAGGTGGAGGAGATTTTCGCTCTCGCCGCCGAGCGCGGGGAACCGCCCTTCCTGCTCGTTGCAGACGGGATCGAGGATCCGCATAACCTCGGAGCGCTGATTCGCACGGCGGAGTGTTGCGGGGTACATGGGCTGATCCTGCCGAAACGCCACGCCGCAGGGCTGACCGCCGTGGCGGCCAAGGCTTCTGCCGGGGCGATCGAGCATATGTTGATCGCACGGGTCTCCAACCTTGCCTGCACGGTAGAGGAGTTGAAAAAGCGGGGCGTATGGTTCTATGCGGCGGATATGGACGGTGTTCCTTATAATACCTGTGACTGCCGCGGCCCGGCGGCTCTTGTCCTCGGGAGCGAGGGCTTCGGTATTTCCCGTCTGATCCGGGAAAAATGCGATTTCATCGTTTCGGTTCCGATGTACGGGCAGTTGAATTCCATGAACGTGTCGGCCGCAGGGGCGATCCTCCTCTCCGAGTTTGCCCGCCAACGCCACGCGCAATAAAAGAGGAGGGCGTCATGACAGAAGACGAAAAGAACGAGTTTTTGCGCCGGGAGGATGACCCGGAATATATCGACCATTTGCTTTCTTTGATCAAGCAGAGCGTTGAAGTCTATAACGCCGCAGAGGAGACCGGCGGAAAGAGAAGATCCGCTTCTGCGGAAAACGGGCGGAAGGTTTCGGAAGAAAAGACTTCGGTCGCAACGACCGAACGCAGGGAGCCTTTGCATGAAGAGGAACCCGCACCGGCGGAAGAAACGCCGGAGGATGCGGCGGATCGAACTTCGGACGGCGGGGCAGAGAAACCGACCGCTCCGCTTACGCCCGAGGAGATCCCGTTTGAGGTCGCGCCGGAGGATATCCCGGCGGCCTATCGCGCGCCCGGATCTTTTGCAGTCGATTCCGACGAGGAGGCTGTGAAAACGCCGGAACCGACCGTGGAAGAACCAGCATCGGCTACCAAAACCGGGAGGCCGGAAAAGCCGAGCGTTACCGAAGGGGCTTCTCGCAAAAAAACAGAAGAGACGGCCTCGCGGAATGCCGGAGCAGCGATTTCCCGCCTCCAAAAGACCGGAGAATGGGAGGCCATTACGCTGGACGGAGAATTGGAAAAACTGATTGCCGAGAGCCGCGAACGCCGTTCTGACCGTCCCCGGGGATCCTACTCTTTCCCTTCCTCCCGCCCGGATCCGTCGCGTACGGCGCCTGATCCGGCCGCTTCCCCGGCATCGGCCTCAGCCCCGGCTGAGTCCCCCTCGACGGTTTCGACTGAAACTCCGATATCGATTGAAACGCCGACACCGTCAGCACCGCAAGATCCTTCCTCGGCACCGACTGCCGTGCCGATCGTCACCCCGATCGACGTTGGCGTAGCCGCGGCAAGGGGCGACGGCTCCTCCGCCCCCACACCGACCGCACATCGGACCCGCCGTTTTCACGCCCGGCTCCTGCAACGGGCATCGGCCCGATCTCCGGAAACTGCCGGGCGCGTGGAGGACACCGGCCGTGCCGTCCCGCTGACCGATACGCCTCGCCGGGAAAAGATCCCCGAGGAGATCAATCCCGTATTGCGCCCGCAGGACTTCTTTATTGCCGATATGCGCGAGGACGAAGCGGCGCCGGCGGCCACGGATGAATTCGTTTCGCGGAATCAGATCGAGACGATCTATAACCGGTATGCGGGAGAGATCCGCAAAACGAGGATCGCGTTTTTTGCATCGGTCTTTTTGGCCTGTATTTTGTTGGTATTTGAGAATCTGCCGCTTTTCAGCGTTTCTTACGCGTCCGCGTTCGGCCTCAGCTCTGCCGGAGCCGTCCTGATCGACGCCGGACTGCTGATCGCCGCGCTTTTATTGGTGCCCGATATCCTTATGACCGGCGCGCGGGCTCTGCTCGTTCCGCGCCTTGAAAAAGAGGCTTTTCTACCGATCTTGTCTTTCCTTTCACTTTTAGGGATTCTCTGGAACCTCATTGCCGGAACGGCGGTCCTCTGTGCGCTCCCTTGTGCCGTCTTTATTTCGCTTACGCTGGGCTTTCGTCTCTCGGACTTGCGAAACGAGACGCACACCTTTTCCCACCTTTGCGCATCGGGGGACAAGCTGGCGGCGGAAGATCTGCCCGCCGTCTATGCGGTGGAGGAGGCCGAGGCTCTCGGAAAGCGCGTGCGGGATGTCATGCGCATTAAAAAAGTCGGTTTCGTGGGGGGCTTTTTCACGCGTCTGCGCAAACGGGTGGATGACTACTCCCTGCACGCGATCCTTCTCCCCCTTGCCGCATTGATTTCTGTTTTGTCAACGATACTTTACGCCGTGATTGCCGGCGCCGCATCGTCCGGCGTGCTTTCGCTTTTTGTCTCTCTGCTCCTTTCTTCCTACACGGCCGCTTTCTTTGCGACCCGCGGCTTCGCTTACCGCAATCTTGTGCGGGGGGCGGACGAACTGGGGACGGCGGTCGTCGGAGAAAGTTCTGCGGAGGAGTATGCCCGTGTGAATGCGATCTCGTTTGAGGACGTGGAAGCTTATCCCTCCCGCCGTGTCCGCGTCCGGCAGATCAAGATCTACGAAAATGCTAAACTCGACGAGATCCTGTATTATATGGCCAGTGTTTTTTCGATCCTCGGCGGCCCGCTTGACGGTGTCTTCCGGGTTTCGGCCTCGGAGCTCGGTCTTTCCGAAGACGTGCATCTGGTCTCTTCGCATGAAGACGGCTTTCAGGCCGTGGTAGACGGTGTGACGATCTTAGCGGGAAAGTCCACCTTCTTCCCCAAAGACCAGATCTATGCATACTACGACGGGGATTATGCCTTTGAAGAGGACTGCGGAAATATCAGCGTGATGTACGTCTCGCTGGACGGGGTCATCAGTGCAAAATTCTGCATTGAGTATAGCATCAGCCATAAATTTGAGCGCGATGCGTTGCGGTTGCGCCGCGCGGGCGTTTCCGCGCTCGTGCGCAGTTATGACCCGAATATTTCCAATCTTCTTCTCGTCCGCACGCTCCGCACACCGGGGCTTACGATCCGTGCGGTGCGCAAGAAGGCCGAGCAACTCTATGATTTTGCCGAATCGAGGATCGACAGTGGTCTTGTCAGCACGTCGGGCTCCAAGGATCTGCTCCATACGCTTTTCCTGTGCCAGAATTATCGCCGTTCCACCGGGACGGGAAGAGCGATCAAGACGCTTTCGGTCGTTTTGTCGCTACTTGCCGCCGCGCTGATCTTTGCTTCAGTCGGCCGGTTTTATTCGGTATATACTGCCGCACTCCAGCTCTTCTGGTTGCTCCCGCCGTATATCGCCGCAAAAATCCATTTCAGAAAAGGACAGGGGAGAAAATGAGACCTACCGACCACCCCGAAATTCTGCGTTCTGTAGAAAAGCCCGGCCGCTATACCGGCGGCGAACTCTTCCGCGTCATGAAGGATAAGGAGAAAATGAACCTGCGGATCGCTTTCTGCTTTCCGGACACCTATGAGATCGGAATGTCCAATCTCGGAATGCGTATCCTGTACGACTGTCTGAATGCCGAGCCGGACGTATGGTGCGAGCGCGTATATGCTCCCTGGACCGATATGGATGCAAAGATGCGCGCATACGGATTGCCGTTGACCGCTTCGGAAAGCGGGGATCCCCTCCGTGCATTCGGCATGGTGGCCTTTACCTTGCAGTACGAGCTTTGCTATACTACCGCCCTGCATATGCTGAAGCTTTCCGGCATCCCGCTTCTCGCCGCCGAACGGGGGGAAGAGGATCCGATCATTCTCGGCGGCGGCCCTTGCACGTACAATGCCGAGCCGATAGCCGATTTCTTTGATATTTTCAGCATTGGGGAAGGCGAAGAGGCCCTGCCCGAACTTGCCCGCCTCTATATCTCGATGAAGCAGGAGGGCCGTTATACCAAGGAGGCCTTCTTACACGAGGCGGCCAAACTGGAGGGTTTCTATGTCCCGTCGCTTTATCGTGTGGAGTACTGCGAGGATGGAACGATCGCGGCTGTGATCCCCCGTTACGAGGATATCCCTAAAAAGATCCGTAAGCGCATCATCAAGGATCTCGATCGGGTGCGCTACCCTCTGCGCCCTGTTTTGCCGTATATTGAGACCGTCCACGACCGCGTGATGCTCGAGACCTACCGCGGCTGTATCCGCGGGTGCCGTTTTTGCCAGGCGGGGATGGTCTACCGCCCGATCCGTGAAAAATCGGTGGATACGCTCTGTGATCAGGCGCGGACGCTGGTGGAAAACACGGGATATGATGAGATCTCGCTGATTGCCCTCAGCATTAGCGACTATTCACACGTCGATGAACTGACCGACCGTCTGCTTTCCTGGACGAATGACAAAAAAGTAAACATTTCTTTACCCTCTTTGCGCGTAGACAGTTTCACGAAGGAATTGATGGAGAAGATCTCTACGGTCCGGACGGGCGGGATCACTTTTGCTCCTGAGGCCGGCACACAGCGCCTGCGCGACGTGATCAATAAGAACGTGAACGAGGAGGACCTCCTCCGCGCGACGGGCATCGCTTTTGAAGCCGGGAAGAGCAATGTCAAACTCTATTTTATGAACGGCCTGCCGACCGAGCGGGACGAAGATATCGCCGGGATCGCGGAACTTGCCGGGCGAGTCGTTCATCGGTATTACGAAGTGCCGAAGGAGCGACGTGGCCGCGGCGTGAGCGTCACGGTAAGCGTCTCCTGCTTTATCCCGAAGCCCTTTACTCCCTTCCAGTGGGAAGCGCAGAACAGTCTGGAAGAACTTTGCCGGAAGCAGGAATATCTGCGTTCGTGTATTACCGACCGGAAGATCAGCTATCACTACCACAGCGCCAAGGTTTCCAAACTGGAGGCGGTCTTTGCACGCGGTGACCGCCGCCTTTCGCGCGTACTGCTCCTGGCGGCGGAGGAAGATCGGATCTTTGATGCCTGGGACGAAGGATTCTCCTATGAGGCGTGGGAAAAACTCTTTGCCCGCGCGGGCATCGACCCTGCGTTCTATTCCGACCGTGAGTTCGGCCGGGAGGAGATCCTGCCGTGGGATATGATTGACTGCGGCGTGAGCAAGGAATTTCTCCTTCGTGAGCGCGACCGTGCCTATGCGGAAAAAACGACGCCCTCCTGCGCGGAGCATTGCTCCGGATGCGGTGCGGCAGCCCTCGGAGGTGAACGCAGATGGTGCCGATGATCCTTGCCCAAAAGCCCGAAACCATGCCGTACCCGGTTTTGCGGCTCGCGTTCAGAAAACGCGGCACCCTCGCGTGGGTGTCTCACCTTGACGTGCTGCGCACCTTCAATAAAGCCCTTTTGCGGGCGGGGCTCCCCCTCTTTTATACCGAAGGGTTTTCCCCCCGTCCAAAACTCGTTTTTGCGACCCCGCTCTCGCTCGGCCAGGAGAGCCTTTTGGAGTATCTCGATGTACGACTGACTGGAGAAGTCTGCCCGCGGGAGGCGGCTTTGGCGCTTTGCGATACGCTCCCGCCGGAACTCTGCGTTTTTGCGGCCGGGTATCCCGGGGCAAAATTCTCTACCATCGCATTTTCCCGCTATGAGATCCGGCTTTATACCGCCGGGGCCTCCGGGGAACTGGCCGCCCGGTGCGATGCCCGCCTTCATGACCGTCCGCTGACCGTTTTTAAGCGCTCCAAGGCCGGCGATCACGATGCAGACATCAGCGAGGGGATCCGTGAGATCTTTACCGATTTTACGGGAGATTCTATACGGATCGACGCCTGCCTTTCGGCGGACAGCGCCGGTTTTATCAATCCCGAGTATCTTTTGACCTATCTGCGGGAAAAGGAGGGGATCCTTTCTTCCGACCCGCTCACCGAGTCGGCAAAGATCCTCCGGCTTTCGCTCCTGGATGCTTCCGGGGACGAAATCTTGCCTGAGCCCGGCTGCTATGTCGTGCGGGAGGGGGCGGAGGCGTGATATGATCCGAAAAAAAGCCCTGATATTCGATCTGGACGGCACCCTCCTCGACACGATCGACGACCTGCGCGCCGCGCTGAATGCTGCCCTCGGAAAGCATGGCTACCCGGCACGCACGCGGGGGGAAACGCTCTCTTTCGTCGGGAATGGCGTGGGGGTGCTGGTGGAGCGCGGTCTCCCCGGCGGATGCGATAATCCCGCGTACCGGGAGGTACTTGCCGATTTCAAGGCGTATTATACCGCGCATATGACCGACTTGACCCGTCCCTATCCAGGCATCCCGGAACTTTTGCGTTCGCTGGCCGGAGAGGGCTATCCTCTTGCCATCGTTTCCAATAAATTTGATGCGGCAGTGAAGGCGCTTGCCGGCCGGTATTTCCCGGATATCCCGCTTCTTGCGGTCGGGGAAAGTGCCCGGATCGCCCGCAAGCCCGCCCCGGACGCTGTTTTTTACGTCCTGCGGCAATGGAACATGATGCCAAAAGATTGTTTCTATATCGGGGATTCCGAGGTCGATATTGCCACGGCCAAAGCGGCGGGGGTCGATTGTCTCTCGGTCACGTGGGGATTCCGTACCTCCGAGGATCTCCGGGCGAGCGGCGCCTCGCATCTCTTTTCCACCCCGGAGGAACTTCACGATTATATCGTTTCCCGGTGAAGATTCTTTCGCAAATCTGTCCCCTGCACAGAAAAAGAGAGCGCACGGCAACCTGCGATAAAGCAGGTCTGCCGAACGATGCTTGTCCTTACGGGCAAGTGATGTCGGCTTCGCCTAATGATGTAGCCTACGGCAATGATGTTGTGCCTTCGGCACAGTGGGCAAACATCACATCATTGCGGCCATCGGGAGCAACATCATTACGAACGAGGTGAGTAACATCACTTTTGCGTAAGCAAAAACATCACTCCTTTACCACCCAAAAATAAAACACAGTATAACACACTATACCTTGCAGGCAAGGAAGTGTGCAAAAGGGACGAGAAAACCTCGTCCCTTTTGCTATTGATAAAAAACTGCTTTACGGTAGGTACCCGCAAGGCTCTCTTTTTTATAAGGCGTCGATCTCCCCTACAGATCGCCCGATACAGGACGGTCGGTCTTAGAAAAAGTCCTTGACGTCAAAGGCCAGTTCGCGGTGCAGATCTTCAAGCACCGCGCGCAGTTCGGCAGTGTGGATCCGGTATTCGGTCTCGTCTCCACTCTCTGCCGCCGCCGTGGCGGCCGACAGGCTCTGATAGAGATGATCCGAGGCGTCGTGGTGCGAAAAACTGTTGAGGAACCAGAGCGTCTGATCGACCTTTTGCCGTAGGCGGTACAGAGAACGTACCCCCTCTTCGGGCGTGCTCTCTTTTTCCGGCAGCATCTCCATATATTCGTCGAGTCTTTTTTCTCCGAGCAGGCTGACCGTCACGATACAACCGACCAGTACACAAACGAGCACGAGCGCGGCAATAAACGATTTCATGCTTTTTTCTCCTTCTTTGTCAGTTGCACCTGGTTGTTCTCATCCACCGTCAGCAGGAATATCTCGTCCGGCCGGCAATTTTCCCGTTTACAGACGGCGGCCAGCCAGTTTTCGTCCTTCCCGCTTTTTTTGAGATTCAGCCCCTTGATCTCTCCGTCGCAGATGATCGGCAGGGCGCACCCGGATTCCTTGACCTTGATCCCGGCATCGGCGGGAGTCAGACCGTTTTTTTCCGCCCGGGGCAGGATCGAGAATTTTCCGTTTTCCTCCAAGATCGCGTAATAGACATCGGCCGGATCCCCGAAGCCCTGCTGGCGGATCTCGCTGAGCAACTCGTCCAGCGTCAGTCGCATCCGGCTCATCTCCTTTTGGTCGATCTTTCCCCGGTCGATGATTACAGACGGCTTTCCTTCAAAGAGTTTTCTCAGGAATTTAACTTTTCCCTTCAGATACGTAATGATGATCTCGGTTGCGACAATCAGCAATATCGGAATGATAGCGTGCAGGATCGGGATCTCGGGTTCCTCGATCGGCAGAGAGGCGATCTGGGAGAGGAGCAGGGTCGTCACCAGTTCGGACATATCCAGTTCTCCTACCTGTCGCTTTCCCATGGCGCGTAACAGTAAAGTGATGAGAATGTAGATCAGCAAAGTGCGGAAAAAGATCGTATACATAAAAAATCCTCCCGCACCAGTATGGTCGCAGGGAGGGATCTTATGCTTGATTCTCTTTATGATAGCAGAATTTTCGATTTTTCGGGGGGTCATTCGTGCGCGGCTGTCAGCGCGATCAAAAGGCCGATGTCATCCGGCTCGTTTTTGGCCGGATAAGCCGCGCGATTCCGCACGCGCGCACGACAGACAGTACACTCATGCACGATGATATAGCCGCGCCGCGCATCGGGTTCAGCCGTCACGGGACGCATGGCGCCGCCGCAGGGGTTGGCTCTGTCTCCGGGCAGGATGTCCACGTGCCGGGACCACAGGCAGTAGGGGCAGTGGTTGCGGGAGGTAAAGCCGAGGGGCGGCACTTCGCGTCCGCAATGCACGCAAACGAAGCCGCTGTCGTTTTTTGTAAATCTTTTCGTTTCCATGAACTGTCAACCTTCGCGTTTCGTATTTTCCGCCGTATGGGATATACTATCGGAAAAGCCCCGCCCGGGGCATTGATTCAAATAAAAGCGTGAGGTGCTTATGAAGTATAGAAAAGCCTTTTTCGGATCTTTTCCATTCTTATCGGTTCTTTTGACCCTGTCCGCCGGCGCGACCGGGGAGAAGATCCTGACGACCCCGGTCAGCGGCAATATGGGGGACGGTTGGCTCGGGACGTTCGCCTTGATCCTTGCGGCCATCATTGCCGTTACCGTGGTGGCGCTGCTCGTTCTTCTTTTGCCGCGCAGTCGTAAAACCAAGCCCGGGAGCCGGGATGAAAAATGAAAGAATGGCGGTGCAGGACGACCGGGAAAGGAAAATGCGGTCGCAGGAGCGCTTTGCCGGAGCAGGATCTGCTCCGGCTTTTTATATTCCGCGCTTTTATATTCAAGTCTCGGCGTTCCGGCCTTTTTGTTCCGGCCTTTTTGTTCCGGCCTCTGCACCCGGGGTTTCATCCGCGGTTTTGTTTTACGCTTTCTGTTATCTTCTTTTCTGTTTCCGGCGTGTCCGGCTTCTTCATTCGGCTTTTCGGCAAGAGGACGCCGGGGCTTGTTTTCAGACTTGCCGTTGGGGTTTTCTATTTTCCGACGCAGAAATGGCTGAAGATCTCGGCAACGACGTCCTCATTGACCTCACGGCCGTTCGTCTGACCGAGAGAGGCGAGGGCTTCCCGCATTTCCTCCCCCGTCATATCGGCGGGGTAGCCTTCCCGCAGGAGGGTGCAGGCGGCCGTCAGATGCTCGGCGGCGCGGCTGAGGGCGGCGTGCTGACGCGCCGAAAAGACGATGGCGTCATCTCCGAGCGTCAATGTTTCGTCGGTAAAGAGGCGATCGGTCAGCACAGAAAGAGCCTCCGCAGAGCCGCTCTGCGCACTGAGCGCGACGGTATACGGGAAGGCGTCGGCCAGTTCAGCCTCGTCCAATTTTCTGGGCAGATCGCTTTTGTTCAGAATGGCGATACGCACCGCAGGGAGTTCCTTCAAGGCGGCGATCAGTTCCCGGTCTTCGTCCCGGAGGGGCTCGGATCGGTCAAAGACCGCAAAGACCAGCGAAGCGCCGGAAAGAGCGCGCCGGGCCCGTTCGACCCCGATGCGTTCAACCGGGTCGGCGGTCTCGCGGATCCCGGCAGTATCGTACAGGCGGAGCAGGACCCGCCCGAGAGAAACGTTTCTCTCCAAGACGTCCCGCGTGGTACCCGCGGTCTCGCTGACGATGGCGGCCTCCTCGCCGAGCAGGAGGTTGTAAAGCGTGCTCTTTCCGACGTTCGGTCGGCCGCAGATCACGGTGGGGATCCCCTCGCTGACCGCGCGTCCTGTGCGGTAGGTGGCGGCCAGTTCCGTGACCCTGTCAGCCAGTTCCTCGGTGGCGCGGAGTTGTTCCTCTTTCGTCATTTCCGCAAGATCTTCTTCAGGGAAGTCGATCGCCGCCTCGCTGTTGGAAAGCAGGGCAACGGCTTCCCGGTAGAGCCCATCCAATCGGTCGGAGAGGCGGTCGCGCCCGGCGGAAAGCAGAATCTGGGCGCGGCTTTGGGCTTCCAGCAGGGTTCCGATGGCCTCGGCCTTGCTGAGGGAAAGTTTGCCGTTCAGGAAAGCGCGCCGGGTGAATTCCCCCGCGGTCGCCGGTTCGGCTCCGGCGGAAAAGAGAGATTCGAGGATGAGGTGCGTGACGAGCCTTCCGCCGTGGCAGGTAAACTCCACGGTGTCCTCTCCCGTGTAGGAATGCGGGGCGGGGAAGAAGAGGGCCATGCCGTCATCGACCGTTACCCCGTCGGATAGAAAACGGCCGTAGACGGCGGTACGGGGCGGCCGCTCCGAAAGCCTCTTGCCAAAGACCGGGACAAAGACCCGCTCCGCGATCGCGGCCGCATTTTCCCCCGAGAGGCGGATAAGGGCAACCCCGCCCTTACCGGGCGGGGTTGATACGGCGGCGATCGTCGTGGTGTATTCAGGCATTGTCGGCTTCATCAACCGGGGCTTCATCAGCCGTTTCTCCGGCCTCGGCGTTCTCGGTTGTTCCTTCGGCGTCGGCGCTTTCGGCCGTTTCTTTGGCCTTGGCAATCGCTTCCGGGACTTCCGTGGCCGAAACCTCCTCGGCGATCGTTTCTTCGGATGCATCGGCCTCTTCGACCGGGGCTTCGTCCTTCGCTTTGTCGGTGAGATAAATGACGATCTTGCGGTTGGAGTCGCTACCGATCGAATTGGTGGAGACCCCTTCGATCGATTGTACCTCGGAATGGATGATGCGGCGTTCGTAGGCGCTCATCGGTTCGAGCATGACGCTGCGGTGGTTGCGCAGCGCTTTTTCCGCCATACGGCGGGCAAGTGCGCGGAGCGTCTCCTCGCGCTTGGCACGGTAGCCCTCGATATCGATCGTCACGCGGGTCTTGTTCTTTTCTCCGTTGATGTTCTTCTGCGCACCGGCGAGGTTGGCGAGATACTGGAGCGCGTCGAGCGTATCGCCGTGATGGCCGATAAGAGCCGAGGCGGCTTCCCCGGTAATGGTGATACGCTGCGTGCCGTCGCTGCAACTGTAGAGCGCGATCGAGGCCTCGATGCCCATATCTGCGAGGAGACGGCGGATAAAATCATAGGTACGGTTCTCGCCGTCCGCAACGGTCAGCGGTTCAAAGGTCAGTTCGCTTTCGGGGATCACGACGCTGCGCATGGCAGTGCTCTTGGTCTTGGCATCGCGCACGGCCTCTTCGATCTCGGCGCGGCGACGGGCGTTGCTTTCGCGTTCGGGACGGTTGCCCTGACGGCCTCCGCGGCCGCGGCGGTTCCGATTCCCGCGGCGGTTTCCGTTTCCGGCGGCCGGCTCTTTGGGACGGTCTTCTCCAAAAGCGGGGACTTCCGAACGGTCGGCCTGTTTTGCGGCCGGGGCGGCGCGGCGGGCCTCGGGGGCATCGGGCAGTTCAATATAGGCACGTACCTTGGCCGGACGTGCACCGATCCCGAAGATCCCGCGCGTTCCGAGATCGAGCAGTTCAAATTTGATATCGGCATCTGCCGCGGCACCGAGTGCCAGGACGGCGTTTTCCTTCGCGGCGGAAAGGTCTTTGCCGGTAGCGGTAATTTCTTTTATCATGCTGTAACCTTCTTTCAGTTGTCCTTGTCGGTTTTTTCGTCCTGGTTTCTCGGCGCATCCTTTTTCAGCGGCGCGCTCTGGATGGCGGAGTTTTTCTTTTGCGTGGGAGCCTTGCTGACGGTGGGAGCGCTGCCGTAGGCCGTATCGTCATCGTCATCGTCGATATGATGGAGCGAACGCGGACGGGGGGAGGCGGGGTCGTATTCCCCTGCGGCGCGTTTCGGCGCTTTTCCCTTCAGCTCGCGTTCCGCGGCTTTGAGTTCTTCGGGCGTAAAGGTCGGCAGAGGCATGACCTTGTTGAGGATCAGCATCTGGAGAACCGAGACGGCGGACTGGCAGATCCAGTAATAGCCCAGCGCGCTCGGTAAGGAGAACGCAAAGAAGAGCGTCATGGCGGGCATCATGAAGTCCATGATTTTATTGGAGAGGGCAGCATCGGGATTGGCGGCCGCCTGCATCTGCATCATGGGATTCATTTTTCTCGTCAGCCACATGGTGAAGTACTGCGAGGCAAAAACCAGCACCGGGATGAGAAGCGCCCAGGTCCAGAAGGCGGGCTTTACGGAGAGGTCAATGATGCCGAAAAGCATGAAGTTCGGCAGATTGACGTCCGCGATCTCGGGGATGGCCTGCCCTTCGGCAAGGGCGGCCTGGATAAGACCGACAAGGCCGATCTCGTCCTTCACGTTGCCTCCGAGCCGGGTGGCAAGGCTCTCAATGGTGGCGCCGTCCAGCATACAGACGTAGGACAGCGGTTCGCGGATGATGTTATAGAGGATGATGATGAAGACGAACTGCAAAAGCAGCGGCAGACAGCCTGAAAGGGCGGAATAGCCCTCGCGCTGTTGCATCTCCATGATCTCCTGCTGTTTTTTCTGCAGGGTGGGGCGGTCGTTCCGGCCGGCATACTTCTTTTCGATCGCCATCATCTTCGGGCGGAGTTTTGCGCCCTTGATCTGGTTTTTCTGCTGTTTGATGCTGAAGGGGAGCAGAACGATCTTGGTGAACAGGGCAAACCAGAGCAGTGCCAGCGCATAACTCTCGAAGCCGATGTCGTAATAGCAGAACCGGATAACGTATCCGAGCCCTTTATAAATAAAATCCATTAAAGTTCCTCCGTGTTGGATGTCTGTTCATCTTCCCCGATACTTCTGCTGTACGGCCGGAATCCGCGGAGAGGGACCGGGTCGTAGCCGCCGCGCGCAAAGGGATTGCAACGGAGGATCCGGTAGACCGTCAGGATCAGGCCGGCAAAAAAGCCACGTTTTCTGAATGCCTCAACGGCATAGGCGGAACAGGTCGGAGTGAACCTGCAGCAGGACGGTTTCAGGGGAGAGATGAGGATTTGGTAAAGCCGGATGAAAAATACACCGATCCATTTCATGATGTGTAGATCTCCAACTTTTTGAAAGCGCGGATAAGGTCGCGCGCAAGATCACCGGATTTTCGGTCGGTCGCGCGTTCCCGCGCGGCAATCACGATCAGAAATCCGGTCTTCATGGGATGGTAAGCAATCGCTTCCCGATAGGCCTCGCGCAGGATCCGTTTGACGCGGTTCCGCACGACGGCATGACCGATCTTTTTGGAAACGGTGAGCCCCAGCCGGTTCACACGGATCTTTTGCGGATGGGCGCGGGCAAGCCGTGCCGCCGCATAGTCCGGCAGGATATAGACGGCGAGGTTTTCGGTCACATACCGTTTTCCTTTTGAATACGCTTTGGAATACAGATGATTTTCACAGATGGCGCAAAACTTCACGCGGGCCTCCTTTACCTAAACAAAAACTCCGACAGAGGCAAAAAAGCGTATCGGAGTTTATGTCGGCACATCAATAGGTAAGCTGTGCTCTGCCTTTTGCGCGTCTTCTTTTCAGAACTTTTCTGCCGTTTGCGGTTGCCATTCTTTTACGGAAGCCGTGCTCAACCTTTCTCTGTCTCTTCTTCGGCTGGTATGTTCTCTTCATGGCGGCACCTCCTTCTTTCAATACGGATTATTTATATAATTTACACTATATAAACAAGGAATGCGGATTTTCCGTGCGTATTCATACTTTATTATTATACGGGATAGCGTGTCCCTTGTCAAGGTTTTTTATGAAAAAGTAGCGTAAAATTCCTTGGGGCTGAGTCAAATTTGGGAATTAATTCCAAATAACTGGCACCTTGCATAAAGAAACACTCGTTATTCCAAAAGAACGGCGAGTGTTTTTGTTAATCCATAACATAAGGCTGAGCCAAAAAATCAATTTGACTCAGCCC
>CASDOQ010000014.1 GCA_949282345.1 uncultured bacterium | reverse complement strand
GCTTATTTTTCGTTCTGCCCGGTCAGTTCACACAAGAGCCGGTCAAGCAGGCGGGTAGGGAGCCCCACCACGTTATCGAACCGGCCGTCCAACCGGCTGACAAAAGCCCCGGCCCCGCCCTGGATCCCGTAGGCGCCCGCTTTATCCATCGGTTCTCCCGTTTCGATATATGCAAAGATTTCTTTACGATCTAACGCACGGAAAGTCACATAACTCGTTTCTTCCCGGCAAAGGAGCCGATCCTTACAGGCCACGGCCACCCCGGTGTGTACGGCGTGCGTCCGCCCGGAGAGAGAGGAGAGCATACGGTATGCCTCCTCCCGGTCGGCAGGCTTTCCGAGAGCCGTCCCGTCAAGATCGACCGTCGTATCGGCGGCTATGACGATCTCCCCGGGGGAAAGCTCCGGGAGCGCGGCGCGCGCCTTCCGCTCGGCCAACAGGCAGACGGCCTCCGCCGGGAGAATTCCGTCTGGCAGGCTCTCGTCCGCATCGGTCGGTCGGACGGTAAAGCGCAGTCCCATTTTCTCCGACAGTTCGCGCCGCCGCGGGGAACCCGAGGCCAGCAAAAGAAGGTAGTCCCCCTGCCGGAAGCGGTATTCCTCCCCGCCGTCCGCTTGAAAATCTTTCGTTTGAGCGTTCGTCATATCCTTTTCCTCTTTCGCCTTTTCGCGCCCCCGGTCTTCGGGGATCGTCCGCGCTTCGATTGCTTTGCACCGGCATTTTCGTTTTTGTTTCTTTGGCACCGCGCCCTCAGCGGACGAGCCGCCGCACGGGAAGGGGGAGGGAACGGGCGGCGCGTGCCGCCGCGATCACGTCCTGCGTCTCTTCCGCGCTCTCGACTGTAAAACGGTACTGCTCAGCCGTGATCCCTGCCTCGGCCAGTTCGCCGGGACGGTCGCCCATATAGGTCGGCAGGCTGTTCAGGATCTCGTTGCGGTGGATCGGGATCCGCAGGATCGGGAAACGCGCTTGCCGCCTGTCACAAAGAGCGGTGCGGCCGCAGGCGTCGCAGTTTGCGATCTCACGCATGAAGCAACGCTCGGTCACCATCAACGGGATGCGCCCGTAGGTCAGTACCCGACCGGGGAGGCGCGAAAGCGCCCGCATCGGGATCTCCGGCGAAAGCACAAGATCGCCGACCCCCATCTCCGAAAAGAGAGAAAAGGTTTTCGCATTGGTGACGTTCAGTCGGAAATCGCCCAGCGGGATCAATCCCGCCTGCCGGGCAGGAGCGAACTGCCACGGCGCTTCGCAAAGCGCATAGCGGACCCCTTCGGAAGCCGATTGCCGGAGTGCCCGGCAAAATTCGTCCTCCTCCCCAGGCATCACGACCGGCGGCAGCATCACGCCGTCTGCCGGGTCGGCTCCGCGGAGGAAGAGAGGCCGGACGCAGAGATCAAACCACCCGGAATCCCGCGCCACACGAAGCTGCTCCGCCGTATAGCACACCGCCTGCCGGCGGGGAAGTTCGGTTCGCGTCAGCCGGGGCGACCGGTACGACGGAACAGGAGCCTGTCCGCCCGCCGCCCGGGCCGTGCCGGAAACGGCAGGATCGCGCGAAGAAAAGCCGGCTTCCTTCTCGGTTCCAAATTCCTTCTCTGTGCCGACCGCCGACGGCCGCGCCGGATTTTCGGAAGCGCCTTTGACAATTCGAAAGATCCCGTCGGCCGCTTGCGCGGGAAGGCGAGCACCCCCCGAAACGGGAACGGCCCTCTCCGAAGAGACGGCACTCGGGCAGGAGTCGCCGTCCTCCGGCGGCAGGGCAGCCGATATCTGCCGGGAGGCGGAAAGCGGCGCGCGGGTCGCCTCGCGGAGCGCCTCGGTGGCGGCGCGGCGCAAAGCATTCAGCCCTCCCGCCGTAGCGAAGCATCCTTCCCCGAGCGTCACCGCAACATCCTCGGGCGCAAGCGTGTAAAAAGTTGCGCCCATTTTGCAAAGTTGTGTTGTCACAAATTCGCTTGAGATCGGCGCTGTGCGTGCAAGATCGACTTTTTCGCCGGTCACAGAGACGCGGTGAGCGCCGTCATCCAGCGTCAGGCGGGCGGCCTCCGCGGGCAGGAGGATCGCCTCGGCACGCAGGCTTTTCTTCTTCGGGAGATAGGCACGTTCTTCTTCGCTCAGGCGAGTCTTTTCTTTGTCCGCCTCGCTCCGCACCCCGCACATCGGCAGGCGGTGACGCCCGGTAAAATATCGATCCGTGAACCCGCCGCGTGAAAAAGCCGCCTCGAGTTCCGAAAATTCCGCCGGGGTGGCGCACCGCCCCTCGTCCAAGAGCCGCCGGTATACCGAACACACGCGGAAGACGTAGCCCGGGGATTTCATGCGCCCCTCGATCTTCAGGGAAGCAACCCCCGAGCCGATCAGTTCGGGAATATGTCCGGCAAGGCAGAGATCGCGCAGGCTGAGCGGATACGCGCCGTTGTAGGGCAGACGGCAGGGCTGAGCACACTCCCCCCGGTTCCCGCTCCGTCCCCCGACCAGCGAGGAAAAGAGACACTGCCCGGAATGGCAAACGCAGAGCGCCCCGTGCAGAAAGACCTCGGTCTCGGCACGGCAGGCAGCCGTCACAGCGGCGATCCCCTCGCCCGTCATCTCACGTGCCAGCACCACGCGACGGCACCCCAGAGCGGCATAAACATCGGCGCCCGCTGTCGAATGGACGAAGGCCTGCGTGGAGGCGTGCAGTTCCAGTCCGGGCAGCTCTTCATGCAAAAGTCGCATCGCTCCGGCATCCGCCACGATGGCCGCATCCGCTCCACACTCCCGCACCACCCCGGCATAGGAAAGGAAATCCTGCATCTCCCGGTCGTATAAAAGCGTATTGAGGGTCACATAGACCCGCACACCGAAAGCGTGGGCATAGGCCACAGCGTCGAAAAGCGCGGCATCGTCAAAATTCTTTGCATAGGCGCGGGCGTTGAAGCGACCGCCGAGATACACGGCGTCCGCCCCGGCCGACACCGCCGCGTACAGCGCCTCCCGGCTTCCGGCCGGAGCCAGCAGTTCCGGCAATCTTTCCTTCCTTTTCATTTTATCCTCCACCGCGCGCGGCCGCGCCTTTTTGGGCTTTTCGCCCGCTTTTGCGTTTTTTTATGATGCGTTTTCGGCATCGCGCCGGTTTTTTCCGATCTTTCTGTTCCGATAGACCTCCGGCTCCGCGCCGGTCTTCTCTTCTGCGATGCATTTTCGGCTCCGCGCCGGTCTTTCCAGACCGACCGCTTTCCCGGTTGCCGAGCGGCCGTGTTTTTTCCCGGTCTTTTCCACTCGTTTTCGGCACGACCACTTTCCGGCTCGCCCGCCCGATTGTACTTTCCGGCTCATCCACCGGCTTTCGGGCCGCCTGTTTTTCCTCGGGACAGAGCCGTTTTTCACTTCCCGTCGCCACGCTTCCGGGTTCGACTCCGCGTTTTCGGATCCGGCGGGTGCTTGCCGCGGTTTTTTTAGGAAACGGCTTGACTTTACGCCGGATTTTGTTTATCATGGTATTGGTCAAAACCCAACAACATTATTATACATGATTCCGAGAAAAAAAGAAAGCCCCGTTATAAAATAAGGCTGAAGGAACAGATCATGGCACAAAAGATCGAAGAACTCGATAAGAATTTTGCGATAGGGAAAAAGGCCGGAAGCGACGGCCGCCGCTTCTACGACGCCCGCGACCCGCGTTTTTCTCTCCGCGGTATATGGTATGAAGAAGAGAGCGGAAAATACGTCCGGATGCCCCGTGCCCGGCGGGAAGCCGTCTCGCCCGGGGTCGCCTTTCTCAGCACCTATACGTCCGGAGGCCGTCTCCTTTTCCGCACCGATGCCCGCAATCTTTCGCTCACCGTGGACTACGGAGAAGTCGCGCATCTGCCGCATATGCCCCTGACGGGAACCACGGGATTCGACCTCTACGCGTATGAAGAAGGATATGGCTGGTACCATATCCATACGGTCATTCCGGAAAACGAGACCACCCGGATCCTCGAAACGCCCTTGATGCAGCTCCCCGGCGGGATGCGCGACTACTGCCTGCATTTCCCGCCCTACAACACCGTGCTGGATCTTCGTCTCTCCCTGCCGGTCGAAGCGGTCATCGAGCCTCCGCGCCGGTACAAATACGATCTGCCGGTCGTGATCTACGGCTCCTCGATCACGGAAGGGGCGTGCGTCTCCCGCCCCGGCAACACCTACACCAATATGCTCTCCCGGTTGGTCGACTGCGACCATATCAATCTCGGCTTCGGAGGGAGCGCCCACGGGGAAGAGGCGATGGCCGATCATATCGCCGCGCTTCCCCAGAGCGCCTTCATCATGGACTACGACCATAACGGAAGTACCGAGGAACTCGAAGAACGGCACGAGGCGTTCTTCCTCCGCTTCCGTGCCGCACAGCCCGACACCCCGGTCCTCTTTGTGACCGCGCCGTGGTTCTCCCACATCGGAAAGGGGCGCGGAGGCGGAAAAAACGTCGCGGTGATCGAGCGCACCTACCGCAACGCGCTGGCACGCGGGGATCGCAAGGTCTGGTTCTTGAACGGGGCGGAATTTGCCAGGATCGCCGGCGGGGACGGGACGGTCGACTGCGGCCATCCGAACGACCTCGGCTCCTTTGCCATGGCGCAGACCCTCGCACCGATCCTCAAAAAAATCTTGATGGGAGAAAAGAATCATGGATGAAAGCAGTTTCAACAGTGCCTCGTACGGCGTAAAAAAGCGGGCGGAAGGGAAAAACCTCCTGTACCGCCTTCTCACGGCCGCGGGGCTTACCGTCGTTTCGGTCGGCTTTTGCCTGCTCGTCACCATCCCCGTGAAAATGCCGGGGCTGATCACGGTCGTGCCGATCTTTCTGCTTTGCGGTATCGCCACGGCAAAACGCCTCCTCTGCTACGATATCGACTATCAGCTTGAGTGCGGAGTCCTGCATTTCTCCCGCCTGTATAATAACAAAAAACGTAAAGAACTCTTTGCATTAACCGTCAAAGAAGCCGAAACAGCAGAGCCTCTGACCGATGCGATCCGCGCAGAGGACTATGACGCCGTGATCGATATGCGCGGAACGAAAAAAAGCCCGGATTCCTACCTGCTCGTGTACCGGGCTCCCGACGGGAAGCGGACGCTTGTCCTCTTTGAAGGTGCCACAAAGCTGATCAAAATGATGCAACACTACAACACGCGGGTGGTTTTCTCGCCCAATCTTTCGCACTGATGCCTCCCGCCGTACCCTACCGTCTCTGGCTCGGCCCGATGGCGGGTTATACCGATTCCGCCATGCGGCAGGTCTGCCACGCGGCGGGCGCGGAAGCCTCGGTCAGTGAAATGATCTCTGCCAAAGCCGTCGTTTATCGGGACAGGAAAACCTTTTCGCTGGCGCATATCCGGCCGGAAGAGGGGCCGGTCGCTCTGCAACTTTTCGGCTCTGAGCCCGCCGTTGTGGCAGAGGCGGCCGCCCGCCTTGCCGAATCCCCTCCGGGCCGGCCTCCGATCGCCATTGACATCAATATGGGCTGTCCCGTCCCCAAAGTAGCCGGGAACGGGGAAGGGAGCGCCCTGCTCCGTGACCCCGCCCGCTGTTACGACGTGGCCTCGGCCGTGCGCCGCGCCCTGCCGCCCGACTTACCGCTGACCGCCAAGATCCGCCTCGGATGGGATGCCGCGCACAAAAACGCGGCGGAAGTGGCGGCGGCGCTCGGGGAAGCGGGCGTCTCGCTTTTGTTCGTCCACGGTCGCACCCGCGCCGAGATGTACAGCGGCACGGCAGACTGGGAAGCGATCGCCGCCCTCTGCGAAAGCGCCCCCCTTCCGATCATCGGGAACGGGGATATCCGCACGCCGGAGGAGGCTTGCCGCCGGATGCGCGAAAGCGGCGTTGCAGGCATTATGGTCGCCCGGGCGGCCATCGGCAACCCCCTCCTTTTTTCGGGCCTTGCCGCCGCCCTGCGCGGGGAGCCCGTCATCCCGCCAACGCCCGGGGAACGCGCCGCGGCCGTCCTCACACAGCTTTCGCTCGCCGTGCGGGAAAAAGGCGAGAAGATCGCCGTGCGCGAAGCGCGCAAGCAGATCGCCTGCTGTTTTTCGGGGCTTCCCGGCTCGGCGGCTTTCCGGGCTGCCGTCCATACGGCGGAAAGTTACGACCACATCCGGCAGATCCTTACCGCTTATGCCAACTCCCTCTCGTCGGAAGGATAAAAGCGCGGGGGAGAAGGATCCGAAAAGGCCGTCTCAAAAATGCCGGCGGAGCGCAGGGGAGACAGCCCGTTTCTATTCTAAAAAAAAGGCGGCGTTTCATTAAGAAAAATACGGCGTACCGTACAGTGCGGAACGCCACGCGCCGAGCCGATGTGATAAAAAATCCGCGCCTCCAAAAACCGGCGCAAGGAGAAACCCTATGGATTGTAATGATCTGATCTTCTTATCCGATCTCGACGGCACCTTCGTCGACGCCGATCGGCACCCCCTCCCGCAAAACATCGAAGCCGTCCGGGAATTCATCCGCCGGGGCGGGCACTTCGCCTTTGCCTCGGGACGGAGCCACCGCGACCTCGCCGACGTTTTCCCGAAGATCCGCGACCTCGTCTCGCTCCCCTGCATCGTTTCGAACGGCGCGTATTGCTACGATTACCGGATTGGCCGTCTGGAGAACCCCTGCTATCTGGCCGCCGACGGCCTTGATCTGTTCCCCCGCCGCCTTTCCGAACTTTCCGGACATCCCTTCCGGCGGTGGAATCGCTATCTCGGAGAACCCGAACCCGCCCCCATCGCCCCGGAGGAGGGCGGCGTCCTCTGCTATGACGTGGGGCACGCGGGCGGTCTTTTCAAGATCATCGGATTCCTGAACCCCGAGACCGCCGATCACACCGCCGCGCTGATCCCGCGCCTGTCCGCCGAATTTCCGCAATACCGCTTCGTCCGATCGGAAAAAGCCATACTGGACATCCTGCCGGGCGGAGTCTCCAAAGCTCTCCAGCTCGCCTACCTGCGCGAAAAACTGCGGAAGGAGGGGATCGGATCGCCCCGTGTTTTCTGCATCGGGGACTACGATAACGACCTCGAAATGCTCCGCGCCGCCGACGTGGCGATCTGCCCGGAAAACGCCTCCCCCGTCGTAAAGGCGATCTGCCACCGCCGGGTCTGCCATTGCCGGAACGGCGCCGTGGCGGAGGCGCTCTCTCTGATCTTTTCGGGCGCGATCTGACCCGATCTTTTCGGGCGCGATCTGACCGAAAAAACAAGCCCGACGCGAAAACGCCGGAAAAAGGCGCCCGCGGAGGGCCTGTCCGCGAAATTTCTCCTGTCCGCGAAATTTCTCCATGCCCGATCGCCCGCCATCGCGCCCTCGGGCGCAAAGGAAACCGCCACCATCGCGCCCTCAGGCGCAACAAAAAAGGGCTGTCCGCCTGCCGGATCCGGCAGGGAGACGGTCCTTTTCTTTTTACGGGGAAGTGCCGGCCGCTTATGCGGGATCCGGGAGCCCGAGTTTTTTGCGGATGGTGGCGAGGTAGATATGCCAGTCAAGCCGGTTCTGGTAATGCCCGCCGGCGCGCAGATGATAGCAGACGCCGCCCTCGTCAAAGTTATCGCCGATCTGCGGCTCTCTGTCGGGGCAGACCAGCCCGCGCAGGCCGAGGTTTTCCCACGCCCGGGAAGCCGCGTAACCCGAAAGGAACTGCGAAAGCGGATCGGCCCCCCGGTCTTTTGCGGCCGCGCCGAGGATCAGCGTGCGCGGTGCGATCGTGGCGAGCAGCATATGCTGGTCGAATTCCTTCGGGAGCTCTTCGGCATACCGATAATAATTCGGGCAGAACCACGCGGGAGTCTCCCGGGTAGGATCCGTGATCCACTTGATCGTCTCCCCGGTCGAGCCGGCGGCCAGCGCGTCCCCGCTGCATCCGGCCCCGGAAGAAATGACAAAGCGGAAACGCTCGTCTAACATCCCGGTGAGGAGCGCCGTCTTTCCGAGGCGCGAAAGTCCGATGACGGCGGCCGACTCGGGGATGACATAGGGCTGTTGCAGGGCGTAATCAAGCACCCGGCTGTTGGCCCAGGCCCACATACAGAGTTTGCCGGTGGCGTCGCCCTTCCGTTCTCCGGGCGGGGTCACAAGCCCGGCAAGACCGGCGGTGAAGTCGCGCGCTTCGTCGTCGGTCGCCACGTCCTTGTAACAGAGCAAAAACATGGCAAAGCCGTTATCCATGATTTCTTCGGTCGGCGTGCATTTCGGGAAAAGTCCGGGCTGGAATTCTTGATTCACGATAAAAGGATACTTTTTCGTCGTATCGGCGGGATAGATCGCATAGAAGGGGAAGGAGAACTCCCGGCCGTTCACCACCGTGTGCGCCACGACCTCGCGGTAATTGGCCTTCTCGGCGCAGAAGGCGCGGTTATAGTAGCCCATCGGCTTTTCCTCGAACCATTCCTCGGTGGGCTCGGGAACCGGCTGACCGTATTCCTCCCGCAAAAGGATCTCGCGGTACGAAGCGCGGACCTTCTCCCATTCCTCTGCCGGCACGGCGGGGATCTCGGGGATAGCGCGCGCAGAGATCATTTCGGATAACATAAATTCCTCCCGGATCAAAAGAATTTAGGTCTTTACCCATATTCTAACACCGAGGAGGAATCTTGTCAAGCGGCGCGACGGTTTTGACTTTTCTAAAGATCTTTCGGATCTTCCGGGAAAGGCTCCCCGCATTTGCCGGGGAGCTCCGGGATCCTGTCGGGGCGGGCTTATTCCGCGACCCGCACCGTCGCCAGAAAGGCCGTCTTCCCCTCCGCGTTTCGGATCGAGAACAGGTACAGATTCCCCTCGCGGCGGCGCAGGATCGTCAGTTCCTCGCCCTCGTAGCAGGGGGTCAGATACTGTACCTCGATCTCCTCCACCTGCGTGGCAAGCTGTTCCCGGACGTCAAAACTGTCGCTGATGATACGCGGGTAGACTGTGTGATTCATATGCTTTCCAAAGTCGATATCCGAGGGCTGTACGCGGTAGTGCGCCACCGTTTCCTCCCGAGTCAGGATGTCGCGCTGGCGGAGAAAAGGTTCGGTCAGCACGCCGGTCGACAGGAAGCTGAGCGCCGGATCGTAGATCCCCTCGGTGCGCACGGGACGACCGCTGTCGATATCCAGCACCGCCCACTCATTCCGCGCTTCCGCCATCGGGGAGCCGTCCTCGCCCTCCAGCGTATAATAGCGGTCGCAGGTATAATGGCGGGGCGCGCCGGGCCAGGTCGTCAGCCGGACGGGTTCCATCATGCTAGGGCGGCGGAAAAAGCGGATGCGGGCGCGGGTCATCAGCCAGAATCGGCGCGCGGCTTTCATCTCCTCACATCCCGTCCCGATCAGTTCGCAGTGCATGGCGGCTCCCGCCAGCACCAGAGAAAAGGCCCCGACCAGAGAAAGGCATTTATCCGCCCCGCAAAAGCAGGGATAGAGCGGAAGGGTCTGTTTGAGGATGCTCGGCGGAGTTATCTCTTTGACCTGCTCCTTCACGGTTTCTGCAAAGCGTACATTCGTTTCCATAGCGTCTCCTTCTGCCGGGGCTTCCCGCCGGCCGCAAATTACCTTCTCCCAACCGCCGGCTTTCGTTTTACGCCGGGCAGGGACTTCGCCGCATCGGGTGCGGCTGCTTCTCTTGCTATTATTCTACGGCGGCCGGCCGCTTTATGCAATCTACTCGGCACCGCGGCAGGGAAACGCCGCCGCGCAGCGGAGTAGAGAGATGCAACTGCCTCTCTACGAAAGAAAATGCCGCCTCTACGATCCGTAGAGGCGGCTGTTTTTGTAAACAATACTTTATCAGTCGAGTTCTTTGACCCCCGTGTAGAGTTCATAGTAGCGTCCGTGCAGGGAAAGGAGGCTGTCGTGATTGCCGGCTTCCATGATCTCTCCGTGTTCAAGGACGTAGATGACGTCCGCGTTTTTCACCGTGGAAAGCCGATGAGCGATGACGAAGGTCGTGCGGTTTTTCATCAGTCGGTCCATGCCGTGCTCGATATGCCGCTCGGTGCGGGTATCGACCGAGCTGGTCGCCTCATCCAGCACGAGGATCGGACTGCGGGAGAGGGCGGCGCGGGCAATGTTGAGGAGCTGACGCTGACCTTGCGAAAGGTTGGCGCCGTCGCCTTGCAGGCGGGTCGCGTACCCGTCCGAAAGACGCATGATGAAGCTGTGCGCCGAGGCGGTCTTCGCGGCGGCGATCACCTCTTCGTCAGTGGCGTCTGGGCGGCCGTAGCGGATATTTTCCATGACCGTACCGCTGAAGAGATGCGTATCCTGCAGTACCATGGCGATATTCCGGCGCAGGGAGTCGCGCTGATAGGTGCGGATGTCACGCCCGTCGATCAGGATGCTCCCCTCGTCCACGTCGTAAAAGCGATTCAAAAGATTCGTCACGGTGGTCTTCCCCGCCCCGGTAGAACCGACAAAGGCGATCTTCTGCCCCGGTTCCACGGTGAGGCTGATATGCGAGAGCACGGTCTTGCCCGGCAGATAGCCGAAACTGACGTCACGCAGTTCGACCCGCCCGGACAGGTTCTCCGCTGGGACCGCGTCGGGCAGATCGGGCGGCTCGGGTCGTTCGTCCAGCACGGCAAAGACGCGCTCGGCCCCCGCCAGCGCGGAAAAGACCGACGTCATCTGCATCGAGACTTCGTTGACAGGACGGGAAAAGTGGTTCGTGTAGTTGACGAAAGCATAGAGCCCGCCGAAAGTGAGCGCCAGAGCGCTCGGGGAAACGATCGTCCCGGCGGTCGTCAGAATACAAAGCAGACCGCCGACCCCGGCCGTCAGCACGTAACTCAGCTTGGAGAGGTTGCCCATGACCGGCCCCATGATACTGCCGTAGAACTGCGCGTGGAACTGCTTGCCGCGCAAATCGTCATTGAGCGTGGAAAACTCCTTCACGCATTCTTCTTCATGGTTGAAGACCTTGACGACGCGCTGCCCGCTGACCGACTCTTCGATATAGCCGTTCACCGCGCCGAGGGCGGCCTGCTGACCGCTGTAATAGCGTCTGCTTTTTTTGGCGATCGCCATCCCGGCAAAACTGAAGAGCGGAACGAAGACGACCGTGATCAGCGAAAGGATCAGGTTGGTCGCCAGCATAAAGGTCAGCGTTCCGGCGATCGTCGCCAGCCCCGAGACCACGCTGACGATCGAACTGTCCAGCATCGTGCCGACGTTATCGACATCGTTCGTGAAGCGGCTCATCGTCTCGCCGGTCGGGTGCGTATCGTGGTAGCGGAGGGGGAGCGTCTCGATGTGGTCGAAAAGGTCGCGCCGCATTCGGTGCAGGGCGCGCTGGGAGATCTTCAGCATGATCTTGCTCTGCGCGTAGGTACAGACCGACGAGAGCAGATAGACGCCCCCGAGGAGGACCAGCCCCGCCGTGAGGTATTCCAGCACGCCGTCGGTCGGGAAGAGAAGGAGCGACAGCCGCTCGATGAGTCCAGCGGCAAGGTTCCCGCTTTCGACCGGCGTACCGGCCAACCGGTCAAGGATCGGGGAGAGCAGATACGTGGACGAAAGCGACGTGAACGTCGAGATCAGAAGGCAGAGAAAGACCGGAATAAAGAGATATTTATAAGGACCGATATACCCAAAAAGCCGACCAAGGGTCGCCCGGAGATTCTTGGGTTTCCCGCCGGGGCCGTGTCCCCCGGGGCCAGGGCCACGTCCGGAGCCGGGGCCACGTCCGGGGCCGGGGCGCATCCCGCCTTTTTTGTCGGGGGCGGCGGTGTTATACAGCTTCTGCAATTCTTCGAGTGTGCGTGCCATCAGACAGCCGCCTCCTTTCCGCCCTGCTGCGATTCGTAGATCTCGCGGTATTCCTGATTCTCCCGCAGCAGTTCCTCATGCGTGCCGATGCCGGTCACGCGGCCGCCGTCCATCACCACGATCCGGTCGGCGTTCTGCACCGAGCCGATCCTTTGCGCAATGATGATCTTGGTCGTATCGGGAAGTTTTGAGGCCAGCATCTGCCGGATGCGCGCCTCGGTGGCGGTGTCCACGGCGCTGGTTGAATCGTCAAGGATCAGGATCTTCGGACGGCGGAGCAGGGCGCGCGCCAGGCAAAGACGTTGCTTCTGCCCGCCGGAAACGTTCTGTCCCCCCTGCGCGATAGCGGCGTCGTATCCGCCCGGGAAAGAGGAAATAAAGCCATCCGCCTGGGCGGCCGCGGCCGCGGCGCGCATCTCTTCCTCGGTTGCATCCTCATCTCCCCAGCGCAGATTGTCGGAGATCTTTCCCGAGAAGAGGACGTTCTTCTGCAAGACCATCCCGATGCCGTCGCGCAATTCGTGCAGGCTGTAATCCCGCACGTCGACGCCGTCGATCAGCACCGAACCGCTGTCGACATCGTAGAGGCGCGGGATGAGCGAGACCAGCGTGGTCTTCCCGCAACCGGTCGAACCGATGATCCCCACCGTTTCCCCCGCGCCGATTTGCAGGCTGACATGGGAAAGCACGGGATCTTCGCTGTTTTTATAATAGCGGAAGGAGACGTCCCGGATTTCGATCTCGCCGCGCGTGACCTTCTTTTCGGGATGGGCGGCCCCCTCGTCGGTCAGGCTGATCTCTTCCTCCATCACCTCGCGGATCCGCCCGGCGCTGGCCAGCGCGCGCGAGCTGTTCATAAAGAGCATGGTCATCATCATGAGCGAGAAAAGGATCTGGGTGATATAGGTCAGGAAGGTGGCCAGCGTGGCAGCCTCCATGGCCGAGGCGGCGACCTGCCGCCCGCCGATCAGGAGAACCGCCAGCATCGTCCCGTTCATGATCAGCATCATCATCGGCTGGGTGAAGAGCATGACGTTCATGGCTTTCAGATTGTATTCCATCAGTCTGTCGTTTGCCTCGGCGAACTTTTCCTTTTCATGCTCCTCCCGGACGAAGGATTTTACCACCCGCACGTTGGTCAGCGACTCCTGCACCGTCTCGTTCAGTCGGTCGATGCGCGCCTGCATATTCCGGAACCGCGGGAACCCCACGCGGACGATGAGATACTGCAGTCCCGCAAGCAGCGGGACCGAGATCAGGAGGATGACCGAGAGATCGGGGCGCAGGGCAATGGCCATGACCAGCGCCCCTACCAGCATTATCGGCGCGCGCAGGCACATCCGCAGGAGCATATTGACGAAGTTCTGCAACTGGGTCACATCATTTGTCAGCCGGGTGATCAGCGAGCCGGGATGAAAACGGTCGATGTTGGCAAAGGAAAAACTCTGTACCTTTATATATATATCGGTACGCAGATCGGCCGCAAAACCGACCGAAGCGCGCGAGCCGAAATAGGCCCCGCCGACCCCGCCGGCCATCATACAGAGCGAAAGAAGGAACATCGCCCCGGCAATCAGCAGGATATACCCGATATCGGCAGAAGAAGAGGACGTCGGGGCTTCCACACGTCCGTAGATCAGTTGCAAAAGGAACGGCAGGAGGATCTCCCCGACCGACTCGACAATCATGCAGAGCGGCCCCAGCAAGAAAGCCGCCCGGTAGGGCTTTGCGTATTTCAGAAATCTTTTCATTCTTTCTCCTCCCCGGGGTCTTTTCCGAAAAAGTCCCCGCGTCCGTCTTCCCGTTCGCGCAAAAGCGAAACAAGAGACGCCTGTAATCTGTCAAGCTCGGCCGTCAGAGCGAGCAGCTCTTCATCCGAAAAATCACGGAACATGGCCTCGTCCACCGAGGAAAAGATCTGCCTTGTCCGCTCGAGCAGGGCCTCGCCGGCCGGGGTAATGCGCACCTCCCGCCGCCGGGTATCCTCGTCCGGTACGCAACGGCTCAGGTATCCATCCGCCTCCAGCCTGCGCATGGCCGCCGCCACCGCCGCCGCGCTGATGTCAAAATGCCGGGCGATCTCCTTTTGCGAGTATACCGGCCCGTTCCGTTGAATATAGACCAGGATCCGATGTGCGGAACGATGAATGCCGAGATTCCCAAGCAACCCGTCGAAGGCCTGCCGATGCAGGCGATCCACATACATGAATCGATGGATGGTGTCGTGGACCAGGCGCATCCGTCGGCTCTCCTCCCAGGGCGGGAAAACGATCGACTCTTTCATTTTTTCTCCTTTCCCACGGCCGCCGGGGGCGATTCAAAGTCCGTCCCCCCGTCAGGCAAACCGTAAACAGGTTTATTGTTAACGTATTAACTATTATACTCTTCCCCCACCCGCCTGTCAAGAGAAAAAACAAAAAAACGGCCGTAGCCGTCTTTCGATCTTTTCGCACCTGTCATCAGACTGTTTCTTCGCTCGTTTCGGTCTTTCTTAACAGATCCTTCTTTCCTTCGCTTTTCTTCTTTATACCGGGCGTTTTTTCTCCGGGCCCGACCGTCGGGCGCCGTCTCTTTGCGTTCTGCCGCCTTTATGTTCTGCCGCCTTTATGTTCTGCCGCCTTTACGTTCTGCCGCCTTTGCGTTCTGCCGCCTTTGCGTTCTGCCGCCTTTACACCGAAAGTGCCGCGTTTTTGCCGTTTTTTCGCTCGCCCTCTCTTTCCCTGCCGCTTCCCGCCGCAAACTTCTTCCGCCACGCCGCCTTTTTGCCTCTTACAGCCGCCCCCCTCTTTTTTGCCAATCTCCCCGCCGCGCACCGCCGCCTTTTCCTTCTTTTTTCTTTTCTCCCGCGCCGCCGTCCACGGCTTCGTTTTTTTTCGGCACCCGATTCCCCCGGCGCTTCCTGCGCGCCGCGTTTTGCCGCTCGTGCCCGCCCACGTCTTTTGTTTTCTCCGCGCCGCGCGCAGGATCGTTTCCCCCGGCCGACAGGTCGTCTCCGACACTCCCGGATCCCCCATAGAGCTGAATAAAAAACCACAAAAGACTTTTTTCCGCTCTTTTTCTGCCGCCGGAGTTGAAACCGCCGCCCGCACAGCCGCCCCGTGCTTTCGCGCGGGCGCGCCGGATTCCGTCCGCCGGGGGACATCTCCGCCTTTTCTCCCGGTGATCGCGTGCTTTCACACGGTTAAGCGGGGCTCAGTCGCGGGGATCGTGGCGCTCGGCATATTCCCGGACGGCCGCCCCGCCGAAGAGGAGCAAAAGGCTCAACCCCACCGAATCGTAAAGAAACCCCTGATATCGCATCTGCCATTCTGCGCCGAAAGCATATCCTGCCGGAGCAAAAAATCGCGCGTAACCTATGTATACCAGTGCCAAAAAAATCGGTACAATCCCCACCGCCAGGATCTTCCACGTCCCCGCGCAAAAGCGAATTCGCGGTGATAGTCTTTTTTTCATCGCATCCTCCTGTATTTTTTCCATATATTTATTCATTCTGCCCTATTCGGAAAGGCGATCGAGCGAAAAGATCAATCGCGCCGCAAAACCCGTATGTCGCAGGGGGATCCCCCATAAAAATTGTGGGATCCTTTCAGGTTTTCGCTATTTTCTTTTCTTTTTTCCCCTTTCCCACTGCTATCATAGCATTTTTCGCAACCCTCTGTCATCACACAATCTCTTCCGTGCCTCCCATCTATTTATCTTTTTGACAAAAAATATCGTATAAAATCGTATAAATAATCACTAAAATTCCTCTCCTTCCGCGATTTACAAAACAAGCTGGAAAAAGCATGGAAATATTTTCAAGTCGGGCAGAGGGCATGATAGCTTTTTTGACAAACTTTTTACTTTTCTTTTGCTATGATATCAGCGAAAAGGAGATGAATTATGAACATCAAAGAAAAGTTCCACACCTTCGTGGGAGATCTGTCGGTCACCTACTCTCTTTGCCAGGACCCGCAAACCGATTTATGGTATGTGCGTGCGGACGCGGACGGCCCGGCGGCCAGCCGCAGTGAAACAAGCGGCGCTTTTCCGCAGAAAGGGGAAGAAGCCCGTTGCTTTTTCCGGATGATCATCCGTGGGGGAGTCACTCCTTGCACGTTGCTTGCCCTTTACGATGATTTCCGCCTTGAGACCGAAGATCCCCTCGCGTCCCCGCTCCAGGGAACACCCCCGCCGTCCCCCTGACCGAAACGCAGAAAGGTTCCGTCCGCAAAGCGCAGGAACCGTCCGCAAAGCGCGGGAACCGCTCGCGCTTTTTTACGTTCATGCCGTTTCCACGCCCCCTGTCCCCGCGGAACAGGGGCTTTTTCTCTCGCGCCCGTCGGATTTTCCGGAAACTTTCTCTTTTTTGGGAGAGTCCACCCCTCCCACCGCCTTTTTCGGGGTGTTTCGCACTTTTTTCGCATAAATCAAACGCATTTTCTTAAAATTTTCGCTATTCGCCGCACGGAGATCTTGCTTCACGGGCGTCTCCGCCGTCCCAGCGCTTTTGCCCCGTCCGCGATCCCGGCCGGTTGACCCGCACAAAAAGCGTCGCGTCATTGGAAAAACAGAGAGAACCCCCGCTTTATTCACAGGATATTCACAAACTTATGTTATACTGTATCGGCATAATAATCCTACCAAAATAAATAATATATGCGTAAAGGAGAGCGGCGGCGCCGGCATGAATCTATGGAAGAAACGATAAAAAAACCGAAAGAAGAGAAAAACGCCCCGATCGTATGCCTTTCGCATCTGACCAAGCGTTACGGCGGGCTGGTCGCGCTCGACGACGTATCGTTGGAGATCGGCCGCGGAGAGGTCGTGGGGCTTTTGGGGCCGAACGGCGCGGGAAAAAGCACCGCCATGAATATTCTGACCGGCTACCTGTCGGCCGATGGCGGACAGGCCATGATCGGCGGAGTGGACATTCTTACCTCCCCGGGCGAAGCGAAAAAGCAGATCGGCTACCTGCCGGAACAACCGCCACTCTATCCCGACATGACCGTACGCGAATATCTGCATTTTGTCTTCTCACTCAAAAAATGCAACCTCGACCGCGAAGCACACCTGGCCGATATCATGCAGGGCGTCCGGATCACCGAGGTGGCCGACCGGCTGATCCGCAATCTTTCCAAGGGATACCGTCAGCGCGTCGGGATGGCGGAAGCGCTGGTCGGGGATCCGCCGGTGCTGATCTTCGACGAGCCGACCGTCGGCCTCGATCCCAAGCAGATCATTGAAGTGCGCAGTCTGATCCGCACGCTGGGACGTCGGCACACCGTCATTCTTTCGACCCATATTCTCTCCGAGGTGCAAGCGGTCTGCGAACGCATCGTCATCATGAACCGCGGGCACGTGATCGCCAACCAAAAGACCGAAGATCTCGCCGGGCTGATCAACGACCGGCCGCGTTACCGATACCGTATCGCCGCTCCGGCAGATGAATTGCTCCGTGCGCTCTCGGGGAAGACCGGCATCGCAAAGGCAGAGCTGTTGCGCCGGGTCTCGTCCGAGGAGACCGAACTGGCCATTGAATTCGACCGCGGAGTGGATGGCCGCCGGGCCGTTTTCAGCCTTTGCGCCGCCTCCCGCTTTCCGATCCTTGAACTTTCTCCCATCGGGGCGGATCTGGAGGAGATCTTCCTCCGCCTGACCGGAAAAGACGAAAATAAAAAGTAAAGGAGATCGCCCGTGTCCGCTGTATACAAACGTGAACTGCACGCCTATTTCACCACCCCTATCGGGTATGTTTTCTGCGCCGTTTTTCTCGCGCTTTCGGGCGCTGTCTTTTCCTATACCACGCTCTTTTCCATGAAGGCCGACGTCACTTCCTATTTTGCCTACATGATCTTCCTGCTTGTGGTCCTGATCCCTCTGCTCACCATGAAACTTTTCAGCGAGGAACGCCGTTCGCGCACCGAACAGCTCCTGCTCACCTCGCCCGTTTCGCTGAGCGGGATGGTTCTCGGCAAATTCTTTGCGGCCTATACGCTGTTTGCCGGATGTATGCTCTTTGCTTTCCTCGGCTTTTTTCTCCTTTATTTCTATGCCAACGTGAAGACCGCCGTTCTTTTCGGAAATCTTCTGGCGGTGCTTCTGCTCGGAGCGGCCTTTACGGCGGTCGGGCTCTTTATCTCCGCCCTGACCGAAAATCAGCTTGCCGCCGCCATCGGCACCGTGGCCATTCTGCTTTTCTTCGTACTGATCGGCTTTGTCAACTCGCTGATCCCGGTCTTTTGGATCCGGTTTATCCTTTCCGGTATCTCGCTCTTTTCGCGGTTTCAGAATTTCACGCAGGGAGTCTTCGATATCGCCGCGATCCTCTACTACCTGATGGTCTGTGCGGCCTTCCTGTTTCTGACCGTCCGCGTTTTCGACAAACGCCGGTGGGGGTGATACCGTGAACCGGGAAGACACCGTCCGCCGCCGACGGCAAAAGGGGCGGCACGCCGCGTATATCGCTCTTTTTCTTGCGGCGTTGCTCTTTGCCAACCTCGTCATCGCCGCGCTCTGCGACCACTTCTCGCTCTATTTTTACACGGGAGAACATTACGCGCATCGGATCGGCCCCGCCGCTACCGACCTTTTTCCGACCGGGGAGAGCGAGGGGGAGGGCGTTGAGATCATCTTCTGCATGGCCGAGGAAAAACTGGCCGCCGACCCGATCTACAGCCTCGTCTACAATACCGCGCGACAACTCACCGAAGTGCTTTCCTTTCTCTCGATCCGAAGCGAAAATATCTATCTGAACCCCGGCGCCGTCAAGCCCTACCGCACCGTCACCGACAGCCTCGGCAACACCGTCGAGGTCCCGATCACCGAAGAAAGCGTGATCTTCGTTTCGGGCGGACGCCACAAGACCGAGAGCCTTGAGTCCTTTTTCGTCCTCGATGAAAACCGCGCCGTAACGGCGTACAACGGGGAAGAGGTCATGCTTTCCTGCATCGGAAACGTGCGCACCGCCAACCGACCGCTCGCCGCCTATACCACGTCCCACGGGGAAAACTTTGCCGATATGCAGGGCTTTTACACGCTTCTGCTGGCGGCGGGCTACGGTATTACGGTTCTTTCCCCCGACGAAGAGATCCCGGACAACGTCTCCCTCATCGTGATCTCTAACCCCCTCTACGACTTTGACCGCGCCGCCGCGGAAAATCCGAACCCCGAGGAACTCGACCGGCTCGACGCCTTTCTCGGGCGCGGCGGAACGCTCTACGTATCGATCGACCCCTACGGCAAGGGAGAACTGACCCATCTGCGCGCCTTTCTCGCCTCCTACGGGCTCACCGCCGGTACCGAGATCATCCGGGACGCCGAAAACTCGCTGACCCAGGACGGCTACACGCTGGTGACCGATCGGGGAAGCGGCACCGTCGGCGACAGCGTCTTCCGGCGGGTATCGTCTTATACTTCTTCCCGCGCCATCGTGCGCGAAGCCTCGTGCATCGGGTTCACCGAGGCCCCGGGCTGGAATACCGAAGCGCTGCTCCTTTCCTCCCCGACCGCCGTCACATATAAAAACGGCGCGCCGACGGGGAACGCCGCCCCCTATCCTGTGTTGGCGCTCTCCCGCCGGGCAGAAAACGGCGGCGCGATCATTCTCTCCTCCAGCGTCTATTTTCTGGCCGATGACGTGCTTTACTCGGGTATCTATTCCAACCGCACCGTGGCGCTCGCCCTGCTTTCGGAGCTCGGCGCGCCGCAGGCCGCCGTCGGCTGTACGGTCCTCCCCATCAACTCCGACCGCTTGGAGGATCTCACCATGCGCACCGCGCGTCTTTATGCCCTGCTCCTCATCGGCGTGATCCCGCTTGGCGTGGCGGTCTGCGGTGTCTGTGTCCTGAACAGAAGAAGGAGGCGCTGAATGATGCAAAAAGAAAAGAAAAGCACGCGTTCGATCCTCCACACCCTCCTCAGCCTGGCGGTGCTTCTTGCCGTCCTGGCCGGCGGAGTGGGTCTTCTGGCGATCAAGGGCGCCCTCAACTCCTATATTGACGAAACGCCGGAGGGGCTGTATACCCTTTCGGAAGATTTCCTCCGCACGACCGAGTCGATCACCGACGAGATCAAGATCACCTTCTGCGCCGATCCCGATGCGCTCCTGTCCAACCAACTGACGCGTTATGTTTACATTATGGCCAAGGAGATCGAACGCCGGATGCCAAACGTGCAGGTCGTGACCTGCGACGTGGAAAACGACCCGACCGCGGTACAGCAATTCCGCACCACCTCCGCCTCGGCCATCAAATGGAACCACGTGATCGTCAGCACGGGCGGGGAGCGGCCGCGCTACCGGCTCTATACGGCCTCGCGCTTCTGGAATTACGACCAGACCGGAAAGACGCTCTACGCCTTTGACGGCGAATACCGCATGGCCACCGCCTTTCTTTCGCTGACCGCGCAGAACGCCCCGGTCGCCTACTTTACCGTCGGCCACGGGGAAAAAGTCTACGATCCCGATTCGCCCGAGAGTGCGGACAGTCTGTCGGCCGCCGCCTTCTATGAACTGCTTCAGGACGCCGGACTTCAAGTCTCTTCGCTGAACCTCGATACCGATCCGATCCCTGCCGACTGTGCTCTCCTGATCCTGAACGGCCCGACCACGGACTACCCGACCGAGGAGTATCTGCATCTCGAAAAGACCGGCCCGATCGAAAAGATCGACCGATATCTCGATGGGGTCGGTTCGCTGATGGTTTTCAAAGACCCGGCCGTTTCGCTCCCGGTTCTGGAAGAATACCTGACCGAATGGGGGATCGCCTACGGATCCGGGGAATATATCCGCGCCGGCGCGCAGGACGGAGAATCCTTCCCGGCTTCCTACCCGACCGAAAAAGACATGAGTTACGCGCTCTTTTCCGACGTTCTTTCGCTTTCCACGCCTCCGCGCGTCTCTTTCCGAAATACCGGAACGCTGGCCTCCGCCTGGGAGGACGGCACGCGCTATCTTTCGACCGGAGCCTCGGTCTTTACCTCGCCGCTTTTCCGTTCGCCGGATAATTCCACCGTACGGAATGAAGCCGGGGAGGTCCTTGCCCGCGGGGCGCGCCCGGTCGCCATGATCACCCGTCTGACCTACCGGGAGGACGCCCGGGATTATTACTCGTACGTGCTGGCGGCGGCCTCCACCTCGCTCATCGAGAGCGAAACGCTCGGCAATACCGCCTACGCCAATTACGACATTCTCTTCTCTCTCGTGCGCACCATGAGCGCGCGCAACGCCTACGCGGACGACGCCCTCGGCGGGCTGAACATCAACACCGAGAAATACGGCGGAAAGGCCCTGGTCTCCGACGCCATCAAAGCGGAAGACACCACTCGTTACGACAAAGAGCAGAAAAAGGACGTCGTCGTATACCACGGACTCACGGAAGGCATGAAGATCTTCTATACCGTTCTTCTCTGCCTGTTCCCGTTGGCCGTTGCCGTTGCCGGGGTCGCCGTGCATCTGCGGCGAAAGAACCGATAAAGGAGGCTTTCATGAAGATAAACCGCAAAAACCTGCCCCTCCTTCTGCTGGCCGCCCTGTCGGTCCTGTTGGCGATCCTCTACTTTGCCTGGATCCGCCCGGCGCAGGAGGCCGCCGCCTCCACCACGCAAAAGCCGCCCGATACGCTGAGCGGAGAGGGTCTTCATTACGGCAACCGGGTGCTGATCCCCTATATCAGCCGGGAGAAAATGCTCTCGATCACCATCCACAATGAAAACGGAGAATTCCGTTTTGCCCGGATGAAAGACGGAGAACTGACTCCCGGAGAAAGTTTTATCATCGAGGTCCGGGAAGGAGAGGAATTCCGCTCTTACCCGCACGTCTCCTATAATCAGGAGAGTTTTGCCAGCCTTGTCGTCGGGGTCGGCACCGTCTACGTCCAGGATCGGATCGTGGACGTGACCGACGAGCCCGAACGCCTCGCGGAATACGGTCTTGCCGAGGGGGATTCCCCCGCATGGTTTGAGGTCGTTTACCGCGAAGAAGGAGAAGACGGTGCGGCGGCGACGAAGACTGTGCGCATTATCGTAGGCGACGCGGCCGTGACCGGCGGCGGGTACTATCTCCGCCGCGCGGGGAGCCATGACGTTTACGTCAGTTCGGTCACCCGAACGGGAGAAGCCGCCCTCTCCGATATCTCGGCCTACGTGGATCCGATCCTCGCCTCGACGCACGCCGAGTACGGCTATTACTACGACCGCGCCTTTTCTCTCTTTTACGGGGAAAAACTCTTCCTTTCGATCGACTTCCTCAATATGTCCCAGCGTGACGATTTCCACGCCGGCGTTGCCTACGCCATCGTAGCCCCGGACGAAATGCGCGCCTATATGCCGAACTCCAATAACTATATGGGCGTTCTCGAGACGGTCGGCACGCTCGAGGGCAGCGGGACGGTCGCCGTCGGACTGGCCGCCAATATGGAGCGTTACGGGCTGAATGCTTACCGCATCTATTACGAAACGCCGGTCTCCGCCGAATCCGACGAGGTCTACGACCGCGACGTGAACGTCAACGTCTATACCCCCAATACCCTCTATATCAGCGAAAAGCAGGAGGACGGGAGTTATTTTGTCGGCAGTACCGAATCCGATATCATTGCCCGGGTGGACGGAGAGAAGATGAGTTTTCTCGAACGGCCGCTCTCCTGGTGGCTGGCGCCCGAAATGTTCGCCGTCAATATCAACAACACCGAACGCCTGCTCTTCTCCTTCCGATATCCCGACGTGGACCGGCAGTATGAGATCCGCCTGACCCGCTCGCCGGACGGCAGCAAGTACGTCACGGACGGCGCGTATTACGTCTATGAGGAGGACGGCCGGGAGATGGAACGCCGGCTGGCGCTTGAAGCCTATCAGAGCCTGCACATGAATCTGGCCACGATCCGGTACGCCGGACTCTACAACGGAAGCCTGCCGGTCGGAGAACTGACGGCCGACGACGAGAACTGCAAGCTGATCCTCTCGCTCACCATGACGGACGGGGCGATGTTTGAATACCGCTTCTACCCGTATACCGAGCGGCGCGTTCTCGTTTCGCTCTCGGAGCGGGGCGGGGAAGCCGGCGCCTGGTTCTATATCACCGCCGACGAAACCGAAAAACTCTACCGCGATCTCGAACTGATCCTTTCGGGCGGGATTCCGAATCCCGACAAACGTTATTAAGCGCGCTCGCGCACCGGGTCGGTGCGCGGATCCGTGCTTTAAATAGAATTTTTATTGAACGAGGAGTCAACAATGAGTAAAACAGTCAAAAAAACCACCTCGGGATTCAGCCGTTTCTGGCTGGGCCTCTCCCCCGCCAAGAAGATCCTGTATCCCGCCGTGGCTTTCGTGCTGCTGGCCGCGATCGTCTTCGGCATCGTCTGGTCTTCGATCGACCACAGCTACCGCTACGACCAAGAGGATCTCTCGGCCTTCATCAATGCGGACGGCCTGACGATCGACGCCTGCCGTCAGCTCGGGATCGAACTGGATTCCGGCGTGACCAAAGAGAACGTCTATGCCCAGATCGCCACCGATCTGAAGAAACTTTCCCAGGAATTCCGCCATCGGGACGACCATCGGTTGGCAGAGGGTGACGTTGCCGGCATCTACGTTGAGATCTATAAGATCGAGACCGGAAAAGAACCTTCACTTCTTGTGGCGCATAACGACTTCAAAAGCGCCGCCACGCTCTTCCGCATCGGCGAGGGCAAGCTGAGCGCGACGCTTGAAGCGGGCAAGGGCAAAGTGGAGGCGACCGCGGCCGCCTATTCCGGCATCTTCCTCGGCGCCGCCATCAACAGCTTCGGCTCGTATACCCCGCGCGCCGAGGATACCCCCTACGAGGACGGGGATTCGCTGGTGCTCACGATCTCCGCAAAGAACGAAGAAGGCGCCGTCTATTTGGATAAACGGACCGTCGTCCTCCAGACCAAGAAGGATGAAAACGACACGCTCCGCTATCAGTTTGAGAGCGAATTCTTTGCCTCCTCCGGCGACAAGAGCGACAACGACGCCATCCGTACCGCCCTGCTGACCGCCCTGGCCGGCAAAAAGGTCGGCGAGTCGTTCGCCGACTGCGCCGTCTCGATCAAGATGAACTCGACAGACGCAGAAAAGCAGACCGTCACTTTCTCGGGCACGCTCGACGCGGCTTTCACCGCCTCCTACAAGGAGATCACCGTCAAGCATACCGAAGTCAACTCCTTCTATTACACCAATTCCGAAGGTAAAGAGACCGATCTGCCGCTTACGGAGGATGTATCGATCATGGCGCGCATCTGCGTGCGTGAAGCCGTCTGCCTGACGAAAGAGACCGTCTCCGCCATGGACGGGTACACGGTTCCCGAGGGGACCGAGGACACCGATGAAGCCTACGCCGCCGCCGCGCGCAACGCCGCCTTCATCAAACTGCGCGACGAATATATCGCCAAGCAGAAGGAAAGCGGCGCCTACAAAAACCAGATCCTTGCCGCGCTCTGGGAAGAGATCTTCGAGAAGTATTCGACCGGCGACGGGAATATCATCAAGGGCTATCCCGAAAAGGATCTCAGCCTCCTGCGTTCCAACCGTCTGAAGACCATCAAGTACAACTATGAGAACGGCCGCACCATCTCGGGATACGACCCGCAAAAGCAGGATTTCACCTACACCTATAATTTTGAGAACTACAGCTCCTACAAGTCCTATGCACTCGTGGAGATCTACGAACTCGATAAGGATACCGTCAAAAAACTGCCCGCCTCCGAGATCGACGCGCTTTTTGAAGAAAGCTTAAAAAAGGACGCCGAGACGACCGTGGCGCACAAGCTGATCACCTACTCGCTTGCTAAGGCCTCGGGCATTACCGGGTACACCGAGAAAGAAAAGACCGACTGGCTCAACCAATACGAAAGCGACATGGCCGCGAGCTATAAGAGCTATTATGGCGAGGCCAGCGCCGCACAGCTCGCCAAGCAGGCGCGCAACTCGCTGACCGAATCCTATATCCGCGACTCGATCTTCCTTGACAAGGTGGGAGAAAAACTCGTTCCCGCGGCTGAATACTCGCACATCACCTGGAAGAACCCGCTCGAAGAATCCGAATGAAACAGGTCACTGTTTATACCGACGGGGCCTGTCGGGGGAACCCCGGCCCCGGCGGATACGGCGTGATCCTGCAATACGGTCCCGTGCGGCGTGAACTGTCGGGCGGAGAAGCCGAAACGACCAATAACCGCATGGAACTGACCGCCGCCATCGCGGCGCTCTCCGCGCTCAAGGAACCCTGCTCGGTCACGCTGTATTCTGACTCGCGCTATCTCGTCGATGCCGTGAACCTCGGTTGGGCGCGTGCCTGGCAGGCCGCCGGATGGCGGGGCGGGAAGGTAAAGAATCCCGATCTCTGGCAAAAACTGCTCGAGCTTCTTGCTCTGCACGACGTGACCTTCCTCTGGGTGCGCGGGCACGCCGGCCACCCGGAAAACGAACGCTGTGACGCGCTCGCCACCGCGGAAGCCGACCGGTTCCGCGCCGATACAGGATCCGCGCCCCCCATTATTTCGCAAGGAGAAAACACATGAAAAAACAACGTGCCGCAAAAAGAAGAAAACCGCTCGGAAAGCGTCAGAAGATCGCACTTCTTTCCTCGCTCTGCGCGCTGCTGCTCATCGGAGCCCTTCTGCTGACGCTCTGGCTCACCGGTGTGTTCGACAAGCCGCCTTTTGAAAAAAGCCCCTATGAAAAAATCGATCTCTCCCACTTCGTGACCCTCCCGACCGAAAAATATCAGGGCGCGACCTTTGAATATACCTCCCCCGATGAGATCACCGACAAGACGGTCAAGGACTATATCAGTTATCTGAAACTCAACTATATCCCCGCCACCGAAAAGCCGGACGGCGGTCTTGTCACCGAAGGAGATACCGTTTCGATCTGGTACCGCGGTCTGATCGACGGAAAAGAATTTGTCGGCGGCAGTAATCTTGCCTCCAGTGTCTACAAGCTCCTCATCGGCTCGGGCGCTTTCATCGACGGCTTTGAGGACGCCCTGATCGGAAAGGACACATCGAAATACCCGATCAAATTCTACACCACCTCCTCCCGTTCCGTGCAAGAGGACGACGTGGTCTTTATCAGTTATACCTACACCTACACCGAGACCGTGACCGAAAACGGCACTGACAAAACCGAGGAAAAGAGCGGGACCGCCGGGGAACGCATCGACCTGGCCTCCCCGCGTGAAGGTCTGCCCGAGGCACTGATCGCCGATCTGAAGGGAAAAGCCATCGGCACAAAACTCACCGGCTCCTATACCGGCAAATACGACTATGACGCCGACCTGACCGCCGAGGACGTCACGATCAAGGACGTCACGATCCTGAAGACGATCAACAAGAACGGCACCAATCCTCCTCTTTCGATCACCGTCACCTTCCCGGCCGATTACGGAAAGGATGAAACCACCGGCGAGGTCGCCGCCGTCGCCGGAAAGGAAGCTATTTTCGAGGTCTGGTTTGAGAGTCTTTCCCGCGCCGAGATCACGGCGAGCTTCCTGAAGAACAGCTTCGGCCTGACCTACGACGCCATGAAGAACTATATCAACAAGACCGAGGGCACGGCAGGCCTTTCGGAAGACGAGCAGATGGTCAAGGCCTTCCCCACCTATCTGAAGGAAAAATTCCTGGTGGAGTCGCGCGATGAGACCGTATATTCCAATAAAGTCTCCGCCCTGTGGAATCAGCTCTTCAAAGACGCCGCCATCTCCGAGGTCCCCGCGGCCCTCACCCAGCATGAGTACGACATCATGTACCAGCAGGCCAGCGAATACTATGCGGCCAATACCTCGAATTTCAAGGATAAGGCCGACTGCTTCACGCAGATATGGGGTCTGCCCGGGAAAGATACCTCCGAGGACGGCTATCTGAACGAGTTGCGCGCGCTGGCCGAAGAAGAAGCCAGGAACCGCATGGTCTTCTATTTTATCGCCGATCAACTGGGGGTCAGCGTCACCGCCAAGGAATACAAGGACGAATTGGCCGCCGCCGTGCAATATTATCAGCAGCAGTATAACAGCACCTCGATCACCGAGGAAGATACGCTCGAGGCCTGCGGCGGGCAGGAGAGTTTCGTCTTCAATATCCTGTATCAGAAACTTTCCAAGATCCTCGTGGAGAAAAACAGCTTCACCCCGGTCGCCGCTTCTTCCTCTTCGTCCTCTTCCTCCGCCTCCTGAGAGGCGCCCCGCAAAGCGATCTTTCAGAGGTCGCCCCCTGCATTTTCAAAAGGCGATCTCCTCACGGAGATCGCCTGATCCAAAAATCCGAAAGCGCTCGCTTTCGGATTTTTCTTTGTGTAACGCCGTAGCTCTTATTCTTATACGACGTACGGATCGGGTCTGCAAAGGATGGAAATGATATCAAGAAACCAACCGATCCCAAACAGTCCTCCCGTAAGAATCTACAAAACGCCCCTTCCGCCTTTTCCTTCATAACTTATGCGCAGAACTTATGCGCGCCGACAAATCCAGGCAAAAGGCACAGGACCAGCGACACCCATTTATTGCAGCGTTTTCTGCCGAAAAAAGTTCCCGTGAACCGACCCTTGATTCGCGGGAACTTTTTGATTTATGCTTTTCCGATAAGAACGCGACGCTTTTTGGGGATTTCCCCTGTCCGGGGGTCTTATCGACCGGGCTTCCGCGCCGTATCGTTTTGGAGAGGTCTTTCAATAGCCGTACCGATACAGCAGGGCCTTGGCGTGTGCCGCGTCGGGCGGCGCTTTTTTTTGCAGGAGGAGTTCCCGGCTCCGGGCAAAATCAACGTCTCCGCGCGCCCGGAGCGCCGAGAGCGCCGCCTCGGCCGTCTCTCTTTCAAAGCCGTGCGCGCAGAGTTCCGCCAGTACCCGCCGCGGGCCGTAGCATTTCTCGCCCGCCAGACGGGCGGCCATGCGTTCCGCCTGTTCGGTCTCCCGGATATATCCCCGCGCCGTCATGCGCTCGACTGCCGCCTCGGCCGCTTTGGCGGAGAAACCGCGCAAAAGCAGTTTTTTTTGCAGAGAGCGGCGATTGTTGTCCCCGAAAGAAAGGATCCGCAGCGCGGCAGAGACCGCGCGGTGCTCTTCGTGCAGAGCCTCCAGGATCTTTTCTCTCTCGTCATCCAGTTCTTCTCCCTCGGCAGGCGAGCCGAGTTTTTCATAATCACTCCGGGTGAGAGGGTAGGTCTCGCGTTTTCCCTCCTCTCCGAGAAGCGTCAGGAGGATCGGTGCCTTTTCGGAAGAGCCGACCGAAACGACCCGGCGCATTTATTGCTCTTCTTCGGCTTCAAAGGCACGCAGGTCGAACTCATCCCCGTCGTCCTCCTCCGCCGCGATCACCTCGTCGGGATCCATCGTCTTGTAGCGTTCCTTGATCTTCTCTTCGAGTTCCGCCATCATCTCGGGGTTGGATTCAAGATACTGGCGCGCCTTCTCCTTGCCCTGACCGATACGCTGGCCGTCGTATGAGAACCAGGAGCCGCTCTTCTCCAAAAACCCGAGCGTGATGCCCAGTTCCATGATCTCGCTCGACTTGCTGATCCCCTTGCCGTACAGGATATCGAACTCCGCCGTTTTGAAGGGCGGGGCGACCTTGTTTTTCACGACCTTGCACCGCACGCGGTTGCCGTAGACCTCATTCCCGTTTTTCAGCGATTCGGTCTTGCGGATCTCGATCCGCACGGAAGCGTAGAATTTCAGGGCGCGGCCACCGGGCGTCACTTCGGGGTTGCCGTACATCACGCCCACCTTTTCCCGGAGCTGGTTGATGAAGATGACCACGCAGTTGCTTTTGGAGATCGCCCCGGAGAGTTTCCGCATGGCCTGCGACATCAGCCGCGCCTGCAATCCGACGTGGGAGTCTCCCATATCCCCGTCGATCTCCTGCCGGGGGACGAGGGCGGCGACCGAGTCGATGACGATCACGTCAATGGCGCCCGAAAGAACAAGGGCCTCGGCGATCTCCAGCGCCTGCTCGCCGCAGTCGGGCTGCGAAACGAGTAGATTGTTGATATCGACCCCGAGATGGCGGGCGTATACCGGGTCAAGCGCGTGCTCCGCGTCAATGAACGCGGCTTCGCCGCCCGCCTTCTGCACCTCGGCCACCACGTGCAGGGCCACCGTGGTCTTTCCCGAGGACTCGGGCCCGTAGATCTCAATCACACGCCCCTTCGGCACGCCGCCGATCCCCAGCGCAAGGTCGAGCGTCAGCGACCCGGTCGAGACCGCGCTCACGTTCATCGCGGCGTTCTCCCCGAGGCGCATGATCGTGCCTTTTCCGCATTCGCGCTCTATCCGCGCAATGGCCGTCTCTAAGGCCGCGCGCTTATCGTTCCCCGCGGAGGCCGCAGGGGTTGCCGTTGCTTTTTTCGTTGCCATTTTTCTTTCCTCCGTTATTTGAACTCGCTGGCATCAGGGGTGGATGCGGGTCGCGCCCTCGGCGCGGATCGACAGGAGCATACAGGCCCCTTTCCCGAAGATCGAATCCATCAGGGCGGCGTAGGCCGAGGCCAGATCGCGCCGGACGAAAGCCTGGATCGTCCCGGCAAATCCGCCGCCGTGCACGCGCCACGCGCACTCGTGCCCGCCGAGCGCCCCCTCGGTCACGGCCAGTGCGAGCGAAAGCCCCTGCTCCGCCGTGTTTTTGACGGTATAGACGTTTTGCAGATACTCAAAGCTCGAGCGTCCCGAGGCAAGCACTGTGGTCAGGAACTCCTGCACGCGCCCGCCGCGCAGGGCTTCGGCCGCCGAAAGGACGCGCGCGTTTTCGCGCACGTAATGGAGGGCACGCAGGAGCGCCCGGTCGCCGGCCGCCCGGCGCAGGGGCGCCGCGTTGGCAAGCAGCTCTTCCTCGGTCGTGCCACGCAGGACCTCGCGCCCGAAATAGGACGCCACCTTCTTCATCTCGGCGGGAACCGCGGCGTAATCGTCGGTCAGATCCGAATGAGAGCCGCCGGTGTTGACGATGGCAAGGATATACCCCGCGTCGGTCAGAGAGAAGGAGATCGGATCGATCTTCGGCTCGGCGGGATCCCCGAAATCCATAAAGACGAAACCGCCGACGGCGCAGGCCATCTGATCCATCAGCCCGCAGGGCTTGCCGAAATAGACGTTCTCGGCGTACTGGGCAAACTGCGCCAGCAGGGGAGCGGAGATCTCGCCACGGTTATAGAAATGGTTCAGTACCGTGCCGATCATGACCTCAAACGCCGCGGAGGAAGAAAGGCCCGAGCCTTTCAGCACCTGCGTCGTGGTGTAAGCGTCAAACCCGCCGACCTCATACCCCCCCCGCAAAAAGGCTGCCACCGTCCCGGCGATCAGCGCGTCGGAACGGCCGGGGAGGTAATTTTTCGGATCGGCGCATTTCTCGCGGAGAATGCGGCTCTCGCGATATCCCTCGCTCAGCACGTGGATCTCCCCGTCCTCGCGGCGGGCGGCCACGGCAATGATGTCGCGGTCGATCGCCCCGGCGATCACGCAACCACGGTTGTGGTCGGTATGGTTGCCGAGGATCTCGCTTCTCCCGGGAACCGAAAAGAGCGCAACGTCCCGGTCGGTTCCGTACTGCTTCTCAAACGCGCGGATGGCGTCGATATAGCGCTCCCGCGCGGCGGCGTCTTTCCCGTAAAGCCGCACAATGTCGGCGACCGCGCCGCTCTCAATCTGTCTGATCCATTCTCCTGTCTTCATCCTGTCTCCGATCTTCCGCTCTTTGCGGATCTTATTCTCTTTATTCCGGCGGGCTTTCCCGCCTTCTGCCCTTGCGGACAGTCGTTTCCATTTTTTCGGCTTTTCTCTTTCGGGCTTTTCTTTTTCCGGGCTTCATCCCGCCGCAGGTTTCCCACCGCAGGTTTCCCGCCGCAGTTTTTTTACACCCGCGCAGCTCTTTGTCTGTATGTAGCGTTTTGTTTACGTTATGGAGATTCTGTCGCGTGCAGATGCGCACGGATGGCACAAAGGGCGCTCTCTTCCTCCTCCCGGGTCGCTCCTTCTTCTCCGATCGGGAGAAAGAGAGAGCCGCGCCGGGCGCGGAACCAGGTCAACTGCCGCCGGGCGTACCGATGGGTGGCGTAGCGGATCTCGTCGAGCGCCTCCTCCTCGGTGATCTCGCCGTCGATGGCGCGGACGTATTCCTTGTAGCCGATGGCCTGTGCGGCGGTTCCGCCGTCCCGCAGGTATCCCCGGGCCAGCAGTTCCTCGGTCTCGCGGCGAAGACCGGCCTCTGCCATCGCGGCAACGCGCCGGTCGATCCGACGGTGTAAGGCCGTGCGGTCGCGCGGCAACAGGCAGATCGTCAGGAGAGAAAGCGCCGGGGACGTATTTTGGCTCTCCCGATCCCACTCGCTTTTCGGGCGGCCGCTCACGCGGTAGATCTCGAGCGCCCGCAGGACTCTGCGCAGGTTATTCGGATGGGTCGCCGCCGCCGAAGCGGGGTCGACCCGGGCAAGTTCGGCATACATTTCCGAAACGCCGCGCGCTTCGGCTTCCTCGGCCAGTGCGCGCCGCACCCCGGCATCCGAGGAAAGTTCCGGCCGATGCCGCCCGGTACGCGCGGCCTCAAGATAAAGGCCGGTCCCGCCGCAAAAGAGCGGGAGTCTTCCTCGCGCGGCGATCTCCCGGCAAACCGGGAGCGCGTCGGCCGCATATTCCGCGGCGCTGTAATCCTCGTGCGGATCCCGGAAGTCGATCATATGATGCGGCACGGCCGCCCGTTCTTCGGCCGTCGGCTTGGCCGTCCCGATATCCATGTACCGGTAGATCTGCATCGAGTCGCACCCCACCACCTCGGCGCCGAGTTCGGTCGCCAGCCGGATCGCAAAGGCGGTCTTTCCCGAGGCGGTCGGTCCGACGACGGCGACCGCGCAAAGGCTCGCGTCGCGTGCTGTCAGATCCATGTCAGCTCCGCTCTAAGAAAGTCAGCACTTCGTCGGCATCGGGAACCGAGGCCGCTTCTCCGGCGCGCGCCACCGTCAGGGCAGAGGCCGCCGCCGCATAGGCACAGGCCGGCAGAATATCCCGGCCGACGCGCAGATACTCCAGCACCATCGCGGCAAAAAAGACGTCGTCCGCGCCGCGCAGGTCGGTCTGCTGCATGACGTAAGAACTGACCATATGGCAATAGGTGCCGTCGTAGACGAAGGCGCCCCGGTCTCCGAGACGGAGGACGTAATACCGCGCCCGGACGCGCTTCTGCATTTCAATGGCGGCCGCAAGGCAGCTCTCTGCTCCCGCCGGGCGCACGCCGGTCATGGCGTATGCGGCCTCCCCATCCGGGGAAAAGACCTCGAGTTCCGAAAGACCGCCGACCTCGACGCCGTCGGTCCCGTAATTCAGAAAGACCGGGATCCCGTGCTCACGCGCAAGCCGGCAGATACAGTCGAGTGCCGGGCGGGGGAGTGCGGCCGAAAGGCAGACGGCATCCGGCGCGCAAAGGAAGGCCGTGCGGATCTGTTCTTCGTTCAGATTTTTGTCGGCACCGGGGAAAACGATCGTCTCCTCCCCGGCCCCCGCTCGCCGGATCCGGACCGAGAAGCCGGTCTGCGCCTCACGGTCGACCCGGAAGCAGGAAAGATCGACCCCGGCTCCGTCCAAGAGGCGCACAAGGCGCTTTCCGCCCGAGTCGTCCCCGACGCGTCCGCAGAAAACGCTCTTCCCGCCGAGGCGGGCAACCGCTACGGCCATCGTCTCTCCGTGACCGCCCAACACGGTCTCGTAACTTCCGGCGTCGCCTCCCCCCTGTCCGTCACAGGTCAGGGTGAGGGTCGAACGGCAGATGCCGAAGACCAATACTTTCTCGTTACTCAATGCTGGCTCCTTTCAGGGCAATGAGACTGCCCGGGTTCAGGCTTTCCACCAGCTTCGCTTCACGCAGGTGGCAGGTGAAAAGAATACTTTGCATTCCGTCCTCCGAAACCTCGGAGAGTGCCCGCAGGACAAGCCCAATGCGGTCATCATCCTGCCGGCTGAAACTCTCGTCGAAGCAGACCGGAGGCTTTTCTTTATAGAGCATATCGATGAGCGACAAGCGCAGGGCGATATAGGCGATGTCCTGCGTTGCGCTGCTCATATTGGCCAGCGCGCGCCGGGCGTCCCCGTCTCCGTAGGTCATGCCCAGCCGGTTTCCAACGGTCACCTCACGGTATTCCCCGTCGGTAGCCGCATCCACGAGGCGCGAAAGATAACGCGAAAGCCGGGGAGAGATCTCGGCACGCAAACGGGCGGAGGCGTTTTCAATGGCGTCACAGGCGATGGTATAGGCGCGGTGGCGGCGTTGCATCGAAGAAACTCTTTCCTCGATCTCGGAAAGTTGCATCCGCAGTTCGGCAGGATCTTCGGCCCCCTCGGTATAGCCGCGCAGTTTTTCCTTCAGTTCCTCGGCGCGGGCGTGCAGGCTCTCGCAGGTATTGCGGTAATACATCAGTCCTTCTTCGATGACTTTATAGTTGATCTGCCTGATCGCCTCGCGCTTTTCGGGCGAGACCAGCGAGCGGATCGTGACCTCGCTTTCATTCCCCACTTCCTCGCGCAGGGCCATCACCTGCCCGCGCAGTTCGGCCGCCGCTTCCGCGAGGCGACGCTCTTCACTCAGGAAAGCGCGCACCTCCGTGCTGATCTGCACGATCTTCTCGGCGGGGGAGCCGGGAGGCGGCGCATGATGCCACTTTTCGGTCTCCTCGGTCAGGTTCTTCCGCATGGCGACGAAATTCTGCCGCGAGATCTCCAGGTTTTCCTCAGCCTGCCGGATACTGCTTTTTTTCTCTTCCATCGAGGCGGCGGTATAGGTCACGCTCTTCAGTTTGCACAGCAGATCGGTCCCGGACACCGCCCCGAACTCGGTGCACCTCTCCCGGATCTTTTCCATTCGGCGCAACCACGCCCGGTGGCACTCGAGCGTGGCGATCCCCGCGGCGATCGCGGTGGCAAAAAAGATCCCCGCCGCCGGCCCGATCCCTTCGGAAACGCAGAAGAGGACCGAAGTCCCGGCCAAAAGCACGGCCAGAACGAAGAGAACGATCCGGAAGCGGTGCAGGTGCTTCTGCGCGCGGTGGCTTTCCTCATATTCGGCTTCCACCCGCGCGGCGCCGCCGGCCGCCTCGGTCTTCTTCAGCAATTCTTCAGCCTCGGGGGTGATCACGGCCTCTTCCCGAACGGCTTTCAGCTTCTCGGCCGAACGCAGATAGTTCTGCCGGGAGATCTCGCAAACGCGCTCGGCCGTGCCGAGCGCGGTCAGATAGTTCTCGTCGGGCAGAAAGTTCCCATTCCGATTCCCGGCACGCAATTTTTCCAGTTCTGCCGCCGCCGCCTCGTAACGGTTCTCCAGTTCGTGGAGGCGGTCAAAGGTCTGGATCTTCTGATAAATATGATAGCTTCTCTCGATATCGTCCAGGCGGTTGCGCTCTTTTTCGCTGTTCGCCGCTTTTTCAAGATACTGGTGCAACTCGCTTTCTGTATGCAGGATCTGGGCGTTCGTCCGCATGGCGCGCGCCAGACGGAGGCGGAGGTTTTCGGCCTGCGCCCGCATCTCATAGATCGCGCCACCCACCCCGCTGGGATGGTTGAGCGAATCCCGCGCTTCCCGCAAAGCACGCAGAGCGCGGAGCGAACTGACGCGTTCATCGCCCGAAAAGAGCAGATTTTCGATCGCCTGGTTCATCTCGCCCTCGTTGATGCGCGCACCGTCGATCTGCCCGATGAAAGCGGTATTCAGATAGACCTGCTCAGGCACCGAAAAGAAAAAGTCACCGGGCAGGGAACGCGGCGCCTGCTGGCGTCCCCCGGAAAGGTCAACGATCGAACTGCTCTCGCGGTATCCCATCCGTCCGAGCTGAGGCACCGCCACCGTCTTTCTTTCGAGCCGGTAACGACATCCGTTCTGAAGGCGGATCTCCATGCTCCCCTCGGCGGTGGCGCTCTCCCAGTTGACACGCTTTTCGCGCTCGCTGATATCCCCAGCCGAAACTACAGAGCCGAAACCGTAGAAAATATAACGGATAAAAGCGGCCATCGTGCTTTTTCCCGATTCGTTGGGGCCGAGGATCACGTTCAGCCCCGGCTTCAGCGGCAGTTCGAGATTGCAGAGACGTCCGAAGCGGCGTATCGTCAGTTTTTCAATGACCATTTACCGCTCCTCCCCGCACAGGAACCGGATGGCGCGCTCCACCGCGTCCTTCGCGTTATACCACGGTTCTTCGCCGTAGCGGTAGTCGAATTTTTTGCAGAACCAGCTGACGTCACCCGAGAGCGACGCAAGATACCCCCGCACGCAGGACATGACCGCGTCGGTGAGGGCGGCGGCCTGCTTCTTCGGCAGTTCCCGGGCGCCGCAGGCCAAAAGGCGCGATGCATGGGGAAGGCAGAAATAGGGCTGTTTCGCAAGTTTTGCGCGGAAGGCCTCGTCCTCCCCGAAAAGAAGCACAGCCGCACTGACCATGCAGGAAAAATTATGTTCGATCCTGTCGCAAAGATAGCAGGAACGCTCCTGTCGCCCGATGCGGGAGGCGATCTTTTCTCCCGGCGCGCCGAAAAGGTCGGAAAAACGGCCGGCCGTGATCTTCTCGCTGACCTCGGCAAGATGGCTCTCCAAGATCAGCGCAAGACCGAGGCGGTTCTTTTTTGCGAAGAGCCGGTCGGCGTGCGTACCGCAGAAGCCGCGCTCGTTGGTCTTGATCCGGATATCCGGCTCCATCATGGCGCCTCCGAGAATGAGGTCGAGTTCGTCCTCCTCCAGTTTGCGGTAAAGCGCGCAGAGAGGGCAGCCACAGGTTGGGTCGTCGCGCGACGCATCAAACGCCTCGTTCACGGGGATGGTGTAGATACGCTCCATGGTGGCTCCTTTCTCAAATCCTACGATACCGCAACAGGAAATTTCTGTTTCCTCTTGACAATGAATTTTTTTCAAGATATAATATTTTATATATGGGTTTCCATCGGCTTCCGCGCGGCGTTTCCGGCTCGCCCGGGGACCGGCAGAAGGCGCCGGCAAACTCTTTGCGTATATTATAGCATAGTCTTTTCTTTCTTTCAAGATTATTATATCAATTATTTTATGTGCCCGCGCCGTCCGTCCCTGTTTTCTCCCGTATCCTGTGTACGTTGCGTGCAACTACATATATTTTTTTAGGAGGTTCCTCATGAAAAGCACCGCAAAAAAATTCCTTCTCGTCCTTCTGACTGTGCTCCTCGTTTCGGTAGCTCTCTGCACCGTGGCGTTTGCCGGCGCGGCGGAGACCGTCTCTACCACCGCCGAAAAGACCGTCAAAACCTTTGACTTCAACCATATCGACCCCGCCGTTGACCCGCTGGTCAACCTGATTAAGAATTTCTCGGTTGATAATTTCCTCAAGACCAACGCCGGGAAGAATTTCACGATCGGCTTTATCATTCTGGCCGTCTTCGGTCTGGCTGAATGCTTCCTCGGACAGAAGCTCCTCCGCATTGAGATCTTTTTGCTCGGGTTGGTCGCCGGCGCGTATGGCGGAGCCAAGCTCCTGCAGATCCCCTTCATCAACAACCTGATCCCCGCCGCGAATGCCGAAATGATCAGTTATATCGTGATGGCCGTCTGCGGCGCCATCGTCGGGATCCTGCTCTGCATACTGGTACGCCTCGGCGTGCTTGCCGGCATCGTTTTCCTGACCTACGTGGTCGGTATGCCGATTGTGCAAAACGTCGTCAAGGGTTTCAGCCTGCCCGATTTTGCGCCCCTGCTCATCACGGTCATCATCGGTCTTGTCATCGGCTTTATCGTGATCAAACTGCTGGATCCCGCCCTCTGCATCATCACGCCTCTGCTCGGCGGTTATCTGCTCTCCTACTGCGCCGGTGCTTTCGTGTACGACATCTTCAATCTCCTGCCGGTCATCATCATGGCGGTTCTCTTCCTCCTTGGTATGCTCCTGCAGTTCAAGATCCGGGAACGCTGAATCTTTCTGTTTCCCCCAATCTCTCTTTCTCTCTCGTTTATTTCTATCGGCGGAGCCGCACGGCTCCGCCTTTTTCTTTTCCCGGCCCCTGCCCGCGCCGGGGCTTCCCACGCCCCCCCGGCCCCTCTCTTTGACGCGCCCTCCCGGAAGCTCTTCGCCCCGCCGCCGGGGGGTGACACGCCGCCCTAGACCCTTTTCTCCGATCTGCCGGCGGGCGGCCGGGGAAGAGCACGCGGGGCGGGAGGCGGCGCGAGAGGCGCAGAGAGCGCGAGAGGTGAGGGAAGCGAGGGAAGCGGCGCGGTTTTGGTGGGAGTCTCGAAACAATCAGCGCAAGCGTGCGCGAGAGGCGCAGGGCAACGACCACTCTCGTAAAAACAGACCGCCGCCCCGCGCAAAAATCGCCGCCCGCGCAAAATCCGCCGCCCCGCGCAAAAATCACCGTCCGCGCGCCGATCGGGATGCAAACGAAAAATGCCCGGGACAAGCCCGGGCATTCCGTCGGCGGCGATCACCTGCCGTCAAACAGGAAATAATCGAAGGGATACGTGAGGCCGGCATCCAGGCCGTTCTCTCCGGCAAATTTCTCTAAAAATTCCTCGCCCATCTCTGCGGCGATCTTCTCGCGTCCTTCTTCGGAGATCGCGTATTCCCACTCCTCCGCGCCGGGGATGATCTCTTTGTAGAAGAAATAGAAGTAGTTGTTTGAGATATCAGCCGTATCGGTATAGCCGTAATAGGCCGCCGCACCGTCGGTCACGGTCTTCGAAACATCGACCTCACCGGTCGGTGTCCCGTTCTCCTTCACGGGACTGCCGCCGAGGATGATGTTGTCCTTGATGACACAGCAGGACGGCCCGCGCCAGGCGCGTTCCATCGCGGCGATCTCCTCATAGGTGAAAGTAACGCCGACCGTCTCATCGGTCACCGTGCGCGTTTCTTGCGAGACGTCTATCCGCTTTCCCTGCTCGTCAAGATAGGAGTATGCCGGGATCGTGAAGAGGGTTCCCACGGGCGCGCCGGTATAGGTGTAGCTCTGCCCGGAAAGCTTTGCCGGGACGTAGAAATAGCGTACCTGATAGCCCTTTTGTCCGTTTTTGTTCGTTTCGTCGTGCGCCGCGAGGATCATTTTGATCGCTTCGATCTGGTTCATATACTCGGGATAGCGCGTGCGCCATGCATCCTGCGAGCACTGTTTCTGATAGAGCGTGACCTCGCTTTCCCTGCGGCCGTACCACCAGTGTCCCGCAAGGCTCTGATACCAGTAGGCCTTCCCTACGCGATTGCCATCATAGTCGACCGCGTAATGGATCGGATTTCCGACCTGCGAATACCCGTTATCATCCCAGTAATAGTAGAAGAGGGCGCTTTGGTTGACCTGATCGGAACTGCCCGCCGGGATCGACGCGGCTTCATCCACCGCATCGCCCTTGGCGGCGACCTGCGCGGGATTGCGGAGGATCATGATGTTCTGCCAGCAGACGTTCCCGTACCCCGAGGAAGAATACCACCCCTTGTTGAGATCGGATTTCGAGCCGATGGTGGAGATCATATTGCCGTAGGTGTAGTTCCCGCTGGCCTGCCCGTCGTTATATACGGCGTTGTGCGTGGCGTTGAACATATGGAAGAGATTATAGCGCATATGGTTGCCGCGGGACGTCCAGCCGGCCAGATAGATCATCCCGCCGTCGACCACGTCGGCGCTGCCGCCGTCAAAGCGGTTGTATTCAATGATACAGTCGGCCGCCTCGCCGCCCGATACGGTACAATTCCGGAAGTAGTTGTGCGAAACGACCATGCGGCACCCGCTAAAGGTGACCCCGATCTGGCGCATTGGCGCGGTATCGTGGAAGATGCAGTTCTGCACCGTGTTTTCCGTCGGGGTGAGAGTGCGGAAGGACTCGCTCGACGAGAACTGCACGAGCGAGGAGTTCACGCTCCGCGAGAAGTCCGAATAGAGAACGGCCACGTGCGAGCTTGCGGTCACCGCAAGGTTGGATTGTATAGTATTCTTTACGATTACATCCTGAATCGTCACGTTTTCGCAGGAAGTAAGCGAGATTCCTCTCTGCGTTGCGCTGGCGATCTCGATCCCGTCGATCACAAGATTCTTCATGTTGCTTGCCCGAATGATGTCGTAACTCCCGCCGACCCCGTGGGCGAGGGGCTTTTCCTCGAAGTCCTCGGTAGGATACAAGAAGATATAGCCGCTCTCCTCGTCATAAAACCATTCGCCCGGTGCGTCCAGCGCTTCGATCGCATTGAAGAGATAGAAGGTGTTGTGCCCCGCCGGGGAGTTCCCCGAATGTTTGGCGCCGTAGGGGTTGGCCTGCAGCGATTTCAGCGCCCAGTGCCCCTGCTTTTCGGTCGCGTTGCCGTTTTCGTCATACACCGTACAGGTCTCGGCTTTCTCGCCTCCCTCCACAAAGGTGCCGAGGAGTTTTTCGCCGTTCGCTCCGAAGTGCCAATAGGGCTTCCCGTTGATCTCGAGCGCAAGGTTATAATATCCGAATTCCCAGCCCTCAAAAACCGAGCCGAAATACCAGATGTTCCCGGTATTGACCCAGGAAAGCACCTCGTCGGTCATCTCCTGCGCCCGGTCTCCGCTCGGCAGACGGATCTGCCAGCCGATCAGGGTGTTGAGATCCATCCCGACGGCGCGGCAACGCTCTACCCATGCGGCATAGAGATCGGAGCCTTCCTTGATCGTGACGCGCCCGGTGTCGTCCACCATCGTGAAGTAGAGGAGTTCCCGGATGTCACTCCCGGCGTTCGGGTAGCGGGCCAGGGTATACTCGTCGTCCCCGAGGTAAAGCCGCGGAGGTCCGCCCGCCGCCGTGATCGGCGCGATGCTGTTTTTGTTCATCCCCTGCGCCTCCAGGCTGGTGATCATCACTTTGTCCCGCGCCGATTCGGGGATGCGGGCCACAAGATCGGCGACCAGCGGCTCGTCGGTCGCGGGATAGAAGGCGTCCTTATCCCACTCCCGGTTGGCGGTCAGCGTGACCTTTTCTCCCTCGTAGGCTTTGATGAAGAGCGGGCTACCGGGCGTGCCGCTGTGCTGAACACCGATCTCGGCGGAGGCCGACATCACGTAGGTGCCGCCCATCATCCAGATGATCCCGCCGTTTTTATTTTCCATGGCGCGCAGAGCGCGTTCCAACGTCGCGTAGGGTGCTTCCTTCGTACCGGGGTTCTTGTCGTCCCCCGTCGGGCTGACGTAGACCTGCCGCTTCAGGGCGATCGGATAGTCGGTGTGTCGGACGCGCTCGAGCAGCCGGACCTCCGCGGGCAATTCGTCCCGCGCGAGTTCAAAACGGGCAAAAACATTCTCCGCCGTCGTCTCGTATCTTTCCTCGGCATAGTCGTCAAGCGCTCCGATCGGCGGCAGTCCGAGCGAATAGCTCAGGGTGTCGACCAACGCCCCGGTCTCCCCGCCCGAAAAGGGAAGTGCCAGCGTGCCGCCGTGCCCCGTAAGACGGGCAGTCAGTTTTATGACGGCGGAATACGCCCCTTCGTAACCGTTTCCGCTCAGGATGAGATGGTCGCCGCTCTTCTGAATGACGTATCCGTCGGTCGCGGGAAGCGTCGCGGCCCGTTCTCCCGTGAGTTCCCCGATGCGGATCTCGTGCGCGACGAGATCGTCTTTTTCGGAAATGATCGGGATCAATACGCCGCAGGCGTCCGCCACCGCGTCGCGCAGATAGACTGCCAGATCCTTCGTGTCACGCCCGTGGACGAGCACGTATTCGGTCACGTCGAGCCCGCCGAGAGTCATGCCGTCGTAGCGATACTCAGACCGGTTCACGATCGCCTGGCCGGGATAATAATAGTCGCCGTCGCGCTGATACTCCGAAAGATATTTCTGTACCGCCGCCATCAGAGAAGCGGGACTGCCCCCGTTGATGACCAGCCGGTCGTTCTCCCAGTAAATCGCCCAGTCGTCCCGGCCGACGCGGATGCTGCTGCTCTCGGGGCGATTGGTCATGCCGATCAGGATCTCCTTGGTCCCGGTCGGAATGCCGTTGGCTTTCAGATATACATCCTCCTTCATTCGGATGTACACGCCGCTCTTCTCCCGGAATTCCTGGCAGAAGGCGCGCACCGCCTTGAAGCTCTCGTTATCCATTCCTTCAGGATAGCGGATCACGTAGTCCTCAAGCCCCTCGATCTTTCCGTCCTCCGGGGGCTTCTCTCCGCATCCCGTCAGGCAGAAGGCGGGGACGAGCAGACAGAGAAACAGAACGCAGGAAAGGAGCGTGAGGACGGCACGTCTGCCGCCCGATGTCGCTTTTGCCGTTGCTTTCACTGTGAATATCCTCCTTACAGCTTTTTTGCGGCCGCGCCGCGTTTTTTGGGCTTACGGTGTCTTTTTTCTTTTGGCTTACGGTTCTTTTTTTCTTTCGGGCTTACCGGCCGGTCTTCGGGTCTTCCTGTCGGTCGTCTTTTTGCCGGGTCCTGGGGGAGCGGATCTTCGTTTCCCGTCGTAACAGTGTATGCGCGCGTGCGCCGGAAGTGCACGCAGGAAAAACCCGAAGTGCAGGCAGAAAAAAAGATTTACAATGTTATTCTATCACAAACCGCCCCCAAAAGCAACCCCCGAGACGAGGATTTTAGGATTTTCTCCCGGGGGAGCGGTCTTTTGCCCGTCCCGCTTGACAAGCCCCGGAAAAATGTATATAATTGATTTTATATTTGGAATTACTAACGCGCCCTCGCACGGGAGCGCGCAGAAAGGGAGACCCCATGTATAAAAAAGTACCCACCAATGTGAATTTCGTGGAGCAGGAGAAAGAGGTCCTGCGTTTCTGGCAGGAAAACTCGATCTTTGAAAAAAGCGTCGACAGCCGCCGGGAAGGAGAGAATTATACCTTCTACGACGGACCCCCGACCGCAAACGGCAAGCCGCACATCGGCCACGTGCTGACCCGCGTCATCAAGGATATGATCCCGCGTTACCGCGCCATGAAGGGCGCGCACGTTCTGCGGAAAGCCGGTTGGGATACCCACGGGCTGCCGGTAGAACTGGAGGTCGAAAAGAAGCTCGGCCTTGACGGGAAAGAACAGATCGAACAGTACGGCATCGCGCCCTTCATCGACGAGTGCAAGAAGAGCGTCTGGAAATACAAAGGGATGTGGGAGGAGTTCTCGGGGACCGTCGGGTTCTGGGCCGACATGAAAGACCCCTACGTCACCTATCATAACGAGTACATCGAATCCGAGTGGTGGGCGCTGAAACAGATCTACGACCGCGGCCTGCTCTACCGCGGCTTCAAGACCGTGCCGTACTGTCCGCGTTGCGGCACCCCGCTTTCGAGCCACGAGGTCGCGCAGGGTTATAAAACCGTCAAGGAACGCTCGGCCGTCGTGCGTTTCCGTGCCCGCGGGGAGGACGCCTATTTCTTAGCCTGGACGACCACCCCCTGGACCCTGCCTTCCAACACGGCTCTCTGCGTCAACGCCGCGGAGGACTACTGCCGCGTCCGCGCGGCCGACGGGCGGGTCTACTATCTGGCCAAGGCACTTCTTGAAGAGATCCTCGGCCCGCTCGGCGGGGACGGCACCCCCGCCTATGAGATCCTCGAAACCATGAAGGGCGCGGCGCTCGAAGGGCGTGAATACGAGCCGCTCTACGCCTGCGCCGCCGATACCGCCGCCGCGCAGGGACAGCGCGCGCATTTCGTCGTGACCGATTCCTACGTTTCGATGTCGGACGGTACCGGCATCGTCCATATCGCGCCGGCCTTCGGGGAAGACGACAGCCGCATCGGAAGAAAATATGATCTCCCCTTTATCCAGAAAGTCGACGCCAAGGGCAACCTGACCGAGGACACGCCCTACGCCGGGCTCTTTGTCAAGGATGCCGACCCGCTGGTCCTCCGCGATCTCGACCGGGAGGGCTTGCTCTTCTCCGCGCCGAAATTTGAACACGAGTATCCCTTCTGCTGGCGTTGCGACACCCCCCTCATCTATTACGCCCAGGACACCTGGTTTATCCGGATGAGCGAAGTGCGCGACGACCTGATCCGCAACAACAAGACCGTCAACTGGATCCCCGCCAATATCGGAGAAGGACGATTCGGAGACTGGCTGAAAAACGTGCAGGACTGGGGTCTTTCCCGGAACCGCTATTGGGGAACGCCGCTCAACATCTGGGAGTGCTCCTGTGGGGAACGTATCTCGGTCGGCTCGATCGCCGAACTCCGATCGCTCTCGGAAAACTGCCCGGCGGACATCGAACTGCACCGCCCCTATATCGACGCCGTGACGATCCCCTGCCGTGCCTGCGGCGGGACGATGAAGCGCGTCAGCGCGGTCATCGACTGCTGGTTCGATTCGGGCGCCATGCCCTTTGCGCAGTGGCATTACCCCTTTGAGAACCAGGAGATCTTTGAAAAGAATTTCCCGGCCGACTTTATCAGCGAGGCCATCGACCAGACGCGCGGTTGGTTCTATTCGCTCATGGCGATCTCCACGCTGATCTTCAATAAGGCTCCTTATAAAAACGTCATCGTGCTCGGCCACGTGCTGGACAAGGACGGGCAGAAGATGTCCAAGTCCAAGGGAAACGCCGTCGACCCGATGGAGGAACTCGGAAAATACGGCGCCGACGCCATCCGCTGGTATTTCTATTCTAACAGTGCCCCGTGGCTCCCGAACAAGTATCATGAGGGAGCCGTGCTCGAAGGGCGCAACAAATTCATCGGCACACTCTGGAACACCTACGCCTTCTTTACCCTGTACGCCAACATCGACGGCTTTGACCCGGTGAAATACCCGGCCGACCCCGCCGCGCGGACCGTCATGGATCGCTGGATCCTCTCGCGCCTCTACACGACCGTCGCGGAAGTCGACCGCCACCTCGCGGCCTATGAAATCCCCGAGACCGCCCGCGCCCTGCAGGAATTCGTGAACGACCTGAGCAACTGGTACGTCCGCCGTTGCCGCGAGCGCTTCTGGGCGCGCGGCATGGAGGCCGACAAGATCGCCGCCTACCATACCCTCTCGACCGCCCTGGTGACGCTGGCCAAGATCTCCGCGCCGATGATCCCCTTCACAGCAGAAGAGATCTATCAGAACCTCGTCAGGACGAACGATCCCTCCGCCCCCGAAAGCGTGCATCTGTGCGACTTCCCGGCGGTCGATACCGCTCTTATCGACAATGAGCTCGAGGAAAATATGGAGAAAGTGCTGGAGATCGTCTCGCTCGGCCGTGCCTGCCGCAACGCCGCCTCGGTCAAGAACCGTCAGCCGCTTTCCGCCATGTACGTGATGAGCGACCGGAAGCTTCCCGCCTTCTTTACCGATATTATCCGGGACGAGCTGAATCTGCGTGAGGTCGTCTTCACCGATTCGGTGCGCGCCTTCACCACCTATCTTTTCAAGCCGCAGCTCCGCACCGTGGGTCCGAAATACGGCCGTCATCTCGCCTTTATCCGCGATTCTCTTGCCAAGGTAGACGGGAACGAAGCCTACGACCGCCTGAAGGCCGACGGGCAACTCGTCCTGCACGCCGCCGACGGTGCCGCCATCGCCCTCGGGGAAGAAGATCTCCTGATCGAGCAGATCAAGGAGCCGGGTTACGAATCGCTCTCCGACCGCGGCCTGACCGTCGTACTCGACGTCCGCCTGACCGAAGAACTGATTGAAGAAGGCTATCTGCGCGAGCTGATCAGCAAGGTGCAGACGATGCGCAAGGACAGTGGCTTTGAAGTGACCGACCATATCGCGCTCACCGTCGGCGGGAGCGAAAAGATCACCGCCGTGGCGAAAAAGCGCGAAGAACAGCTCCTGCGCGCTACCCTCGCCGAGAGGCTTTCTCTCGCCGGAAACGACGGCCGCGAATGGAACCTGAACGGCGAGACCGTCCGCATCACGGTGGAAAAACTCTGATCCCCGCCCGGACGGAACCCACATTCAAACGCATTCACAAGTATTATTCAAACGCATCCCAAAGAAAAAGCGGTGCCCTCTCCCCGGGGGAGGGGCGCGCCGCGCACTTATCTAAGGAGAAGATCATGAACGAAAAAATTCTTGCCTCCGTCGGAGGCCAGCCGATCACCGAAGCCGATCTTGCCGCCATGTATGCCGCGCTCGGCCCGCGTGCCGACGCCTACAAGACGCCCGAAGGACGGGCGGCCCTGCTCGAAGAACTGATCGGCCGCAAACTCTTCCTGTTGGAAGCGCAGAAAAACCTCTTTGAAGCCGAACCCGAATTCCGGGAACAACTGAAGCGCGCCAAGGAACAGCTCCTCACCGAGTACGCGATCCGCCGCGCCCTCTCCCGCGTGAACGTCACCGAGGAGGAAGTCCGCAAATTCTACGACGAAAATCTCGATAAATTCAACGCCGGGGAGACCGTTTCGGCCTCGCACATCCTCGTGGACAGCGAGGAGAAGGCCAAGGAAGTGGCTGAAAAGATCGCCTCCGGCGAGATGACCTTTGAAGAAGCCGCCAAGGAATACAGTTCCTGCCCCTCGCGCGAGGCCGGCGGCGCCCTCGGCGAATTCGGACGCGGGCAGATGGTGCCGGAATTTGAAGCCGCCGCTTTTGCGCTTGAACCGGGCAAGGTGAGCGAGCCGGTCAAGACCCAGTTCGGCTGGCATCTGATCCGCGTCGGCGCGAAGAACGCGGCCAAGCCGATCAGCTATCCCGAAGCGCGCGAGACGATCTATCAGAAACTGACCGCCGAAAAACAGCAGGCCGCCTACCGCAGTAAGATCAACCAGCTCAAGATCATGTTCCCGGTTGATAAGCTCCCGCTATGATCATCGGAGAATTCTGCGACGTCTTCCCCCCCGAGACCGACGGAGTCGGCGTAGTCTGCCGCCGCTACACCGAGGGGCTTGACGCCCTCGGGAACGAATGTTGGTACGTCGCCCCCGGGGGGGCCAAAGAGGCTCCCGTCCCCTTCCGGACGCTCCTCTTTCGCGCTCTCAGGATCCCGCGCATGGCCTACCGTTTCGGCTTCCCGTTTTTCGACCGTTCTTTTATCAAAAAACTCGACGCCGTCGCCTTTGACGTCTGCCACGCACACTCGCCCTTTTTAGCGGGAAGGATCGCGCGACGAGTGGCGAGGCGGCGCGGCGTTCCGCTCGTCGCCACTTTCCACTCCAAGTATTACGATGACTTCCTGAAAGCGACCCACAGCCGTCTTTTGGCACGGATCGGCGTGCGCTACGTCGTTTCTTTCTTTAATCAATGCGACGCGGTCTATACCGTCAGCCGACAGGCCGCCGAGGTCCTGCGTTCTTACGGCTATCAGGGGGAGCTCCGCGTCCTGCCGAACGGTACCGAAGAATGGAATCCCTCCGGCACCGCGGAGGAATATCTCTCCACTCTGCTGGGGCCAAACTACCCGAAAGAACCGCTCTTTCTTTTCGTCGGTCAGCAGAACTGGAAGAAGAATATCCGTCTGATCCTCGACGCCTTTGCCCTTTACCGTGAGAAAAATGGCGCGGGCAGGCTGCTTCTTGTCGGACAGGGGCCGGATCTGCACGCCATCCGTACATATGCCGGGAAGATCGGAGTCGGAGACGCGACCTTCTTTACCGGACAGATCTCTGACCGCGACCTGCTTCTGCGTATTTTCGCGGCGGCAGACCTCTTCCTCTTTCCCTCGCTCTACGACACCTTCGCGCTCGTGGTGCGTGAGGCCGCCATAGCCGGAACGCCCTCGATCGTTGCCGAAGGATCCTGCGCCGCGGAGGACGTTGAGGACGGGAAAAACGGCTTTCTTTGCCGTCCCGACGACCCGGAAGACATGGAGGCCGTGATCGAAAAAGCCCTGCCGCTCGCCCGGGAAGTCGGAGAAATCGCCCGGACGACCCTGCCGCGCCCCTGGCCCGAGATCCTTTCCGAAATCGGATCGCATTACGTCGCGCTGGCAGAAGAAAAGAAAAACGACCTCTCCCGCAAGAGCAAGCGCAGGAAAAGAAAAAAGAAAACCAAAGGAGCGATTGTTTCGTGAAGCACTCTTTTATCGACCTTTGCCGTCAGCCCGACAGCGTTCTTTTCCAGTACGAGGACAGCGGCGTCCGCTTTGAAGAGCCCGACGGGCGCGAGGAGCAGTCCGCACGGCTGGAATACCGGGTGGAAGACGGGGCAGGAGTCGTTGTCCTCTACCCCTCGGAACGCCCTTATAAGCGTGTCAAGCTTCGCTTTCGGGGCGACCTTTCCGACTCGCTCATGATGATGGGGGATGCGTATGAACGCACCGTCGGACAGACGGCTTGGAGCGGCATCACCCCGCACCTTGAAATGCCGTGGTATTTCTATCTGTACGACGGAGAAGCCCTGCACGGCTTCGGCGTGCGGACGGGCCCCTCCTGCGTGGCGACCTTTGAATGCGATCCCTACGGCATCACGCTCTGGCTGGACGTGCGGAACGGCGGAGGCGGCGTTGCGCTCCGCGAACCGCTCCGGGCGGCCGAGGTCGTCTGCCGGCGGGGAACCCCCGGCGAGATCCCCTATTTTGCCGCACGCGAATTCTGCCGGATGATGTGCCCCCGCCCCAACCTGCCGAAAGAGCCGGTCTTCGGGGTCAACAACTGGTACTGGGCGTACGGGAATATCACGCACGCCTCGATCATGGAAGAAACCGACGCGCTCATGGAGATGACCGAGGGCGCGGCCTGCCGCCCCTATATGACGATCGACGACGGCTGGCAACGCCACCGCTTCACCTCCCGCACGGGGGTCTATAACGGCGGCCCGTGGGACGCTGTCAACGAGGGCTTTTCCTCGATGCGTGAGACGGCCGAGGCCATCCACGAAAAGGGCGCCCGGGCAGGCATCTGGTTCCGCCCGCTCCAGACCTGCGTCCGCGTCCCCCGTGAAGCCGAAGGCCCGAAGCCCTGCCACGGGGACGGTTTTTATCTCGATCCCTCACATCCCTTTACCAAAGAGCAGGTGAGCCGCGATACCGCCATGATCCGCTCATGGGGCTATGACCTCATCAAACACGATTTTTCGACCTTTGATACCACCGATACCTACCCGTATGCCGACGGGGACTGGCATTTTTACGACCGCACCCGGACCAACGCCGAGATCCTCCGCGATTTTTACCGCACGGTGGAAGAGGCGGCGGGCGGTGCCGTCGTCATCGGCTGTAACACCGTCAACCACCTGGTGGCGGGAATCCATGCGGTACAGCGTTCGGGCGGCGATACCTCGGGCCGGAACTTTGAGGTCACGCGCCGGGACGGCGGTGCCTCGCTCATGCGTCTGCCGCAGAACGGCACCTTCTTCGCCGCCGATCCCGACTGTGCCGCCTTCACGGCGCAGGTAGACCACGGTCTGAACCTTGATTTTCTCGAAGCCTGTGCGATCAGCGGGGCGGTCACGCTTGCCTCGGTCACGCCGCATACCCTGCGCCCCGCCGAGATGAAGCGGATCCGCGAGATCTTCTCGATCGCCTCGCGCGGAGGTCTCGGCGCCTACCCGACCGACTGGCTGGGGCATAACGTCCCCTCGCGCTTTGAAACGCCCGACGGCCGCCGCTTTGATTTCAACTGGTACCGCGTGTATGACGGCGTGCGTCGTTTCTACACGTGGGGGAACTGATCTTCCGTTCCGCCCGGGCGATTCCGTAGCCGAAAACGCCTCTTTCGAAAAGCCCCGCATTTTGCCCGGCAAACGCTAAGACCCGGACAAAAAATGCTTCCAAAGACCGCGCCCTGCCAAGCCCGCGTGCGCAACGCCCAACCGACGCCGCCCCTTCCCCCGCCCGCGCGCGACGTCCACCTGACGAACGCCGCCCCCATAAGGCTTCGGCAAAAAGCACTCTCTTCGAAAAACCCGCCGGATCTTTGTAAAAGAGATCCGGCAAAAAGGAAATGACATGACCGCCACAGAACGCTTCCTTTCTTATATACGGTACGGCACCGCCTCCTCGGAAGAAAGCGGGAGCGTCCCGTCCACGCCGGGGCAGTCGGCCTTTGCCGAGGTGCTGGCCGAAGAACTGCGCGCCCTCGGACTCTCCGACGCCGCGCGCGACGAAAACGGCGTCGTCTATGCGCATCTTCCGGCCACGCCGGGCTGTGAAAAGGCGCCGACCCTCGGCCTGATTGCGCATATCGACACCTCCCCGGAAGCCCCGGGAGAGGGAGTCAGCGCCCGCGTGATCCCCGCTTACGACGGAGGCGAGGTCGCGCTGGCCGGCGGGCGGGTGTTACGCCCGACCGAATATCCGCACCTTTCCTCCCTGCGAGGAAAGACCCTGCTCTGCCCGGCCGGCGAGACCCTGCTCGGCGCGGATGACAAGGCCGGAATTGCCGAGATCATGACCGCGCTCGAGCAGATCCTCCGGCAGGGTCTTGCGCACGGGCCGCTTGCCGTGGCCTTCACCCCCGATGAAGAGATCGGACGCGGAGTCGACCATTTTGATCTTCCCCGTTTCGGCGCTGACTTTGCCTTCACCGTAGACGGAGGCGCGGCCGGAGAGATCGAAAGCGAGAACTTCAATGCCGCCACGGCCGTCCTCCGCTTCCGCGGGGTCTCGGTCCATCCGGGTTCCGCCTGCGGCCGGATGGTCAACGCCATTCAGTTAGCCATGGAATACGCCGCCCTCCTGCCGGATGAGCGCCCCGAAAACACAAGCGGCCGGCAGGGCTTTTACCATATCACCGGGATGAACGGCGAGGTCGGGGAAGCCTCGCTCACCTGCCTCCTCCGCGACTTTACGGAGGAGGGGCTCGAAGCCCGGAAAGCCGTCGTGACCGAGGCCGCCCGCCGCCTCTCGGCCCGCTATCCCACCGCATCGGTCGCGCTCTCCCTGCGCGACTCCTACCGCAATATGAAGCCCGCGCTCCTCAGCCACGGGCACCTGCTCGAGACAGCCGAAAAAGCCACCCGCGCGGCGGGGCTTTCTCCGGTCTTTCCCCCGATCCGGGGCGGGACGGACGGCGCGCTCCTTTCCCGGCGCGGTCTCCCCTGCCCGAACCTCGGCACCGGCGGCTACGCCTTCCACGGCCCCTACGAACATATCGCCGCCGAGGACATCGAAGCCGTCGTTAAGATTCTCACGGGGATCATATCCATTTATGCTTCTTTTTGTAAAGAAAACTTATCATAGGGAGAAAAAGATGTTCAAAAAGAACAAACTGCTCAAAAAAGCCGAAAAAGCCGGGAAGAGCTTTTTCGGCGACTTCAAATCCTTCATTTCGCGCGGGAACGTGCTGGATCTGGCCGTTGCGGTGGTCATCAGTACCGCCTTCGGAAAGATCACGACCGCCCTTGTCAACAACATCATCATGCCGCTCGTCAGCCTTCTGACCGGGGGCGTGAACGTCACCGACTGGAAGTGGGTCATCACCCCGGCCAAAGAAGCGGTCGTCGGGGCGGACGGCACGATCCTTATCCCGGCAAAGGCCGAGGCGGCGGTCGGTTACGGTCTCTTCATTCAGGCGATCATCAACTTTCTGATCATCGCGCTCTCGATCTTTATCTTCCTTCGGATCCTGCGCCGCATGGAAGCCCGCCTGCACGCAAAGGAGACCGCGCTGGCGGAAGCCAAAGCCGCTGAGGAGAAGGAAAAAGCCGAGCAGGCCGCCGCCGAAGCCAAAGCCGCCGCCGAGGCCGCAGCCCGGCGGGCTGCGGAACTTGCCGCGCTCGACGAGTCCTACAAGCGCGCCGTGCTTCGTCTCTGCGAACAGATAAAGACCGGCGGAGAAACCGAAAAATAATCACAAGATTTTCTGTATGCCGCCAGGGCACGGCGATAGCAGGCGCCTCCGGGCTCTTGCGCGCCCCGGCAGATACGGAAAGACCGCCGAAGAGCCGGGCGGGAAGCCCTGCGGGTCCCGGCTCCGGGCTCTCGCGTTTTCGGCAGTCCCGATTCCGGCGGCTTTCAGATACGGAGGTATATATGTTTGCCGCGCTGATCCGGCGTTTCGTTCGGGACGCCGAAAATACGGGATCCCCGACCGTGCGGACCGCCTACGGGCAGTTCTGCGGGATCGTGGGGATCCTCCTCAACTGCTTTCTCTCGGCCGCCAAGATCGCGGTGGGATGGCTCACCGGCATCATCTCGATCCTTTCCGACGGGGTGAATAACCTGTCGGACGCGGCCTCCTCGTTCATCACCCTGCTCGGGTTCCGTCTGGCGGGGAAAAAGCCCGACCGCGAGCATCCCTATGGGCACGGACGAATCGAATATTTTGCGGGGATGGGCGTCAGTTGCGTCATTCTGCTCGTCGCTTTCCGGCTTTTCCGAGAATCGCTCGAAAAGATCCTGTCCGGCACTTCTTCCTCCCCGGGGACGGGGCTGCTCGCCTACGTGACCTTCGGGGTCTTAGGGCTTTCGATCCTCGTCAAGTTATGGATGGCGCTCTTCTGCCGCTACGCCGGAAAGAAGATCTCCTCGGCCGCCATTGAAGCGACCGCCATGGATTCGCTCTTCGACTGCATTTCGACCGCTGTTGTCCTGCTCTGTGCGCTCCTTTCCTTTGTGATCCCGGATTTCCCGGTCGACGGATGTGCCGGGATCGTGGTTTCGCTCTTCATCGCGTACACCGCCGTCAAGTCACTGAAAGAGATCGCCGATCCCCTGCTCGGCACCGCGCCGGACCCCGAACTCGTGCACAGCGTCTCTTCCTACGTGCTGGGGTTCGATCCGCGTGTCTGCGGGATACACGACCTTTCTTTCCACGACTACGGCCCGGGACGTAAGATCCTCATCCTCCATGTGGAGGTCCCCGCCGAAGGGGATATCATGGAACTGCACGACATGATCGATAATATCGAACGCGGGCTGGCCGAAAATTTTTTCTGCACCGCCACGATCCACATGGATCCCGTGATCACCGAAAGCCCGCGTCTTACCGAACTGCGGGAATTCTGCCGGCGGATCGTCAAGAGTATCGATCCGTCCTTTGACCTGCACGACTTCCGCATGAACGAAGGCCCCACGCACGCCAATCTGATCTTTGACGTCATGCTCCCGCGTGAGAGCCGTCTCACCCCGGCGCAGGTTTCCGCCGAAGTAGCCGACCGCATCCACGCCGCCGACCCGCACCTCAGCGCCGTCGTCAACGCCGAGTTCTCGCTCGTCTAATTTTTCCGCCGGAGTGCTTTTTTCTCCGGCGGTTTTATAAAGTTTTGTTTTCCTTTCACTTGAAAAACTCTATTTTCCCGGCAGATCTGCCGTGTTACGAACAAGGAAACACCAGAGCCGGGACATCAAATCCGCAGAAAGCCGGCCAAGAAGCGATCGTCAGCGGCCACGGCCCGAGAAAAGATCCCGCAACCCGAGAAAAGCCCCACGACCCGGAAGCCCCACCACGACCCGGAGACCCCCACCTTACGGGCCTCCGTCCCCTGAAAACGACTCAAAAACAAAACGACCCGAAAGCAAAAACGACCCGAAAGGGCCGTTTTTTGTTGTTTTCGGAAAGAGAACCCCTGCCGCCGCCCTCCCGCCAGGCGGGATCTCCCTACGTCGAATGCCCCGCGTCCTGTCGGGAACGAAGTCACGGAGCGTTCCTTAAGATCGGCGGTCGACAGAAAACGCTTTGTGACAAGGCGCACCGGAGCCGCCCTCCCGCAGGCGTAGTCGACCTACGTCAAGGGAGTAGGCGAGGAGCAACGCAGTCACGGAGCGTTTTCTTAAGACCGCATGGTTTTGTCGTTCACATTAAAGGCCACATTCCCATTTTTCGCCGCTTCGGCAAATGGGAGACACATTTTTTCCATGTCGGCTTCGGTCAGGGTCAGGCGCGGGGAGAAGGCAGGGCTTCCGGCGTATTCGATCAGGCGGTCTCGGAGCCACGCGGCGGCCGGATCGCTTTCCCGGAAGGCCAGCGTGCAGACGAGCAGTCGTCCCGCCCCCACGCGGTATTCGTAGAGCGCCGCCTGCCTAAAGGCGTATTTATAGTTGGCGGCCACCTCAAGGATCGGGTCGAACGGGACCCCCGCCGGGAAAACGGTCGCGCTTCCGCCTTCCAGCAAATAGCGGAACTGCCACCCGCAGAAGCCCTCGTGCGGGAAGCCCTCAAAGATCGGATGGTCGGCGATCACGGTGCCGAGGTTTCCGTCCGTGCGCCCGGCCAGCGCGATCTGAAATCCCGTCTTCCGCGCGGTGAAGGGGGCGGAACCGAGCAGCAGAACGTCGCATCCCGCGCGGAGCGCGGCCGTCAGTTCCTCCGGTTCCATCGTTTCGGCCACGAGGAGATTTTGCGTCTTTCGTTTCTTTGCCGGAGCCGGGAAAGCATAGATCTCCCACTCGTTCTCGGCAAAGAGCCCGCCGCCCTCGAGCGTCACCGACAGGCGGTACGCGCGCGGGGTGCGGGAGGCGGGGAGGCGCAGGGGCGGGGTCGGCAGATCGGTCACCTCGCCCGCCGACAGAGCGCCGACGTGCAGAGCGCGGCTCGATACGACCCTCGTACCCTCGAAAAGGCGGACGGTCAGTTTCGCCCCCGGAAGGGCTTTTCCGTAGTGCGAGACGGCCAGCCGGTAGGGAAGTTCTTCTCCCGTCCTGAAGCAGAACCTCGTCGAAAGTCCCGCAAGCAGGACCGTCTCCCCGTTATAGCGCAGGACGTTTTCGCGCGTTTCGCCGGGCTTCATCTCGTAAAACTCGTTCATCATCCCCACGTGATAGCCAAAGGTATGCCAGTGGGTGTCGATATCCCCCAGAAAATCATAGCCCGCGATCGAGCGGCTGGCGCGCGCCGTTTCAAAGCAATGTTTGCGGATGCGGCGTTGCCACTCGCAGGAATTCCGATAAAAGAGCGGCGCGCGGTCAAGAAGCCCCTGCGCAGAAAGATGCTCCTCGACCGAGGAGAGAAACGGCGTCTCTCCGATGCGGGTCCCGCGGTAGCGCGGCATGAGACTGAGGTCGCAGTACGTGCCGTTGATACAGATCTCGTGCGAAAGGCAGGGAACGCCGCCGTAAACGCTCCCGTTCTCATCGATCTTTTCCGGCGTGCCCTGCAGGGAGGTATAACTGAGAAGCCCCTGCGTATAACTGTTGAACAGGTCGCAGAACCCGGCCAATTGCCTCATGCGCACGGGGTTGTGCCAAAAGGGCTTTTCCACCATGTTTTCCCCGCTGTTTTCGGGAGAACACATATATTCCACGCCCCGCATGGCGCTCATCGGAGAGAAGCAGGCGTCGCTCTCGCGGTGGACGACTCGCGCCAGCCGCTCCAGAAATGCCACCCGCCCGTCATCCAGCATCAGTTCGTTCCCGGCACAGAAGATGACCACGCTGGGATGGCGGCGGCAGGTCTTCACGATCTGTTCCCAGTGCGCGGCGGTCGCGTTGTTCGGACACTCGACCTGCAAAAGCATCCCGAGGGTATCGGCGGCGTCCATATACGCCTCGGTCGGCACCCAGGTATGGAAGCGGATAAAGTTGAAGCCGAGCGACCGGTAGAGCCGGATATTCCGGCGATAATAAGCGGGGTCATCGGTCGGGTGGACGGTCAGCGGGAAATAGCAATGCTCGGTCACGCCGCGCAAAAGAACGGGTTTCCCGTTCAGGAGGATCCGCCCGTACCCTTCGGGGCGGCGCGCGGTCGTCAGACGGCGCAGACCGAAGGTGCGCCGCAGTTCCTGTCCGCCCACGCAGATGAGGAGCGTATGAAGGACGGGATCTTCGGGACTCCATTTTTTCGCCTCCGGGAGCGGCACGGCGACCTCCCCGACGGCCTCCCCGGCGGCCAACGACCGCCGCCCCGCACGGATCTCGTAACGGTAGGGCAATGCTTCGCCGCCCGCAAAGACCGGCCGGAGCGTCACCCCGTCGGCCTCGCGGGAAGAGAGCAGGCAAACGTCGCGGAGCGCCCCCCGATAGAAGCGGATCTCGACCTCACCGGTCACGCCGCCGGTCCCCTCGTTCGCGGCGCGGGAGGTCAGCCCCGAGACAAGCCCCCCGTCATATCCCTTCAGCGGGAGATTGGAGACGACCATCGTCACGCGGTTTTCCCCCGGCACCAGCACGCCGTCCGGAATCGGGAAGGAGAAGGGAACGCCGTAGCCCTCCTGCCTTCCGATGAGTCTGCCGTTTACAAAGACCGCCGCCGCGTTCTGCACACCGCCGCAGAAAAATTCGGGCTGCCCGCATAGCGTTTCGAGTTCGACCGTGCGCTGATAGGTAAAAGCGCCGCGTACCGTGGGCAGCGCCATATCCGGCGGCCGCCCCGCCATCGGGTAGCGTTGCATCCCGTATTCGGGGTTCAGTTGCAATCCGGCAAAAAAGGGGGCAAAGCGGAATTCCCCGCTCATTTCCTCCCAATACCCGGGGACCGCTCCCCGGAGAAGAAATTCGGGCGCCTCCGGCTCTGTATCGGGGATATCGCCCGCCGGACGGTAGTCGACCCGCCACGCCCCGGAAAGGCTGACGGTATGAAAGAGCCTGTTCTCTTCTTCCATGGTTCCTCCCTTTGTCGCCCCCGCCGACGGCGGGGGCTTTTCCTTTTCTTCATTTTTCGCGCGTCTTTTGCGCCGGGTTGCCCAGTTCCCCGCATTTTTTGTTTTCGCGCATTCACTCCGCGCATGGCTGCATTCCCCGCGCGGCGGTTCGCGTATCTTCGTTTTCTCTGCGCGTTCTGTCCCGCGCTTTGGCAGCGTCGCATTTCGTGCCATGCCGGCGTCTTCGGCGCGGTACTGCTTCGATTCTTCTATTACGATACCATGAAAAGCGGAAAAAATCAAGCGATCCCGTCATTTTCCCGCCGATTTTTTGCGTATCGTCCGGCGCACCCGGCGCGCAAAAAAGAAAGACCGTAAAGTTTCCTTTACAGTCTTTCGATCTTATTGCTTACAGGGTCTTTTCGATCTCGCGCAGCAGGTCACGCCCGGCGGCAATGTCCTTTCTCTGCTGTTCGCCTGTGATCTCGCGTTCGATGATCCACGGCCCCTGATATCCGATCTCCTCCAGCCGTTTCAGCACCTGCGGGATATTGGCGCGCCCGGTGCCGAGCGGGACCTCGCGGCCGAGGTTCATCCCATCCGTCGGCAGGTTGCCGTCCTTGAGGTGCAGGTTGCGGACGTATTTGCCGAAGACCTCGATCGCGTCGACCGAATTGCCGCGGCCGTAGAGGATCAGATTGGCGGTATCGAAGTTGATGCCCACGTTCGGCATTCCGATCATCTCGATCGTGCGGAGCATGGTCATCGGGGTCTCCTGCCCGGTCTCGAAGAGGAAGTTCTGGTTGCGGGGAGCCAGGTGACGGCAGAGGTTACGCAGGGCCGCCACCGTGCCGATATAATCGGGGTTGTCGGGCGTTTCGGGCAGGAAGCCGACGTGCGTGACCACGTCGCTGACGCCGATCTTATAGGCGAAATCCGCCCCGGCCTTGACTTCGGCCAGGCGATGCTCCCGGTAGGCCGCCGGCACGAGGCCGAGGGTCTGCGGGCCGAACTGAATGTTCCATTCTCCGGCCGGAGTCCAGCCTGCCCAGAGCGCCGTCACCGTCACGCCGGTCTCGGCCGCGGCCGCCTTGATCCTCTCCGCGGCTTCATCGGTATAGAATTCGGGGTGCCAACAACTGATCTGGCAGCAGTCGAGTTCCATTTCCAACAGGTCTTTGAATCTCTTGTTGAAATCCAGATTGTATTCAGACCAAACGATCAGAACGCCGATATGATGCATTTTCTTTTCCTCCGTAAAAATATAGTAAAAATTATGAAACCTTTTTTGAGGGCGGTTCACCCCTCGAATTTCACGATCTCACCGCCTTTATCCGCGCTCTTCATCAGCGTATGGACAAGGCGGATCGACGTAGCCGCGCTTTCGGGCGGGTTCAGCAGATTTTCCTTGCCGTTTTCGATCAGGTCCACGTAATAGCGGATCTCGGCCGGGATGCCCTGAATAGGCTCGATCTCGTCGGGCACGTAGGGTTCCCCGCTCCCGTCGGAGGGATAGACTTTCAGCGCATTGTCGCAAAAGATCAGGCAGGCCTTGTCAAAGACCGCACGGAACCCGTGCTGGAAGCGAACGCCGGTCAGCTGTTCGTTGGCCACCACGGTCACCGGGATCCCGCTCTTGTAGTAAAGTTCGGTCTGGCAGGCGTCGTAGCGCGTGTTCTTGGAGTCGGCGCGGCAGGAGACGGCCTCGGGTTCGCCGAGCAGATAGCGCAAAAAGTCGATGTCATGGATATGCAGGTCGGTGATCGGCCCGCCGGCGCGTTCGTAATTCATGTACCAGTTCTCAAAGCCCCAGGTAGCCGGGGCCGAGAGGCGTTCCATATACAGGTTGCGAAGTTTTCCGAAGCGCCCGTCCTCGGTCACTTTTTTGAGATAGGCGTATTCCCCCCAGAAGCGGAGGCACTGCCCGATCATCAGATGCCGACCGTTTTTTTCTGCGGCGGCGATCATCTCGCGGCACTTTTCCTCGGAGGTCGACATCGGCTTTTCGCAGAGCACGTCGTAGCCCCGTTCGAGCATTTCCATGGTGTAGGAAGGATGAAGGTCGGTCGGCAGGCAGATATCCACCAGCGTGACCTCTTCCTTCTCCAGCATTTCGCGGTAGTCTGTGTAGCAGTGGAAGACCCCACTCACCTCCTCCGTGGCAATATTGATCTTCTGCACGGCGGTCAACTTTTCGGGATTGATATCGCAGACGGCGACGAGTTTTACGGGCAGACCCTGCTTTTCGAGCGTCAGATACGCATTCTTGTGGCTTTGGGCGATCCCGCCAAAGCCGATGATCGCGGCACGAACCATATCGATTTCTCCTTTTTGCGGAAGGATTGACTTTTTTTCTCCCGCCCGTTATAATGATAGCACGGCAAAAAAGAAAAGTAAATCGAAAAAAAGCCATAATATTTTTGATTTTAGCTCATATTGCGTGCTCTTGCGATACAGAAAAGAAGTAAAGTCGTTGGAGGGAAACCCATGCGTTGGAAACCGGCGATCACGCCGCACACCGTTTCGGTCAGTGCCTTTTATACCGCTTTCACGGCTCCGCTCCTCCGGGTCGGGGAGGATGGAGGCGAGGCCCACGACTTCTGGGAACTGCTTTGCGTTCTCGAGGGGGAGGTCAGCGCGACCACCGAAAGGACGATGCATATTTTGCACGCGGGGGAGATGATCCTCCACCGCCCGATGGAATTCCACCGCCATCACTCCACCCTGCCCGATACGCGGATCCTGATCTTTTCCTTCAGTGCGGACAGGATGCCGTCGCTCAGGCATTTCATCTTCCCGCTTGAGGCCGAGGATATTGCGGCTTTTCAGGAGATCCTGACGGCTTTTCGGTCGGCGGGCGCGGTCTACGACTACGGCATCTGCCATACCGACCTCTGTCAGCTCATTCCGCCGCTCTGCCTGCAACGTCTCCTTTCCTCCTTTGAAGGAACGCTGGCGCGCATCTTTTTGCGGGAGCAGAAGGACGCGGACGCGCTCCCCCCGGCCGGGGAACACGAGGCCGCGCTTTTTCGCAATACCGTGGCCTATCTCTACGACTCGATGGCCGAACCGCTGACCGCCCCGGGGATTGCGCGGCAGATGGGCATGAGCCTTTCCTCGCTCAAACGCCTCTTTTCCCGCTATGCGGGGCTTGGGGTCATGGCCTATCTGCGCCATCTGCGTCTCTCCCGCGCGGCGGGACTGCTGGCTAAGGGGTACCGCGTGGGAGAAGCGGCTGCTGCCACAGGTTTTTCCTCTCTCCCCACCTTCTGCACGGCGTTCCGCCGGATGAACGGCGTTTCTCCTTCCTCTTATAAAAAAATGAGCAACCGCCGCTTATAAAACCGCCGTTTGCCAAAAAGGAAATCGCCGTTTTAGTATATAAAGGTATAAAGAAACTTGCGTTTATATATAAAAGCAGATCGCCTCACGGGTCGGCCGCCGCGCGATCCTGCCCAGGTGGCTTTTTGACCCGCGCCCGCCCGGACGGATTTTGAAACGCGCGCCGGGGGCGACCTTTTGACGTGCGCCGAGGGCGACCTTTTGACGTGCGCCGGGGGCGACCTTTTGATACACACGGTGCCGCCCGTCCCGGCAGGGGGCGGCAGGGGTTCCCGCCCGACCGATTCCGCCATTCTTTGCCGGGTTCGCCCTTTTTCCGTTCATATAAAATTCATAATTTTGTGGTATGCTAATAGCATATTTACGATTTTTCCTTTGCCACCCGCCAAACCGCATCAAAGCAGAAAGCCGCGCGGATACAAAGAAAGGAGCCTGTATGTCTTCCTCTTCCGAAAAAGCCAGGCGTAATGCCGCCCGCTTTGCAAAGTTCCTTCGGACGCGCAAGCGGATCTGGATCCCCGCGCTCGTCCTGCTCGTGCTGGCCGCCACCCTGCTCACCGTCATCCTGGTAACGCCGCCGCTTGACCGAATGAAGTTCCGCCTCACGCACGCCGACTATACCGTCATCATACAAACGAGCGGCAACGTGACCGAAGAAGATCCCGAAGCCGAAAGCGTCGGCCTCTGCTCCCGCCGCCTCGTCATGCGGCACAAGACCGATTCGCTCCGCACGATCGAGATCTTGGAATTTTACGAGGAAGAAGAAGCCCGGGCGTATTACGACCTTCTGAAATCCGGAAAATATATCAAAAAGATCTCGGCCACCGCCGGGACCGACGGCTTTCTTGTCGGACGGACGGTGGTGTACGGGAACTACCTTGCCGTGAAGGCCGCCCGCTGAACCGCCGCGCGCCGCCGGCCTGCCCCCTGCCGGTTGCCGATCCGAAGGCCCTGAGCCGATCGGATCTTGGAAGCCTTACACCCCGGACATTCCTGTTCCTATTCACACAGAAAGGAGGACGTTATGGAGGATCTCTCCAAAATCACCGCAAAAAATATCGTCGCCCTGCGCACCGCCATGAAGATGACCCAATTCGAGCTCGGAGAAAAACTGCGCTATTCCGACAAGGCCATTTCCAAATGGGAACGGGGAGAAGCCATCCCGGATGCCTACGTGCTGAAGGAAATGAGCGTCCTCTTCGGCGTGAGCGTCGACTATCTGCTCACGCCGCATACCGAGCGTCATCCCCTGCGCAGTTCGACCCGGCGGAACAACCGTGTGGTAATCTCGCTGATCTTCTTTTCCGGCGTATGGGCCGTAGCGATCTTAGCCTTTATCGTCTGCCTCGGGCTTCGGATCCCCGAGTGGCGCATCTTCGTCTATGCGGTCCCCGTCTCGCTGATCGTCCTGCTGGTCTTCAATTCGATGTGGGGAACCCGCCTGCGCAACTTCTTTCTGATCGCGGCGCTGGTCGCCTCGATCTTCGTTGCCGCCTATTTTGCCCTGCTTCCGCGCCATTTCTGGCCACTCTTCGTGCTGATCGCCCCGGCGGAACTGATCGTCTGCCTCGCCTTCCTCCTGAAAAAGAAATGACCGTAGGGGGCGGATCCCCCGCCGCCGCTCGGAGCGCGGTCATCGCTTCCGTAAGCCCCCGGTACCGTACCGCAGATCTCCCGGCCGGATCTCCCGGCCGGTTTTCTTTTTCTGTTTCCGGCTTCTTTTTTCCCGTTCTTCCTTTTTCTTTTTTTCTTGTTTCTTTGGTCTTTTCTTTTCCGGCGCGTCGGGAGCGCGTCTGCCGGACGCTTCTCTTTGGTCAAATCTTTTCTTTTTTTCGTTCGGGGATTCCCACTGTTTTCCGAATAAGGGTTGCATTTTTTCCTTTTTCTCTGTATAATCGGGGTAGACCCCTCCCTTCGGAGGGCATATGCATGACAGATCGGACAAGGAGGTACCGACATGAATCCCATCGAACGCCTGCTCGGAGTTTTCCAGCGGAAACACACCGCCCGGGGAAAAAAATTCGATACGCTTCCCTATACGCTGAATCTCCCCTCATCGCCAAGCGATCTGCGCGACGTCAGCTCGCTTGAACTTTCCACCGACAACGTGCGCGCCCGCTTTCTTTCGACGCGCGCCGAACTGCCCGAGGAAGTCACGGTCCTTCCCCGCGTGAGGAAAAACGACTTTCCCGCCTCGGCGGAGCACTGCGTCTATGTCGACGCCGCCGCGCCTGCGGGCGGTGACGGCAGCCAAAGCGCTCCCTTTTCCACCCCTGCCGAAGCGCTGAACGCCATGGCCGGGCAGGAAGGCGGAACCGTCTCCTTTGCCGCCGGGCTTTATTCTCTGCGTGAAGGACTGCAGATCGGAAAGGAACACAGCGGCCGCGCCGACCGACCGCTGATTTTGCGCGGAGAAGGGGAGGTTCTCTTCACCTCCGACCGCCACCTCGGCGGCGCGTTCCATCCGGTCGACCCCGCCACAGACCCGGTAGCCGCCCGGATCCCGGCCGAGGCGCAGGCGCACGTCGTCTACACCACGCTCGAAGAGCAGGGACTCACGGCCGAAGATATGGCCGAGATCACGACGGCCGGCGGCCCGCCCCATCTGCGCGTCGGGGAAGAAGAATACTCGCTCGCGCATTTCCCGAACGATACGAAAAACATCCATAACCGCCTCTACTTCACCGTGCCGCTGGATCCCGGTTCGGTCTCGGTGCGTGACGGCTCCGACCTCTACTGGCCGTGGGTCAAGCGCGCCAACGAGTGCTTCGGGGGCGACCTTAGCCACGTGGTCGGCTGGCAGATCCGCGTGCTGAACCGCCTCGATAACGCCGCCGACCCGAACGCCGAGGCGCTGGCCGGGGAGATCCTCTCGTGGGTCAACACCGGGGACATCTGGTACTTCGGCTCGACCTTTGAGGGCTGGGAATTCGGCTATTACAACCTCGCCTTTGAGACCGAGGGCATTCAGAACTGGCATTTTGGCCCGCACGGAGAAAAATGCCTCGGCGGCTTCACGCCCGACCCCGAAGGGCCGGTCTACACGCTCTACGATGAGGCCGGCAACCCGCACGAAGAAAACGGCTATTTCTTCCTGAAATCGCGCCACGCCAGCAGATTCGGCTGTAAGCATTCGACCAACTCGCCCGCGGGGCACAATTCCTTCTATCTCTTCAACGTCATCGAGGCGTTGGATGCCCCCGGCGAATGGTTCTACGACCGGCAGAACGGCCGGATCTACCTCTATCCCACCGAGTCCTTCGGAAAGCGGGAGATCTTTTATTCCGGGAATTCCGACTTCAGTCTCCTCAGCCTTCGGGACGCCGACTGCGTGATCCTTGACGGGATCAACGTGAGCGGTTCCGGCGCGTGCGGGGTCGACGCGGAGAACTGCTCCTCGCTCATTCTCCAGTCCTGCCGGATGGAGAATACCGCCGCCCCCGCCGTGCGCTTTACCGATTGCAGGTCTTCCGCCATCCTGTACAGCGATTTCTCGCGCGCTTACTGCGGCGAGATGGTCTTGCTGAGCGGAGAGAAAGCCTGCGCCGCCCTGCGCCCCGACAATAACCTCGTGCAGAACTGCGTTTTCCATCACGCCGCCCCGAACCGCCCCTTCTGCATGTCCTTCGGCGGATGCCGCAGCGTCATTTCTCATAACTTCTTCCATAACTGCGTCATCAACGGAAGCAGCGGCTCGATCGAATGTATCGTGGAGTACAACCGCTTTGACGGCGGAAGTGCCGACGTCACTGACGGCGGCATGATCTACTGCAGCGGCTTCAAGGCGCGCGGCAACCACTACCGCTATAATCTCTGCCACCGTTTCCACGCCACGCACAACGGGATCTATAACGACACGATGAACAGCGGCAACTACGCCTACGGGAACATCATCTCGACCATCAATTCAAAGTCCAACTCCAACAAAGGCTGGTATTCCTCCACCGGGTGCGGGAACGTCTGTTACGGCAATATTTTCGCCCTGCGGAACCCGGTGCAGGTCGCCGCGGCCAACGGCCGTGACGGGGACGAGGGCGAGACCCTGCGCAACCGGGTCGGGGATCAGGTCAACCAGAGCGCGCTCTTCTATTATTATTGGGATGACAATGGCTATTCGCAGGTCGGCAACCCCCTGCATGAGATCGTGGATTACAACGGTAACAAGACCGGCGCCTCCTTCTACCAGAGTCTTGCCGGGCATTGGTGGCGCGGTATGCGGGAACGCGAGCTGAATACGTATACAAAACTTTACGATGCGGAGGCCTACCGCCGCCGCTTCCCGGTCTATATGAACCGTCTGGAAGTCCTGAAGATGCTCTTTGCGGCGCAGGACGCCGGCGATTACGCCATCCGGTATTTCTATGCGCCCGCCCCCCTGTGCGGCAAGAGCTTTACCTACGACGGTCTGTTACCGGGTACGCTGATCACGATTCCGCCCTACGAATATCTGGATGAACAGGGAGAGAAGGTCGCCGTCCCGCAAAACACCATAGAAGCTCCCGACGGTTCTGCCACCCTGACGTATGAAGAACTGGCCTCGGTCGAGCGTTCCTTCCGCGCGCCGTCCTGTTGCGTCATCGAGCGGAATATCATCCTCGGCGGCACGCCCTCTTTCTCGGAGAACGGTCGCCTGCTCGAAAAACCCGAAAAGAGCAAGACCCTGACCGACGATGCCCTGCGCTACGGCTACCTCGGCTATGCCGACACCGCCAGCAAAAAGAAAAATTTCTTCCACTATGCATACGGCGAAGTGCTCGACGCCGACCGGTGCGACTATTCGATCTCCGACCGCACCTATGCCATCATGGATCACGAAATGGGAAGCGGCTTCCGCGATAATTTCACCAAGCTCTCTCCGGCGCGTGCCGGGCTGACCGATCCCTTCGATTACGATTCCTTCGGGAAGTGAACGCCGCTCCCCCCGCTTCTCCCTGTCCTCTCTTTGCCCTCTGCGTGCCGGGACTTCCCGGCACGCTTTTCTTTTCGCGGTTTGCCGGGGGGCGGCGCGGGTTCGGCGCGATCCCGGCGTGGATGCAGAATCTTGCGAGAAAAGAGCGACCGCACGCCCCGGAGGCGAGGGACAGGAGACGGCGACCGCACGCCCCGGAGGCGGGCAAAAGTCAAAGCAATTTCAGATTTTTATGCAACATGACGAAACTCCTTGAAAAAATCGTACAAAATCCCCTGGACCGGCCGGGGAAATTTCGTTTTTTTCTCCGATTTTTTTGTGAAAACATACTATTTCGGCTTGACAAATCTCCCCGGCGTGATATAGTGAAGGGGAGGACAGAAAAGCCCGTCCTTGCGGGAATTTTTCACTTTCTCCTTTCGAGGTGCTGTGCCATGTTGCCGATCGACACGCTTTCCGCCGCCGCGGAAGAACTCTTCCGCGCTCATCATACCGAACCTGACTCCCTGTATGCTGTCCTCCGGCTCGATCAGGATCCTGCCGGAGCGGCACGTGAATGCTTTCTGGCCGTTGACGAAACGCAGGCTTTCCTGTTGCGCGTCGTCCCGGACGCCGGGAGCTTTGAACGTCTGCCGCTTGACATCTTCAGGGAGCCTTATATTGACAGCTTCCTTTCTGCCTGCCAGCTCCTGGCCCACCGGGTCGACGGAGAGGAGAGCGTCACCGTCAGCCTCGGGTGTTGCACCAATGCCTGCAAGACCCGGCTTTTCGTATTCCTTTCGGTACTGGAGTCGCTCCGCCGGGGAGAGCTCCTCACCGGGGAGGAGCCGCTCTTTGACCCGCTCCGAGAAGCGCCGGTCACCCCCCCGGGGGGATCGTCGGTCATGCGGCGGATGTTCTCCTATTTCATACCGCACCGCCGGTTTGTGCTTCTCGTTTTTTTCTGTCTTGTGATTGAGATGGGCGCCGACGTTCTCCGCCCTTATCTGTCGGGCAAGATCCTCTTTGACCGGATTATCGAAAAAAACGGCGACCTGCACGCGCTCGGTCCGCTCTTCCTTTGTCTCTCTGCCATCATCGGGATGGCTATCTGCCGTTGGATCAGCATTATCCTGCGCAACATCTTTTCCGCCAGGGTCTCCTACCGGGTGCGCGAAAAGATGCGGAACCAACTCTTTGAAATGACCGAACGGATGTCGCTCTCCTTCTATAACCGCAATTCCACCGGGCAGATCCTCTTCCGCATCAGCAGGGACGTGGATGTCGTAGCAGACTTTTTCGGTCAAAATACCGCCTCTCTCATCATCTATACCGTCGAATTCATCACTGTGGCGATCGTCCTCTTTCTCCTCAACTGGAAGCTCAGCCTCTTCATCCTCGTGCCGATCCCCCTGCTCGTCCTGATCTACCGCCGCGCCTTCCCGCATCTTCGGCGCCTCAATATCCGCGCCAACCGGGAGAATATTGCGGTCAGCGCGCGGATCAGCGATTCTCTGAACGGCATCCGCGTTGTCAAGGCTTTTTCCAAAGAGAAGGAGGAGAGCGAGGCGCTCCGCGTGCGGCTTTCGCGGCTCTACCGCGTCAATCTGCAGGAAAACCTCTTTTCCGCCCTGCTGGGGCCGTCGGTCGCGATGCTCATTTATCTTGCCAGCCAGGTGATCTGGGGGCTGGGCGGCTCTTTCGTCATGGCCGGGAATATGAGTTACGGCGACTTCTGCACCTATCTCGGCTTCGTCGGGATGGTCTTTGCCCCTCTCCAGTTTTTCAGCTCCTATACCACGCTCATCGGCCACACGGCGGAGAGCGCCAAACGTATCGTCGATCTGCTGGACGCCGTGCCCGACGTGCGCGAAGCCCCGGATGCGCCCCCCCCGGCTCCCCTGCGCGGGGAGATCAGCTTCTCGGGCGTGAACTTCCATTATACGCCCAACCGGCCGATCCTCAAGAATCTTTCCTTCTCGGTCGCGGCCGGGGAACATATCGGCGTCGTCGGCCATACGGGGAGCGGGAAGAGCACCATCGCCAACCTGATCACCCGGATGTACGACGTCACGGGCGGTCGGATCCTTTTGGACGGGACCGACATCCGTCGGCTTTCTTTCGCCACCCTGCGACAGAATATCGCGATCGTCTCGCAGGAGATCCACCTGTTTATCGGCACGGTGGCCGACAATATCCGCTTCGGCCGTCCTGACGCCTCGATGGAAGAGGTCATCCAAGCCGCCCGCGCCGCCGAGGCGCACGAGTTCATCCTCTCGTTGCCGGAGGGCTACGATACCACGATCGGCATCGGGGGGCGGACGCTTTCGGGCGGGGAACGCCAGCGCATCTCGATCGCGCGCGCGCTGCTCCTCAACCCCCGCATCCTGATCCTGGACGAGGCCACCGCCGCCATGGACAACGAGACCGAACAGAAGATCTCGGGGGCCATCGCCCGGCTGATCGAGGGGAAAACGGCTTTCTCGATCGCGCACCGTCTCTCTTCTCTCCGGGACTGCGACAAGATCATGGCGATCGAGGGCGGCGTCCTGCGCGAAATGGGCACACAGGAAGAGCTGCTCAAAAAGAAGGGCATCTTCTATAAACTCTATACGCTGCAAAACGAACAGATGATCAAGGTCATGAACGGCGAGGAGGAAGACTTATGAACGCACAGACAGTCGATGCAACCGGCTGGTTCCGGCTGACGAAAGAGAACGCGCGGTTTGTCCGCTCGGCGGGCGGATTGCTGGCGCTCGAATACAAAACGGAAGATGGAAGGACGGTAAAAGAGGATCGGGTGATCGTGTTACGTTCCTTCCCGCTTACCGCACCCGACAGTTTTCTGTCGGTCCGGCGGCCGGAACCCGACCGGCCTGAGATCGGCATCGTGACCGAACTGCAGGATCTTGACGAGGAGAGCGAATCGCTCGTCTCGGAGGAACTGGCGCGGCGGTACTTCGTCCCGAAGATCCGCCACATCTTCAGCCTGCACCGCAAGGGCATCATCTATATCAAGGTGGATACCGACGTCGGGCGGCGGCTCCTCCGTCTGCGCGATACCGCCGCCAGCTTCCGTCCACTCGACGACGGGCGCGTGATCTTAAACGACCTTGACGGCAGCTGCTACGAGATCACGAACCCGCAGGAACTCGACCACGCCAGTTATCGGAAGATCGAAATCTTCCTGTGAGGTGAGCGTATGAAACTCCTGTATGCATTGCCCGAACGCGAGGCGGAGGCCTTCCGCCGCGCCATGGGCGACGAGAAACCGGTCGTCTGTATCCCGTACGACTTAGAGGATGGGAAGATCACCGAGGGATTTTTCCTCGCTACCCGCACGTCGGTTCTCCGCCTCTCTGGGGGAGAGATCCGGCTGCGCCTTGCCGTCACCGAACTTTCGGACTTCTCGATCGAACAACGCTTCGGCTCCTGCGCGCTGATCGCACGCCGTGCGGGCAGTGACGTGGAACTCTGCACCTTTACCCCCACCGTGAATCGGCCGCGCTTTTCGCTGATCCTGCAAACGCTCCGTGCGCTTACGGCGTGCAAAGAGCCGGGAACGCCCGACAACGACGAGCCCGAACAGTTCTGCCCGAAGTGCGGGATGCCCTATCTTCCCTTTTCGACCACCTGTCGCTTCTGCACCCGCGGCAAGCGCGGTCTTTCCTTCCTTGTGGAGGCTACCCGCGGCCTGCGCCTGATGCTCCTCTTCCCGCTCTTTGTCATGGCCTGCTCTCTGGCCATCCGCTTTATCGTGCCCGCCATCCAGAAGACCGCCATCAACAACTTTATCTATCCGGCGGAGGGGGTCACGCGCGGCACGGGCGAGCAGTTTCTTGTCGTTGTCCTCGCGCTGATCGTCTTTGACCTCGTCAGCCGGGTGCTGAACGTGATACAGACCCGCCTCTCGGGGATCGCGGGGAACCGTTTTTCGGTCCGGATCCGGCGGATGATGTTTGAGAGGGCCGAGTCTCTCTCGCTCTCCCAGATCCAGCGCCGCTCGATCGGCTACCTGTCCGACCGTATCAGCAGCGACGTTTCGGTCATTCAGCGTTTTCTCATCCAACGGATGCCAGCCGTCCTTTCCTCGCTCCTCGGCGTGATCGTCGGCGCCGTTCTGATCCTCACGCTGAATCCGACCATGAGCCTTCTGGTGGTGCTTCCGTTGCCATTTGCCCTGCTCTTTGCGGTCCTCTCGCGCAAACTCATGCAACGCGCCAACTACCGCCTGATCTATTCCTCGCAACGCTACAGCCGTTTCAATTACGATATCGTGAGCGGCGCGCGGATCGTCAAGGCCTTCGGGCAGGAGGATTCCGCGATCACCGGGCACCGCCGCCTGGTCGATATCAACACAACGGCGCGCGTCCGATCCGCCAGCCTGCGGACGGCGCTTTCGCTCGTCACGACCCTGCTCTTTGAAATGGGCAGCTATCTGATCCTCTTCTTCGGAAATCTCTGGCTGTTCGAAGGGCAGATCGACGTCGGTACCATCAGCCAGTTCACGGCCTATTCGGCCATTTTCTGCGAACCGCTGAAACAGTTTACCGACCTGCCGTCCGAGATCACCGAATTTATGACCACCCTCGGTCAGATGCGCGAGATCTTAGACGAAAAGCCCGAGATCCAGGATTCTCCCCGTGCCATGACCCCGCCGATCTCGGGGCATATCCGGGTGGAGGACGTCAGTTTCGGATATAACGCCTATGAACCCGTCCTGCACCACGTGGACCTGGAGATCCGCCCCGGGGAAATGGTCGGGATCGTCGGACATTCGGGATGCGGGAAAACGACTCTCGTCAACCTCATCATGCGGCTTTTTGAAGTCGGAAGCGGGCGGATCACGCTCGACGGGACCGACATCCGGGATCTGCCGAAATCCTATCTGCGCGGCGCGATCGGGATCGTCCCGCAGGAGACCCAGCTCTTTGACGGCACCATCCGGCAAAATATCCTCTACAGCCAGCCGGACGCCAGCGACGAGGAGGTCATCCGCGCCGCGCGGGCGGCCAACGCGCACGACTTTATCCTCTCACTACCGGAGGGCTACAATACCCGCGTCGGTGACCGCGGCTACTCGCTCTCGGGCGGGGAGCGCCAGCGGATCGCCATCGCCCGCGCCCTGATCCATAACCCGAAGATCCTGATCCTCGATGAAGCGACCGCCGCGCTCGACACCGAGACCGAACGTTCGATCCAGTCGGCCATCGACCATCTGACCGCCGGCCGCACGACGATCGCCATTGCGCGCCGCCTCTCGACCCTCCGCAACGCCGACCGTATCATCGTCTTTGACCACGGCCGCATCATTGAGTCGGGCACCCACCGCGAATTGCTCGCCGCCCACGGGAAATACTACTCGCTCGTCACGGCGCAGGCCGAGGCCGCCCTCGGAAACGACGCCCTCCTTGAAAAAGCCGGCGTCTGACCCTTTGAAAACTTCCGACCCGAAGCAAATCATAAAAACCCTAAAACAGCCGGGAAGATTCCGGCTGTTTTTTATCGGAAAGAAAAATCCGTCCCCGATTGGGCAAATGCCCTTGTAGCGAAAAAATCTCCGCCGACAGCCCCCTGTGGCGGGGAAAGGACGCAAAAAAAAGACCTGCCGACGGAAAACCGTCTGCGGCGGGGAAAGGATGTAAAAAAGAAGACCTGCCGACGAAAAACCGTCTGTGGTGAGGAAAGGACGTAAAAAAGAAGACCTGCCGACGGAAAACCGTCTGTGGCGGAGAAAGGACGTAAAAAAGAAGACCTGCCGACGGAAAACCGCCTGCGGCGGGGAAAGGACGTAAAAAAAGAAAATCCTGCCGACGGA
>CASDOQ010000013.1 GCA_949282345.1 uncultured bacterium | reverse complement strand
CGCCGCGGCTTTGCCGCCACATTTTTCGTCCCCCGCCGCGCCGCTCGCTCACCTGCCTCGCGCCGCGCAAAAACCTTTTGCAATTCTGCGCTTTCTCTTGACAAAAACAGGGGAACGTGTTATGATATTATGTAATTATTTTGTAGGGTACGCCCTCCACGGGGCGGCCCGGGGCGTCTGTGCGCCCGGGAGCGGAGGCATCCATGGATATACGGGAACTGTTTGCAAAAAAAGAAGAATTCCTCGGGAAAGAGGTCACGCTGCACGGTTGGATACGCAATCACAGAAACCAGAAAAAAATGGGCTTTTTGGATTTCTATGACGGAACGACTTTTAGCCTTCTGCAGCTTACCTATAATGCCGAGACCGCCTCGCCGGACATGATGGCGGCGCTGTCCGCTTTGAAGATCGGCTCCTGTACCGAGATCACCGGGACCGTCGTGCCCAATGAACGGAATCATACGATCGAGATCGAGCTTTCCTCTCTGCGCGTGATCGGAGAATGCGCAGAAGATTATCCCCTTCAACCCAAGCGCCACTCGCTGGAATTCCTCCGCGAGCACGCCTATCTCCGTCCCCGCACCCGGCTGTTCCAGGCGGTTTTCCGCGTCCGGAGCGTGGCGGCGATGGCGATCCACGAATATTTCCAGTCCCGCGGGTACCTTTACGTTCACACCCCGCTCTTTACGGCCAACGACGCCGAGGGCGCAGGGAACACCTTCACCGTGACGACCTTTGACCCCTCCAAGGGAGAAAAGTGCGATTATGCCGACGATTTCTTCGGCCGTCATACCTCCCTGGCCGTGACCGGGCAGCTGGAGGGCGAGACCTTTGCCATGGCGTTCAGCAAGATCTATACCTTCGGTCCTACCTTCCGGGCGGAGAATTCCAACACCCGTACCCACGCTTCGGAATTCTGGATGATTGAGCCGGAAGTGGCTTTCACAGATCTTTTCGGCCTGATGGACCTGGAGGAGGATTTCCTTAAGACCATCCTCACCACGATCCTTTCGCGTTGTGACAGTGAACTCGAATATCTCGAAAAGTACAATAATCTGCCGCTCCGCGAACGCATGAAAAAACTGATCTCCTCCGAGATCGCCCGCGTTTCCTTCCACGATGCCATCACGATCCTGAAGGAAGCCGACAAGACCGAGAACTTTGCCTTCAAGCCGGATTATGACAGCGACCTTGCGAAAGAGCATGAAAAATATCTGACCGACAAGAAGTTTGGCGCCCCCGTTTTTGTGTATAACTGGCCGAAGGATTTTAAGGCCTTCTATATGTATCAGAACGACGACAAGGAGACCGTAGCCGCGGTTGACCTTCTGGTTCCCGATGCCGGAGAACTGATGGGCGGTTCTCAGCGCGAAACGCGCTACGACCTGCTCCTCTCCCGGATGAACGAACTCGGCATCTCCGCGGAGAGTATGTACTGGTACTGCAACCTGCGTAAGTACGGCGGCTGCACGCATTCCGGCTTCGGTATGGGATTTGAACGTCTGATCATCTATGTGACCGGCATGGAGAACATCCGGGACGTGATCCCCTATTACCGTACTCCCGGCAACTGCGACTTCTGATGAAAAATGCCCCACGGGGCATTTTTCCGTTGTACGGTTCAAAAATTCGAAATTTATGCAAACAAAACTATATATTTAACGAGAAGGAAAAACTATGAACACTTGTACGATCCCGGCCGGCTATCGACCGCGTCTTGACGCGTACCAGACCCAGCTTGCCATTTCTCTGATCAAAAAGACCTTCCAGCACGAGTTTTCTCAGGCGCTCAACCTCAAGCGCGTTTCCGCCCCGCTCTTTGTCACGCATGACTCCGGGTTGAACGATAATCTGAACGGATATGAGCGCCCGGTTTCCTTTGATATTCCTGCCGTCGGCCGGGAGGCCGAGGTCGTTCACTCGCTGGCAAAATGGAAACGGCTGGCGCTGAAGAATTACGGTTTTACGGTCGGCGAGGGACTCTATACCGACATGAACGCCATCCGGCGCGATGAGGCGCTTGACAACCTGCATTCGCTCTATGTGGATCAGTGGGACTGGGAGAAGATCATCACCCGAAAGACCCGCACGGTCGAATATCTGAAGTCTACCGTCGTTTCGATCATCAATGCGATCTGTGACACCAATGATCGTGTCCGCGCCGCGTTCCCGCAACTCGGTTTTACTCCTTCCCGCGAGGTCTCTTTCATCACGACGCAGGAATTGGAGGATCTTTATCCCGACCTTTCCCCGAACGAGCGTGAGAACCGCTATCTTGCGGAGCACAGTACCGCCTTCATCATGCAGATCGGCGGTGTGCTCCGCTCGGGAAAGCCGCACGACGGCCGCGCTCCCGATTATGACGACTGGGCTCTGAACGGCGATATTTTCTTCTGGAACGAAACGCTCGGCCGCGCACTCGAGATTTCCTCCATGGGGATCCGTGTGGATGAAGAGTCGCTTGACCGGCAGCTTCGCATTTCCGGGCACGATGAACGCCGTACCTACCCTTTCCACAAAATGCTTCTCGCCGGCGAACTGCCGCTCACCATCGGCGGCGGCATCGGGCAGTCCCGCCTCTGTATGCTGATGATGCAGTGCGCCCATATCGGGGAAGTGCAGTCGAGCGTCTGGGATGAAGAAACCGTCCGTATCTGTTCCGCGGCGGGGGTCCGCCTCCTCTGATGGAGCAGAAAATAGAAGCTTTTACGCCGGGGGCTGACGGAACGGCTTCTCCTTTTTCGGGAGAACTAACAAGCCCTTCGGTGATCCGTTCGCTGATGGAGGAGGCCGGCATTTCCTTCCGCAAGGAATACGGGCAGAATTTTCTCGTGAATGCCCCTGCCGTTGCCCGTATCGCCGATTCTGCCGCCGATACAGAGGATGCCTGCATTCTGGAGATCGGCCCCGGGGCCGGTACGCTGACCCGGGAGCTGGCCGCGCGTTACCGCCGCGTTCTGGCGGTCGAAATCGATGCGGGACTGATGCCCGTACTTTCCCGGACGCTGGCGGATAAACCGAACGTCACGGTTTTTCGTGCCGACGTCATGGAGTTGGATCTGCCTGCGCTCTTTGAGAAAGAGTCCGGCGGGCTTCCCGTGCACGTCTGTGCCAATCTCCCGTATTATATCACCACGCCGATCCTGATGCGCCTGCTCTCCTGCGGCGTTCGCTTCCGCAGCATCACCGTGATGATACAGGATGAGGTCGCTGACCGTCTGATCGCCCCTCCGGGAAGCGCCGCCTACGGGGCCATCACGGCCGTGCTGGGGTATTACGGAACGGTGGAACGTCTTTTCCGGGTTCCCGCCGGGTGCTTTTTACCCGCTCCGAAGGTCGATTCAGCCGTGGTTCGCCTTTCTCTCCATGAAGAGAAGCCTTTTTCCCCTCTTTCGGAGCCTTGGTTTTTCCGAACGGTGAAGGCCGCTTTCGGCCAACGCCGCAAAACGCTCGTCAATGCACTTTCGGCCGGATTTTCCGCGCTTTCAAAAGCGATGCTTACGGAGATTGTCACCGGCCTCGGCTATTCCCCTACCATCCGCGGGGAATGCCTCTCCACGCAGGAGTTCGTTGTGCTTTCCGATGCTTTATACCGGGCTTCCGTGCCTGGACTTTCTGCCGACTGACAGCCCTTTCCGCAGATCTTGCAGATCCTTCCGAAAAACACATAAAAAAACGGCCTGACGGCCGCTTTTCTTTTACTTGATCTCAACGTTCACGCGTTTTCCGCAGGTATTGGCGGCGGCTTTCATGACACAGCGGATCGCTTTGGCGATCTTTCCGTGATGACCGATGACCATACCGGTGTCATCTTCCGCAACCGAAAGCACAAGCGTGATCTCGTCTCCGTCCACCGTCTCGGTGACGGAGACCGCGTCGGGCGAATCGACAATTGCCCGTGCGATATCAGTCAGGATGCGTGCAAAATCCATTTGCCCAACCTCGATTACTGGGCAGAGATCTTTTTGAGCAGAGACTTGACCGTGTCGGTCGGCTGGGCACCGTTGGCGATCCACTTCGCGGCGCGTTCCGTGTCGATGCGGATCTCGGCCGGGTTGGTCATCGGATTGTAGTATCCGATCTCTTCGATGAAGCGCCCGTCGCGGGGAGAACGCTCATCCGCCACCACCACGCGATAGAAGGGGGCCTTCTTTGCGCCCATTCTTCTCAGTCTGATCTTAACCATTTTTCTTTCCTCCAAAATTGAATTGTTTGTTTTTTATAAAAATCCGATCAGTACGGAATTTTCATTTTTCTACCGAAGAGGCCTCTCATCTTCCCGGGGGAAGAGAACTGCTTCATCATCTTTTTCATTTGCTCAAATTGTTTCATGAGCCGGTTGACATCCTCGACCGAGGTGCCGCTTCCTGCGGCGATCCGGCGGCGGCGCGAGCCGTTCAGCGTTTCACTGGGATAGATCCGCTCTGTCGGCGTCATTGAGAGAACGATCGCCTCGATCCGTGCGAGTTGTTTCTCGTCCACGTTCAGGTTTTCAGCCGCGCCGGGCTTTACGCCGGGGAGCATACCGATGAGCTGGCTGAGATTGCCCATTTTGCGGAGTTGCCGGAGCTGAACGAGAAAATCGTCCAGTGTGAAGGCGGCCTCGCGCATTTTGCGCTCGATCTCGGCGGCGGTCTTTTCGTCAAAGGCGGCCTCGGCCTTTTCGATCAGCGTCAGCACGTCCCCCATCCCGAGAATACGGGAGGCCATACGGTCGGGGTGGAAAGGCTCCAGGGCGTCCATCGCTTCGCCGGTACCGACGAACTTGATCGGCTTTCCGGTGATATACTTGACCGAGAGCGCCGCGCCTCCGCGCGTATCGCCGTCCATTTTGGTCATCAGCACGCCGGTGATGTCGAGCCGCGCGTTGAAGGTATCGGCTACGTTGACGGCGTTCTGCCCGGTCATGGAGTCTACCACCAAGAGGATCTCGTGGGGGGCAACGGTCTTTTTGATCCGCTCCAGTTCCTCCATCATATCCTCGTCGATCTGGAGCCGACCGGCGGTATCGATAAAGACCATGTCGTGCCCGTGTTTTTTGGCGTATTCCACGCCGCCTTTGGCGATCTTGACCGGATCGGCTCCCGTTCCGAGAGAAAATACCGGAACCCCGACCTGTTCACCGACGATCTTGAGCTGATCTATGGCGGCCGGGCGGTATACGTCACAGGCAACGAGGAGAGGATTTTTGCCTTTTTTCTTGAAATAAGCGGCCAGTTTTCCGCAATGGGTCGTTTTCCCGGCGCCCTGCAGGCCACACATCATCAATACCGTCGGCGGTGCGGAGGCGATCTCGATTTTCGGAGATTCGGATCCCATCAGCCGGATCAGTTCTTCATTGACGATCTTGATGATCTGCTGGGCGGGAAGCAGACTTTCCAGTACCGTCTCCCCCACGGCGCGGTCGGTCACGGACTTTACGAATTCACGCACGACCTTGAAGTTGACATCGGCTTCCAGAAGAGCCAGTTTGACCTCGCGCATTCCTTCTTTGACGTCGGCTTCGGTCAGCTTTCCCTTGTTGCGGAACTTTTTCAGCGCGGCGGATAGTTTTTCGGTAAGACCCTGGAACAAAGTGCTGCCTCCTTACGATTCATTTTCCAAGCAGGGCGGAAAGCGCCTCCGCTTCTTCAGCCAGCGCGCGTACCCGGCCGTCCTCGCTGGCAAGGAGCGGCGCGGCCAGCGTGGAAAGCCGTTCGGCCGCTTCGGCCGTTTCCTGGTAACGCCGGGCAAGCCCCAGACGCTCCTCCATGAAAAACAACTGCTCTTCGCCTTTTTTCAGCACGTGCCGCACCCCCTGCCGGGAAATGCCGACCTCAGCGGCAATCTCGGAAAGCGAAAGATCCTCTCCATAGTAAGCGGAAAGGATCTTGCGGGGTCTTTCCTCCAGCACGTCACCGTAAAAATCGAGCAGATATTCGATGGTCAGATTCTTTTCAAACAAAGCGATTCACTCCTGTAAACCGTTTTACTTTACAAGTATAGCACAGAATTCCTGCCTTGTCAAGAAAAAATAAAAATTTTTCGGAAAACTCTTGATATTTTGAAAAGAATATGATAAGATACATAAATGTGTGTAGGTGAATGCTTTTTCATACCCTCTCAGGTGATAATGCAGTCAGCGAGCAAAAAATAATTTGGAGGATAGTTTCGTGCCGAATATCAAATCTGCTAAAAAGCGCGTGAAGGTTTCGCAGGCGAAAGCACTTCGCAACCAGATCTTCAGAACGCAGATGCGCACCATCATCAAGAAGTATGATGCCGCTCTGGCGAGCGGGGACCAGGAACTGGCCGCTGCAGCATATAAGGCCGCCGTCAAGAAGATTGACCAGGCAGTTGCTCATGGAATTCTTCACAAAAATAACGCGGCGCACAAGAAGAGCAGTTTCACCCTGAAGCTCAACAAAATGGCTTGATTTTCAAAACGCACAGTTGACCCGCTGTGCGTTTTTTCTTACTTGCGGATCATCCTTCGATCGCGTGGACATCTTTTTCTCTCGTTTGTGCCCGCGTCGCAGGATAAGCAGGATAATATGAAAGGAAATAAATGATGAAAAGAAGTTCCGGCGTTCTTTGCCCGGTTTTTTCGCTTCCCGGAGGATATTCGATCGGTTCTTTCGGCGCTCCGGCCTTCCGCTTTCTCGACAGACTGGCCGAAGGCGGCTTTTCCTGGTGGCAGGTGCTTCCGCTCTGCGTATGCGACGAATGCAATTCTCCCTATAAATCCCCCTCCACGTTCAGTCTGAATCCCTATTTCATTGATCTGCCCACGCTTTGCACTGAAGGGCTTATTACCGAGGAGGAACTGGCCGCCGCCCGGGAGAGTTATCCTTATCTGTGCGAATATGACCGTCTCCGTGAAGAGCGTCTGCCGCTTTTATTCCGCGCGGCTGCTCGGTTAGCCGATCGAACGCCGGTGGAGGAGTTTCTTGCATCGCATCCGCAGGTCGGGGAATTCTGCCGCTTTATGGCTCTCCGGACGCAGAATGGCGGAAGCGACTGGCAGAACTTTCGCGTATGGGACCCCGATGAAGAGATCGTTTTCTGCTGGGGATTTACGCAATACGAGGCGTACCGCCAGTGGCAGACCGTGCGGGCGTATGCAAAGGAACGCGGCATCGGAATTATCGGGGATATCCCGATCTACGTTGCGGAGCAGAGCAGTGACGTCTGCTTCCATCGCGAGGAATTTCTCTTGGGACCGGACGGGCGTGCCCGCTTTATCGCCGGCGTCCCGCCCGACTATTTTTCGGCGGAGGGGCAGATGTGGGGAAACCCCCTGTACAATTGGCCGCTGGCCCGCAAAAACCGCTATGCTTTTTTTCGCGCGCGCCTTTCGTGGATGCTGGAACTTTTTGACGGCGTCCGGCTTGACCATTTCCGGGGCTTTGAATCCTATTTCCGGATTCCCGCCACGGCCGCTTCCGCTCGGGAGGGGAAGTGGGTCCGCGGGCCGGGGAAGAGTTTTCTGCGCGCAATCTCCGATCTGACTTCCCGTGCGCTCTTTATCGCGGAGGATCTCGGAGAGATCACACCGGCGGTGGAGGAACTGGTCGAGAGTAGCGGGTTCCCCTCGATGCGCGTTTTGCAGTTCGGCTTTCTGGGGGATTCGAAAAGTCCTCATCTGCCTCACAATTATCCCGAGAACTGTGTAGCGTATACCGGGACGCATGACAACAATACTTTACTTGGCTATTTGTTTGAAATGTCCGCCGGGGAAAGGCAGTGGCTCATGCGGTATTGCGGCGTATCGGAGGAGAACTGGGTCGATTCCTCGCCGGCGATCCTGCGCACGCTCCTCTCTTCCCATGCGGGGCTTTCCATTCTTCCGATACAGGATATTTTCGGCTTTGGCGCGGATACGCGCATCAATACGCCCGGCGTGGCTTCGGGGAACTGGGCGTACCGTATGACGGACGGTCAGCTTACCCTTGCGGATTTTGCGCGTTTTCTTTCCCTCAATCGCCTGTACGGGCGGAAATGACCGGGCAGAATCTGCTTCGCGCGGAGCATTTCCCGCCGATCCGACACTTTATTTTTTTTCTCTTGCGTGATATAATAGTAAAAAGACTCTGCCAAGGAGAATCAGAATATGGAAAAACTAAGAGCAAAACGCGGTTTCATCTGCGATATGGACGGTGTGATCTATCACGGCAATACGCTTCTCGACGGTGTGCGTGAATTTGTCGACTGGCTTTATAAAAACGATAAAAAATTCCTCTTTCTGACCAATAACAGCCAGAAGTCCCCACGGGAATTACAGCAGAAGCTCGCCCGCATGGGACTGCAGGTGTCCGAGGATGTTTTCTATACTTCCGCGCTGGCTACGGCCAGTTTCCTGAAAAGTCAAGGGGCATCTACCGTTTACGCGATCGGCGATGCCGGACTGACCAACGCGTTGTACGACGTCGGCATAACGCTGAACGATGTAGACCCCGAGTACGTCGTGATCGGAGAGACCGAAAATTACAATTTTGAGAGCATTAAAAAAGCCACGCTTCTTGTGAACCGCGGCGCCAAACTGATCGGGACCAACTCCGACCTCACGACACCGACCGACCGGGGTGAGGTTCCTGCCTGCAAGGCCCTTGTTGCTCCGGTGGAATATGCCACAGACCGTCGTGCCTACTTTGTCGGAAAGCCGAACCCGCTGATGATGCGCGCCGCCATGGAACGTTTCCATGCCCAGGGAATCCATTCTTCGGACGTTGCCATGATCGGGGATCGGATGGATACCGACATCATCGCCGCTATGGAGAGCGGTCTTGATCCCGTCCTTGTCCTCTCGGGCGTCTCGTCCCGCGAGACGGTCAAGGGGTTCCCCTTTCGTCCCCGTCTGATTCTCTCCGGGGTCGGGGATATTCCCGAAAAAGACGTGTAAAGCGGCAGGACGATCAGGAAACATACAGCCGCAGAAATTTCCGCTAAAACGGGTGCCACTCTCTTCGGGAGCGGCACCCGTTCGTTCTATACCAAAAGCAGGCACAGAGTCTGGCTCTGTGCCTGCTTTGAAAATATTTGTTGAAAGCGCAGGGGGGGAGCCCCGGCGCATAGCGGGAATGCTCCGCGTGCCCTGCGTTCAGTCGGAAACGTAGGGGAGAAGCGAAGCCTGACGCGCACGCTTGATGGCGGTGGTCAGTTCACGCTGATGCTTTGCGCAGGTGCCGGACATACGGCGGGGCAGGATCTTGGCGCGCTCCGAGATGTACTTGCGGAGTCTGGCCACGTCCTTATAATCGATCACTTCCACTTTTTCGGTGCAGAAGGCGCAGACCTTCTTCTTCCGGCGCATATTGGGGCGGAAGGGATGCGGTGCATCATTTGTTCTTTCCATAGAAAAGCTCCAAACCTTTCTGGCTCGATTTCAGCAGACCGTACGTTGAGCCGTTGTACAGCCGTTTCGGAAAATGCAATCAGAAGGGAAGGCTGTCGTCGGCGGGAAGTTCCTCGAAGTTCGCGGCGGTATCTGCGTTGCTGTAAGCCGGGGTCCCGTATGCATCGGGGGTGTATTGGGTGTTATTCCCGCCCGTGCTTCCCGCTCCGGCCGCATCACTCTTGGATTCCACAAAGGAAACCTCGTCTGCCACCACTTCGGTAGAATAATGTTTGGCCCCTTGCTGGTCGGTCCAGCTCCGCGACTGGAGCTGCCCGCAGACTAAGATCGGGCGACCCTTTTTGAAATAACGGGCGATAAAGTCCGCGCTCTGCCGCCATGCAACGACCGTGATAAAATCAGCCGTCTGCTGGGCGGAGCCGTTCTGCCCCTCCGCGTTATTGGAACGCGAATAACGGCGGTTGACCGCCAGGGTAAAACGGCAAACCGAAATGCCCGAAGGGGTCTGCCGGAGTTCGGGGTCGGCGGTAAAGTTGCCGATCAGAATGACCTTGTTAAAACTCGCCATACAATAGCCTCCTTACAGTTATTCAGCCGCGGATTCCGCAACAGCGGCTTCTTCCGGCTGATTCTCTTTCGCGGGGGACGCCTTTTTCGGCGCGGCAACCGTGGTCATCGAGCGCAGAATACCGTCGGTAATTCTAAGCACGCGTTCCACTTCCGCGGGGAAATCGGACGCACTGCGATAGGACATGACAACGAAATAACCTTCGGTCAGATCGTTGATGGGGTACGCAAGACGGCGCTTGCCCCATTCGTCCACGGACTCCATCGTTGCGTTCGCGTTTACGAGAGACGTGAACTTTTCAACGAGCGCTTTGATCTCCTCTTCGGGGAGTGCGGCGTTGACAACGAAAAGAGTTTCGTACGAACCAATTCTTTTCTCCATCAGAAATACACCTCCTTATGGTCTTTTTCGGTCACCGAAGTGACAAGGAGCAGATTGCTCATTGCAATCCAAACCAATATAGATTATATCGGATGCGGGACGGCTTGTCAAGGCTTTTATAAAAAATATTTTATATATCTAACGGAGATGGAATTTTATATATCTATACGGAGACGGAGCGTTCCGCAAATTTTTCTTATCGCTTGCTTTTTCGGGCGGCGCGTGATAGAATTGAATCGAAATGACAGCGCATCGGGGGAAGAAGATGTTTGTAACGGAGTCGGCCAATGCCAAAATCAATCTGTATCTTGACGTGATCGGCCGCTTGCCGGGCGGGTATCACCGTATCCGGTCGGTTATGCAGAGCGTCAGCCTTTGCGACCGGGTACGGCTTTCGGTGCGTCCTGCCGCAAAAACCTCGGTAACGCTTTCCTGCCGGGGGTGCTTTTCGGTTCCCGCAGGCGGGGAAAACCTTGCCTACCGCGCGGCGGAACTCTTCTGCCGGGAGACGGGACTCCGCCTGCGCGTGCATATTTCTCTGACCAAGCGGATCCCCGTTGCCGCCGGGCTGGCGGGAGGAAGCAGTGACGCCGCCGCCGTTTTGCGGGGGCTGAACCGTGCGACGGGAACCCCCCTGACGGCAGAGGCCCTCAGCGCGCTTGGCGCCACGCTCGGATCGGATATCCCCTTTTGCCTCACCGGGGGGACACAACTTTGCGAGGGGCGCGGGGAAGTGCTTCGCAGACTTCCGGCTCCGCCGCGCTTTTTTGCCGTCCTCTTTACGCCGCCGGTACCCGTCAGTACCGCCGCGGCGTATGCCGCGCTGGACAAAGCCTATGGCGGGTTCCCGAGCGGAGAGGAGCACGCCTCCTCCGACGCTTTTCTTTCGGCTCTCGGGAGAGGGGAGCTTTCTTCATTGACCGGGAATTGCTTTAATCTCTTTGAAGAAACGGTTCTCCCCGTTTGTCGGCAGGCCGCCGAGGCGCTTGAAGTTTTGCGCGGCTATGGCGCGCTGACCGCCCGCATGAGTGGGAGCGGGCCTACGGTCTTTGCCATCTTCTCCGGCCGTTTTGCCGCCGCCCGCGCCGCCCGCGCGCTTGGTTCTTTCGCCCGTGTTGTGACACCGGTCTGCCCCCGCGGACACGTATAAAACTGCCGGACTTTCTCCGGCCATGGCTTGTCCCAGCGCACGCTCTTTCTTTTTCATCCCCTCTTTCTCCGGTACGCCCTCCTTGAACGGCGGGCTTTTTTTTATGGAAAAATCGGGAAAGCGATTGACAGGAACGAGGAGGAATGGTACAATAATATAATATCTACACGGCTTTGTGCGAGAGGAGGATAGCGTGACGGAACGTGACGATTTTTGGGATATCGGAAAACTGGTTCCCAACCGGGATAGCCGCCTGACGCGCTTTTCCGCCGGGCCGGTCATGACCGAGGTCGGCGATGCCGCCGATACGAACCGGGACCGATCGACGGCGCAGTCTGTTCCCGCCGGGGCGGCGACAGAGGAGCTTGCCCGGAGAGAGGCCGCCCTGCGATTCAGCTCCCGCCCGCTTCGGGGGGGGGAACGCGAAGAGGTCCGCGTATATACGCCGGCCGATAACCCGTTGATCCTTTCGGTACGGGTGCGCCGTATCTGCGGGGGATACAGTTTTTACGAGCAGTTCCGGCGAGATGCGTTGCGGCTTTTTGATGCGCCTTCTCCCCCGGCTCCGTATACGCCGTTTTTCTCCTTTACCCCGCAGTATGCCCAGTTATCGCCCGAGCAGGCGGCGTACTACTTCTATTTCCGCGCGGCTGTTCGCCGCGGGGAATATCCAAAGACCGATAAGGGATACTTTTTCCTGCTCGTCTATGAGATCATCAATCTGCCGGAGCGCGTTCCGCCCAAGGAAGGGGTCGGGCTTCTGTGCCGTCTATGGGATGCATACCGTGCCGCGTTGCCCGGGACAGACCGCTATATGGTCGCATGGCTGACCGATTATTGCCTGCTGCACGAATTGCCCTGCCCGCGGGAACTTTCGGCCGCGTGTCTTTCCGCTGTGGCCGACAGTAGTGGATTTCAGGAATTCTATTTCGGCTCGGCGGCCGAGCGAACTCCGGAGGGAGTCGGACGGTTGCTTGCCCTTTCTTCCGAATACCGTTATGAAAACAGCCGTGCCGTCACGCCGGCAAACCGCGCCGTATTCGCCCGGCATATCACCGGGGCTATGGACCGCGTCTTCGCCGCTTTGTCGGGCAATGGTGCGCTTACGCTCGGCGACAGGCCCGAACGCCTGACCGAGAAGGCCTTTGCCGGTTCGCTTTGCTCGCATAACGTCCGTGCGGAACTGACGGTCGAGTATATCTCCCTGCGCCGTTCGCTTGCCTATCGCCGGCAGGTGACGCTTGCCGTCAAATACGCGGAAAACCGTCTGCGCGCCGCTTACGGCATACGCGCCCGCCTCTCGAGCGACGGGCTCCTGCCCGAGGTTCGGGCCGCCGTGGACAGCTATTTCGAGGGGATGCCTCTGCCGAGAAAGAAAAAGGAAGACCCTCCGGCTTACCTCCGGCTCTACGATGCGCCGGAAACCGGCTTTTCCGGGGAACGTGCGGCGGCGATCGAGGCCGGTTCGTGGGAAACGACGCGCCTGCTCGTCAGACAAGAGGAGGCCGAGGACAGCGTTTCGGTCTTTTCTCCGACCGAGGCGGTTCCCCCCCGGCAGGAGGCGTCAGCCGCCGCCGTTTTGCCGATGATCGCCCCGGCCTCCGCCACCGTGCCGCCCGATCGCTCCGCTCCGAACGACCGTTCCGCTCCGATCTCTTCGCCCGACCCGCCCGGTCGCTCCGCTCTGAACGACCGCTCCAACCCGATCCCGGTCGCTCCGGCAGAGTTTTCTTCTTCCCGGGAGGCACCGGAGGAGCAGGATCTTCCGCTGGGGGTGCTGGCGGCGTTTCTCGGGGAAAGTGCCGAAACCCCCGCAGAATCCGCAAAAAATGCAAAGATAACTTTGCCTCGCGCCGTTGAGATTATCAACGAATCGTTCCTGAATCTTGCCGGAGATATTCTGATCGAACCGACAAATGACACCTATACCGTAATTCCCGATTACCGGGAGGAGGCAACCGAATGGCTGAGATCCATGAAAACGAAGTAAAGATCCCGAAGAGGATCCTCCGCAACCTGATCACCTCGCTGACGGCGGGGGTCGTGCCGCGTACCGGCGCGCCCTATATCGCCATCGGCCGCCGCGCGGAGATCGCCGCCCTGTTGGAAAGTCTGGAGGCCGCGGCGGACGGCTCGGCCTCGGTCCGTTTTTTGATCGGTCGGTATGGGAGCGGGAAGAGCTTTCTTTTGCAACTGATCCGCGGGTACGCGCTTGACGGAGATTATCTCTGCATGGATGCCGATCTTTCTCCCGAAAGGCGGCTTTCCGGCGGGAACGGATGCGGTCTGGCCACGTACCGGGAGCTTCTCCGGAATATGGCCTCCAAGGCTTCTCCGGACGGCGGAGCTCTCCCGGTGGTTCTTTCGCGTTACTATACGATGCTCGCCACCGCGCTTGCCAAAGAGGAAATATTTCCCGAAGACCCGCGCTTTGCCCCCGAGATGAAGAAGCGGATCTATACGCTCCTTTCGGAACTGGAGGGCGGTGTCGGCGGCTTTGACTTTGCCCGTGTGCTGGGCGCTTGTCTCCTCTCCGAGGCAAACGGGGAAGAGGAATGCCGCAGCGCCTGTCTCCGTTGGCTCCGGGGAGAGTTCTCAACAAAAAGCGAGGCGCGTGGCGCACTCGGCTTCCCGGTCGGCGGGATCATCGACGACAGCAACTGGTACGACTATATCAAACTCTGGGCGGTCTTTGCACGCCGGATCGGATATCGCGGTCTGCTCGTCCTTGTTGATGAATGCGTGAATCTCTATAAAATTCCCAACCGCATTGCCAGAGAGTCCAATTATGAAAAATTGCTCGCCATTTTCAACGATGCGCTCGAAGGTCGCGCCCCCGGACTCTGCGTCTTTTTCGGCGGGACGGCACAGTTTTTGGAAGATACGCGCCGCGGTCTTTTCAGTTACGAGGCGCTGCGGAGCCGCCTGGCCGACAGTCGTTTCGCCGAGCGGGGATATACGACCTATACCTCTCCCGTGATCCGGCTCCGCCGCCTTTCCGATAACGAATTGCTGGCCCTTATCACCCGTCTTTGCCGTTTGCACGCGGAACTGTACGGCGGGGAGGTACGCCTCACGCCGGCGGAATGCGAGCAATTTCTCACGCTGATGCTTTCGCGCACCGGCGCCCAGGAACTCGTCACACCGCGTGAAATGATCCGGGATTTTCTCTCGCTTCTCGATATTCTGCGCGAGAACCCCGAGGCTACGCCGGAAGAACTTTTTCGCACTTTGCGCCCCGCCGCGCCCCCGCAGGAAGAAGAGGATCGGTTCCCCGAAGCCTCGGCAGAAGCAAAAAACACAGAAGCAAAAAACAGCGGGAACGACTTTTTCTTCAACCTTAAAATGTAAACGATACTATGCAAAAGGAGGAGCGCCATGACAGAAGCAGACAGGATCTTTGCACGATATCCCGAGTTCATCCGGGAGTATATCTGGCGCGCCGGATGGGAAGGCCTGCGGGAGGTACAGCTGCAGGCCGCGCAGGTCCTTTTTGACACCGACGACAATCTTCTCCTCTCGTCCTCCACCGCAAGCGGGAAGACCGAGGCCGCTTTTTTTCCGATCCTCTCCGACCTTTGCAACGATCCGCCGCACAGTGACGGCGTTTCTGTTCTCTATATCGCCCCGTTGAAAAGCTTGATCAACGACCAGTTCGGTCGGATGGAGGAATTGCTTTCGGGATGTGGGATCCCGGTCTTTCACTGGCACGGGGACGTAGGCAGTACGCAAAAGGCAGGGTTTATGCGCGAGCCGCGCGGTATCTTACAGATAACGCCCGAGTCTCTTGAAAGTATGCTGATGAACCGCAAGAACGATCTGCCGCGCTTTTTCGCTCCGCTCCGATATATCGTTCTGGACGAGATCCATACGCTGATCGGCTCCGACCGCGGGAATCAGGTGCTTTGTCAACTTACCCGCCTGGGCCGTCTGCTCGGCCGCCATCCGCGCCGGATAGGACTTTCCGCCACGGTGGGAGATCTGTCGCTCGCGGCGCAATGGCTCGGAGCGGGGAGCGGGAGAAAAACCGCCGCCCCGCCGCCTTCGCGCACCCCGATCTCATGGCGGATCGCCATGGAACAGTTTTACATCCAGAACGAAAATGAAAACCAGTCTCCCGCCGTCAGCCGGGGGAAAGCGCCGTCTTCCGCAAACGCGCATCTTTCTGCCCCCGGCCCGACCGCCGCATTTGCGCCCGTTGCGCCGGATTCCCGGTCACCTGCCGATGAGATTACGGCACAAGAGCCGGGCGGACGCGCCCGACTGGACCCGGGATACGAATTTCTGTACGACGCGGTCAGTACGCGCCGTTCTCTTGTTTTCTCCAATTCCCGCGAGGAGACCGAATACGTTACGGCCACTCTCCGGCAGATCGCCAGGGCGCGCGGGGAAGACGATATTTTCCTGATCCATCACGGCAATCTTTCCGCCGCCCTCCGCGAGGATGCGGAGCGCCGACTGAAGGATGAGACGGCGCGCGCCGTGGTATGCGCTACGGTGACGATGGAACTGGGTATCGACGTCGGCCGCCTGGAACGCGTCGCGCAGATCGATGCGCCTCCTTCGGTCTCGGCCTTTCTGCAACGGCTCGGCCGTTCGGGGCGGCGCGGCGCCCCTCCTGAAATGTTCTTTTTGTTCCGGGAAGAAACCCCGCTCCCCAACGCGCCCCTTCCCGAGCTGATTCCATGGGGGCTTTTGCGCGGTATTGCCGTTGTGGAACTTTACAGGACCGAAAGATTCATTGAGCCGCCTTCTGTGCGCCGGATGCCGCTCAGCCTGCTGTTTCAGCAAACGCTCAGCGTCCTCGCCTCTTCGGGCGAGATGCGGCCGGAGGCGCTGGCCGCCGCTCTTCTTTCGCTTCCTCCGTTTGCCGGGGTCAGCCGGGAGGATTATCGCGACCTGCTTGTCTCCATGCTGAAAAACGAGTATATTCAACTGACCGAGGAGGGCGGTTGCATTGTCGGGCTGGCGGGAGAGCGACTGACCAACAGCTATAAGTTTTACGCTGTTTTTGAGGACAGTGAGGATTTTACCGTTCGTTGCGGTTCCGAGGAGATCGGGACGATCACCTCGCCGCCTCCTGTCGGCGACCGGTTTGCCTTGGCCGGGCGCGTTTGGGAAGTTGAGGATTGCGATCTGCCGCACCGATTGGTGTTTGTCCACGCCGTGGAAGGGAAAATGGAGATCTCCTGGCCGGGCGGAACCGGCGAAATCCATACCCGCGTCATGGAAAAAATGCGGGATATTCTGTTCGGAACGGAGCAATACCCGTACCTGCTTCCGAATGCCGCCGCCCGGCTGGAAACGGCACGCCGTACGGCCGCCGCCGTCGGAATGGAGGGAAGGCCGGTCGTTTCCTTGGGCGGGAGCAGTTTCGTCTTTTTTCCGTGGCTCGGTACCCGCCCCTTCCGCACGATGCGCCGTCTGCTCGCGCACTTTTCCGCCGATCTTGGCATTTCCGAGGTCCGCGGAGAGGGGTGCTGTTATATCACCTTCCGCGCGGAGCGCGAATCCGGGAAAAATCTGCTCCCGGCACTTTGTTCTCTGCTGGCCGCACAGCCGCCGGATCCCGCTTCCCTGGTCGGTGAGGCCGAGTGCCCGGTCTTTGAAAAATACGACCGGTTCATCCCGGCGGAACTTTTGCGAAACGCCTATGTCAGTGACCGGTTGGATCTGCCCGGGTGCCTCTTGCGGTTGGACTCTTTCCGCACCCGGGATGAAAAACCGCTTTTCTGAAAAGCTGGAAATTTGGGGGCATATCCGGCAGGTCGCCGCGCTTTTTCCACAAAGACAGATTGCCGATAGCAAACATCGGTAGCCAATCGCCGGCGATCGATTTCCGCCGTGCCCCATAGAAAAAACACCTGTCGTTTTACGTCGGACAGGTGTTTTTTGCTTGTTCCGGAGAACGGCCGTGGCTTTACGGTATTTCGCCTTCCAGCCATGATGTCGGATCAAAAGAGGGATACTGATAAAAGTAGCTTCCGGTGAAGAATTGCTTATACCACATGGATTTTGCACGTCCGGTCAGACATTCGACCGCCTCATACTCTCCCGCGGCATTCTTTCGCAGCAGGGTCCTGTATATCGGATAAATATATGTTCCAACCGGGTAGTTCATGTTATTTTGGCTACCGAGATCCACAGAAGTGGTGAAGAGATAGTATTCATCCGCCGGTCCGTCCGGGAAATAGAGAAGGAAGGTCATGTCGGCGGTTTCACCCGACAGAAAAGGCGCAAATTGATCTGCCGCATGGTAATCCATACTGCCGATCGTGTCCTTGTTACCGAAGGGAAGCGAATGCCGTTGTTCGATTTGCTTGTTGATGTACGAATCCGGGTTGTTCAATCCGATCCCGGGGTTTTTTTCCGTTCCGTTCAGAATTTGATCCACCAGGAGGCCCTGCAATTCTCCGTCCGGCGTTTGCGGGAAGGGGCTGAATTTCCATCCGTTAGTAATGGCCGTATGAACAGAGCCGATCCCGTCAACGCTGGTTCCGGTTGCGTACTGAAACGTAGCGCGCGCTCCCTGAATGGTAAAAATCGAAGTGACGGCAAGCAGAACGATACAGGAACTCATCCATCGGCGTACCTTTACCTTTCCTTTCCCCTTTTTCCTTATGGCCCTCCATCTTTCATGGTCAACGGCCGCCTCGGGGTGTTCCTCGATGAACTCCATACGTTGCAGAATTTCATCTTCCAGCTTTTTTTCAAGCCAGGGGATAATGGCGATAGTGAAGACAATCAAAGCGATGCACAGATACCCCGCGGGAGAATGCAGAAAACTGACGAGGCTCCCGATAAACGGAACGCGCGTTCCGCGGTATATACCGCGCATCTGGGAATAGCGCACCGGAAATTTGTCAGGATATTCGTTTGCGTCTCCCTGCAAGAGGAAGAGACGGTCGGATGTGCCGTCATTCGCTTCTTCGATCTTCACGATCCGGTGAATGACGGGGATATCCTCGCGCACATATAATACAATATCGTACTGTTTCAATTCGCTTTCGGGCGGCAGAGGTTCGACCATGATCAGATCAAAGACCTGCAACTGGTCATGAAGCCCGTTGGCGGACAAATATTTGTTTTTTTCATGGGCAGAGGCCATAGAACCGGTATTGACTACCCGGAGAGAGGGGAAGAGGTTCCCCCCTGCAGGCCTTTTTTCGTCTATGCGCACAAACAGCGCCGAGAAGAAAATGGCAACGATCACAAGACAGAAGAACAGGGAAAAAACTTTTCCGGCTGTAATCCCATGCGCGGTTTTTCGGCGTTTTGAAAGGTGTTTCTCTTGGTATTCACTGATTTCCACGTCCGCCAACCCGCCACGTATCACCCGCAGACGCAATCTGACAATATTTGCAATAAGAGCTGAAAACAGAATCGTCAACGCGAAAAAAACGACAAAGCACAGGATAGAAATATAAATTTCAAAGGCGGACATGAGAATCCCTCGGAGTCAGCGCGTTAGGGAGCGACGTATTCGCTGACCGTGATTGTGATCGTTGTGCTTTCAAGCGCCGTTTTATAGGCATCATAATCTGCCGCGGTAGGCAGAGAGATCGCGTTCACGGTGATGTGGTTATTCATGGGAACGGTAAACTCTCCAAGTATCCGGTTCCCTTCGTTCAGTATGATTTCATCGCCCGGGATGTTGAAAATCGCCTGTTCTTTATACTGATTGCCGGTCGCTTCAATGGTCATCTTGAGCGGAATACCGCTGTCACGCACGGTAGCGTCGGCTCCCGTTGTGGGCGTGAACTGCACTTTGAACGTGCCGGTATAATCGGCGGCGGTCGTAAGCGTGCCGGTGTTGTCGTCGATGGTAATTTTGAAATCCGAGATGATGGCGATTGTACCCTTCGGAGTGTCTACCACTTTGTTGGTGATTTCTTTCGACAACGCCGAATCGGCGCTGTTGACCGTACCCTGCGCATAGTTGAAGGTCGCGTAAACGCCTCCCACCGTCAGGAAAAGCGCCAAAAAGAGAAGGGGTGCGATTCTGTTCAGTTTCATTGTTTTTTCTCCTTTTTTTCTTTTTTCTGGTGTTTATAATTCCAATACGGAAATATCCGCATACCATTATAATTCTATTTTGGAATTTTGTCAAGGGGTTTTCGTAATATAATTTCTAAAACCGCTAATAATGGACAAAAGAGATGCAAAAATATGAAAATCAGAAGGAAAGAGTACGGGACTGCCAATGTGGTCGGAAAGACCATAGAGACGCTGCGGAAAGAGCGCGGTCTCACGCAAAAAGATTTTATTGCGAGGATACAGGCGACGGGATGCGACATGAATCCGACCAGTTATTCCAAACTGGAAGGGCAACTGCGCAGTGCTACCGACAGGGAGATTTATGTCATTGCAAAACTCCTGGATGTAAAAATGGAAGACCTGTTTTCCGATATGAATGACGTATTTTATAATAAGGAGATCTGATGCCCCTTCCATACGTAAAACGAAGCTCTTTTTTGCCGTTTGTCGGTCTTTCTGATGAAAAAACTCCTGTGGAGAACGGAAAATCCTCACAGGAGTTTTGTTTTTGGAAGGAACGTGACCTTCCATATTATTCATATAGAAAGAGCCGGCGTACGGGAAGAGCGGGGCAGAAAAGGCGCACTCGGTAAAGGCGCATGAGAAGAGCGAACGGGAAAGGGAGCATTCTCGCGGAGCCGACGTTCCGCGAGATGTCTGTCAACGGGAGATTTTGCCGCATGTTTCCAGTTCTCTGATCATGGCGATCCGGGTGGCGTGCCGTCCGCCTTCAAACCCGGTTGTCAGAAAGAGGTCGGTAATATCTTTGGCAAGGCCGGGACCGATGACGCGTGCGCCGAGGCAGAGGACGTTGGCATCATTATGCATCCGCGTCATCCGGGCGCTGAAGGTGTCGCCGCATACGGCGGCGCGGATCCCGTGGATTTTGTTGGCGGTCATGCTCATGCCGATGCCGGTCCCGCATACCAGAATACCGAGCGAATCGGGATCGGAGGCGACGGCGTTGGCCACCGCTTCCGCAAAGAGCGGATAATGGCAGGAGGCGGTACTGTCGGTGCCGAGATCGGTGATCTCGTACCCCTCTGGCGCCAGATGTTCTTTCAGCATTTCCTTCATTTCAAAGCCGGCGCTGTCTGCACCGATATAGATTTTTTTCATCTTGCATCTCTCCGGCCGGTCTCCGGCCTTTTTAATTTTTTGAAGTTTCGCAATCCCGTTGTTTCAGCCGTTCTTTCCGTTCGCGTTCCGCCTGCGGCTCCCGCAGATAGACCGGGGCCAGTGCGGCATCGGTCACGGTCTGCCCGGCGGCCGCCATCCGTGCGGCGCAGCGGCCGACTGCGGCGGCGCTCTGTACGGCAAGTCCCTCCGGCGGGAGGAGGGGGTCGAGTCCGGCTTCCCGGAGTCCGGCGGCGGCTACCGCGCAACCGTCCCCCACAAGACGGATTGCCTCCCCGGGGTAGGCGGCGCGCAACTCCTCGGAAAGCTCGCGGATCGCGATGGCTCTGTCGGGGCAGAGGCGCAGAAGTTTACCTTCCTCGTAACGGAAGGTCGCCTGATAGACCTGTTCCCGCCGCGCATCCATCACGGGGCAGAGAATGCCGGGCAGCGGGACGAGATTCTCGGCCAATGCTTCCAGGGAAGAGACGGCGGCGCAGGGGACTCCGCGGCCGAACGCCAGCCCCTTTACGGTGGCGACCCCGATCCGCACGCCGGTAAAGGAACCGGGGCCGGCCGCACAGGCAAAGAGGTCGATCTCCTCGGGGCGTATGCCGGTCATGGCAAGCAGTCCTTCGATCATCGGCAGGAGCGTTTCACTGTGGGAACGCCCGATCCGCACGGTAGTTTCGGCCAAGAGGGTAGCATCGGAGAGCAACGCGGCGGAGGCGACCTTGGCTGTGCTGTCAATCGATAAGATCTTCATAACTGCCTCCCTCTACGGTGATTTTCCTCTCGTCTCGGTCTCCCTCGCGGGAGAGGGTGATGCGGAGGGCATCGGAGGGGATCTCCTCCGTGATCTTTTCGCTCCACTCGCATAAGATCAGTCCTTCCCGCGCAAGATAGTCGGAAAATCCGATTGAGTATAAGTCGTCCGCATCGGCGATACGGTACATATCAAAATGAAAGACCGGGACGGGACGGCCCGGATATTCGTTGACAACGGTGTAGGTAGGGCTGCGCACCGCCGCTCCGGGAGCCGCCGCCTCGCAGAATCCGCGACAGAAGGCGGTCTTTCCGACCCCCATTTCTCCGAACAGGGCGAGAAACGCCCGGCGTACCCCTGCCGCTTGCAGGGCGACTCCGATCTTTTTCCCGATCAGGGCGGTTTCTTCCGCCCCATGGCTTCTGTATACCTTCATATCACAAGAGGGCGGAGAGATATCCGTCTGCCTCCTCTCCGAAGAGAAATGCAAGCGCCGCGCGGTAGTCGGCTGCGGCCTTTTCGGCTCTTGCTTCATGTCCGGCCGCGCGGTCGCGTACCGCCCGCAGGAGTGTGTTTTTCGGCGTATCGTCGGGGTCTGTCAGTTCGGTGGCCGTCACCCGGTAGCCGTTCTCGGCAAGGTGTAGCGAACGCAGACCGTCGGTCAGAGCTTCGGAGAGTTTTTGCCGGAGTTGCGGTTGCCTCGCTGCAAAATCGAGTGCCGGACAGGAAAGATGGCGGGATAGGGTACGGTGACAGCAGGGCGTGGAGAGGATTACCTCCGCACCGAGCCGTATGCCGGTCTCAAGCACCAGGTCAGTCGCCGTATCACAGGCGTGGAGCGAGATCAGGAGCCCGGGATGTCCCGCAGGCGTTTTCCGCACGTCCTCCGCCAGAAAACGCATTCCGTCAAAGCCGAGCCGGCCGGCCGCCTCGCGGCAGAAGTCGATCACGTCGGTCTTTCGGTCGAGGCAGAGCATATCGACCTGACGTCCGCGCAGGACCGAGAAATAATGATAAACGGCAAAACTGAGATAACTTTTTCCGCAACAAAGATCGTAGATCAGGAGAGGATCCTCCCGGGGGAGGAATTCTTCGATATCCCGCAAATGTTCAAGGAACCGGTTGATCTGCCGGAACTTCGGCTGGCGCTTATCGTGGATCCTTCCATTTCTATCGGCGATTTCCAATTCGCGTAAAAACGGCTCTTCCCCCGTGAGGATATGTTCTTTCTTTCTGTCAAGCGCCTCGGCGGGCAGGCTGACTCCGGCATCTGAAAGCGCGGAGGTCATCCCGTCCGGCATACGAAGGATATCCCTGCCGCCGGCACTCCGCTTATATTCCGCATCCCCGCACCCGGTCAGCAGGTTGACTTGCCGGAATTGCGACAAAAGAGCCGTGAAGTCCGCTTCGGTCAAGGGCAGGGGGTGGCGTGCGTGAAGCACCTTCCCGTCCGCAAAGGATGCCTCGGTCGCCAGTACGGCCTCTCCGCGAAAGAGGCAGATCCGCCCCTCTGTGCGCCGGGGGGCGTCGACCGGGCCGCGTGAGAAGATCACACGGCGGAGTTTTCCTGCGGTCGCCGCCCGGTTCAAAAGAGACAGGAGTTTTGAGAGATTTTCGCTCATTTTTTGTCCTCCCCGTCCCCATGACGGTGGAAGGAAAATTTGTTCTCCTGACGGTTCCATAGGCGGATCAGGTTCTGCCGGTGGCAAAAAACGACGACGACCGTGAACGAAAGCGAAAGAAGTACCAATGCACCGTCATATTGTTCCTGCCCCAGGAAGGTCTGCATATATCCCTGAATGGCAATCGGCAAAAGCCCGGCCACCACCACGGAGCCGAGCGAGACGTAGCGCGTCAGCCACACGATCAGAATAAAGACGAGGAGCAGAACGGCAAAGACGGGCGGCGCCAGGATCAGCGCGACGACCGCCGTACAGAGAACGCCTTTCCCGCCGTGGAAATGATAAAAGACCGGCTTGATATGTCCGATGACGCAGGAAAAGCCCATGATATATCCCATATAGCCGAAGGAGAGGCTCTGCGCGTAATAAAAGCCGAAGAAGAACCCGCCGAGAAAAACGGCGAGTGCGGTCTTGAGAATGTCGCCGAGCAGGGTGAGGAGCGCGGCACGCTTGCCGTAGGTGCGGAACATATTGGTCAGCCCGGCGTTCCCGCTTCCGTGCCGGCGGATGTCGTCGCGGTAGAGAAGGCGCGATACAATGACCGCGCTGTTCAGACTTCCGAGCAGGTATCCGACGAGAAGTGCCGGGAGGAGAAACAGGACCGGCATGTTCGTCGCTCCCGGGGAGATGACCGTGGCGTATAAGCCTTTTTGCAGAATTTCAACAAACATCGCCGCCCCTCATTTCTTACGGTTGAAAAGTGCGTGGAGGCGCGAAAGATTCTCTTCGGCGCGGGCCTGTCCCGTCGCGCTGTCGCGCGTAAAGGAAACGATCTCGCCGTCCTGTAGGGTGAGGGCGAGCAGATCGTTCACCCGCGCGTCTCCCAGCGTGCGCGGCACGTCGTATGTTTTTTCCCCGTCCTCGGCAACGCAGACGTAGTAATCGCCTTCGACGCGGTCAACGGTGACAACGGCAGTAACTGTCATTTTCTTTTCTCCCGGTTTCACTTTTTTCTGCTTATAATATATACCATCCGGGCGGCGGAAGTCAAGCATCCCCCCGGATTTTTGAAAACTTCTTGCTTTTTTCCCCGGGGTCTGTTATACTGCTTTTGAGGTGAGCGTATGAAAACCGAGACCCTTCGGTTCCTGATGAAAGAAGAGAAGATAGAACTTTTTTCGGTCCTGCCGATCGGGGAGGTTTCGGTGCGCCGTCCCGAACTTTTCAACCGGGCGGGGGATTTTTGTGCGCGGAGCGTGCTGATCTATGCGATCCCGTATTACACCGGCCCGGCGGAGAACCTTTCTCTGTACGCTGTTTCGCGCGATTACCATCTTTATATGCGCGAACTCTCGGAACGGCTGATCGCAGGGCTTTCCTCCGCCAATCCGGGAGAAAGATTCCTTGCGTTTTCCGACCATTCCCCGATCGACGAGCGAGCCGCGGCGGTGCGCGCAGGGCTGGGGAGATTCGGAAAGAACGGTCTTCTGATCACCGAAAAATACGGGACGCTCGTCTTCCTCGGCGAGGTGTTTTCGGATGCTGAAGCGCCGGTCGGACTGCCGCTCTTCCCGATGCGGGGGTGCGAAGGATGTGGCGCCTGTCTCCGCGCTTGCCCCACCGGCGCCCTCAGCGGAGAGGGCGAGTGCCTCTCCGCCCTGACCCAGACCAAAGGCGAGCTGCCGGAGGAGGCGTTCCGCCTGATGCGGCAATATCACACCGTGTGGGGGTGCGACCTCTGCCAACTGGCCTGTCCCCACACCCGTCGGGCGATCGCCGCGGGAGCCAGAACGCCGATCGCTTTTTTCTACGAGGAATCGATCCCCCGCCTGACGCTCGCTCTGCTGGACGGTATGGACAAGGCCGCTTTTATGCGCCGTGCCTACGCGTGGCGCGGCCGGCAGACGATCCGCCGGAATCTCCTTGCCTGCACTTCGGAAGAGTGCGCTCCGCCCGACGGAAAAAACCCCGCGGAAAAATAATTTGAAAAAATCCGAAAAGACGGTTGCGTTTTCGGAAAAACTGTGCTACAATAAGGAAGTTAGAAAAATATCTGCCCGTAGCCCAGCTGGATAGAGCGCAAGACTCCGACTCTTGAGGCCGCAGGTTCGAATCCTGTCGGGCAGGCCAAAAATCGACAAGTTTCGACAGAGGCTTGTCGATTTTTACTTCTTCACTATTACCTCTTCACTCTTCACTTTTCACTCGCAATTTGTCGATTAGGTAATAGGTAAAAGTGAATAGTGAAAAGGTGCTGATGTAGCTTTTCACCTATCGTAAAAACATTCAATTTTTTGGATTCAAATCCATCGGGTAAAAGGGTAAAATATCTTTTTTATCTTCCCTTCACATAAAAGGAAAGAGATCCGGCGCAATACGCGCCGGATCTCTCGTTTCCGATCTTCGTTTTCCCTTTTCCTTTTCGGAGAGGATCAGTCATCGTGAAAGGCTATGGGCGCGCCGAGACGGTCGCTCTCAAACGCAGCCTCCATGACGCGCATCACGCGCGCGACCTGCCGGTGCGTGACGATCTGCTCTTCCTTCCCGTCGATAGCGCGGCAGACATTCCGGTAAAAGTCGTGCACGTCGGATTCGGGACGTTCCACGTCCCACGATTCCACCGTGGCTGCGGTGCGGGGGGCCATGGTCTTGGTGAGTCCTGCGGCCGTTTCGACCGGGGTGGCTCCCACGGAGGAGGGAACCTCCAAAAGATCGCGCACCACGTGCATTTTTTCGCGCCAGTCGGTGATAATGGCCGTGCCGTTCTTGCCCTGTACGTAGAAGCGGGGGAGCGCAATATAATTGCAGGTGCCGACCTCGACCGTGCCGACCGAGCCGTCGTCAAAGGTCAGCGTGAGATAAAAGCCGTCATCCACTTCTTTGAAGCGGATGTGCGTGCATTCGCAGGAAACCTTCACGATCTTTCCGGGGAGAATGCCGAGCATCTGGTCGATCAGATGCACGCCCCAGTCCAGCATCATGCCGCCGCCGTGCTCTTTCTCTTTGCGCCAGTCACCCGGGATGCCGTTGGCGCCGTGAATGCGGGACTCGACCCGGAGGACGGGCCCGATCTCGCCGCTTTCACGCAGAGCTTTTACGGCCAGGTAATCCACGTCCCACCGGCGGTTCTGATGGACGGTAAAGAGCTTTCCCGTGCGGTTGGCCGCCTCGATCATCTCGGAGAGGTCGTGAGAATTGGTCGTAACCGGCTTTTCGCAGATGACGTTTTTTCCCGCCTCCAGAAGGCGGATGACCATATCACGGTGCGCGTCGTTCGGGATGGCGACCGTTACCAGTTCCACCTGCGGGTCGGCGAGCAGTTCTTCCAGCGATTCATAGGCGTAGATTCCGGCGGCCTTTGCCGCGGCGCGGCGGTCTTCTTTGATATCATAAATTCCCACAAGATTCACGCAGTCGCTCTTCAGTGCGCGGTTTACGTGCCAGGAACCCATGCCGCCGTATCCGACGACGGCCAGATTTTTCTTATTCATTATAAGTATCCCCTTCCGGTTGATTCATATCCAGTATACCCCCCTTTTTCCGATCTGTCAATCCATAAATCACTCCTTTGCAAAAAAGAGCCTTTTTTTCGGAAAAATAAAAAGAACGGCACGGTCTTCGCCATGCGCCTCGGCGGCTGTCGCGTTTTTCTTCGTTTTTTTTCCGGAATTCCGTCTGTTTTCCCGCATACCTGCACCAGCCGTCGGCCGCGAAAAAAATTTTCAACTTTTTTTCAAAAACCCCTTGACAAGTTCGCTTTAGCGTTCTAAACTATAACCGATTCAGCAAACTAAAGTTCAGCAAACTAAAGTTTATGAAAAAAACAAAAAGGGGTATAAAAAAATGAAAAAAGCACTTGCACTTATTCTGGCTGTTCTGCTGGCTGTCGGCGCGGTATTCACGCTTGCTTCCTGCGGAGAAAAACTGAATTTCGGAAAAGAGTTTAAGGCGTTAAGCTCCCAGAAGGATCTGCTCTTCCAGTTGAACGCTCAATCGGTGGATGTCGGCGTGATGGACAGCGTGATGGCCGGGTATTATATGTCTCAGGACAGCACCTATTCCGGCTCTTTGATGATTGTGGAAGGTCTTGTCCTCGCCACCGAACAGTACGGCGTTGCCGTCCGTAAAGGCAGCGGTCTGATGAAGAAGATCAACGCGGCGCTCGTCGAGCTTACCAAGGACGGAACCGTCGGAACGATCGCGGAAAAATACGGACTTGCTTCCGAAGTCTGCATCGATACAAGTGCCACGTTCACGGAAATGACCGAGGCAGAAAAAGCCGACTGGGATTATGTGGTCAATCAGGGGAAGATGATCGTCGGTTATACCGATTTTGCGCCGATCTCGTGGGAAAAAGACGGTGAACTGGTCGGCTTTGACGTAGAACTTGCCAAAGCCGTCGGAGCGAAGATCGGTCTTGCGGTGGAATTCAAACTGATCGACTGGAACGCCAAAGAGGCGCTGATCGAGGCCAAGACGATCGACTGCATCTGGAACGGCATGACCATCACGGAAGAACGGCTGAATGCCTGGGAAATCTCGATCCCGTATATGAACAACAAGCAGGTGGCTGTCATCCGCAAAGCGGACGCTGAAAAATACAAGACCACTGCCGATATGAAGGATGCGATTGTCGCTGCTGAAAGCGGTTCCGCCGGAGAATCGTGCATCGTGAAAAAGGGAAAATAAGAGACGATTATCAATTAAGGATTATCAAAAGCCATGAGTTTTTGGGCAATAACAGGCGAACTCCTCCAGGGGTTCGCCTATACTGCGGTTATCTTCTTTGCCACGCTGGCGGCGGCGTTACCGCTCGGTCTCGTCGTCAGTTTCGGCTCTATGTCGCGTTTTACCCCGCTCCGCGCGCTTACCCGTGGGATCGTCTGGGTGATACGCGGAACGCCGCTCATGCTCCAGATCATCGTCTGCGCTCTCGGTCCCGGGCTTTGGCTCGGTCTGCCGATCCGCACGACGGCACAGCAGCTCCTGATGGTTTGCATTGCCTTCACCATCAATTACGCCTGCTATTTTTCGGAGATCTACCGCGGCGGGATCCAGAGCGTCCCCTATGGGCAGTCGGAAGCCGGGCAGGTCCTCGGCATGACGAAATCCGAGATCTTCTTTAAGGTCACGCTTTTGCAGTTCGTCAAGCGGATCATTGCGCCGATGTCGAACGAGATCATTACGCTTGTCAAGGATACGGCGCTGGCCAGCGTTGTCGTCAGCGTTGATCTCTTTACCGTTGCCAAGCAGATTGTGAACAAGCAGGTGGTTCTCTGGCCGATCTTTTATGCCGGGCTTTTCTATCTCATTTTCAACGGTGTCGTGACGATTCTCCTTGGCCGGGCGGAAAAGAAATTATCCTATTTCAAGGTGTAAAGTATGCCGTTTTTAGAAATTGAAAATCTGACAAAAAGATTCGGGGAGACTACCGTCCTGCGCGGGATCGATTTTTCCATGGAGCGTGGGGAGGTTGCCGCAGTCATCGGCTCCTCGGGCGGCGGCAAGAGTACCTTTCTCCGTTGCCTGAACTTTCTGGAAAAGCCCGAGGCCGGCAAGATCAGGATCGGCGGCAAGGAACTCTACGATGCCGATAAACAGTATACCGATGCACAAATACGCGAGATGCGGCTCGGGTTCGGGCTGGTCTTCCAGTCTTTCAACCTTTTCCCTCAATATACCGCGCTGGAAAATATCAGTATGCCTCTTTTCTTGCGCGAACGCGAACGCCTCCGCCAGCAGGGCACTTTCAAGGCGTTGAAAAAACAACGCCAGCAGGGCACTTTCAAGGCGTTGAAAAAACAAGCGCAACAGATCTGTCGCGAAAAAGCGGCGGAACTTCTCGAGAGCGTCGGACTTTCGGACAAGGCGGGAAATTATCCGTGCGAACTGTCCGGCGGGCAGTGCCAGCGTGTGGCCATTGCCCGGGCGCTTGCACTTTCTCCCGCGGTCCTCTGCTTTGATGAACCGACCAGCGCCCTCGACCCCGAACTGACGGGGGAAGTGCTGAAGGTCATCAAATCATTGAAGTCTGCCGATCGTACCATGCTGATCGTCACGCACGAGATGGCTTTTGCCCGCGATGTGGCGGATAAAGTCGTTTTCATGGCCAACGGCGTGATCGAGGAACAGGGAACTTCGGACGAGATCTTCGAAAATCCGCAGTCGCCGCTCCTGCGTGCCTTTTTGAAAAAGGCCGATAACGATCTGCGCGGAGACTGAAACGTAAAACCGATCGCGGCCCGAAAAGACCGGTAGCCGGGCGAGACGGATCCGCGCCGCCCGAAAATCGAAAAGAAGCATAAAAGGAAAAACCGGGTTCCGCCCGGTTTTATCCTATAAGGAAGAACAATGAGAGTCAGAAAGAAAAAACACGGCGCGGAGCGGCTGGCCGCCTGCGCGGAAATCCTGTGTGAACGGCCGACAGAGCCGATCCCAGGCGGGGAACGCCCGTTGTGGCTGGAGATCGGATGCGGCAAGGGCGGATTTGCCTGCGGGATGGCCGCCGCGCACCCGGAGGTCTCCTTTTACGCGATGGAGAAGGTATCGGACGTATTGGTTCTTGCGGCAGAGCGCGCCATGGCGATGGGGGATGAGCGGCCCGCCGGTCTCCGCTTTTTGCGCGCCGATGCGAAGGATCTGCCCGAGTGGTTCGCGCCCGGTTCGCTTTCCGGGATCTTTCTCAATTTCAGCGACCCCTGGCCGAAAGCCGGTCACGCCAAACGCCGCCTGACGCACCGCACGTTTCTCTCCTCCTATTTTGCGCTCCTGGCGGACGGCGGATTCCTGGCACTCAAGACCGATAACGAGAGCCTTTTCGCCTTTACGCTGGAAGAATTGGCGGCGGTTGGCCGTCTTCCTCTTTGGCAGACCGATGACCTGCACGCCTCTCGGTATGCCGAAGGAAACATCCTGACCGAGTACGAAAAAAATTTTATTGCGCAGGGGATGCCGATCCACGCGCTGCGTGTCATAAAGTAAAATTTCAAAACGGCCGTTTCCGCGGCCGTTTTTTCATGGTGAGAGAGAAAAAGCAAGAAGAGAAAAAGCAAGAAGAGAAAAAGCGCGAAAAAATAAACTTCCGATAGCTATGAGCCCGATCTACGGCGCGGCGTTACAGAAGGCGCGCCGCCCGGAGCGCGTCATAAGCGCGCGGCAGGAGCAGAAAAGTGTTGTCGCCTCTCGCTCCCTGCAAAAGGAGAACGGCAAAGAGGAGCAACAGAAAAAATGAAAGGAAATAGTAGGGAGCGTTTCCCGGTGATTTCATGATTCCTCCGCCGCCGGTCGGTTTTGCCCGTGCATAAGTCCCGAGCCGTGCGGTACAATAAGGATAAGAGCAGATCCGGCGGCAACATTATTTTCTCCCCCTGCGGGAAAAATATTCTTGACGGCGGAGCCGGTTTGTGATAAGATAGGGATGAAGAATACTGCCGGAAGGAGATTCTGTATATGCTAAAAAAAGAATTTGAAGCCGTAGAAAACGTAAAGAACTTCGTTACCCGTTCCCGCCCGATGTTTGTCGAAAAGCATGATATTTCGGCCAACCTGTTTCGGAATCGCGAAACGGGAGAGCCCTGTCTTTCCTTTTCCTCCCGCGGGGAGCATCATATTGATCTTTATCGGATCGCCACGGGCCTTATCCTGATTTTTGTCTGGATGCTTTCCGTCAGAATCTATTTCGGGGTGCGCAAAGCACGCCGGAACCGGAAAAAGGAACTGAAGCGCATCGCGCGTGAAAAGAAGCGAGCCGCCAAGAAGTGATCTTTTTCCCGGCGCGGGCCCATCCTTCTCCTTTCTGCTTTGCCGGAGGGGTGGTCGTAAAAAGAAAAGGGGCTGAGTCAAATTGATTTTTTGGCTCAGCCTTATGTTATGGATTAACAAAAACACTCGCCGTTCTTTTGGAATAACGAGTGTTTCTTTATGCAAGGCGCCAGTTATTTGGAATTAATTCCCAAATTCGACTCAGCCCTTTTGTATACGCGCGATCGATAGTACCTCTTTGGAGAAAGTCAGCCGAGATAGCCGAAAAGCCTGAGAAAACGGCGCAAAAGTTCGCCCCACTGCGCAACGTGATCGTCTCCGGCGGCCAGGCCGAGGCCGTGTGCGCCATAGGGGAAGATATGCATTTCGCAGGGGATGGAAAGTTCGCGCAGACGGGTCGCCATTCGGTAACTGTTGATGACGTTTACGCCACTGTCTGCGGCCGTATGCCAGATGAAGGCCGGCGGGGTGTCCTTGTCCGCCAGCAGGTCGGGAGAATAGGAATCCCGGTCTACGTATCGGTCGTCACCGAGCAGTTTGTGATAGGAATCCGCATGGCTGACGGCCTCGTCGGAGCAGATCACGGGATAACAGAGGATCTGCAGATTGGGACGGTAGTCTTCCTGATCCACCTCGTCCGCGCCCTCGCCGCAAAGTTCCCCGCGATAGGTGCAGAGCAGGGCGGCCAGATGCCCCCCGGCTGAAGAGCCCATAACGGCTATCCTTTCTTTGTCGATCCCGAATTTTTCGGAATTTGCCCGGACGAAGCGCACGGCCCGCCGTGCATCCAGCAATTCATCGGGGAAGACCGCGGGGGATACCCGGTAGTCCACCACGAAAGCGGAAACGCCAAAGGTGTTGAGGAGCTGCGCGTAGCCTTCCCCCTCGTGTTTTGCCCGGCCGACGTAACCTCCACCGGGGAAAATGATCACTGCCGCCCGTTTTTCGGGCTTTTCAGGCTGGGGGCGCAAAAAGGCGGGATAGTATGTGAGGACGGGTTCCTCGGTCTGTGCGCCGGGATACGCGCCGTTCCAAAGGCTGAATGTTTCCATGAGTAAAAACTCCTGTTTTTTGAAATCGGTCATTGACCGTAGGTTCAGTATAGCATCGATGCGAAAAAAAGTCAAGAAATCAAAAGACGTTGTTTCCGTACGAAGCTTTCTGTTTTTGCAAAAATATAGGTTTGACGCCTCGCTTATGACGGAGGATGATGATGCAAGATACATATCGGAATCGGCTCAGATTATACCGCCAGACCATCGCGGCGAATTCCGCCCAGACGTTTCCTTCTTTCGGGAGAGATGCAGGGGGGATGAAATATCATTTTCATGAAACCGACGAGATCTTGCTGGTTCGTTCGGGTCATATCACCATCCTTACGCCCAATGTGTACGTTACCCATCGCGGGGCCTGCCTGATCTTTTATAAAAATCATATCCCACACACGCAGATCAACCGCCTGGACGTGGATTACGACAGGTATTATTTCAGCATGGAGCATCGGGAGATCTTTTCGTTTTTGCAGGGGGCGCTTCCGCTTTCTTCGGTCTTCCACCGTGAGGCCGCGCTGATCCCGCTCGACAAGGAAAGTCTGACTCGCCTGTGCCGTTGTCTTGAAAATCTTGAGGAATTGCTCGATGCGCCCGTCAAAGAGGCCAATCGTCGTATCCGCCTGTTGCTTGAATACTTTTTTGCCGAAGCCAATGAGGCTGCCCGGGTGACTGAACCGTTGACAAACGCCTTGCCGGATCGGTATCTCGGGGAAGTCCTCGGGTATATTTCCGACCACATTACGGAAAAGATCACCATTTCCAGGCTGACCGAGCGTTTCGGGGTCGGAAAAACCAAGCTATGTCGAGATTTTCTGCGCTATCTTTCTGTACCGGTCGAGACTTACATTATGGATGAAAAGATGAATGCCGTGCAGATCGCGTTGGAGGGAGGAAGCACCGTAGAGGAAGCGGCTGACCGTTTCGGATTTACCGACAGTTCGCATCTGATCCGCACCTTCCGCCAATATCGCGGGACCACGCCGGCTCGCTATAAACGCCGCTTCCTCGAGAGCGTAGAAAAACGCTGAATCATCTCTGCTTTTGAAAAGCGAGGATTTATGGAACCGGAAACAATGAAAAAACATGAAATCATGCGCCGGCGCATCCGCATATTCGGCGCGGTGGGACTTTTGCTGGGGGCTTTCTGCCTGATCGCGGGATTCGTAGATCTCTTTTCCGCGAATGCCCGCATTGCGGAAAGCGTGTGGCGGCGGATAACTGTTTCTGCAATCATTACGGAGAGAAACTCGATTAAGAAGACTTCCGAAAAAAACTGCGATCCGAGGCCGGGTCGCACTTCTTCTGCCCGCCGATCAGGGGAGTATGCAAAAACGCGCGCACCTTTTGGGTGCGCGCGTTTTGTATCCGGGATGAGATCTTTGCGATCAGTCGATCGAGCGGACGATGTAGGGGGCCATTTCGGCTCTTGCCTCTTCCTCTTCCGTGCGGGCGGCCTCACGTTCAGCGGCGCGCTCGGCCCGCTCGGCCTCACGGGCGGCCTGCTCAGCGGCGCGCTGTGCCTCGTCCAGCAGCGCGCGGATCGAAAGGCTCAGACGGCGGCGGTCGTTATCGATCTCCACGATCTTCACGGTGACTTCCTGCCCCATGGTGAGGACGTCCTGCGGCCGCGCGATCTTTTCCTGCGCGATGCGGGAGATGTGGACAAGACCGTCCACCCCATCCATCACTTCGACGAAAGCGCCGAAAGGCATCATGCTGACGACTTTACCGGTCACTACGTCACCGACCTTGTAAGCATCGGTAAACTTGCGCCACGGGTCGTTTTCTTCGGCCTTGTATCCGAGAGAGATACGCTTCTTTTCGGGATCAAGATCCTTGATGTAAACTTCCAGTTCCTGACCGATCGAGACGACTTCCTTCGGGCTCTTGATATGCTTCCAGGACAGCTCGGTATTATGTACCATGCCGTCAATGCCGCCGATATCAACGAACGCGCCATAGGAGGTCAGGTTTTTCACAACGCCGGTATAACGCTGACCGACTTCAAGCTTCTGCCAGAGTTCTTCCTCGCGGGCTTTGTTTTCTTCGACCTTGACGCTGCGGATAGAGCCGATGGCGCGCTTTTTGGCTTCGTCCACGTCAATGATGCGGGCACGCTGAACCGTGCCGACCAGCGACTGATAATCCTCGTCCTTGCCGAGGCCGGTGCGGGAAGCGGGGATAAAGATGCGGGTACCTTTGTAGTCAAGTACGACGCCGCCCTTGTTGGCTTCGGTGATCTTGCCTTCCACGATGCCTCCCTCATCTTTCAGCGCCACGACCTCGTACCAGTTCTTGTCGCGATCCACTCTTTTCTTAGAGAGTGTCACGATCCCGTCGGTATCGCTGACACGGATGACGAAGAGGCGAAGCTCGTCCCCGACCTTGAACATATCGGCGAGGTTGGCATCGGGGTCATCGGTGATCTGGTCGCGGGTGATAATGCCCGTGGCCTTCACGCCGACGTCCACGTATACGGCGTCTTTGGCGATGCCGGATACAATACCGGTGACAGTTTCTCCTGTATTTAAAGTTTTGAGTGTTCCTTCCAGCATTTCGGCAAAATCTTCGGTTCTGATTTCGTCCATTTTTTTGTATACCTCCATTATTAAACCGCGAGGCGTGGAAGCACCTGCGGTAATTGCTATCTTTGCGTTTTTCGGGAAGTCGGGGGTCAGCTCCCCGGCGTTTTCAATGAAACGCACGTCACGGCAATGTTTTCGTGCCAGATCGCACAGCTCACGGGTGTTTGAGCTGTTCTTCCCACCGATGACGATCACGGCGTCGGCCCACGCGGAAAGGCGTGCAGCTTCCTCTTGCCGATTTTGCGTCACATTACATATTGTATCAAAAAAAATTACGTTTGTATATAGTTTTCTAAGAATTTTTTTTGTTTTTTCCCAGTTTTCCCGGCTTTCGGTGGTCTGGGAGAGAGCCACGACCGGCAGATCGCTGTCTTTTTTATCAAAAAATGTCGCGGCATCCTCCGGCGAACCGATGATCCGGCATTTGCCGCGGCCGCGGTCCGCCGAACCAAGCACTTCGGGATGCCCCGCTTTTCCGAAAAGAAAGAGGATCCCGTCCTCCCGGGTATTCTCGCGGATGAGGGTGTGGATCTTTTTGACAAAGGGGCAGGTCAGATCGTAGACTTCAAAGTTTGCGTGTTCCTTCGCCAGCGCGCGCATTTTTTCTTCGGTTGCGGCACTGACGCCATGCGTACGGAAAAGGAGAACGGTCTTTCCCACCGCGTCGCTCTCTTTGGCAAAAGCCTCGGCTTCTTCTTCGTTCACGGCACGCACTCCCCGCGCCGCAAGCCCGGCAAGATATACGGGATTATGGATCAGTTCCCCGAGCGTCAGGATGCGGGCGCAGGCCCCGCCCGCGATCAGTTCTTCCAGGGCGTTCGCGGCGCGCGTTACCCCGAAGCAGAAGCCCGCGGATTCAGCGATCTTTATCGTCATGGTAGATTCCTTCCGGCAAAGCCGCCCCGGCGGAGAAGCCTCCCAGTGCACAGACGCGCGCGTAGACTAATTCCATTGCCGAACGGTAATCTTTCGTTTCTCCTGTGAGTCCCGCTTCGGTCAGTGAGACGGGTTTTCCGAAGAGGACGTATATCCGGCGGAAGAGGGCGTAACGCTGTTTTTTCATGAAAATGCAGACCGGAAGAAGAGGGACACCGGCCCGGGCGGCAATCAGCGCCGCGCCGTGCTTAATGGGCGTGTCCGCCGGATTTTTTCCTTTTTGTCTCGTCCCTTGCGGGAAGATGGTGATCATCTCCCCGTCCTTTGCCAGTGTCACCGCCCGGTGGATCGCTCCGACGTCGCTCCCGCCCCGGTCAAGAGAAATGGCTCCGAGGGCACGGATCAGGTGCCGGAGGATCGGAATGCGGAAAAGTTCGGCCTTTGCGATATACAGGGGCATATGATCCCGGGGGAAGGAAGCCGAGAGAACGAGGATGTCTGGAAGCGCCACGTGGTTGGAGCAGGCAACGCAACCGCCCTCGCGCGGAATATTTTTACGCCCGACGACGCGGATGCGGAAAAGAAATCGGATCAGGGGAGAAAGGAAAGGATAGAGAAAGCGCCCCAACCGATTGGGCTTCGGCTTTTTTTCTTTTTGCTTCGGCGGGTGGCTCATTGTGCGACCTTCTTCCGGATGATGGCCAGCGCGGCTTCCACTGTCTGTTCGGCATCCATATCCGAGTTGTCGAGCAGGACGGCGTCCGCCGCAGGGACGGCAGGAGCAATGGCACGGGTAGAATCGTTTTTATCCCGTATGGCCATATCGGAAAGCACGTCTTCGTAGCGCGCGTCGATCGCTTTTTCCTTCAATTCCGCGGTGCGGCGGCGCGCCCGTGCCTCAGGCGAGGCGGTAAGAAAGATCTTTACGTCTGCGTCGGGCAGGATGACGGTTCCGATATCACGGCCGTCCATGATCACAGAGGTCTTTTGCGCGATAGAACGCTGGGTATCCAGCAAAAAAGCACGGACGGCCGGCAATGCCGAGACGGCAGAGGCGTAGAGCGACATTTCGGGTGTGCGGATCCTGTCTCCGACGTCGCGGCCACAGAGATAGATATGCTGTTCCCGGTTTTCAAAGCGGAGAGAGAGATCAACGGCCGGAAGAGCCGCCGATACGGCTACCTCATCCTTCGGGTCGATTCCGTGCTCTTTCATGTAAAGACCGATACTCCGGTAGAGCGCGCCGGTATCTACGTAGACGATCGAGAGGCGGCGTGCAATGGCCTTGGCAAGACTGCTTTTCCCGGCTCCGCTCGGCCCGTCAATGGCAATATTCATCGTACTATCATCCTTTCGGTATGGAATCGGTGATTCGGCAGGGAGTTCATTTGTTTTTGCAAAGGGGATCGTTTCCCGGACACCCCGTCGATGTGATCTTCAAACCTTGTTTCATACGCCGTCCCGCGGAGCAGAAACGCACAGAGATCTACTACCCGGTTTTCAGCACGGCGCGTGCCGCCGCCTGCGCGGTGGAAAAAGCGATCTGCAGGTTATACCCGCCCGTGTAGGCGTCCACGTCCAGGATCTCTCCGGCAAAATAGAGACCACTTACAAGACGTGACATCATACTGCCGGGGTTGACTTCCCGGACGTCGATCCCGCCGGAGGTCACGATGGCTTCTTCGATCGGGCGAAAGCCCGAAAGCGGGAAAGAAAAATCTTTCAGAAAGCAGAGAAGACGGCGCCGTTCTTCGCGCGTAAGGTCATGCCCGCGTGTTTCGGGCAAAATGGCGGTCTTACGGAGGCAGACGGGGATCAGGAGGGAGGGGAGTAGCCCGGCGAGAATATTGGAGAGCGTGCGGTTTGCTCCGGCTCCGAGGTCGGAAAGAAGACGGCGGTCAAGCGTTTTTTCATCGAGCGCCGGCTTCAGGTCGATATGCGCCAGGCATTCTTCCCAGTCACAGTCACGCAGGTGCGCCGAGGCGCTGAGTATCATCGGGCCGCTGACCCCGAAATGCGTGAAGAGCATTTCCCCGAAGTCCTCGTACAGGCTCTTTCGGTTCTTCCCGGTGATACGGAGAGAGACGTTTTTCAGCGAAAGCCCCTGCATGGCGGCACAATCCGGGTCGCAACTCTCCAGCGGGACCAGTGAGGGGATGAGCGGAGTGACGGTGTGCCCGAGGGCAGAGGCGAGGGCATAGCCACTCCCGTCGGAACCCGTGCGGGGATAAGAACAGCCGCCGCTGGCCAGGATCACGGCGGAGGCGGGATAGAAGCCAGACCCTGTCCTTACACCGGTGACGCGCCCCCCGTCCGAGGTGATTTCCACGGCCTTCTCGCGGACTGTGTGCGCACCCCGGCAGTAGTGGGAGAGGGCATCCACGACGTCGCGCGCCCGGTCGCTCACGGGAAAGACGCGCCGCCCGCGCTCGGTCTTCAGCGGGACCCCGAGAGATTCAAAGAGCGCCATGGTATCCGCGGGAGAAAAAGCGTTGATCGCCGAATACAGAAAACGCGGATTTCTGGTCACGTTTTGCAGGAATTCGGCCGGAGTGCAGTCGTTTGTGAGATTGCAACGCCCCTTTCCTGTAATGGAAAGTTTACATCCGAGTTGTTTATTCGGTTCAAACAGTGTAACATTTTTGCCGGCTTTCAGCAAAGCCCCGGCCGCCGTCATACCGGCGGCTCCGCCGCCGATCACCGCCACGGTATCAGGATTTTGCATAGACGTTATATTCATCCCACAGGGCCTCCAGCCGGTCAAAGCGCTCGCGGATCATCGGGGCGGCGCGGCGGGTGATCTCGGCAATCATGGCATTCAGGATCGAAAGCGGCGCCACGAGCGAATCGGCAAAGGAGGCCATATCGCTCTCGGCCGTCAGGATGCAGGACGCATCCTTCGCGATCGGGGAAGCGGGCGAGTCGGTCAGTGAGAGGACGAAAGCTCCCTGAGCCCGCGCGTATTCGACCGCGCGGGAGAGCTTTGTTGAATATCGGGGAAAGCTGATGGCGATCAGAACGTCCTGCGGCCCGATCTGCAAGATCTGCTCGAAGACCTCGCTGATACTGGTCGGCTGCAAAAGACGCACCCCGTCAAAAATGAGCGAGAGATTCAATTGCAGAAAGGAGGCCAGCGTAGAGGCGGAACGCGCCCCGATAATATAAATGTTTTTTGCGGAAAGGATGGCGTCGGCGGCGGCAGAGAAGGCGGCGCGATCCAGCCGTTCCATCGTATCCCGGATCCGCTGCATATCCTGCGTCATGACCTGCTTGATGAGGTCGCCTTCTCCGACGCGCAGGTTCGTGGCGTCGATGCGTTGATTCGGGGTCAGTCGGGCACGAAGCATCTCCTGCATTGCACGCTGAAACTGCGGATAGCCCGAATAGCCGAGTTCCGCGGCAAAGCGTACCACGGTCGGCTCCGATACGCCTGCCATCTCGCCGAGACGGGCGGCGGTCAGATACGCGGTTTTTTCATAGTTATTTTCGATCAGTTCCGCGATGCGGCGCTGACTCTTGGACATGGATGACAGGTGAGTCTGTATTCTTTCAGCAACATCCTGCATGAGGCTGTCTCCTTTTTTCCGTAATCAAAGGCGATTCGGGGAAACGGGAAAAGGGGACGCTCCGGGTCCCCTTGAAGATCAGGCGCCGAGAAGCGTAAGCGCTTTCCCGAGGCGCGCGAGGCTCTCATCCTTCCCGAGGACTTCCATGATCTCCGTAGCGCCGCCGGGCGTTACCGTTTGCCCGGACAGCGCGATCCGCGCACACCAGAAGACTGCGCCGGCCTTGACGCCGGCCGCCTCAGCCGCTGCGGAAAGCGCGCTGAAGAGGGCGTCGTTTGTGAAATCGTCCATGCCGCGGACGGTCTTCTCGGCCAATGCCAGAAGAGCCGGAGCGTTTTCGGGCGTGACTTTGTTTTTCTTGTTGGGGAAAAGTTCGGGTCCGTACGCAGGAAGCGAGAGGAAGAAACCGATCTTCTCTTCAGCCTCACTCAGCTTGGAGAGTCGCGTAGAGAGCAAAAGAAGGAGTTTTTCACGGTTCATGTTTTCCGGCAAGGCAGGCAGATACGGCGCCACCTTTTCGCAGAAAACCGGGAAGGGGAGTTTGCGGATATATTCGCCGTTGAACCAAAGAAGTTTTTCGTAGTCGAATACGGCAGGAGACTTGTTGACGGCCTCGACCGTAAAGAGCTCCTCGAGTTCGCGGAGCGAGAAGAATTCGCTTTCGGTTTCCTTCGGACACCATCCGAGGAGGGCGATATAGTTGATGATGGCTTCGGGCAGGTATCCGTCCGCCAGAAGATCCTGAAAACTGACGGCTCCGTGGCGTTTGGAGAGTTTGGATACCGTGCCGTCCTCCGCACGTCCCATCAGGAGCGGCAGATGCACGTAATGCGGTCTTTCCCATCCGAAGGCGTCGTAAAGAAGGACATATTTCGGCGTGGAGATCAGATATTCGCTCCCGCGCACAACGTGGGTCACGCCCATCAGGTGGTCGTCCACCACGTGGCAGAAGTTATAGGTCGGATAGCCGTCCGCTTTCATGAGGATCTGATCCTGCAATTCGGCATTTTCAACCGAAATATCGCCGAAGACCTCGTCATGGTAGCCGGTCGTTCCGGTAAGCGGCATCCGCTGGCGGATGACGTAGGGCATTCCCGCGGCAAGATTCCGTTCGACTTCTTCCGGGCTGAGGTCGCGGCAGTGCCGGTCGTATCCGCCGGTCGCGTCCTCTTCGTGAAGCTGTTCCAATCGCTCTTTGGTGCAGAAGCAGTAGTAGGCCGCTCCGCGCCGGACGAGTTCCTCCGCATACTCTTTGTAGATGCCGAGGCGTTCGCTCTGGACGTAGGGGCCGTGTTCGCCTCCAACGTCGGGACCTTCGTCATAATGCAGGCCGGTGTCGGCCAGGGTTTTGATGATGATATCGGTCGCACCGGGGACGAGCCGCTCCCGGTCCGTATCTTCAATACGGAGGATGAAACGGCCGCCGCCGTGCCGGGCGATCAAATAAGAATAGAGTGCGGTACGCAGATTTCCGATGTGCATATAGCCCGTGGGGCTGGGGGCAAAACGGGTAACGGGGGGAGTCATCTCTTTCACGGTATCCTGATCCTTTCAGATGCCCGGAAAAAGTCCCGGGCAGAATTGACTTTCTTTAAACATTCATGTATAATATAGCATACAAAGCATAAAATTGCAAGGCGGTGGCCGAAAAATGTTCAAAAGCATATTTTCAAAATTACTGGTCACGGTTTTCGCGGTTCTGACACTCAGCTTTCTCGTTCTCGCTCTCATCCTTTCCAGTTTCGCCGGGAATTATGAAATGGAACGGGAAGAGGAGGCACTGTTCTATACGGCGTCGGAGGTGAAGGTCATGACTGAGGGGAGCCTGCGTGCGGACGGGCTTGCCTCGGTCGCGGCGCTTTTTGCGGGCGGAAACGAGGATCAGGCCGAGATCTACCGCGCTCTCCTGTATAATATGGACGATATGTATCTGATCGTGGCCGATACGGAAGGGAATATCCTGTTTGCAGGCAATAAAACCGATACCTCACTGACTCCTTCTTCCTACGGGATCCCCGACGCGCTCATTGCCGAAGTGAATGAAAAGGGACAGTCGAGCGGGGAGGCGGAGATTTTTCCTGACAAGTACTACACGTATGCGGCTCAGCGTATCCTCTTGCCCTCGGGTTCGCCCGGCGGGATCGCGATCTGCTTTTCCGCGGCAGGAGAGTGGCCGCCCTTTGCCCGTTTGCTGACCCGCACCGTCCTTTTGGCAAGCCTTTGGATCGTTCTCGGGGCGCTGATCATTTTGTATATGTTCTGCGAACGGCTGGCCGGCCCCCTTAAAGAAATGCGGAACGTCAGTCTCCAGTTTGCCAAGGGAAATTTCAAACGCCGCGTTGCCGTGGAAGGAAATGACGAGATCGCCGCTCTCGGGACGGCCTTCAATCAGATGGCCGATTCGCTGGAAGAATTGGAGGATATGCGAAACACCTTTGTGGCCAACGTCTCGCACGATCTGCGCACGCCGATGACCACCATCCTCGGCTTCATTGAGGGGATCACCAGTGGGGCGATCCCGCCGGAAAAGCAGGATTATTATCTGCATATCGTGACCGATGAAATGCGGCGTCTCTCGCGCCTTGTAACCGAATTGCTCGATCTTTCCCGCTTGCAATCAGGATCTCGCAAACTTAACTTTACACATTTTGATATATGCGAAATGGCGAGGCTGATTCTGATCTCCTGTGAACAGCGTATTGAACAAAAGCATCTTCAGGTCGATTTCTTTGCGGAAGAGGACAATATCCTGGTGCGCGCGGATAAAGACGCCGTCCATCAGGTACTCTACAATCTGTGCGATAACGGCATAAAATTCGCGCGGGAGGGCAGCCGCTTCTCGCTTCGGATCGAATACAGGAAAAAGAAGATTCTCGTAACGGTATACAACGAGGGGGACGGGATTCCGGCCGAGGATCTGCCCCATATTTTTGACAGGTTCTACAAAGCCGATAAGAGCCGTGGGCGTGATAAGACCGGCGCCGGCCTCGGCCTTTACATTGCAAAAACTATTATGGATGCACACGCCGAAGAGCTGACTGTTGACAGCCGCGAGGGAGAATTCTGCGCTTTCAGTTTTACCGTGCAACGCTCCGAAGCGTGAGGAGAAAAGGCGTTCGCCCCCATCGGGGGCGCGTTCCCGAGGACGCTGTGCGATCGGTTGGCACCGTTTGCCGTTTTTTGGCATCGCAGCGCCGCGTGACGGCTTTGCCGGGCGGCAATACGGCAAAGATCTGCGAGGAGGAGAATATGGACCGCACTATCCTGCATTGCGACTGCAACAGTTTTTTCGCTTCCGTCGAATGCGTTCTCAACCCCGCCCTCTGGAATCTGCCTATGGCGGTGTGCGGAAGCGAAGAGGATCGTCACGGCATCGTGCTGGCTAAAAACGAGCCGGCCAAACGCTACGACATCAAGACGGCGGAAACGGTCGCCAGTGCCCGCCGGAAATGCCCGGGGCTGCTGATCGTACCGCCCCATTACGCGGAATACGTACGCGTGTCGCGGGCGATCAACCGGATATACGAGCGGTTTACCGATCTCTATGAGCCGTTCAGCATTGACGAATCGTGGCTGGACGTGACGGGGAGCCGCGCTCTCTTCGGGAGCGGCGAGGAAATTGCCGAAAAGATCCGCACCGCCGTCCGCGAGGAGATCGGGATCACGCTCTCGATCGGCGTTTCCTTCAATAAGACCTTTGCCAAACTCGGCAGTGATTATAAAAAACCCGATGCCGTGACCGTGATCACCCGGGAGAACTACCGGCAGATCCTCTATCCGCTCCCGGTCGAGGATATGCTCTTCGTCGGTGCGCGGACGGCGGAGATCCTGCGCCGCTCGGGCATTACGACCATCGGTCAGCTTGCGGGGAGCAGTCCGGCTTTTTTGTCGGCCCGCCTCGGAAAAGCGGGAGAACAGCTCTTCCGAGCCGCCAACGGGCTGGATGACAGCCCGGTCATCCCTCCCTCGGAACGCGAGGAGGCCAAAAGCGTCAGCAACGGCATGACCTTCCGCCGGGATATCCGAACGCGGGAGGAGATCCGGCTCGGCCTCGGCGTGCTGTCCGAGGAGATCGGGGAACGCCTGCGCGGGCTTGGCGCATCGGCCAGGGTGATCGCTGTGACAGTCAAGGACCCCTATCTGCGCACCGTCACCCGGCAGAAGCATATTTCTCCGCCCACCAGTCTCTCCCGTGAAATTGCGGCGACTGCTCTTTCTCTTGTCGATGCCGAATGGCGGGAGGGAAAAGCCATCCGGATGCTGACCGTTTCGGCCATGGAGCTCTGCCGGGGGGAGGGGGGCGAACAGATAGGCTTTTTTGACGGGGAACGCGACAGAACGCGCGAGAAAAACAAAAAGCTCGAGACCGCCGTGGACAGGATCCGCCATCGTTTTGGAAGGGCGGCGATATACAGTGGCGCCGTCATCGGGAACGACCTTGGCATCGACCCCGGCCCCCGCGAAAAAGAGCCGGAAAACAAAACCGAAAAAGAACCGGGTAAAAATCCGGATCGAATCGAAACAGATCAAAAAGAAAAGGAGTAAAGCCCTATGGAAAGTACCGTCCGCGACCTTTGTGAAAGAAGAAGCATCCGCTCATATCTTGAAAAGCCTGTTGAGGAGGAAAAACTCGAAAAGATCCTCCGGGCCGGGACTTATGCCGCCTCGGGTATGGGGAGGCAGTCCGCCCGCATCGTTCTCGTGCGCGATCCCGAGACGATCGCGTATATGGAACGCCTGAATGCCGCCGTTCTCGGTGATCCCACCCGTCATACCTTTTACGGTGCGCCCTGCGTGGCGGTTGTTCTGGCCGATCCCGAGATCGGGACGTGGCAGAGCGACGGGAATCTTGTGATGGGCAACCTGATGAATGCCGCCCATGCGCTCGGGGTCGGCTCCTGTTATATTTATCGTGCTCGGGAAGTTTTCGATTCGCCGGAAGGAAAGCAACTCCTGCGTACCTGGGGGATAGACGGGCGATACGTTGGCATCGGAAACTGCCTCCTCGGATATGCCGCCGGCCCCGCCCCGGAGCCGAAGCCGAGAAAAACCGATTATATTACGTATATCGGCTGACAGATCCCCACATTGACCGGGAAGATTCTGCGCCTCGGGGTCGGCGGATCGCGTATTTCCGAAAACGCCGACGTCTCTGGAATTCAAAAAAATTCTTTCTCCTCTTGACAAGATTTCTTCTTTTCATTATAATGAACCTGTTCCGTGAGGGAGTAGCAAGCGTATATCGCAGCAAGTCAACATACTGGCCGTCCGGCCTGGTTTGCTTTAATTTGCAAGACTCATGTACAGAGGCTTTCTTTGTACCGTGAGTCTTTTTTGTTACGGACACGGACGGAACGACGCTTGCGCCGATCGGGACAGGCATCCTGCACAATCCGCGAAAAGAGAAAAATGAAAACGAAAGTCCCGGGGAGAAGGAAAAAATGATCATCGATTTTTTGTTTTTACTGAACAGCGCCGCGCTCGGGGTCGGGCTGGCAATGGATGCTTTTACGGTTTCGATCGCCAACGCCCTTGCCGAGCCAGGTATGAAGCGCGGGCGGAGGTGCCTCGTTGCAGGGACGTTTTCTTTCTTTCAGGCCCTGATGCCGATGCTCGGCTGGGTGGCTATCCACACCTTACTGGAAGTCTTTTCTTCGCTCACCCGTTTTATTCCGTGGGTAGCGCTCCTCCTTTTGTGTTTCGTAGGCGGAAAGATGATCGCGGAGGGGGTGCGTGCCTGCCGCAGTAAGCAGAACGGGGAAGAGAAGCCGGCCGCGACGCTCGGTTTCCGCACACTGCTTGTGCAGGGGATCGCTACCTCGATCGATGCGCTTTCGGTCGGCTTTACGTTTGCTGCGTATCCGCTGGGGGGAGCGTTGTTGGCTTCCCTCGTGATCGCGGTCGTCACCTTCGTGATCTGCCTCCTCGGCATTCTTGCCGGCCGCCGCTTCGGAATCTTGCTCTCGCACCGCGCCGAGATCGCGGGTGGTGTGATCCTCGTTCTGATCGGGATCGAGATCTTTCTGACGGGAATCCTGTGATTCCCGTCTGCCATGTGGGAATCTTTTCAGATGCCGTGTGCATAAAAAGCCGGACTGAGGAAGAAAGAGGAACAAAAAGGAGAAACCATGGAATTTTCTGTTCATCCTGTCGCGCATATCCGCACCGATTTCCCGGATAAATTCGGGATTCCCCGGCAGAGCGGCCGGGTATCGGCGCTTCGGGCAAAGATCGTCTTTCTGCCGGAATACCGCGATCCCGACGCCTTGCGGGAGATCGAGGGTTTTTCTCATCTTTGGCTCCTCTTTGATTTTTCCCTCGCTCATCGGGAGGGATGGTCGCCCACCGTGCGCCCGCCGCGTCTCGGCGGTAACCGCCGGGTCGGGGTCTTTGCCAGCCGCTCTCCCTTCCGGCCGAATCCCATCGGTCTTTCCTCCGTGGAACTCCTCGGTATCGAGCATACCGAAAAGGACGGGGACTGCCTTCTCGTCGGCGGTGCTGACCTCGTGGACGGGACGCCGATCCTTGATATCAAGCCCTATCTGCCTTCCACGGACGCTCATCCCGATGCACGCGCAGGGTATGCGGAAAAAGAGGACGGGCACCGTCTTTGCGTTATCTGCCCCGATGAAGTGCTTTCGCTTTTGTCGGAAGACCTGCGTGAGGCGGCGCTCGGCTGTCTCTCCGAAGATCCGCGCCCCTCGTATCAGAATGATGAAACGCGGGTATACAGTATGCGTTTTTCCGAATATGATATCCACTTCACCGTTTCTGGAGAAGAGCTACGAGTTGTCGGGATAAACAGGATTTTGTAAAAAAAACTATTCATTTTCAGGGAGAAAAAAGCGGGAACATGATTCCCGCTTTTTGTATTTCGGAAAGGCTTACTGCTCCAGTAAACGGAGGATGTCGGCCTTCGGATGGTAGCCGACGGCGGCGGCCGTTTGGACGCCGTTTTTGAAGATGAGCAACGTCGGGATTGAAGAGACGGAAAAGCGGTCAGCCAGTTCGGGCACTTCGTCCACGTTCACTTTGCAAACGCGTACCTCCCCGTCCTTTTCGGCGGCGATCTCGGTAAGGAGCGGCGCCACCATGCGGCAGGGGCCGCACCAGTCGGCGTAGAAGTCAAGTAAGACCGGCACCGGGGAGGCCAGGACTTCCTTTTCAAAATTTTCTTTTGTGATCTTGATTTCCTGCATGATGAATCTCCTTTATTTTGACTTATAATAGAGCATACAGTGACAGTAGCCCTCAAAATTCGGGTCCTTGATCTTTTCCTTGAATTCCTTGCAGATACAGCGGTAATCCTCTTTCTTTTCGCGTTGGCAAGGGCAGTACCCGCCGGTGCGGGAAAGCCCTTCCTGAATGGTCTTTACGATAGCGTCATCGGGGTTAAACGTGATCTTCATACAAATTCCCTCCTTGATCTATTGTAATACAAAATCAGATTTTTATTGCAAATAAAACGAAGGAATAGAAAAATAGGTTGCCGGCAGAGGGGAAGACGGGGAAGGCGGCGCGGCGCGAGGCGAGGGGCAGACGTCAGACTGCGGCAGCCTTGGGCGTCGGGGTTTGCGCTTGCACGAGTTGCTTGGCCTCTTTCCACACCCGGGCAAAATAGAGGATTTCGAGGATCGAGGTGAGCGACCAGGAGCAGGCGTAAAGCAGGTACAGGGACGGAACGGTATGGAAAGCGGCAAAGACCGTATAGATCCAGATGAGCCGGAATACACAGGAACCGAACAGCATGAAAACCGTCGGAATCAGGCTTTTTCCGAGTCCGCGGGAAGCCGCCAGCGTGCAGTCCATGAAGGCCGATATCGCATAAGAAAGTCCGAGGATCGTCAGGCGCATCATGCCGGCTTCGATCACGTCGGCCTCGGTGGTGAAGAGCGAGAGGAACTGCCGACCGAAAAGGACCAGCCCGCCTCCGAGCAACGCGCCGATCCCGAAAGAATAGATCAGCGAGATGAAATAACTCTTCTTCACACGCGTCAGATCTCCCGCCCCGTAGTTTTGCGCCATGTAACTGGTACAGGCAGTGTAGAAGGCCGCCATGGCGTCATACACGAGGGCATCGGCATTCTGCGCGGCGGAATTTCCCTTTACGATCAGTGTGGGGAAGGAATTGACTCCCGCCATCACGAAGAGGTTGGCAAACTGACAGATGGCATTCTGTCCGCCTGCCGAGAGGCCAAGGGCCAGCATCATGCGTGCTTCTCTGCCATGCAGGCGGATCCGGGAGAGGCGGAGCCGGCAATCCTGCCGGCTGACGCAGAGGGCAAAAAGGATCAGGAAGGCGGAAAGATACAGGGCAAGGATGCTTGCCAGCGCCACTCCGAAAACACCCAGGTGGAAGACCGTGACGAAAAGGATGTTCAGCGTGACGTTGAAGATCCCGGCCGTTGTCAGAAAGCAGAGCGGCCGCTTTGTATCCCCGCCCGCGCTGAGGACGGCCTGCCCCCAGTTGTAGATCGCAAGGGCGGGCATTCCGCAGGAATAGACGCGCATATAAAGGAGGGCGCCATCAATCAGTTCTTCTTTTGTCCCGAGCAGGGTGAGCAGAGGCTCGGCGCCGAAAAAACTCACAAGAAAGATTGCGGTACCGAACAGCAGAGAGAGCAGAAAACCGGTATGGACACCCCGGACGAGCCGCTCTTTGTCCCGGGCCCCGATGGCTTTCGCGGTGACGGCGTTGATGCCGCTCCCGAAACCGATGAGGATGCCGGTCAGCATGGCGACCATGGTGGCGGTCGAGCCGACCGAGCCGAGGGCGGTCGAACCGCAGAACTGTCCGACCACCACGATGTCCGCCATATTGAAAAGAACCTGCAAAATGTTGGAGGCGATGAGTGGCAGACTGAAAAGAAGGATCCCGGTCCAGAGGTTACCGCGGGTCATATCACGTGTCGTTTTCATAAAACCTTCCGTGCTGAAATTTAGGCATCCGTATTGACCGAATATCCTCCTTCATTATACAGGGTTCTTTCCCACTTTTCAAGAGGGGGAATCTTGACACGAAAAAATTTTTTTGTTAAAATAAGGCGTAAAGAAAGATGGAAACGGACGAATCCCAAAAGCCGAAAGGAAGACGGATATGAAAAGAGTAAGGCGATCCCGTGAGAGGATCGGGGCTGTATCGGTAACCTGCCGGGCAGACGGGAAAAGGACCCCGCGCTTTCCGGCTACGCGGCCGGGGAGGCAGACATCATGATCCCGGTCTCGCTTTCCGACGAGTTTGATACCGTGATCGTCCTGGACACCGAGACGACGGGGCTGAATGCCAGAAACGACCGGATCATCGAACTCGCGGCGGCCAGAATACGTAAAGATACCCCGGGAGAAGCCCCGGACGAGGAGATCGATCTGTTTCTCCGTTTGCCGGAGGGCGATTCGATCCCGCCGGAAATCGTGACCCTGACGGGCATCACCGATGAGATCCTTTTGCGGGAAGGGGTCCCGGAGGAGGAAGCGGCGCGACGTTTTTCGGAACTCTTCACCGGGGAGCGGACGCTGGTCGTGGCGTACAACGCGCAGTTCGACCTTTGCTTTCTGTATTACTTTCTTCTGCGCCACGGGCGCGAGGGGCTCCTGCGCGGCGTGCGCTTTCTCGATGCGCTGACGGTTTACCGTGACCGCCGTTCTTATCCGCATAAACTGGCCAATGCCGTGGAGACGTACAATCTGCACACGCAGAATACGCATCGCGCGATCGACGACACGTTGGCCGCGTTTGAACTTCTCGGAAAAATGGCGGAGGAGAAGGACGACCTTGCTCAGTACGTTAACCTCTTCGGGTACAGCAAAAAGTACGGGATCTCGGGTCAACGGATCTCCTCGGTCACCTATAAACCGCAGGGATACGACCCGCTTCGGCCGTTGTATGAGATCTGAACAGAATAAAGACCGGCAGAGGTGACGGGCTTCCCGCAGCGAAAGGCTTTGGGGGCACGTCCACTACCGGTCTTTTTCTCATCCGGCCGGGTATCGGCCGAGCAGGAGTGCGATTGCCGAAAGGAGAAGAAGGTGTACGGGATAGAAGAAATAGAAGAAATATTTCAGCCGATACCGCCCCGGCTTTCCGTTGTAGAAGGCCAGCGGGATCAGCGCGGCAAAGGCAAAGGCCTGTATAAGGACGCCGCTTAAAAAATGTGAATCGATACACAGAAAAAACAGGCACACCGAGAGCGCCGCAAGGCGGCTCGATTTCTTCCGGAAAAGTGAAAGCACCGGCGGGGTGAGGATCCCGAAGAAACCGTAATCTATGAAAACACTGCGGCAGAGGAAAAAGCAACCGAGGATCAGGAGTAAGAGGAGCAGAAAAAGTCCGACGGTCTTTTTCTCTTTCCGTTCCCCCGCCGCCTCGCGCACAAGGTCGCAGAGCCGCATGATGAGCAGGGAGAGAGAAAAAGTGACGAATATGGAAAGCTGGAACGAAAGCCCTGAAAAGGCATATCCCGCCTGGAAGAGGACGGCAAAAGCGAAGATACGGAGAAAATAGGCACGAAAAGAATGGGTGTAACGATATCCCTCCGCAATAAAGTAGGCAAAGATAGGGAAACTGAGACGGCCGATACAGCGGAGCCAGAGTGCTTCGGGGAAAAGAATGACCTCCATATGGTCGGCCAGCATACAGAGCGCGGCCAGCATTTTTAGCCAAAAACCGGTCATAATACCTCCGGGAAAAGAGCGTGCGCCCTTTCCGGGCGCACGCCGTTTCAATATGCAAGCCGCCCGCAGGGGCGGTTTGATCACAGATCGCGCTTTGCGCCGCGGAAGTTGCGGTGCAGACCGTTGATGACGTTTTCAAAATCGGCATCGGAAAGCGTGGCAGTCGGCTCCTTCGACGCGGGGGCAGATTCTTTGATCGCTTCTTCGCGTCCGGCAAAAACGCCGTATCCACCATTTTCGACAGTCTCGGTCGGTCGGCCGGCGGGACGTGCCGCCGTGCGGCGGGAGCCGTCAAATCCCGTGGCGATGATGGTGATGCGGAGCTCGTCCTCTAAGCAGGGGTCAAAGGTCGCGCCCCAGATAATGTTGGCGTCCGGATGGCTTTCGTCGCGTATCAGATTGGAGGCCAGTTCAATGTCGTCCAGCGGTACATCCGGCGCCCCGGTAATACTCACGAGGATGCCGGTAGCCCCGGCGATCGAGGTCTCTAAGAGGGGAGAGCAGATGGCCTGTTTGGCGGCCAGTTCCGCCTTGTCGGGCCCCTTCCCACAACCGACGCCCATATGCGCGAATCCTGCGTCCCGCATGATGGTGCTGACGTCTGCAAAATCAAGATTGATGAAGCCGGGGATATTGATCAGGTCAGAGACGCTTCGCACCCCCTGCAAAAGAATATTGTCGGCCGTGGCAAAGGCGTTTGCCAGCGTGATCTTCTGGTCGGAGACCTGGCGCAGACGGTCGTTGGGAATGACGATGAGAGAATCGACCTCTTTCCGAAGACGTTCGATCCCCGCTTCGGCCTGCATACTGCGTTTTTTCCCTTCAAAGGAGAAGGGCGTTGTCACGATCCCCACGGTCAGGATGCCGGCCTCGTGCGCCTCATGCGCAATGACGGGGGCCGCCCCGGTCCCGGTACCGCCTCCCATGCCGGCCGTCACAAAGATCATATCCGCCCCGGCAATCTTTTCACGGATCTCGTCGATATTTTCTTCGGCCGCCGCGCGTCCCGCCTCGGGATCTGAACCGGCTCCGCGCCCCCGGGTCGTTTCCTGCCCGATCTCGATCTTTTGGGACGCATGAGAGGCACGCAAAGCCTGTCCGTCCGTGTTAACGGCAATGAAATCCACGCCGTGGATATTGGTGGAGATCATGCGGTCAATGGCGTTGTTCCCGCCGCCGCCGACGCCGAACACCTTGATGACGATGCCGGAATTACTTTCTCTTTCGGCATAGATATCTTCCATATGTACCTCCCGATTCTTTCAAAATAGTTTGAACGCTAACATAATTATATCATTTTCGACGGGGAATGCAAGCCCCGGGCCATTATTTTTTTACGGGAAGGCGATTTTCCGAGTAAAGGGGGATCCCCGCCGAGGCGAGAAGCTCCGCCGTGACTCCCATGCCGGGGCGCAGACCGCCGGAAAAACTGCCGTCATGGATTTCTTCGGTACCGCAGGACGGGCTCTTTTCTTTCAGGATCACGCCGTCCGCGTGCAAAAGGCGGGCAAGCCGCAGGACCTCCTCGGCTCCGCGCCGATATGCCGCGCTCAGATCCTCGCCATCGGCGTTGCGGACGCACCCGTCCGATTGCCGTTCAGCCGGACGGCGCGGGGTCGGGAGTCCGCCGAATATCTCCGGGCAGACGGGGATCAGGACGTTTTCAGATAAAAGTTCGCGTATGGCCGGGGAGGGGCCTTTGGATTTCCCGTCGTAGCGGCAGGGGGTGCCGAGCAGGCAGGCGCTGATCAGATAAGTCATGGTTTTCTCCTGATTGACAGTTGCGGAAAAGTGTGTTATACTGGGTGCATCAACGAACGGAGATGCGTATGGAACAGTTGCTTCGCGCTCTCGGGCGGTATCGCCGGGCCATGACATTCCTGACCTGGATCTCTTTGCTCGGAGCTATGAATTTTTTCCTGTGTATCGGAGGGAGAACGCTTTATTTCTTCATCGGCACCTTTCTGCCGACGGCCGTCTTTCTGTACGGAAAGTCGATTGCGCCTACGGGCGGACAGGTCTTCCTGACCGGCGGGATCTTCCTCGCGCTTTGTCTTTGCGCTCTTTACGCTTACCTGCGGTTCAGGGCGGGCAGGCGCGGGCGTTCGATGATCACGGCGGCCGTTCTGTACGGAGCGGATACCGTCGCGCTCACTTTCTTTTCCTTGCTCGGATACGGGTTGCCCGGTCTTGTGGATGCGTTGCTGCATGCTTACGCGCTTTCGGTTCTCGTCCGCGGTGCGTGCGCCGGCGCGTGGCTTGACCGCGCCATGCAGTCGGATTCGCTTCGGGAGCAGATGACGTCTCTTATGATCCAAAACGAAATGGCGTATGTCAACGGGTTGGAAAACGCCGTTTTTCAGGGGGCGAGCGACACGCTTCCGTTGCGCCCGGCGGAGCCGAAAAACGCGTATCTTTTCCATCACCGCTTTGAAGAGCTGGAGATCCGTGTATCCTTTTCCGCCGAGCTGACCGAACTTTCGGTCAACGGGATGGTCTACGCGGAGTGCCGGGGGATGTGGGAGCCTGCCCACGCGCTGTCTGCCGTTGTGGGCGGGCATCGGATCAGCGTCGGGCTCTGCCACGGAACCTCCTGCGCCGATATGGTTCTTGAAATAGACGGCCGGGAGATCGACCGATTCCGTCGGTGACGGGTGGGCCGACCCCTTGAAAAAGTCTGATTCAGGTCAGGCTTTTTTTATTTTTCCGGCTTCTTCTTCCAGCCGGCAAAGAAGTGCCGCCGGCGTACTTTCGTAAAAGCAGATATCCAAGGACTCTTTGCGCACGAAATTTTCGCGCACAGCGTGCCGGAGCAGTTCACGGAGTGGAGAAAAATACCCGTTTACATCGAAAACGGCCAGCGGCTTTTCGGTGCGGTGGAGCTGGCGGAGTGTATAGATCTCAAAAAATTCTTCAAAGGTTCCGATCCCGCCGGGGGTCATGATAAACGAATCGGCGTGATCCTCCATCTGTTGCTTTCTTTCCCGCATTGTATCGGTGAAGATAAATTCGGTACAGTCTTCAAACAGAACGCCGTCCGGGCGGAAGAAGCGTGGCGCCACGCCTGTGAGCTGCCCCCCGCTACGCACGACGCCGCGCGCGGCAGCTCCCATGAGACCGCCCTTTCCGCCGCCGAAGATCAGCCGATGACCGCGCCGCGCCATTTCTTCTCCGAGCGCTTCGGTCGCACGCATATACAAAGGGTCGATCGCATCGGAAGCCGACCCGTAAAGACAAATATTCATCGTATACCTCCCAAAAATTCACTGGATCTATTGTAGCACACAGACAGTTTTTTTTCAAGGGGGATATCGGATCAGAAAGTGTCCGGAGCGTTTTTTATCCAAAGCGCATATGCCGCGGCAAAGAGCGACGCGCCCTCCCCATTTTGCCGGAATGCGGCGGCCTGCGCGGCAAAACGCGCGACCGAAAGAGAAAGCCGTTCCCCGGCCTTCTTTTGCGTTTCTTCCGTCGCGTCTTTCCGGGTTTTCGATCTTTTCAACGACTCTTTTCTCCATACGCCCGGTCTCCCGGCGCCGGTTCCCACTTTTCCGAACGCCCCCGGACTTTCCTCCCGACGCAAAAAAGCGATGCCGAAAAAGCATTCCGGCGGTTGCCCTTTTTCTGAACAGACCGAACTCTCCGGCAAGGCGGAAGGCGGAAGCCGTCCCGACCCCTGCCTGACTTTGAGAGATTCTCTGCCTTCGGTTTTGCCGGCGGAAGAAGGAATGACGGGGGCGCTTATACGATCGGTTCCGGCCGCATCGATCACCCATTTTTCGGCCTCCCGGCAGAAAAATCTCTCTTTCTGCGTAGCCCCTACCGAAAGAAAGGGAGATCCCGCAAGAAAGGAAAAGAGCAGGGCGTGCAGGCGTTCCCCCACGGTGAAGTGCGCGCCACGGAAGAGAGCTGACGCTTCCTCGGGCGTGACGGCGGAGAGAAAGATCCCGCGCGTTTTTTCGGCGAGGCGGCGGCAGGCGTCGCGGTCTTCGGGATGCATGGGAAGAAAGACGGCTGTCAGCCCCGATCTTTTCTTCAGTTCCGTCAGCGCGAAAGAGAGGGCTTCGGAATCCTGCTTCGGGCAGACGACGATATAACGTGCCCCGTCCGTGCCCCTGCCGCCGGACGCCTGAGCGGCGCGTGCGTCACGCGCCGTCGGCTTTTTAGTAAAGAGCGCGGCATCCGGGCAGAGCATGAGCGGAGCCTCCGGGCAAAGCCGCCGCGCAAGCCGAAGATCTCCCTGCGTGCGAAGTTCGACACGTTCTGCGTGATCCAGAATATTTTGCACAGTTTTCTTTGCAAAATTTCCATGCAGCGGGCCGATCCCGGCCGAAACGACAAAGACTCTCTTGCCGAAAAGCCGCGCGATCCGGCAGAGCGAAGCGTAAAAAAAGAGAGAGCGACTGCTGGTCTCGTTTTGCAGAAGATTCCCGCCGCCGAGCAGGAAAATACGGCAACGCAGAAGCGCGAAAAGAAGAGCGTGAGGGAGGAAACGGTCAACCGTCCGGCATCCCGCCTCTTTCCGCATCCGACGCGCATCGCGGCAGAGGAGCAGAGGCTCGTAGCCCCCCTTGCGCAGACGTATGCAAAGCGTCTGCCGCATGGCCTCGTCCCCGAGGTTCCCGTATCCGCAGTAACCGCAGAGGCAGGCGTACCCCCGGCAGGCGACGACTTCGCGGTATACCGCATCGGCGTCTGCGGCCATGCGGGCGGTCGCGTATCTTTCTGTGATATAGGCGCGGTTCGCCCGGCCGTCAGGGCTGTCCGGCAGACGGCAGAGGTCGGCCAGCAGACGGTCGTTTTCAATCGCCGGCAGACCCCGGCAACAGAAATTGCTTTCCTCCTGCGCGGCCGCCTTTTCCGGAGAAAAGATCCCGCCGTACCCCTCGTCTCCCGCCAGAATGACCCGGCATCCGGCGGCCATGGCCTCGAGCGCCGCGCGGGAGACCCCGACGAAATATCCGGCCGTTGCCGTAAGTGCCGGGACATCGGTTCTTGCCCCGGTCAGGGTCACAAATTCGCATCCCAGCCGTCGGTTCACGTTCGCCGCCGCTTCCTGCAGGGCGGGAAAGAGATCGCCGTCCCCTACGATCAGCAGGCGGGAATAGAGTTTCTTTTCAAAAAGAGCGGGCGCCACGGCGATCAGCGCTCTGGCGCAGGCCGCCCGCCCCCGGTCGAGCCGACTGACGTGCAGGAGGGTCGTATCTTTTTTCTCCGCCGGGCGGTAGCGCGTTGTGTCGATCCCGTTTACCGTGACGGTAACCGAATCGGGCGGGAGCGCATATTCCTGTAAGAGATAGTCGCGTATATCGGGACTGACGGCCAGCGTGCGCATCCCCCAGCGCGAGAGCCGACGCGTCATCGCGTTGACCGAAAAGGTCCAGTGCGCCGTGGTGACGAATCGGATCCCGAGCCGACCCGAGAGCAGAGAAGCGAGCAGATTCATTTCCCTGCTATGCCCGTGCAAGAGCGCGACCCCCTCGGCCCGGCAGAGGACGGAAAGTCGCCGGAAGGAGGCTGCCGCGGCCGCCGGCGTGCGGCACCCCGGGATCCGTATATGGCGGATACCGTCCCGGAGAAGAGCGGGAACATAGGCGCCTCCGCGTGAGGCCACGAGCGGTTCGTAGCCGAGCGGCAGGAGCGCCCGGCAGAGCGAGAGGATGTGCGTCTCGGCTCCGCCGATACCGAAGGAAGAGGTCAACATAAGGATCTTCATGCGTACTCCGTGAAAAAGCCCCCGCGGTGTCGGGACCGTGGGGGCGGTGAAACTGTGTCGCTGAGGTTTGTGTGGGAGCCGGGAACTTAAAAGAGAACGTCGGCGTGATGCTCGGCGGCTTTTTCGGCTTCCTCGTTTTCCTGATAAGCGATCAACTGTACGTTGTAGGCGTCAATGACCGCGTTTTCCAATTCCGCGCGGAACTGTGCGTTGATGGGATGGACGATATCGCGGAAGGTTCCGTCGGGATTCTTGCGGGAGGGCATCACGATAAAGTAGCGTTCACGCGCATAGATCACTTTGATGTCGTGAACGGCGAGTGCGTCGTCAAAGGTTACCGAAACGACGGCTTTCATCGGGCCTTCGTCAAAAAATTTTCTGATTTTGATGTCTGTGATCTGCATGGGCTCTTCCTTTCTTAAAAGCTTCATAAAAGCTGAGATTTCGTCTTCTGTTTTCATTATAGTTTTCATTTGTTAACGCAGTAAAAACGGATTAGGAACAAGACTTTACAAGAATATAAAAAAATATATGTAGAAGAAGGAAAATGAGTTTTATCCTGTCACAAAAGAACTGATCGTCGGGAGGGAAGGCATGGCTACTGAAAATACCGTTTACACCCGTTCTGGAAAAATGACCCGCATGATGCGGAAAGTGAGGAAGATCTATTTTATTGGGATCGGAGGGGTGAGTATGCGCGTTCTGGCCCGGATGAGCGCGGAGCGCGGCTATCTGGTCAGCGGATCGGATGCGGCCCGCGCCGAGGGGGCGATTGCACTCTCGCTTGCGGGAATTCCCGTCTTTCCGCCTGCCGCGAACAGTCCTATTATAGACGCGGATATGGTGGTTTATTCAATCGCCGTGAAAAAAAATCATCCCGAATACCGCACGGCTCTCCGCCTTGGAATCCCGCTCGTTTCCCGGGCGGATTTCCTCGGGTTTCTGATGCAGGACTACCGGGAGCGGATCGGTATTGCCGGCACGCACGGAAAAAGCACAGTGAGCGCCATGTGCAGCGCCGCCCTTGCCGAAGCCGGGAGAGATCCGACCGCCGCCGTGGGGGCGGAACTCCCGCCGGCTCACGACGGGTACCGGCGCGGAGGGCGCGAATTTTTCGTTTTTGAGGCCTGCGAATACTACGATTCCTTTCTCTCGTTTTCTCCTACGGTGGCGGTGGTGACGAATGCCGAATGGGAGCATCCCGATTATTTCCGGGATCTTACCGAAACGATTTCTTCCTTCCGCGCATATCTGTCGCTTCCTTCGGTTCGCTCCGCCGTCGTTTCCGCGGAAGATGAAGGCGCGCGGCGCGCGGCGGAGGGGCTGGCGGTCCCCGTCACGACTTTCGGCATCGGCCGGGCGGACGTTTCGGCGGGAGAGATACAACGCTTTTTCGGCGGAGCGGAATTTACGCTGAATCTGCGCGGGGAGGTTGTCGGTCGCGTGCGGCTCCGCGTTCCCGGCCGACACAATATTCTGAACGCGCTTGCGGCGGCCGCGGCCGCGCTGGAGGCAGGAGCGGAGAGCCGGGCTGTTATGGCGGCGCTTTCCTCTTTCCGCGGGGTGGGGCGTCGTCTGGAACGGCGCGGAGAACTTGACGGCGTGATCTATTACGATGATTATGCACATCATCCGACCGAAATTACTGCGTCTCTCTCGGCTCTCCGGGGAGAAGGGAGACTTTTCTGTATTTATCAGCCGCACACCTACACCCGCACGGCCGAACTTTTTCCGGGGCTTGCCGCGGCGCTCCGGCTGGCAGACAGCGTCGTCCTGGTCGATATCTATGCCGCCCGGGAGGAAAATCCGCGCGGGATAGAGAGCCGTTCGCTGGCCGCGGCCGTCGGCGGGAATGCCCGGTATATCCCGACGCCGGAGGAAGCCGCAGTATGGGTACGGGAACAGGCAAGACCGGGCGATACGGTCGTCGTGATGGGGGCGGGCGATATAGGCTCCCGCATCTTCTGCGGCGAACTTGCTTTCCCTTCCTGAGGTCTGATCCCCCCGGAGGGCGGCGCACGGTTGTTTACCGCTTTTCCGGCCTGCTTTTTCCGTCCTTTCCTCCCGCACGGGCTTTCTCCTGCCGTCGGCTTTCCCGCCGCCGGCTTTTTCCCGCCACCGGCTTTTTCCCGCCGCCGACTTTTTCCCGCCCGATCCTTCGGGATGGCGAAGGCCTGGGCCGGAATCGGCGCAGAGAGACGAAAAGAGAAAAACCGAAAACGCCTCTTGATTTTCGCTTTCCCGTATGGTATATATAAATATAAACTATACGAAAATATTCGGGGGAGCGCCTTATGGAGAACGGCAGCCGGACGGCACCGGAAAATGTTGAAGAGAGAATAAAAGAATACGTGCTGTCGCGTTCTGCCGCCGGATTGCCCACCGGGGTCACGGTACTCACCTTCGGCTGTCAGCAGAACGAGGCCGACAGCGAGAAACTGCTCGGGCTTGCCTCCACCCTCGGCTTTTCCCCGACCGATGACCCGGAGGAGGCGGGGCTGATCCTCGTGAATACCTGCGCTATCCGGGAGCACGCGGAGCAAAAGGTGCTTTCGGTCATCGGCGGATTCGGTCGGAGAAAGGCGGAGGATCGCGGCCTTCTGATCGGCGTATGCGGCTGTATGCCGGCGCAGAGCCATCGGATCGAACAGCTGAAAAAAAGTTATCCGTACGTGGATTTTTCTCTTGATCCTTCAAGTCTTTCACGTATGGCGGAGGCGATCGGGACCCGTCTCTTCCTCGGGAAGAGGAGTTTCTTTGTCGGAGAGGCCAATCCGCCGATCCGGGAGGGAATTGCGCCGCTGCGGCGCCGCGGGCCGCTCGGATGGCTCAGCATTATGTACGGATGCAACAATTTCTGCTCCTATTGCATCGTCCCCTATGTCCGGGGGAGGGAGCGGAGCCGCGCCTCGGCCGATATCGTCCGGGAGGCGGAGGAAATGATCGCCGCCGGATACCGGGATATCACGCTCCTCGGGCAGAATGTCAATTCCTATCGCGGAGACTGCGATTTTGCCGCCCTGCTTGCGCGCCTTGCGGCCTTGCCGGGAGATTTTCGCCTTCGGTTCATGACCAGTCATCCGAAAGACGTATCAGATGATCTTGTCGGCGTGATCGGAGAAAACGAAAAGATCGCCCCGGCCTTTCATCTTCCGCTCCAGTCGGGGAGTGATGCCGTCCTTCGCGCCATGAACCGCCGTTACGATATGCAACGCTACCGCGAGACCGTCCGCAAACTGCGCGAGGCCCGCCCCGGCATCGTTCTGACGAGCGATATCATCGTCGGCTTCCCCGGGGAGACGGAGGCCGACTTTTCCGAAACGCTCCGCGCTCTCCGGGAGATCCGGTTTGACATGGTCTACTCCTTCCTGTATTCTCCGCGGCGGGGAACGCCGGCCGCCGGTTATGAGGGACAGGTAGACGCCGAGATCAAGGGAGAGCGGATGCGTCGTCTTCTTGCATTACAAACCGATATCGCCTCCGAGATCGGCAAAGGCTATGAAGGAAAGACCGTCCGCGTGCTGGCAGAGGAGATCTCCAAGACCGACCCGGCCATGCTTACCGGCAGGACGGGAGGAGGAAAACTTGTGCATTTCCCGTCCCCCGCCTCGGCAGTCGGAGAGTTCCTCGACGTCAGGATCGAACGCGCGGATGCATACGCCATGTACGGCGTTCCCGCCCGGGAACCGGGCAAATAAGCAGGCGGGATACAAAAAACGAAATAAGAAAAGAAGAGAAAGAGAGAAAGAACATGACGGTGAAAGAAGCAACCAGACAACTCGGTCTGGCGTTGGCGGAAGAGGCAAACGTGGCGGCCTTTAACGCCGCCAAGCGCGCGTACGATCAGAATGCGGAACTTTCCGAACTGCTCGGAGAATACCGGGCGGAGCGCACCCTGCTCGGAGAACTCTACGCAAAGACCGACACGACGGCCGAGGAGGATGCGGCGGCGGAAAAAATGAACGCCCGCGTTGCCGAACTGGCGGAAAAGATCCGCGCCCATGAGGCTTACGTCGCGCTTGAAGAAGCGCAGGCGGCTGTCAACGCCCTGATGGAGCAGGTGAACCGCGATATTTCCTTCTACGCTTTCGGTGAACTGCCGGACGGGTGCACGCACGACTGCTCCACCTGCGGCGGTTGCGGTCACTGAAATGGGAGAGGTCTTTACCCGGGCGGCGGATCTTCACGATCCGACACCGATGATGCGCCAGTATCTGGCCACTAAGGCGGAGTACGAGGGGTATATCCTTTTATACCGCCTTGGGGATTTTTTCGAGTGTTTTTTCGAGGATGCGGTGATCGCTTCCCGCGTGTTGGAATTGACACTGACCGGGCGCGATTGCGGGGACGGGAACCGCGCGGCCATGTGCGGCGTTCCTTTCCATAAAGCCGACGTGTATATCGGAATGCTGGTCGAGCACGGCTACCGTGTGGCGGTCTGCGAGCAAACTGAGGATCCCGCCAAGGCGACCGGGCTCGTCAAGCGTGAGGTCGTGCGGATCGTCACCCCCGGCACCGTGACCGACGGCAGTCTTCTGGACGGCAGGCGCAACAATTACCTCTGTGCGCTCTGCTATACCGATACCGCCATCGGGGCGGCGTTTGCCGATATTTCCACCGGGCAGATTCACGTCACGCAGTTTGCGGGGGCGGAGAGGGAAGCCCGCCTTCTGAACGAGTTGGCCGTTTACACGCCGCGTGAGGCCGTGATGAACATCCCCGCCGACAGAGCCGGGGTGGTTTCCGGGTTTCTGCGGGAGCGTTTCAACGCGATGATCGAAGACCGGGCGACCCGTCTTTACGATGAAGCCGGCGCGCGGGAAGCGGCGCTTCTTTGCTTCGGGGAAAAGACCGAAGAACTGAACGGCGACGCGCTTCTTTTGTCGGTTGGCGCTCTGCTCGCCTATATCCGCGAAACGCAGAAGTGCGACCCGACCTTTATGCGCGAATTGCACGTCTATGCCGGCGGGCAGTACATGGAACTCGATCTTGCCACCCGGCGCAATCTCGAATTGGTGGAGAATCTGCGTACCAAGGAAAAGCGCGGCTCGCTCCTATGGGTGCTTGACAAGACCGAGACCACGATGGGAGCCCGTCTCCTTCGCTCTTACGTTCTCCTCCCGCTGGTGGAGCCCGGCCCGATCAGAAAGCGGCAGGATGCGGTTGCCGAGCTGTGCGGGAACTATATTCTGCGTTCCGAACTGCGCAAAATGCTTTCGCCCGTACAGGATATCGAACGCCTGACGGCACGCGCCGTGTACGGCTCTGCCAACGGGCGCGACCTGTTGTCGATTGCCGAGAGTATTGCGGAACTTCCGACTATTCTAGAACTTATCCGGCCTCTTGAAGCCGCGCGTCTATGCGAACTGGCAGACGGTTTTGACGTGCTGGACGATCTTTACGACCTCATCAGCCGTGCCATTGCGCCCGATGCCCCGCTGACCGTCCGGGAGGGCGGCATCATTCGCGAGGGGTATTCCTCGGACGTTGACCGGCTACGCGGCATCCGCGGGAACGGGGAAGGCTGGATCCGCGAGATCGAGGCCCGGGAGAGGGAAGCCACGGGGATCCGGACGCTCCGCACGGGTTATAACAAGGTATTCGGATATTACATAGAAGTCACCAAGGCCAGCGTGGGACAGGTTCCCGACCGCTATATCCGCAAACAGACGTTGACCGACAAAGAGCGCTATATCACCGAAGAACTGAAGGAGATGGAGTCGACCGTCCTCGGCGCGGCCGATAAACTGGCTGCATTGGAATACGACCTCTTTACCGAGGTGCGGCTCCGCATTGCCGATGCCGCCGCGCGTCTGCAGGATACGGCCGCCCGTCTTGCCGAGATCGACGTCTATCTCTCGCTTGCCGAGGTGGCTTCAGCCGGGAATTACTGCCGCCCGGAGGTCGATGCGGGCGCGGAACTGATGATCCGTGACGGACGTCATCCGGTGGTCGAGAAATTCGTGCCGGACAGTTATTTCGTCCCAAACGATACCGACCTTTCGGTCGGCGGGGAGAGCCTGTATCTCATCACCGGGCCCAATATGGCAGGGAAGTCGACCTATATGCGGCAGGTAGCCCTGATTACGCTGATGGCACAGATCGGCTCCTTCGTCCCGGCACGGGAGGCGACCGTGGGGATTGCGGACAAGATCTTTACGCGCGTCGGTGCATCGGACGACCTTGCCTCCGGGCAGTCGACCTTTATGCTGGAAATGAATGAGGTGGCCGGCATCCTCGCCGGGGCAACCCGCCGTTCTTTGATCATTTACGACGAGGTCGGGCGCGGGACGAGCACCTACGACGGCATGGCCATTGCCCGCGCGGTTGTGGAATATACCTTCCGCAAGATCGGAGCCAGAACGCTCTTTGCCACGCATTATCATGAACTGACCGTTATGGAACAGGAATTCCCAGGCGTGGTGAATTATAATGTCACCGCCAAGAAGCGGGGCGATACCGTTACTTTCCTACGTAAAGTCGTGCGCGGCGCGGCCGACGAAAGCTACGGGATCGAGGTGGCCAAACTTGCCGGCGTCCCAGCTGAGGTCGTCCGCCGCGCCAAGCAGATCCTTGCGGAGATCGAAGCCGGTGTCGGTCCCGAAAGACCCGTCAGGCAACAAGCCTCTCCCGCAGAAGATATGCTGGGAGCTATCTATCACAGCGAGGCCTGCGAGGTGGCCGACCGTATCCGCGCGGCCGATCTGAACACGCTGACCCCCATCGAGGCCATGAATCTGCTGTTTGAACTGAAAAAACTCTTAAAATCCTGAAAACGTAAAGAAAACTATGCAAAGGAGCGGGGATGGGAAAAATCAATCTGCTGACGGATGAAGTGGCCAATCTGATTGCGGCCGGGGAGGTCGTCGACCGCCCCGCCTCCGTCCTGAAGGAACTGCTGGAGAATGCAATCGACGCCGGCGCTACGGCCGTCACGGCGGAACTGCGTGCCGGGGGCGTGGCCCTCGTCCGTGTCACCGATAACGGGTGCGGAATAGAGTCGGACGATCTGCCTCTCGCGCTGGAACGCCACGCCACCAGTAAAATCTGCAATGCTGGGGATCTCGATGCCATCTGCACGCTCGGCTTCCGAGGAGAAGCATTGGCGGCGATCGCCGGGGTCTCGGTGCTGGAGATCGTCACCCGCCCGTCGGATGCTGCCGTCGGGACCTTTATGCACGCAGAGTACGGCCGCATCACCGAAGTCTCCGAGATCGGATGCCAGGGGGGGACGAGCGTTTTCGTGCGCGACCTTTTCGGCAACGTTCCCGCCAGACGAAAATTCCTGAAAAAAGACGCCACCGAGGCGGCGGCTGCCGCTTCGCTCGCGGAGCGTGTGGCGCTTTCGCATCCCGAGATCTCCTTTACACTGATCATCGAAGGCGAGATCCGCTTCCGCACCGCCGGGGACGGGGATCTGCTCGGCGTTCTCTATGCGCTCGAGGGGCGGGAATTCGCCGCCAAACTCCTGCCGGTCAGCGGTCGCCTTGGCGGGATGGAGATCTCGGGCTTCATCGGCCGGAGCGATAACGTCCGCGGAAACCGCAATCAGCAGAATATGTTTATCAACGGCCGGTATATCCGCAGCAAGACTGTGATGGCGGCGTTGGAACAGGGCTTTCATTCGTATATCGCGCCTGGAAAATTTCCGGTCTCCGCTCTTTTTCTGACCATCCCGCCGGGAGCCGTTGATGTCAATGTGCATCCGGCTAAACTGGAGGTACGTTTTTCGGACGAGCGGCCGGTTTTTGAGATCGTATATCACGCCGTGCGCGGCGCACTCGAAGCGGCCGCTTACCGGCCGGAACTCGAAACGGCAGGCGGACGGAATACCGGGCGGTTTTCGCTTCCCGGCTCGGCGGTCCCGCATGCCACGCCGATCTCGCTGGACATTCCGTCGTCCGACCGACGAAAGAAAAATTCCGATCCTTGCGCAGGGGTTCGGCCGGACTCGGCATACCGGGACACTTTACCCGCTGTGCCGGACGTCGGGCACGCCGATTCCGGAAAAATCCGAAAGAATGCCGCAGTTCCAACCTCCTCCGGCACCCCCGCCGGTCTACTCGGCCGCGAGGAATCACTGGAAATTCTGCGCACGTATGCTGAGGTAAAGCGAGAGGTCGATCATGGCGATGCGGCGCAGGTGGCTTCTCCTGCCTTTGCTCTTACTTATGACATTCCCCATTCGGCAAATACCGATTCCGCCGGAAGCGGTACCGAAGATCCCCGTGCGGCGTTCTCCCCTTCGCCGGAAGGCGATTCCCGCGCATCGGCGGCGGGGAAGCAGAATCCGGCGGCAACCGTCCCGGAATACAGACTTCCCGAAAAAACGGCAACCTTCCGGGAAGCCGACTCCGCCCCGGAACCCGAGATTTTTGACTCCGCGGCGCCGTCCGCTTCAGCACCCGGATCGTCCATCGCCTCCCGCTCTGCCGCTGAGGGGGCGGGTTCCGTGCCCGGCGCGCCGGTTTATCGGTTGATCGGCGAGGCGTTCCGTACCTATTTGCTCGTCGAATGCGAGGACAAACTTCTTCTGATCGACAAGCACGCCGCGCATGAACGCATTTTGTATGAAAAATTGCGCGCCGAGGAACTTGCCGTCGGGCGGACGGCCTCGCAGGGGCTGTTGCTTCCTGTCTCGGTTTCGCTATCTCCGGAAGAGGAGGCCACGGTCCGCGAATACCGTGCGGATTTCGAGGCGGTCGGATTTTCCTTTTCGCTTTCGGGCGGGCAGGCGCTTCTTGAGGCAGTCCCCTCCCTGCTTGAGCCTGATGAAGCGGGTAGCCTTTTCCTTGAAATGGCCGATTCCGCCGGGGAGGGCGGGAGCGATCCGCTGACGCGCGAGATGTCTCGCCGTGAACGCGCCCTGTACAGCGTTGCCTGCAAGGCCGCCATTAAGGGCGGGCGCAGTTATGACGAAGCGCATCTTCACTGGCTGGTCGGAGAGGTGCTGAAAGACCCGACCGTGACGGTTTGCCCCCACGGCAGACCGATTGCCGTTACCATGACCCGGACGCATCTTGACCGGGAATTCAACCGGATCCAGCATTAAGGATCCCCGAGAGATAGTACGAATCCGGGAGTGCGGATTCAGAATTGTGAGAAATCGTATGTTTGAATTACTGAAAACCGAGGGACGCGCACGGCGCGGCCGCATGAGCACTGTCCACGGCGTGATCGAGACGCCGGTCTTTATGAACGTCGGCACGAGTGCCGCCGTAAAGGGGGGCGTTTCCACGGCGGATCTTGAGGCTATTGGCACGCAGGTCGAGCTTTCCAACACCTATCACCTGCATATCCGGCCGGGGGACGAGCTGATCAAAGCCATGGGCGGCCTCCACAAGTTTTTTAACTGGAATAAGCCGATCCTCACCGATTCCGGCGGATTTCAGGTCTTTTCGCTCGCCAAGATCCGTAAAATCTATGAAGAGGGTGTCTATTTCAACTCCCACATGGACGGAAAGCGGATCTTCATGGGGCCGGAAGAAAGTATGCGTATCCAGTCCAATATCGCTTCCACCATTGCGATGGCGTTTGATGAATGCGTCGAGAACCCCGCCCCATACGAATATGTCAAGCAGTCCAGCGAGCGCACCATCCGCTGGCTGGCACGCTGCCGCCGGGAGCATGAACGTCTCAACTCTCTCCCGGATACCATCAATAAACAGCAACTCCTTTTCGGGATCAATCAGGGCGGGACCTACGAAGACCTTCGGATCGACAATATGCGGCGCATCGCGGAGGAGGATCTGGACGGCTACGCCATCGGTGGGCTTGCCGTCGGGGAAGAGGCCGACGAAATGTACCGCATTATCGAGGCGGTGGAGCCGCATATGCCCAAGGATAAGCCGCGGTATCTGATGGGGGTCGGCACCCCGCAGAACATTCTGGAGGCGGTCTACCGCGGCGTGGATTTCTTCGACTGCGTCATGCCGAGCCGGAATGCCCGCCACGGGAATCTCTTTACCTGGCACGGGAAAATGAATATCAACAACGAGCAGTATTACGCCGATGAAAAGCCGATCGACCCGTCCTGCGGATGTCCTGTCTGCCGGCGGTATTCGCGTTCCTATATCCGGCATCTGTTCAAGGCGCGGGAATTGCTCGGAATGCGGTTGGCCGTCATGCACAATCTTTATTTTTATAATGATCTGATGGCGAAGATCCGCGAGGCGTTGGACGAAGGGCGCTTTACCGCATTTTATCATACGTGGCACGACCGGCTTGCCGAGAGAAGCGAGGATTTCTCCCCGGTTCCCGAGCGCTTCCGAAATCGTGTGCTTTACCGCGATCCGACCCCGCTTGTCCCTGTATGTATCACAGAGGGGATCGATCTCGGCGCTCCGGCCGGCAAAGCCATGAAGCGAAAAAGCAAAAAGCCCGCCTCATCCGGCGCAGATCCCATAAAGGCGGCGCCCCCCGAAGAATCAATCGCAAAAGTATTGTCTGCCGACAGCCCATCCGGGAATGCCGACGGAGAAAGCGTACAGGGCGAAGACAATGGAAAATGAACAACGAAAAAAGGCTCCCCGCAAGTTGACCGGACTTTGGCAGTTTCTCGTCATGAATCTCGGCGTGCTGCTCCTGACCGCAGGGGTCTATTTCTTCAAGATCCCCAACGGTTTTTCCATCGGCGGCGTCAGCGGTATCAGTACCATTCTCGGGAAACTTTTCCCGGAACTTACGACGGGAACCTTCATTCTGATCATCAATACCTCGCTCCTGCTTCTCGGGCTTCTTATTATCGGGCGGGAATTCGGAATCAAGACCGTGTATTGCAGTTTTGCCTTCTCCGGGGAGACCATGCTCCTCGAGCGCCTGATCCCGCTTCATGCGCCCCTGACCGACGAGCCGTTTATGGAGCTGGTCTATGCGATCCTTCTGACGGCCATCGGGTCGGCGCTTCTGTTCTATACCAGCGCCTCTTCGGGCGGGACCGACATCGTTGCCATGATCCTCAAGAAGTACACGTCGCTGGATATCGGTAAGGCGCTTTTTGTTACCGACGTACTGATTGCCGCCGCGGCCTTTCCGACTTTCGGCGTCAAGGTCGGTTTCTTTTCGCTTCTCGGCCTGTTCGCCAAGGCGTTTTTGGTAGATGGGGTGATCGAAAGCATCGGCGCCTGCAAATTTTTCACTATCGTCACCACGCACAAGGAAGAGGTGCGGCAGTACATATTGCAGACGATGCACCATGGCGTTACCGAACTCGAAGCGCACGGCGGCTTTACCGGCGAGGAAAAATCGGTTCTTCTCACGGTCTGCAAGCGGATCGAGGGCGTGCGCCTGCGTCGCTACGTCCGGCAGATCGACCCCCACGCCTTCCTCGTTGTGACAAACAGCAGTGAGATCATCGGCAAGGGCTTCCGCGCCGTCTGACCCGCTCAAGATCCCCGGAAAACGATATATAAACGTTTCTCTTTCTGATTTATAAGAGAAAAAGATGGTTTCCAAGAAGATTACATGAGAAAATTCCTTTCGAATAGGAAAAAAGCCGGAGAATTTTCCGGCTTTTTTCCTGCGCGCAGAGGCTGTTTTCGGCTCAGCAATACATATTGTTGGCGTTCATATAGGCATAGAGTTTTTCTCCGTGCTGTTGCTCTTCCGCTTCGATATGGTTGAGCAGCTTCCGCGCGGCGGGATCGGAGAATTCGAAAACGCTGGTGTTGTACAGGGCGGAGGCGTGCTTTTCGGTCGCCAGCATATCCTGGCAGAGAAATGCGTCGTTCTGGCGGTCGCTTTCGTTCTGGTACTGTACGGCACAGCAGTGCGCGTTGTTGGAACCGCTGATGCTGCCGGAGACCTGCTGGACGGTGCCGCCCATCAGGCTGTCGATCGAGCGCAGATGCGCCTCTTCGGTAGATTTCAGATCGTTGAAGAGACACTTGAGTTCCTCTGATTTGGCATCCTGCGCGTACTTTCCGTATTTCCCGATGCAAAGCTGTTCCTGTCCGCGGAGGTCTTTCAGAAGGCCTTTTTCTTTTTCGGTTAACGTCATGTTTTCTCCCTTTCTTTGGTACTATCCGCAGTATGCACCAACCGGGGAAGAAATATACGGGAGACAAAAAGTTATTGCGCGATTTTTTCCTCCCGGTAGAGACGGCGGAACTCCCGAACGGCCGCCGAGAAGTCCGCCACGGCGTCTTCCACGGTTTTCGGGGATTCGGGATCTACGCCGGCCAACCGCAGGCTTTCCACCGGGGAGAGCGAGCCACCCGCCTTCAGAAATTCCAGGTAATGCGGCACGTAGGCATCACCTTCGGTCTCGATGCGTTTGACGATCGCGGAGGCGGCCGAGATACAGGTGGCATATTTATAGACGTAAAAACAAGTGTAAAAATGCGGGATGCGCATCCATTCGTAGGCGATATCACGGTCGCAAACCACCCGGGGGCCGAAATAGGCGCGCACCAGTTCATAGTACCGGGCGCAGAGAAGTTCTGCCGTCAGCGGTTCCCCCGTCTCGGCCAGCGTGTGCATGGCAAGTTCAAATTCCGCAAACATCGTCTGCCGATAGAGCGTTCCTTTGTAGGTCTCCATCAACTGATTGAGCAGCATAAGTTTTTCCGCTTTGTCGGCGGCGTTGCGGATGCGCCGGCGCGTGAAGAGCAGTTCGTTGACCGTGGAGGCGACCTCCGCCACAAAGATCGTATAACGGGCGTCCTGCGGGGTGTTGGCCGCGTTGGAAAGGCAGGTGTGCATCGAGTGGCCCGCTTCGTGCGCGAGGGTCGAAACGTCGTCCAGTTTCCCCATGAAATTGAGGAGGATATACGGCTCCGTATCGTAACAGCCGGCGCTGTACGCCCCGCTCCGCTTTCCGGGGCCCGGATAAACGTCGACCCAGCGTTTTTCCTTCAGCCCGCGTTCCAGCGTGCGGCGGTATTCTTCGCCGAGCACGCTGACGGTTTCAAGGACCTCTTCCACTGCTTCGGGATAGGTGTAGGAGCGGTCGCAATCGGGGATCAGAGGGGCGTAGACGTCGTACAGGTGCACCTTGTCAATGCCGAGCACCTCGCGCCGCAGGTCGTAGTAATCGAAAAGCGGGGCAAGATTCTTCCGCACGGTATCGATCAGGGTATGATAGACGGCCGGCGTTACTTCGTCGTCAAAAACCGAGCAGGTGAGACCGTCCGGGAATTTTCGGAGTGAGGAAAGCGTGGCGTGTTCTTTGATCCGTGCGTTCATCAATGCCGAGAAGGTATTGCCGAACTGCCGGTAGGTCTTATAAAGTGTATGAAAGGCGGCGCGGCGCACTTCGCGCTTTTCGGACATCAGGAGCGGAATATAGGTCGCGGAGGTGAGGCGCACCCGCTCTCCGTTCTCATCCCGTACCGTGCCGAAACGCAGGTCGGCGTTGGAAAAGACCGAATGGATCTCGGATTGGGAATGAAGGGCCGGTTGCAGTTCGGCCATCAGCTTTTCGCCGGATTTTTTCAGCATATGAGAGCGGTAACGGCGTATTAAGGTGATCTGACGCCGATATGCGGAAAGAGGCGGATATTCGGAAAAAAAGCGTTGCAGTTCGGCCTCGGGGAGTTCCGTTAGGTCGGGAGAGAGGAAATAAGAGGCGGCCACGGCCTCGTTTTCGAGATTCCGGATGCGTTCGAGCCGGGCGAGCGCGGTGTTGTCGCCTTTATCGAGATCGGAGGAGAGCGAGGCGTATTCATACAGGCGGGAAAGCAGTCTCTCGATCTCCGTGTTTTTTTCCAGCGCGCGAAAAAGTCCCTCACCGCTTTTGGTCATCGTTTCCCGGTTCTCGGGATAGGCGGCGATCAGCGCGCGCAGTTTTTCGGCGTCGGCGCGGAAGCACTCCTCGTCGGGATATATGGCGGACAGATCCCAGCGTTCGCTCTCTTTGGCATCTTTTCTTTCTGTCATGGCAGTTCCTTTCTTGCAGGAATTTATCGGCTTTATTCTACCGCTTCCGGGCACTTTTTGTCAAGCGACTTTTTTGGAGGCGGGACTTGACAGCGACCGGGAGGGAAGGTATAATGTAAGATAATAATCAGAGGAAGGACGGGCCTTTTTGCTTTTGTCCCGCTCCTTATAGAATATCGCCGAAAGGGAAAACTATGCGTATTGTCGTCAAGGTCGGAACCTCCACTCTTACCTATCCGACGGGGCATCTGAATCTGCGCCGGGTGGAATCTCTCTGCCGTGTACTGAGCGACTTGAAAAACGCCGGGCACGAGATCGTTCTCGTCTCGTCCGGCTCTATCGGGATGGGGGTCGGAAAGCTCTCGCTTCCTGCCCGCCCGACCGATATCCCGACCAAACAGGCTGCCGCGGCCGTAGGGCAGTGCGAACTGATGTATACGTATGACCGCCTCTTTTCGGAATACCGTCATACCGTGGCGCAGATCCTGCTGACGGGAAGCGACTTTGACCATGCCGACCGGTGCTTCAACTTTCAGAACACCGTGCGCCGGTTACTGGAACTCGGCGCACTGCCTGTCGTGAACGAGAACGATACGGTCGCCACGGATGAAATCGTGATCGGTGATAACGATACGCTCGGCTCTATCGTAGCGGTAAATGTCGGAGCGGATCTGCTCATTCTTCTTTCCGACATCGACGGGCTTTATGATGCCGACCCGCACAAAGATCCTTCCGCCCGCCTGATCTCGGTCGTGCCGGAAGTCGACGAGAGGATCCTGGCCCTCGGGGGTGAGAGCGGTTCCGCGCTCGGCACCGGCGGTATGCAGACGAAGCTTTTTGCTGCCCGCCGCGCAACGGCCGCCGGGATCGACATGGTGATCGCCAACGGAGCCGATCCCGAAAAACTCTACGACATCGTGGAAGGAAAACCGATCGGGACCCGATTCCTGAAGAAAGCGGGGAAAGAGGCATGACGACCGTTGAGATCATGTGCGCGGCCAAAGAGGCCGCCCCCTGTCTTGCCCGCCTTACTGGGGAAGAGAAAAACGCGCTTCTTTTGCGGATCGCGGATTCGATCCTTGCGGCGGCGGACGAGATCCTTTCTGAAAATGCAACCGACGTAAAAGCGGCGCAGGGCAGGATCGGTGACGTGATGCTTGATCGCCTGCGGCTTGATCCGAAACGCCTTTCGGGGATGGCGGAGGGGATCCGCGCCGTGGCCGCTCTGCCCGACCCTGTCGGACGGGTCATTTCATCGGTCGAACGGCCGAACGGTCTGCGCATTGAGCGCGTTGCGGTTCCTCTCGGCGTGATCGCCATCATCTATGAGAGTCGTCCGAACGTTACGTCTGATGCCGCCGCGCTTGCCCTGAAAGCCGGAAGCGCCTGTATTCTGCGCGGCGGTCGGGAGGCTTACCGTACCTCCTTTGCCGTGGTGCGCGCCATTCGGAACGGTATCCGAGCGGCCGGGCTTCCCGAGTCGTTGGTCTCGATGCCGGAGGACACCTCGCACGCGGGAGCGGAAGAATTGATGCGCGGAAACGGCTATATCGATCTGCTCATCCCGCGCGGCGGGCCCCGCCTGATCCGCACATGCCTTGAAAAAGCCACCGTCCCCTGTATCGAGACAGGGACGGGGATCTGCCATATTTATGTTGACCGCGCCGCCGATCCCGCCATGGCCTGCCGGATCGTGGAAAACGCCAAGACCAGCCGTCCTTCGGTCTGCAATGCCGCAGAGGTCTGTCTTGTCCATCGGGAGATCGCTCCGGTATTTCTCCCCGCATTGCGGGAAGCACTGGTCGACCGCCGTGTGGCCGCGGGGCTTCCCCCTGTGGAACTTCGTCTTTCCCCGGAGGCCGCCGCCCTGATCCCCGGCAAGCCCGCCGGACCCGAGGATTTTGACACCGAATTCCTTGACTATATTCTGGCGGTGCAGGTGGTGCCGGACGTCGATGCGGCCATTGCCCATATTGCGGCACACTCGACCGGTCACAGCGAGTCGATCGTCACGGAGGACGAAAAGACTGCCGACCGCTTCTTGCGGGAAGTGGACAGCGCGGCGGTTTACCATAATGCTTCCACCCGGTTTACGGACGGCGGGGAATTCGGCCTCGGCTGTGAAATGGGGATCTCCACGCAGAAATTACACGCCCGCGGGCCGATGGGACTCTGCGAGCTGACCTCCTACAAATACATCATCCGTGGGAACGGGCAGGTGCGCTGACACGCCCTCGGAATACGGTGCCGGTCTCCGGCAGAAAGGAAAGATATGAAGATCGGATTTCTCGGTTGCGGGAATATGGGCGGTGCGTTGGCCGTTTCGGTACGGTCGGCCTGTCCCGCCGCCGATATTCTCCTTTGCGATACGAATGAAGAAAAGGCAGCGGCGCTTGCCGAAAAACTCCATGCCGGGGTCTGCACGTTGGCAGAACTCGTCCGGCGGTCGGATTATGTTTTTCTCGGCGTGAAGCCGCAGGTCCTGCCCGACGTGCTCGGTACGGTGGCCGGATCGCTTCCGCCCTCCCCGCCGGTCTTCATTTCGATGGCGGCCGGCGTGTCGCTCTCGTCGGTTGCCGGCAAACTGGGGCAGGCGCCCCTCATCCGTATCATGCCCAATACCCCGGTCTCGGTGGGAAAGGGGAGCATTCTGTACGTTCCTGCCAATACCGTGACAGAGGAGCAGGAAAAGGATTTCCTCAGCATGATGCAAAAAGCCGGAGAACTGCATAAACTGCCCGAGCGGCTGATCGATGCCGGATCTGCGCTGTCAGGATGCGGTCCGGCGTACGTTTTCCTCTTTCTCGAAGCATTGGCGGACGGCGGAGTCGCCTGCGGCCTTTCGCGTGCCGATGCGCGCCGTCTGGCGGCAGAGACGGTTCTCGGAAGTGCGTCGCTTGCCCTTGCGTCGGGTTCTTCCCCCGCCGAACTGAAGGATGCCGTATGCAGTCCCGCTGGGAGCACAATCGCCGGCGTTGCAGCCCTGGAGGAGGGCGGATTCCGCGCGGCCGCCATGCGGGCGGTGACCGAAGCATATCGCCGGACTCTGGAACTCGGCAAATAAATCCGGGGGTTCTTTCACGGGACTCGCTTTCTGCATCAGGATTTTACAGAGCTCTTTCAGGAGAATTCTGTAACCTGTAGAAAAAGACCGTTCTTCTCGCAGAACGGTCTTTCCTAATTTTTATATCAAAAAGTCAGGATTTATATCAAAAATGCAGGAGGCAGCCCCGGATAAGGGAAGAGGCAGATAATCAGCCGAGGGGGAGCGGCTTCCCGTTCAGCACGGCTTCGACCAATTCTTCGCCGCGATAGCGCAGCGAGAGCCGGAAAAAGGGCTCCTCCGTCCTCAAAAGATCAAGAAAGATCCTGTCGCCTTTCCACATCGGCAGAGAAGCCGTCTCCTCTTTTTTTACCCAGGCGAGGACCCCTTCCCGGCAATCCGGGTTCAACTCTCCGACAAAAGCGTCTGCCTGGTAGAGGTGCATCAGTTCCGCGGCGTACGTATCACTCTCAAAAAAGATCTTCCCCCGGTAACGGTAACGGGTGAGCGTGAGTCCAGTCTCTTCCCGGACCTCACGCAGAAGGCAGTCCTCGGGTGTTTCTCCCGGTTCCAGCTTCCCGCCGATGCCGATCCATTTGCCGCGGTTTTCATCCTCCTTTTTCTTGATCCGATGTAAGAGGAGATACGAGTGGTTCTGCTCGATATAGCAGAGTGTCGTTTCTTTCATTTCTTGATACTTTCCTGATTTTTTTGCAATTATGTAAAGAAAACGTTTCTTTTTTTATTCAGGATCGGCCAGAGCAGTTCACCGCCGATATAGGCGGCTCCTGCTTCCCCGACGAAGACAAAGAACGATAGGAGCCAATAAGCTTCGGTCATCCCGTAAGCAAAGACGAGAACCGGGGGAATGAGCAGGGTGTTGGCAAGAACGGTGGGGAGCGGAGCCAAAAAGCGCCGATTCCGCAGGACATAAGCCCCGAGCGCGCCGAGGAGGGTGGCAAAACTTCCGATCAGGATATCGGCTATGTGCGCTCCTGTCAGCAGATTGGAGAGCAGACAGCCGATGAACAGCCCGCCGATAGCCTCCGGGCAAAAACAGGGGAGGATGGTCAGCGCTTCGGAGAGGCGGAACTGAATCAGCCCTTGCCCCGACAGACCGACGAGGGACGAGAGAAAGGTGAGGATGACGTAGAGCGCGGCGATCAGTGCGCTACGGGTGAGTTTGCGAGTGGTGAATCTGCGGGTCTTCATTTTTTTCTCCTTAGTTTTGTTTTATGTGAGGATGGTTACGAACTCACACGCCGGTACCGGCTTCTTCTATCTTACCTCACTTTTTATCTTTGTCAAGAGGGGGCTGCTTTGTATTTCAGAAAAATCCCTTGACAGCCACGCCGAAAAGCGATAGTATTGTGTGTATCGAAATGCTTGGATCGCGGTCTTCGCGCGGAGCGGACGGAAAGATCTGCCGCGCGCTGCGGTCGGTGCGCCGCAGGGCGCCGGAAGGAGAAGGAGAATGAAAAAACGTGGATTCCCGAAGATCACGGTGAGCCGGAAAGCCGAGAAGTCCCTGCGCGGAGGCCATCCGTGGGTCTATGGCGAGGAGGTGCTGGACGTTGAGGGGACCTACGCACGGGGAGACTTGGTCGACGTGGTGAGCGAGGGGGACAAGTACCTGGGGAGCGGGTTTATCAACGACTTCTCCAAGATCCGCATCCGCTTGCTCTCGCGCAATCCGAACGACCGTTTCGACAGTGATTTTTTTCGCCGCCGCCTGCAATACGCGCTTTCCTACCGCCGTGTGGTGATGGGGGAAGATTTCGGTGCCTGCCGGTTGGTGTTCGGGGAGGCGGACGGCCTTCCCGGCATGACGGTCGACCGATACGGAAAGATTCTTGTCACCCAGACGCTTTCCTATGGAATCGAATGCCGCAAAGAAATGCTTTACGCGCATCTTGTCTCTCTGCTTTCGGAAATGGGAGAGACGACGGAAGCGATCTATGAACGCAACGACGTGGCGATCCGGGAACTGGAGGGGATGGAACAACACACCGGCTTTTACCCGATGGAGGGGCTGGCGCGCGAGGCCTCCGGAAACTGCATCATCCGCGAAGGCGGACTGGATTTTTGGGTCGATTATGTCAATGGGCAGAAGACCGGGTATTTCCTCGACCAGAAGTATAACCGCCCGGCCGTCGGCCGCCTTTGCCGCGGGATGCGCTTTTTGGATCTCTGTACGCATACCGGCGGGTTTGCGCTTCACGCCGCGGCCTCCGGCGCTTCTTCGGTGACGGCAGTCGATATTTCCCCGGACGCTCTGGAGGTCGCCGCCCGGAATGCCGCCCTCAACCGGCTGGAGGATCGAGTCCGGTTCGTGCAAGCCGACGTTTTCGAATTTCTGGAGCAGGCGCTCGCCGCCGGCGGACACCCCTACGACTTTATCAACCTCGACCCGCCCGCTTTTACCAAGAGCCGCTCGACGTTGGCCTCGGCCACGCGCGGCTATCGGCAGATCAACGCCGCCGCCATGCGCTTGCTTCCTCGCGGGGGCTATTTCTCCACCTGCTCCTGCTCGCATTTCATGACAAATTCAAACTTCTGCCAGATGCTTCACAATGCGGCGGAGGACGCAGGGGTCTCCCTGCGGCAGATCGAGGAACGCCGCCAGTCCCCCGATCACCCGATCCTCTGGAACGTACCCGAGACCGATTACCTGAAACTCTATATTTTTCAGGTCGTGTAAATCCGTAAAAATGGGTCTTTACAAACGACGCGTACTGTGCTATACTTTTTACGGTCGCGGTGCTTGATGTCTCCGTCGACCCCTTGGAAAAATGAAAGATCATAAGAAAGGTGATGATACGAATGGATCTATGCGGCAGTATATCCGGCGGTAGCGTTCCGGTCGGGCGAAGAACGTGCGGCACGGGTCTTTTTTCGTTTCGCACATTTCGGAATAGAAGGTAAGTCCTGCCGGTGATTAAAGCGGCAGGTGCTTATCCTGTCGCCTTTTTGGTTTGATACCGCCCTTTTTATTCATACTGAACAAGAAAGGGAGATTACTATGCAGGAAGAAAAAACCGTCACCCTCCTTGAGGAGGTGCGCCGCGATCTCGAGGAGAAAAAACTCCTGGCCCTCCGCCGGCGTATTGAACATGAAAAAGCCGCAGATATTGCGGAACTCTTTGAAGAACTCAATACCGAAGAACAGATCCTGATCTACCGTCTGTTGCCCAAAGAACTGGCCGCAGAGGTGCTGGTGGAAATGTCTGCCGATGAGCAGAAAACGCTGATCGATTCTTTCAGCGATTTTGAGCTCCGGCAGGTGCTTGCGGAACTTTACTCGGACGATACGGCAGACCTGGTGGAGGAAATGCCGGCCAATTTCGTCCGCCGTATTCTCAACAACTGTCCGCCCGATATGCGCCGCTCGGTCAACGAACTGCTCAAGTATCCCGAGGGCAGTGCCGGCAGTATCATGACGACCGAGTACGTCCGCCTGAAAGCCGATATGACGGTCTCGGAAGCATTCGACCATATCCGCAGTGTTGCCATCGATAAGGAAACGATCTATACCTGTTACGTGACCGATGCGTACCGTATCCTGATCGGCATCGTTTCCGCCAAGACGCTCCTGACCTCTCCGGTCAACGCAAGGATCGGAGATATCATGGAGGAGGACATCGTGAACGTCCATACGCACGATGACCGGGAGCAGGTGGCGCGTCTGTTTGATAAGTATAATTTCCTGGCCCTTCCTGTGGTCGATAACGACGACAGGCTGGTCGGTATCATTACGATCGACGACGCCATGGACGTTATCAGCGAGGAGACCGAAGAGGACTTTGCCAAAATGGCGGCCATTACGCCGGGGAGCGAGAAGTCCTATCTGCACAAATCCCCGTTTGAGATCTTTCTTTCGCGTATTCCGTGGCTTCTTCTCCTCATGGTCAGCGCCACCTTTACGGGAATGATCATCACCTCTTTTGAGCGCGCTTTGGCGGCCTCGGTCATCCTGACTTCGTTTATCCCCATGCTGATGGACACGGGCGGAAACTCCGGCAGTCAGGCCTCGGTCACCATCATCCGCGGACTCTCGCTCGGAGAGATCCGCCTCGGGGACATCTTACGCGTACTGTATAAAGAATTGCGCGTTTCCTTTCTTTGCGGCATAACGCTTTCGGCAGTCAATTTTGCCAAGATCATGCTGGTGGACGGGCTTCTGCTCGACAATCCCGCTATTACGCCGCTCGTTGCGTTGACGGTCAGTCTTTCGCTCCTCGTGACGATCCTGGCCGCCAAACTGATCGGATGCAGTCTGCCGATTCTGGCAAAGAGGCTGGGCTTTGACCCTGCCGTGATGGCAAGTCCGTTCATCACCACGCTGGTGGATGCCATTTCTCTTGTGGTGTATTTCAGCATCGCCACCTCGATCCTCTCGCTCTGAGAGCGGCAGAAACCAAAAAGCGCGGGAAGCCCGCGCTTTTTTAATTTTTCGGAGATCCTGCCGTCAGGGACGCTCCGGGGATGGGGCGCTCCGTGCGCGGACCCGGATGGCCGCGGCGTCGGCGCGGGTGATCACGAGCCGATATCCGCGGAAAAAGATGACGAGCGGATCCCCCCACGGGGTTCTTTGTTCCAGCGTGACTTCCACCCCCGGGAGAAGTCCCATCTCCATCAGCCGCAAACGCGCCGGGCGGGCGAGCCGCAGGGAAAGAACGGTGGCCGTATCGCCGATTCCGAGTTCCGAAAGGTTCATGGTTTTCTCCTTGCTTTTTTCTGGCGTTTCCGCTATACTTATATGCAAGAGAGAGAACGCTGATGCAAAAGAGGAAATATGACAAAAAAACTTTACGAAAATAACGTCTATCAATTCGAATTTTGCGCGGATGTCGTATCCTGCGAACCCGAAGAGGGGGGATACGGCGTTGTGCTGACCGAAACTGCTTTCGCGCCGGAGGGCGGCGGGCAGAAGGCCGACGGCGGTACGCTTGACGGCTTGCCGGTCGGGGACGTGCGGGAGGAGAACGGACAGATCCGGCATATCCTTGCCGCGCCGCTCCCGGTCGGGAAGTGCGTGCGGGGGGTCCTGGATGCGGAACGCCGTATGCGGCATTTGCAGCACCATACCGGGGAACATATTCTTTCCGGCACGCTTCATCGGCTTTTCGGAGCCGAGAACGTCGGGTTTCATCTCGGTCACGAGGTGACCCTGGATACCGATATACCGCTCTCGGCGGAAGAGCTGAAAAGAGCCGAAGAGGAGGCGAACCTCGCCGTCCTCAGGAATCTGGAGGTGCAGATCCTGCATCCCTCCGCCGCGGAGCTTGCCTCGATGGCTGTCCGCTCCAAAATCGGCGTGCGGGAGGGCATCCGCGTCGTGCTGATCCCCGGGGTGGATGCCTGCGTGTGCTGTGCCCCGCACCTTTCGCATACCGGGGAGGTGGGGGTGATCAAGATTACGGATTTTATGCCGTACAAGGGCGGCACCCGTATTTTCATCCGTTGCGGGCGCGATGCGTGGCGGGACTACGAAGAAAAACAGCAGATCCTCTTCCGCATCAGCCGCGCGCTTTCGGTTCCCGTCATGGAGGCCGACCGGGGGGTGGAACGCCTGATGGCGGAGGCCGATGCTCTGCGGGGGCGTCTTGCCGTTTCCGAGGAGGCCCTGTGCCGGGCACGCCTTGCCGCGCTTCCCGAAACCGACGTCGGGCTTTGCCTCTTTTATGACGGGTTGGATCCGCGGGCATTGCGGAAGTATGCGGAGCTGGCTTCGTCTCTTTCTTCTTTTGCGGCGGTCTTTACGCCCGACGGGACGGGCGGACACCGCTACGCACTGGCCGGTCGGAAGCGCGATATGCGGGCTTTGTCCGCCCGGCTCCACGAAAAGTTGGGCGGGCGCGGCGGAGGAAATGCCGTGCTGGCGCAGGGGTCTGTCCCGGCCGGGGAGGAGGAGATCCGCCGTGTCCTCTTCTCCTGACGGCGCTTACGTCTATTTGCTTCTGTGCCGAAATCGGGCGATCTATACCGGGACGACGCGCGATCTTGAAAAACGGATGCGCACGCATTTTGAAAAGCGTCCCGGCGTGGCCGCGTACACCCGTTCCGCCGGGGCCGTCCGGCTCCTTGCTGCATGGCGTGCGCCGACGTACGGGGACGCCCTCCGCGCTGAGTGCCGGATCAAGAAAAGAACGCACGCGGAAAAAGAGGCGCTGGCCAAAGACCCGACCGGCATCGCTTCGGGGAAATATGCGCTTCCTGCGGAGTGGGGATTGATCCCCCTTTTACCCGGTGATGCCCTCTTGGAAAAAATCAATCGGCAGTACGCCTGCCGCAGGGAAGATCCCACCGGGGATGCAATGCCCGGGGAAGAGCCGGTTGGAGCCGCGCCGGAGAATCAATAAAAGAGACGGTGCGGCAGAGCCGCCGGATCGGTGCGTCGAAAGGTGCGGGTAACAGAAACCGGCCGGGTGAAGATCGGAAATAAAAAAGACTGCCGCCCAAACGGGCGATCGGCAGTCTTTTTTTTCTTCTTTCTGCCCGCTTTGCCGGGCATTTTCCGCCTTTGTTACCCCGGTGTTTTCACGGTATCGCGGACGGTTTTCGGAGGCTGTTTTCGGAGGCGGTTTTCGTCTTTGCGCCGGGAAACGCCTTCAGGTTTTTGCACCGCCGCCTCGGTTGCGCTCCCCGGGATAACAGAGGCGCATATACATGGCATAGATGAGCAGGTAGTGCGCCAACGCCCCGAGAAATATCAGCAGAAAATCAATGACGATCGTCAGTTTTTCGCCGGTGCTGAGCATTCCGAAAGCACTGCGGACAAAATCGACCGTATCCATGATCTGAAAGATGAGTTTGTAGAGCAGTGAAATTCCCGCCGTGCAGAGGGCAGCCTTCGGAAGAGGGGCTGAAAAATCCCAGAGTCCGCCGGGACGTTTTTTGCTTTTGGAAAGAAAGAGGAGATAGGCGGCGGAAAAAAGAATGATAAGCGGCAAGAGCGTAGATTCCAGCGCGGCGGTCAAGGCTTGCAGCACTTCGATCCATGCGAAGGATTCTTCCGCGATCAGCCATTTCAGAACGAGCGAGAGGATCCCCCCCGCAAAGTCCGAAAAAGCGGCCACCGCGAGGAAGAGGAAAGAAGCGCCGAGGCCCGACCGATGAAAGAGCGCGAACGAGATCCCGAGCGCGTAGGCTAAGTAGAGCAGGGAAAGAAACTGAACGACCTTCAGCATCGGATAGGCGACCGGGCTTGACCCTAACGCCAACAAATAGACGAACGCCGTCCCTGCGGCAATAAAAAGCTGGCAGACGAACGCCGTCCCTGCGGCAATAAAAAACTGGATCAGGAGATCCGAGCCGCAGAGCCGGAGAAATATTTTCTTGTTCATAGAGATCCTTTCAGATGGATTTCATATTCTCATTGTATCATTTTTTTTAAAATTGTCAATCTTTTTTCGGAAAAGTCATCTGCGACCCGCTCTCCGCATAGAATGAAAAGGAATAATCAAAAGGAGAGTACCATGATCACAGACTGGAGCGCCGTTCCTCTTACCCCTTCCCGCTCGGAAACAATTTGCCGTCGGCTTTGCGAGGCCTATCCCTTCCTGTCCTACCGTTGCCTCGGCCATTCGATCCTCGGCCGGGAGATCCCTCTTCTTTTTCTCGGCCGGGGGAAAAGCAAGATCCTGTACGTCGGGGCGCACCACGGGAGCGAGTGGCTGACCGGCGGGCTGCTTCTTCGGTTTGCGGAGGAACTTTGCATCGCCGTTTCGGGAGCGCAAAAGGTTTTTGGGATCCATATTCCGTATATGTTGGAAAATCGGATGCTTTGCTTTGTCCCGATGCTGAATCCCGACGGAGTTGCCATCGCGCAGGGAGAGACGACCGAGGGAGATCTCCTCGCCGAGCGGCGGTTGCATATGAATCCTTCGGGCGACTTTACGCATTGGCAGGCCAACGCGCGCGGCGTTGATCTCAACCACAATTACGATGCGGGCTTTGAGGAATACAAGAAGATCGAAGTCGAGAACGGGATCTGCGGCGGTGCGCCGACCCGTTACAGCGGCGAATACCCGGAATCCGAGCCCGAGACCGAGGCACTCTGCGGCTTTATCCGGACGGCCGCCCCCCGGCTCTTGCTGACTCTCCACACGCAGGGAGAGGAGATCTACTACGCCGCTTCCGCCGGGGTTCCGGGAAGCCGCGCCACGGCCGCCCGGTTTGCCGCGCTTTCGGGATACCGGGTCGCGGAGGCGGAGGGGCCGGCCGCATACGGCGGGCTGGCGGACTGGGCAGCCGCGTCGCTCGGCATTCCCTCCTTCACGCTGGAGTGCGGCCGCGGGGAAAATCCGCTCCCGTCTTCGGATATGCCTCTGATCTATGCCGGACTCCGCCGTCTTTTCTTTGAAAGTACGATCATGTGACGGCTGTAGTGATTGAAATTCAGCGATGCCGCGCAAGTCAAGAACGCGGCAGACAGGAGGAGATATGCCATCTTGCAACAGTGAAGACTTCCGGGATAAGGAAGTGATATGCGTCAGCGACGGCCGGCGCCTGGGATATATATGCGAGATCGAGTTTGACGTTTGCGACGGACGGATCACGGCTATCGTGGTGCGCGGGGAAGGCGGGGTGCTCGGGCTCGGGAAGGGGGAGGAGATCGTCATCCCCTGGGAGAAGATCCAGAAGATCGGCGAGGACATCATCCTCGTGGACGGCATCGTCTGCGCGCCGCACCCCTGCGGGCACGGGCGAAGGCGCGGTAAAGTATAGGCCGTCCGTGCAGAGCCGGAAAGCGGCCGCGGGAGCGGCGCAGGGCGATTTTCAAAAGAGAGTTGTAAATTTTTTGTAAACTGTGAAAAACTCTCTTGCGCGCGTGGGGAAAAGATGATATTATAGCAAAGGTCGCCTCCGGGCGATACAAAATTCTCACACAGACGGGTGCGTCGCCGGTGCTTGTATAAGTCGCGGCGCAAAGGCCCGCTGTGGCGGAAAAACCGAAGGAGGAACAGCAATGTTCGTAATTTCCATCAAGCAGTTGCTTGAGGCCGGTGTTCATTTCGGCCACCCCACCAAAAAGTGGAACCCGAAGATGGCGGAGTATATCTTCACCATGAGAAACGGGATCCACATCGTCGACCTGCAGAAGACCGTCAAGAAGTTTGAGGAAGCCTATGCGTTCGTCAAACAGGTCTCCGAGGAAGGCGGCAACATCCTTTTCGTCGGCACCAAAAAGCAGGCGGCCGACAGCATCAAGGAAGACGCGCAGAAGTGCGGTATGTACTATGTGAACGTCCGTTGGCCCGGCGGTATGCTGACCAACTTCAAGACGATCCGTAAGAGCATCAACCGGCTTAAAGAGCTTGAGAAGATGCAGGAGGACGGCACCTTCAACCTGCTCCCGAAAAAGGAAGCGGCGCAGAAGATGAAGGAGATCGAGGATCTCGAAAAGAACTACGGCGGTATCAAGGAGATGGACACGCTTCCCTCCGCGATCTTTGTGGTCGATACCCGCAAGGAACACATTGCTGTGACCGAAGCCAAGAAACTCGGTATTCCGGTCGTTGCCATCGTGGATACCAACTGCGACCCGGACGATGCCGATTATATCATCCCGGGGAACGATGACGCGATCCGCGCCATCAAACTGATCGGCTCCACGCTGGCCGATGCCGTGATCGAGGGGCGCGGCGGTGAACAGCTCACCGATGCTCCCGCCGAGGAAGCCGCTCCTGCTGAGGAAGTTGCGGAAGCCGCTGAATAAAAAACACGGAGGATTAAAAATATGGCATTTACTGCAAAAGACGTAGCAGAACTCCGCCGCCAGACCGGTTGCGGGATGATGGACTGCAAGCGCGCGCTGACCGAAGCCGACGGCAATATGGAAGAGGCTGTGAAGGTTCTGCGTGAAAAGGGCATGGCCGCCACCGCCAAGAAGGCGAGCCGTATCGCCGCCGAGGGGATCGTCGATATCCTCACCGTCGGAGACGTCACCGCTATGATCGAGGTCAACTCGGAGACCGACTTCGTTGCCAAGAACGAGAGCTTCCGCGCCTTTGTCCGGAGCATTCTCGAAACCATCATCGCCACCCGTCCCGCTTCGGTCGAGGAACTGATGGGCAAGACGATGGCGGACGGGCAGACCGTCGAGGCCGCTCTGCAGGAAAAGACCTTTACCATTGGGGAAAAACTCAGCCTGCGCCGTTTCGTGATCGCGGAAGGCGTTGTCAGCACGTATGTGCACGGCGGCGGGGCCACCGGCGTTATCATCTGCTTCCAGGCCGATGATGCCGCTGTCTCCAATCCCGGCTTTGCCGAATTTGCCAAGAATATTGCCTTGCAGGCCGCGGCGCTCCCCAGCCAGTACGTCGATCGTGCCTCGGTTCCCGAGTCTGTCCTCGCGGAGGAAAAGGACATCCTTTCCAAGCAGATGGAACAGGATCCGAAGTTCGCCGGCAAGCCCGCCAAGGTTCTGGAAGGCATCATCAACGGGAAGCTCGGCAAATTCTATGAGACCAACTGTCTGACCGAACAGCCCTATGTCAAGGACGACTCTCTGACCGTCGGTAAGTATATTGCCGCCGCTGCCCGTGAGTTCGGCGGAGCGATCAAGGTCACGAAGTTCTATCGCTACGATAAGGGCGAAGGCATTCAAAAACGTGAAGAAAACTTTGCGGAAGAGATTGCCAAAATGGTTCAGCAATAACTTTTCAAGAAATTTTTCGGAAGAAAGACGGGTTTCCCCGTCTTTTTTCTTGCATTCATCCGGCGGATATGCTACAATAGAAAAGAATAAATTTTTTATGAGGAAAGAAAGAGCGTATGGAACCGAAATATAAACGGGTACTTCTCAAACTGTCCGGAGAAGCATTGGCCGCCGGCGGAGACGGAATTCTGAACGATGCGTTTGTGAGTGAGGTCGCCCGGGCGATCAACCGTTGCCTTTTGGCCGGGGTTCAGGTTGCCGTGATCGTGGGAGCCGGGAATATCTGGCGCGGCGGCCGAGCAGAGGTCCCGATCGATCGCACCCGCGGGGATTACATGGGGATGCTGGCCACGGCCATCAACTCCCTGTATCTACAGGATGCCTTTATCCGCACCGGGATGGATGCCCGCGTCCTTTGCGCCGTGGATATGAAAGAAGTCGGGGAGTATTACACGCGGGATGCCGCCGTCTCACATCTTGAGGCCGGGCGCGTCGTCATCTTTGCCTGCGGCCTCGGCCGTCCCTATTTCTCAACCGATACGGCCGGAGCGCTCCGCGCGATCGAAATCGGCGCGGATGCCATGCTGATGGCCAAAAATATTGACGGCGTGTACACGGCGGATCCGCGTAAAGATCCGACCGCCCGCAAACTCGACACGATCTCCTATTCCGAAATTCTCGGGAAGAATCTGAAGGTGATCGATTCCACCGCCGCCGCTCTCTGCATGGATAACAAAATGAAAACGTTGGTCTTCGGTCTTGACCGGGCCGAAAATATTTACCGCGCCGTCATGGGGGAAGCCCTTGGGACGGTCATCGCCGAGTGAAAAAACAAGGAAAAGGAGATACAGACATGAAATTTGAAACCGCTGAATTTGAGAGCAAGATGAAAAAGAGCGTGGAGGCATACGGCAAATCCCTGCTGGTGCTCCGCGTCGGGCGCGCAAGCCCCGAGGTGCTTTCCAAGGTGACGATCGACTATTACGGCACGCCGACCCCCATCAACCAGATTGCGGAGATGAAGGTAACGGACGCGCGCACCCTGCTGATCAATTCGTGGGATAAGAGCCAGCTTAAGGCGATCGAGAAGGCTATCCTCGCTTCCGACCTCGGCCTGAACCCGCAGAACGACGGCTCCTGCATCCGCATTATCTTCCCGGCGATGACCGAGGAGACCCGCCGCGCCATGACGAAGCAGGTCGCCAAAATGGGCGAGGACGCCAAGGTCGCCGTCCGCAATATCCGCCGCGAAGCCAACGATGCCATCAAAGCCAAGAAGAAGAACAACGAGATGACCGAGGACGAGGCCAAAGCGGGCGACAAGCAGGTGCAGGATCTTACCGATAAGTATATCAAGGGGATCGACGAAGTGACAGCCGCCAAGCAGAAGGAGATCATGGAGATCTGATGGGGCTTTTCCGTAAAAAAGCAGTCGGTGCGCCCGCTGCGGTGCCTGCCCACGTCGCGTTCATCATGGATGGACACGGCCGTTGGGCACGCCGCCGGGGACTGCCGCGCAAGGCGGGACATGCGGCAGGGGCTGAGGCCTGCCGTCGTATTTTCCGTTATTGCAAAAAGATCGGTATCCGGACGGTGACGGTCTATGCTTTTTCCACTGAAAACTGGAGCCGTCCGAAAGACGAAGTCGACGCGCTGATGAAGCTCTTTGACAAGTACGTCGATACGCTTCTTGCCGAATACCGCCAGCATGGGGTCCGTTTCGTTTTTATCGGAGATAAGTCCCCACTTTCGCCGGAACTGCGCGAGAAGATGGAGCGTTTGGAACGCGAGTCGGCCGCGCTTTTTGACGATTATACGCTGAATATTGCGATCAATTACGGCGGCCGCGACGAGATCGTGCACGCGGTGAACTCTCTCCTTGCGGAGGGAAAAACTGCCGTCACGCAGGAGGATATCGCTTCCCACCTGTATACGGCCCATTCTCCCGACCCGGATCTCATTGTCCGGACGGCGGGGGAGCGCCGTCTTTCCAACTTCCTGCTCTGGCAGGCATCGTATTCCGAACTTTATTCCACCCAAACGCTTTGGCCGGATATGAAGGAGCGCGACGTGGACGAGGCCCTGCATTCCTACGCCGGGCGTGTCCGCCGCTTCGGAGGTGTGAAATGAAAACGAGAATCATTACGGCGTCGGTCCTGCTTTGCCTGTTCGTCCCGATCCTGATCTTCTCGGATACCGTCGTATACCCGGCGGCGTGCGCCGTCCTTTGCGCCGTAGGGATTTTTGAACTGTTGCGCTGCCTTTCGCTTTCCGGGGAGCCTTTCGTTCTCGTCCCCGCGCTTCTCTTGGGTGCCGCTCTCCCTTTCTGCGCCTTTTTCGGCTCCGAGGCAGGGAAATATCTTTTGCTGACGGCGGCGCTCTTCTTTCTGTTTTTTCTGTATTTGATGGGACTCTCTGTTTTTCGCGGAGGTCGCTTCACGTTCGCGGAGGCTTCGCGCGCTTTTGCCGGGTGCTTCTATCTGACGATGGCTTTTGTCTCGCTGGCACTTTTGCGCTATATTCCGAACGGAGTATACTGGTTCCTTCTGCCCTATCTCGGTGCGTGGATCACCGATACTTTTGCCTATTTTACCGGGCGGCTTTTCGGCCGGCATAAGCTGGCACCCGACGTCAGCCCGAAAAAGACCGTGGAGGGAAGCATCGGCGGCATTGTCTTCTGCATCGCCGCGTTTCTCTCGTACGGTCTGATCCTTGGGAAAGAAGACCTGACCCCCAATTATCCCGTACTTGCCCTTTGTGCGCTCTGCGTTTCGGTCGTTTCCCAGATCGGGGATCTGGCGCTTTCGGTTATCAAGCGGGAAAACGCGATCAAGGATTACGGTCGGATCTTCCCGGGACACGGAGGCGTGCTGGATCGCTTTGATTCGGTGATCGCCACGGCGCCCCTCTTCCTCTTTCTGTACCTTATCAGCTCGGGTACCCATCTCTTTTATTGATCGGAAAGGCGGGGATTTTTCCTCGCCTCTCTCTTCCTTCCGAAAGGAGATCCTATGAAAAACCATTTTTCTTTCCCGGAGCGGCTTGCGGTGCTTGGGTCTACGGGCTCCGTGGGGCGTCAGGCTCTTTCCGTGGCGGCAGAGCAGGGGATCGCGGTGGATCTACTTTCTGCGCGCCGTTCGGTTGCGCTTCTGGAAGAGCAGATACGCGTTTTTTCTCCACGCCTCTGCGCCGTGACCGACCCGTCCGCGGCGGCCGATCTGCGTGTGCGCGTGCGCGATACCGCCACCCGCATTCTTTCCGGCGAGGAGGGACTGCTTGCCGCCATTGCAGAGACCCATGCCACCGCCGTCGTGAATGCGATCCTCGGTAAGGACGGTCTTGCCCCGACGCTGGCGGTCCTGCGACGGGGACTGCGGCTTGCACTCTCCAACAAGGAATCTCTGGTGATCGCCGGGGAGATCGTGAAGAGGACCGCGCGGGAAAACTCTGCGGAACTTCTCCCGGTAGACAGTGAACACTGCGCGATCTTTCAGTGCCTTCTCTCGGGGCATCCGGGCGAGGTGCGCCGGATCCTCCTGACGGCTTCCGGCGGTCCTTTCTACGGTTACGGGAAAGCAGAGCTCGAGGCCGTGACCAAAGCGCAGACACTGGCCCATCCTACCTGGCGGATGGGGGAGAAGATCACGGTCGACTCCGCCACGCTGATGAACAAGGGCTTTGAACTGATCGAGGCGGTCCATCTTTTTGACGTGAAGCCCGAGGACGTTACGGTTCTCGTACACCGCGAGAGTATAATTCATTCTGCGGTGGAATATATTGATAACACGGTCATTGCACAGCTTTCCGTCCCCGATATGCGGAGCTGCGTGCAGTACGCTCTGTCGTATCCCGATCGGGCACAGGCGGTGATCCCGCCGCTGGATCTTGCGGAACTGGCGACGCTCAGTTTTTCCCGCCCGGATGAAGAGGCCTTCCCGCTTCTGCCGCTCTGCCGTCGGGCAATCCTTTGCGGAGGAGCCGCTCCTGCCGTGCTGAACGCCGCCGATGAGGTGGCGGTCGGCGCATTTCTCAACGATCGGATATCTTTTGCGGATATCCCGCGCACGGTGGCGGCGGCCTATGATGCCGCGGCGGATCTTTTTTCGGAAAGATCGCTGGAGGGGATCCTTTCGGCCGACGCCGCCGCCCGAAGAATTACGGAAGAGCTCATAACAGGTAAGAGGAGAACTTGATGGAATTCGTTTATGTTTTGCTGGCGGTCCTTGCGTTCGGCATTCTGATCCTTGTGCATGAATGCGGGCATTTTCTCGCCGCCCGCGCCTGCGGGGTACGGGTGTTGGAGTTTTCGATCGGGATGGGGCCGAAACTTGTTTCTATTACTTCCAAAAAGACAAGTACTGTTTACAAAATATGTCTTTTCCCGATAGGGGGATACGTCAGTATGGCGGGAGAAGAGCAAGCCTCCGGGGAGCCGGACGCGCTCTGCACCAAGCCCGCGTGGCAGCGCCTGATCATTATGGCGGCCGGTGCGCTGACCAATCTTCTCGTCGGTGCGCTGATCATTCTGCTGATCGTATCGGCGCTTCCGGGAACGCGCACCGGAACGACGGTCGGCCGCTTTTCGGACGTGGAGAGACCCGTTTCCAGTTATGACTCGGGCCTGCGGGAGGGGGACGTGATCCTCTCTGTTGACGGTCGGCGCGTGCATATCGGCACGGAGCTCGATTATGAGATCATGCGGCGCGGTATCCGGCCGGTAAAGGTCAGGGTTCTGCGCGACGGGGAAGAGGTCACGCTCTCCGATGTGAATTTCCCCACTTTTATTGAAGACGGGCAATTGATGGGTGGCCGGGATTTTTACCTGACCGAGGACGATACCGGCTTTTTCGGCATTTTCCGCCAGGCATTTTACCGTTCTACCATGACGGTGCGCATGGTATGGGAATCCTTCTTTGATCTTTTGACGGGACGTTATGGGGTGGACGCGGTCTCGGGGCCGGTCGGAGTGGCGGGCGCCATGACCGATGCCGCCCGGAGCGGGGTCTGGAATTTCCTCTATCTCGTTTCGGTCATCAGTCTGAACCTCGGCGTCGTCAATCTTTTCCCGCTCCCCGCGCTCGACGGCGGGCATATCGTTTTTGTACTCTGGGAGATGATCACCCGGAAGCCGGTGCCGCAAAAGGTGGAAAATCTGATCCACACCGCGGGACTCCTCCTGCTTTTCGGTCTGATGATCCTCATTACGGGAAAGGATATTGTCAAGCTGTTTCGTTGACTGATCTTCCTATTCTGATCTTTTCGGAGGCGTTATGAATCTCTACGCTACGCGGCGCAAGAGCCGTGCAATCCGCGCCGGCTCGCTCGAAATCGGCGGCGGCGCTCCTGTTTCGGTTCAATCGATGACCAACACCGATCCGCATGATTTTGAGGCTTCTCTGCGGCAAGTGCGGGCTTTGGAGGCGGCAGGGTGCGATCTGGTCCGGCTGACGGTTCCGGATGCCGAAGCCGCGCGCGTTTTTTCCTATCTGCACGAGTCCGGCATCGGCATTCCGCTCTGCGCCGATATTCATTTTGATTACCGGCTGGCGCTGGCGGCGATCGAGGCCGGAGCGGATAAGATACGCATTAACCCCGGGAATATCGGGGGGCGTGACCGCGTGGCGGCCGTTGCCGCCGCCTGCCGTAAAAACGGCGTACCGATCCGCATCGGGGTGAACGGCGGCTCGTTGGAAAAAGAACTGCTTGCAAAGTACGGCGCGCCGACCGCGGAGGCACTCGCCGAGAGTGCGCTTTCTCATATTGCCTTGTTGGAAGCCGAGGATTTTTACGACATTGCCGTTTCGGTGAAGTCCTCCTCGGTTCCCGTCATGATCGCCGCCAACCGGATATTGGCCGAGCGGACCGATTATCCGCTCCACCTCGGTGTGACGGAGGCCGGCGGCGGAACCGCCGCCACGGTACGCGGCGCGGTCGGCATCGGTACGTTGCTCGCCGAAGGGATCGGTGATACCGTCCGGGTCTCGCTGACCGATGATCCGGTACAAGAGGTGCGCGCGGCCGAAGAGATCTTGGCTTCCCTCGGCCTTTCGGTGCGGCCGCACCTGCGGATCGTATCCTGCCCGACCTGCGGCCGTACCGGGATCGATCTGATCTCGCTTTCCCGCCGCTTTGAAGAAGCGACCCGGGAGGCGGGGGTGGACAGGCTTCCGCTGACGGTCGCCCTGATGGGGTGCGTTGTGAACGGCCCCGGAGAAGCGCGTGAGGCCGATATCGGGATCGCGGGTGGCAGGGGAGAGGCCGTTCTCTTTTCGCACGGAGAGATCCTCGGAAAGATCCGGGAGGATGAGATCATCGGTACTTTGATAAACAAACTGAAAGAAATGGAAAAATGACCGAAAAAGAAGCATACGAGAAGATCATCGGCAGCCGTTATCATCCGGCGGATGAGATGCGCCGCCGCCTGTTGGACGAGGGGGAGATCCTGCGTTTCCGCTGGGCAACGCGCGAACCGCCGCGGCTTGAATTACATATGGCCTATAAGACCCGTCGGGACGCGGAGGAACTCTATGCTGTGGAAGACGACCTGTGCGCACTTACCGGGGCGTTTTCTTTCCGGATTTTTCCGCATTATCCGCCGGAGGAGTTTTCCCCGTCGGTGATGCCCGAGATCTATCGCGAGGCCGCCAAGATCGGCGCGGTTTCCAACGGATTTTTCTATGAGGCGCGTTGCCGGACCGAAGGCGATACGCTGGCGGTGGAGATCCCCTTCACGGCGGCCGGCGTAGCGCTCCTTGATAAAACGGCTGGGCTTCTCTCCGCTATTCTTGAGAGCCGGTACGGGGTCAGAAAGACCGTCACGATCCGTTCGAGCGAGGATGCGGAGGAAAAGAGCCGCGCCAGAGCCGAAGCTTTTGCGGAAAAGGAACGCCTCCGCCAGGCCGAGCAGATGAAGCGGATGGCGGAGGCCGAGAACCGACACCGCGAATCCCTCCCCCCTATGGAGAACCCCGATTATGAAAAGCGCGTCAGTCTTGTCGATGCCGCATCGGAAGCCGGGCACGAGGACGAAAAAACCCTGAAGCTCGGCAGTTCGCTCTTTGACATTTCTTCGCCGGAATGGATCCTCGGGCGCGGTATGCCGCTCGATTCCCCGACACCGCTCTCCGCCGTGCAGGGAAAAGAAGGGGGAAGCCTTCTGGTTTTCGGGGAAGTCTTCAGCAAGGATCTGCGCGAGAGCCGGAACGGCGACCGCGTGACGGTCGTGCTCGGGATCAGCGACAGTTCGTCCTCGATCTATCTGCGCCGCTCGTTCTCGGCTGAGGCGGCCGCCTTTGCCAAGGATATCAAGCCGGGAGCCGTACTGGCCGTGCAGGGAAAACTCTATCGTGAGCAGTACATGAATAACGAGCTTGTCATCGCGCCGAACAGCATTGCCCGCATTTCGCACCGTTACCGGCGCGACGATGAGCCGGAAAAACGCGTAGAGCTACATCTGCACACCAATATGTCCTCGATGGATGCTCTGACGCGCCCGGACGAGATCGTGGCCACTGCCAAGCGCTGGGGACATACGGCCATCGGCATTACCGACCATGGTACCGTACAGGCCTTCCCGGAGATCATGCTGGAGAAGGAGAAGAAATACCCGGAACTCAAAGTCCTGTACGGGATGGAGGCCTATTTCGTCAACGATACGGCCGCGATCCTCTACGGAACGCACGAGGGCGAGCTTGCGGGGGATGCGGTCGTGTTCGATATTGAAACGACCGGGCTTTCCGCCGTCGGATGCGGTATTACGGAAATCGGTGCCGTTCGGATCCGGGGGGGCGAGATCCTCGATAGCTTCTGCACCTTTGTGAATCCCGAAATGCCGATCCCGGAAAAGATTACCGAGATCACCCACATCACGGACGAGATGGTCAAGGACGCTCCCAAGACAGAGGAGGCTTTGCAAAGTTTTCTTGACTTTTGCGGTGATTCACTTCTGATTGCGCACAATGCCAACTTCGATATCGGGTTTATCCGCGCCGCGGCGGAGCGTTATGGCGTTCCGTTCACCAACCCGTACCTTGATACGCTGGCGCTTTCGCGCTACCTGAATCCGAAACTCCAGAAGCATACGCTGGATTCCCTCGGCGCGCATTACGGACTGGGGGATTTCAACCATCACCGGGCTTCCGACGATGCGGCCATGCTGGCGGCCGTCTTTTTCAAGATGCTTGAACAGCTTGATGGGGAAGGGATACGCACCTACGGGGAACTTGCCACCCTGTTGCGCGACACGACCGATCCTCTGCGTCTCAAGCCCTATCATATGGTGATCTACGCCCGGAACATGACCGGCCTGAAAAATCTTTATAAGCTTGTCTCCTACGGGTATTTGAAATGCTATCACCGCTTTCCGAGAATCCCGAAGAGCGTGCTTGACCGCCATCGGGAGGGGCTGATTATCGGCTCTGCGTGTGAGGCCGGCGAACTTTTCCGCGCCCTGCTCGAAAATCGTTCCGAAAGCGATCTGCGCACGATCGTTGAATATTATGATTACCTGGAGATTCAGCCAATCTGCAATAACCGCTTCCTTATCCGGGAGCAGACGGTTGCGGATGAGGAAGCCCTGCGGAATCTGAACCGCCGGATTGTGGCGCTCGGGCGGAAGTACGGCCGCCCCGTGGTGGCCACGTGCGACGCGCACTTTCTCAACAAAGAGGACGAAATCTGCCGTAAGATCCTGCTGGCCGGCATGAAATATCCGGGGGCGGATGCCGACGTAGGGCTTTATCTGCGCACCACCGGGGAGATGCTGGAGGAGTTTTCCTATCTCGGGGAGGCTACCGCCCGGGAAGTGGTCATTGAAAACACGCAGAAGATCGCCGCGATGGTTGAGGATATCCGCCCGATCCCGAAGGGGAACTATCCCCCGCACATGGACGGCGCTGAGGAGGAACTTCAAAAGCTCTGTTGGGACCGCGCGCATGAATGGTACGGCGATCCGTTACCCGAGATTGTGGAAACGCGCCTCCGGCGCGAGCTGGATTCAATCATCAAAAACGGGTTTGCTGTTCTGTATATGATCGCGCAGAAACTCGTGAAATTCAGCGAAGATAACGGGTATGTCGTCGGTTCCCGAGGCTCTGTCGGCTCGTCCTTCGTGGCCAGTATGTCCGGCATTTCCGAGGTCAATCCGCTGGCGCCGCATTACCGTTGCCCGTCTTGCCGTCATTCGGAATTCTTCACGGATGGCTCTGTCGGTTCGGGCTTCGACCTGCCGGATAAGGACTGTCCCGTGTGCGGCACCCCGATGATCTCTGACGGGCACGATATCCCTTTTGAGACTTTCCTCGGATTTTACGGGGATAAATCCCCCGATATTGACTTAAACTTCTCCGGCGAGGTACAGGGGCGCGTGCACAAGTATACCGAGGAACTGTTCGGGGAAGGAAACGTGTACCGTGCCGGAACGATCGGTACGCTGGCCGATAAGACTGCCTATGGGTACATTATGAAATATCTCGAGGAGAGGAAGATCGCTCTGCCTCGTGCGGAGATTGATTCGATGGTCAGCCGTTGCGTCGGGATCAAACGCACCACCGGTCAGCACCCCGGCGGGATCATCGTTGTCCCACGGGAGTACGAGGTCTACGATTTCACTCCGATCCAGCATCCGGCAGACGACCCGCATTCGGATATCGTCACCACGCATTTCCAGTTCTCCTATCTGCACGATACCATCCTGAAACTGGATGAACTCGGACACGATATGCCGACCAAGTACAAAATGCTGGAACGCTATACCGGCAAGAGTGTGATGGACGTCAAGATGAACGATAAAGAGATCTATAAGCTCTTTACTTCGATCGAGCCGCTCGGCGTTTCGGCCGCGGATGTCGGTTGTGAGATCGGGACGCTCGGTCTGCCTGAGACCGGGACGCGCTTCGTTCAGCAGGTCTTGATCGACGCCCAGCCCAAAACCTTCGCCGACCTGATGCAGATCGAAGGGCTTACGCACGGCACCGACGTCTGGCTCGGCAATGCGCAGGACCTTATCAAGGAAGGGATCTGCGATATTTCCGAGGTGGTCGGGACGCGTGACAGCATCATGCTCTATCTGATCCGTCACGGCTTGGAAAACGGGATGTCTTTCAAGATCATGGAGGATGTGCGCAAGGGGCGCGGGCTGAAGCCGGAATACGAGGAAGCCATGAGGGCGCACGAAGTGCCGGACTGGTACATCGCATCCTGCAAAAAGATCAAGTATATGTTTCCGAAAGCGCACGCTGCCGCTTACGCCATCACCGCGATCCGTCTCGGTTGGTATAAGATCTATTATCCGAAGGAGTTTTATGCGGCATATTTCACCGTGGCTCCCGGCGGATTTGATGCCGCCGTCGTTTCGGGCGGACGTGCCGCCGTCACCAAACTGATCAACGAGATCGAAGGAAAAGACAAAAAAGATACCACGCAGAAGGATGAGGAACAACTGGCCGCCATGATGCTGGCGCGGGAAGCGATCCTGAGGGGCGTGCGATTTTTGCCGATCGATCTCTACCGCTCGGACGCGACGGCTTTCCTCCCCGAGGACGGCGGCATCCGGATGCCGTTCCTCTCGCTCGGCGGGCTGGGAGAAACCGCGGCAAGAAAGATTGTGGAAGCGCGGGAAAAGACCGGCGAAATCTACTCGGTAGAAGAACTCCGGGAGAAGGCCGGCCTTTCCAAAACCGTCATTGAACTGCTTCGCACGCACAAGGTGCTGGATGGGCTTTCCGAAACGGCGCAGTTCACGTTTTTCTGATTTTGTAAACAAAACAATTCATTTTACAAACAATAAGTAGAGCAGGATACAGGCAAGCAGGTCGTCGTGCTTTTCGCACCCGAAGAGAAGAAACGCCAGTGCCGCCAGCAATAACTCCTCCGGGTCGGAAAGCAGCCCGCTCCTGACCGGGGCGCTCTTTTCCCGTGACAGCACGTGGCAGGTCTTTCGGCATCCGGCATCTTCCCCGAGGCTTCGGTCCCGCCCGTCCGGCCGCTCTTTCTGCGCCGGCTGACCGAATGCGGCGAGATTGAGCCCGGCGGCCTTTGCCGTCGTTTCCTCGCGTCCGTGGCTCTCGTCCTTTTGCGGAGCGTCATCCTCCCACGGGGGATTCGTCGGGATTTCCGCTTTGCTTCCCAATTTGCTTTCAATTTCGCTTTCCGCTTCTGCTTTTCGGTCTGCGGGGGCGTTGCCGCCCCCCTGCAGCTCCCGCTCCTGTGAGGTGCTTTCACCGTCCGGCCTCCTCGCAGGTCGCTCCTCACGTTCCCGGAAGAAGGTTCCGCCGTAATGCGCCGGCAGGATGATCCGGTCTCTGTCTTTATCGGAAAAATTCCGGCTGTACATCATCCGCACCCCCCGTTCTTTTTTTCAAAGAGTTCGAGTATCTCCAGTACGCTGAGGATGCTGTCCAGCGCTCCCTGCCGTCCCTCCGACAAAAAAGGACGTAAGGCAAAGAGAAGCGCGCGCCGCTCGTCGCAGCGTCGCTTTTTGCGGGGCAGGGGACAGGGCGGACAGGGCGGGGGCGGCTTACCGTCGCATTCCTCCCGACAGGGGGGCGGGTGCGGCAGGGCACAGGTCTTTTCGTCCTGGCAGGACGGCGGACAATCATCCGGGCACGGTGGCGGGCAGGGAACTTCTTCTGAGGCACAGGGGGCTTCCTTTTGCCCCCCGAGCCCCGAGAAGAGGTTGACCACGGTCGCCAGTGCGGAAGGATTAGAAAGCAACGCTCCGAGCAGGCCGGAGAGATCCGGCATGGCGTTTTCCATGTTCTACTGCTTTTTCTGCGCGGCCTGTACCTCCCGCAGGATCCGTGCCGCTTCCTTGACGTCGGCCGCACTCTTGCGGGAAAGCGAATCCCGGAGCCTCTGCATCTCGGCGGCGGGCGGGGAACCGGGCGGGAGCGTGATACCGTTCTTTTCCGCCAGGCGGCGTACCGTGCTCCATAGGGTCGTATCGTCCAGAGCGAGAAGCGTTTCCAAAACGCGCGGGTCAAATTCCATGCTATCACCTCACTTTTTTCTGTGTTAGCAGTATATGCGCCGTTTGGACGGCGTGACAGGAGACAGAAGAATGAAATTTCTGATTTTTTCGGATTCACACGGCCGCACGGCCGCGATGGAGCGTGCCCTGGCCCGCCACCGGGACGCCGATGCGGTCTTTTTCCTCGGAGACGGGATAGCAGACGCGGAGGAGATCTGTCTCCGGGGCGGCTGCCCGCCCTTCTTCCGCGTTCTCGGGAACTGTGATTCCTCTCTGTCCTTTTACGGGATGGAGCGACCGCTTACCGAGACCTATACCGCCGCCGGACACAGGATCCTGCTGCTGCACGGACATACGGTCGGGGCGAAATACCGACTTTCCGGGCTGATCAGCGCCGGAAAGAGTGCCGGGGCAGACATCGTGCTCTACGGACATACGCACGTCCCGGCCGAGACCCGGCTTTCCGAAGAGGAGGGCGGGCCTCTCTGGCTTTTTAACCCCGGCAGTATCGGCGCTCCGCCGGACGGGGTCGCGCGCTACGGTCTTTTGATGCTGGAGGGGGACAATATTCTTTTTTCACACGGGAAGGAAGAACTGTATGGGTGAGATACTTTGCTCTACCGGCGCCTTCATCGGCCGGGTAAACGGGCGTGACCACCGCTGCTTTCTCCGGGTCGCGGAGAGCCTTTCGGCAGATGCTTTTGAATTTATGATGTACGAGGCGTGGTATGGAAAGGCTGATGCCGTTCTTTCCGATTTTTCTGCCAGCGGCTTTCGCTTCCCGGTCTTTCATATGGAGAAGCAGATCGGCGAGTATATCGGCCTCGGCGGGGAAGAGAACCGAAAAGAAGCCGAGAAACGGTTCACTCTGAACTGCGAATATGCCGCCCGCCTCGGCGCGGAGAAGCTGGTCCTGCATCTCTGGAACGGATTGCCCAGCGACCGGAATTTTCAAAGACATATGGAGGCGTATGCGGTTTTTTCGGATATCGCCCGGCGTTATCGACTCCTTCTGACGGTGGAAAATGTCGTCTGCGCGGTGGGGTCTCCTTTAGCGCATCTGCTCGCCCTCCACGCGACCTATCCCGATGCGGCCTTTACGTACGACACCAAAATGGCGGCGTTCCACCGGGAAGAGGCGGCGCTTTTTTCAGCACCCGGCCGGACGATCTTGCGCGCAGGAAAGATCCGGCATATTCATCTCAACGATTACGGGGGCGGCTACCGGGATTTTGAACACCTGCAGGTCCTTCATCTCGGGGAAGGGCGGGTGGATCTTCTGGGCTTCACGTCGTCTCTTCTCCGTGCGGGGTACCGCGGCACTGTGACGTTGGAATGCAGTTGTATGCGTCCGGACGGGACGCTGACCCCTGAAAAAATGAACGCCTCGCTGGCAGTGGCCCGGGAATTGATGAAAGGGAGTGAATGAAATGCCGCCCGAAATGCCAAACTTCCGTCCGCGCCAGTCGGACGGACTCGAAAAGCCGAAAAAACTTCGGGAGTGGCCCGGATATATCCTCCGCGTGTGTGCCGGCTTCTTTCAGCGTCTTTTTTATGTGATTAAACTCGTATACGAGACAAAACCCGTGTTGCTGTTCCTTATGGCGTTTTTCTGCCTCGTGGAAGGGATCCTGCCGGTGGTCGGCGCGTGGATTACCCGCGATATACTGAACGCCGTGGCGGAGCTTCTTTCCGAAGGGGGCGGCACGGCCGACAATTTTTTGGCATTCCTGCGGGAAGCCTTCACGGGGCGCTTCCGGAACGTGACCTTTCTCCTGATCTTTCAGTTCCTGTATCTGCTCGGCACCCGGGTCGTCAACCGCCTCAGCACCACGGTAAACAATCTGGCGGGGGAACTTCTCAGCAATCACATCCGGCTGAAGATCATGGCCAAGGCCAAAACACTTGATCTGTCCTCCTTTGACCGGCCGGAATTCTATGAAAAACTCGAGAACGCCAATCGGGAAGCCGGGATGCGGCCGCTTGCCATTCTGCGCGCCACCTTCGATCTGATCAGTGCGCTGATCAGCGCCGTCAGCTTCGTGGCCATTCTTGCCGGTCTGCACCCGCTGGCGCCGGTTATCGTGATCCTGCTTTCTTTCCCCGGCGCGCTCGTGAGCTGTATATACCGCACCCGGAATTTCAAGTATATGCGCCGCCATTCCAAGGACAGGTTGCGGATGGAGTATTTTTCGCGCCAGCTTGTGGATAAGGATAAGGCCAAGGAAGTGCGTATCATGGATCTTGCCGATCCGATGATCGAGCGCTACAAGACGGCTTTCGGTACCTACTACCGGGGGATCCGCCGATTGGTATATTCCGAAAACGCATGGATGCTTGCCACGAATTTTCTTACCCTGGTCGGAAATCTTTTTCTGTTGGCTTACGTGATTTTCCGGATGGGGGCAGGGCAGGGGCAGATCGGTGACTATTCTCTTTATACGGGGGCTTTGACCTCTGTTCTTTCTTACGTTTCGGTGGCGATCACCTCCATGGCGAAGATCTATGAGGGGACGCTCTTCATCGACAATATGATCGTGTATATGCGGGAAAAGACCGAGATTCTGCCTTCTCTGACCCCCGGCCGCGTCCCCGAACGCGGAAAGGCGCACACCATCGAGTTCCGGCACGTTTCCTTCCGCTATCCCGGCGGGGCGCGGGATGTGCTGAACGACGTGAGTTTTACGCTCCGTACCGGGGAAACGACCGTCCTCGTCGGGCTGAACGGCGCGGGGAAGACCACGCTGATCAAACTGCTGACCCGCCTGTACGATCCGACGGCCGGGCAGATCCTTTTTGATGGGCAGGATCTGCGGGAATACGAACCGGCGGCCTATTACCGCCTTTTTGGTGTGATCTTCCAGGATTACGGACAATACGCCGTAACGGCCGGGGAAAACATCACCTTTGGGGATGTTACGCATGCTCCTGCCCCCGGGGAGGTCGAGGCGGCCGCCCGCCTCGGAGAAGCGGACGGCTTTATCCGCGCCCTGCCGGACGGATACGACACCCCGTTGCAGCGGTATTTTGAGGAGAACGGCGTTGAGCTTTCGGGAGGACAGTGGCAGAAACTCTCGATCTCCCGCGCCTTTTACAAAAAATCCGACATTCTGATACTGGACGAACCGACGGCCTCGCTTGATCCGCTGGCAGAAGAAGCCGTGTTTTCGCGTTTTTCCGCTCTCGGCGCCGACAAGATCACGCTTCTTGTCTCGCACCGCCTTTCCGGCGCCACGACGGCCGGGCAGATCATCGTGATGGAAAACGGGCGGATCGAGGAGTGCGGCCCCCATCGCGATCTGATGGAGAAGCACGCGCGGTATTACGAACTCTTCACGGCGCAGGCAAAAAACTACCGCGAAGAGAGGGATAAAGATAATCCGTAAAAGCTCCTCCCTTTTTCGCTTTCCCGATCGGTTTGCAAGGCCGAAGGGCTTCCGGCCGGGCTTGCTCATTTACGGATGAGCACCCGTTTTGACGTCACGGCAACGCATCCGTTCCGGCGGCACGGCAATATAAAAGCGACAAACCCGAAAGTCTGTCGCTTTTGTTTTTTGAGAGATCACAGAGCTGACTGATCGGAAGCGGCATTATGCCATTGCGTTCCGTTCCAGCGCGGCCGCGCCGATGATACCGGCATCGTTGCCGAGTTCCGCAATGCGGATGGTAGTCTTGCGGCCGGAATCGCGGGTGAACTGCTCTTCCGAGATGCGTTGGAGAAAATCGGGGGAGACGAGATACTCTTTTTCGTTGCAGATCCCGCCGCCGATCGAAAGGACCTCGGGCTGGAAGATATTGATGAGGTTCACGATCCCCTCGGCCAGATAGTCTTGATAAAGTTCCACGACCTGCCGTCCGTAGACGTCTCCGGCGCGCATGGCGTTAAAGGCGACGCGCGCATTGACCTTCCCATACTTTTTCACTTCGTCGGTCATCAGGGTCTTATGCTTTAGGCGGCGACATTCTTCCAGCATTTCCTCGGTCGTTTTAATAAGACCGGTGGCGGAACAGTAGGCCTCCCAGCAGCCGTGACGGCCGCAGTTGCAGAGACGTCCGTATTTCTTGATGACCACGTGGCCGAGTTCGGCAGCGCCCCCGTTCCAGCCGTAATAGATCTTTTTGTTGATGACGATACCGCCGCCGAGACCGGTTCCGAGCGTGATCATCACCGAGTCACGCGTGCCGCGTGCCGCGCCGCAGAGGGCCTCCGCATAGGCGGCGGCGTTTGCATCGTTCTCCAAAAAGACCTGGCGGACAGGGAAGAGCGCCCGGAATTTTTCCACAATGGGAAAGCGGAAAAAGTGCAGATTGTCCGAACGTTCCACCATGCCTTCCTCATAAAGGATCGTGCCGGGGCTCGCCACGCCTACCGAGGAGATAGAATCCAGGGCGATCCCTGCCTCCTGTGAAAGCCGTTTGCACAGGCCGGCCATGTCGGCCATAATAGCGTCTCCGCCGCGGCTGACAGGGGTCGGAACGCTTGCTTTCTTTACGATCTTCATGTTTTCGTCCACGATGCCGGCGGCGATATTCGTTCCGCCGAGATCGATACCGATAGTATACATAGTGCTTTCCTCCGTCGCTTTGAAATCGATTGCGCGCAAGAGGGATGAACTCCTGCGCGTCCGGTCAGCCACCCGGGAAGATCGGCTCCTGCCGGGATCTTTTCGTCGGTATGCATGACCCGGAATCTCTTATACCCTTATTATACAGCGCCGTGGACGGTTGTCAAGAATCTTTCAAAAAAATGTCCGCTTGCCGCCGAAACAACCAAAAAAGCTGTATACAGAGGCTAGAATCGGGGGACGGCTAAAAAATCGGATGTAGAAAAAAAGCAGGATAATTTGTGCAATAACAACAAAGACAAGTCTGCATATTTTGAATAAAAACGTATTAAATACAATTTAAATTTTAACAAAATATGCATGAAAAAATCAATGTTTTACGCAAAAAATATTAAATCAAATTTATTTTTAACTTTTTAGAAATATTTGGTTTTTTGAGATCTTGAAAATACTATTAAAAATGGAATTTTTTTCATTTTTTTGAGGGGTGAAAAAGGCGAAAAATACGGTTTTGCAAGGCGGGACGGTTGTTTTCCATTCTTGACAACCGAGGAAGGGTATGATATTATTGGCTTATGCAATTATGGGTAGGGCGGGAGTATGCCTTGCGGGCGTTCGCCCTGCCGATTCATGAGCAATCATTTCACTTACCCTGAAGGAGGAACACCATGAGAAAGACCAAATGCAAACGGGTACTTTCTTTGTTGCTGGCTGTTTTGATGGGGATGGGCACTTTTGTTGCGCTTCCTCTCTCTTCTGCCGCGGCTGAGTCTGCATCCGGTACTGCAAGCGGCGGTACGGGCGTTACCAGCGAGGAACTGAAGAAGATGCTGGGAGCAAAGTCTTACAGCGAGTATTCCAAGTATCAGCCCAGTATCCGTCAGGCACAGGTGAACGCCGGAAAAGAGATGGAGACGATCGTTATTGACGCTACCACAAATCTCTTTGATCCCTACGTTCCGTCCGAGACTTCTACCGACGCAGTGGATGAGCTCATCCGCAAGAAGATGTGCGGATTTGATTTCACTTCCGCTTATCCCTCCAATGCAGTTCCGTTGGACGGGAGAGCCTATAAGATCTCGGAACTCGGCGGCGTATCGGACGTCCTTTTCACGCCGGATGCCGGGGCGATCTCCTGGGAGTTCGAAGTGCCGGACGAAGGGATTCTGTCGGCCGACGGGCGGAATTATCTCGGAGGCTATCTCTACGTCATCGAGATCGATTATTATGCGATCAATCTCGCGGATAACGTTTCGACGGTGGAACGCGCCCTGTCGATCGACGGGGAGGCGCCTTTTTCCGAGGCACGTTCGCTTTCCTTCTCCAAAAACTGGGTATACGGTTATCGCGATAAAATAGAAGGAACGGTGAACGAATATACCGATCCCGTCTACGGTTACCGTCTTTCTCAGTCGGGGGCCGAGTTCTTCGCAGACAAGGGCGATGCAAGGTATTTTTACGGGAAAGATACCTTCTACCGCTACGAACAGGATAAGGGAGGAAACGACCTCCGCTATACGGCCTATCAGCGTCCGAAATGGCAGACCTATACCTGCACGGATGCTGATGGGTTCTATCAGGGTTATTTCAGTTTTTATCTGAAAACCGGTAAACATACCATCTCTCTGGAAGGACTGCGCGAGAATCTTGCGATCAAGGCGATTCGTCTGATCCCGGTCCAGTATCGCCAGATCTCTACTTATGATGAATACGTGGCAAAACACGCCGGCCTCGTTGATGAGGCCAACGGCGCCGGTTGCGTGACCGTGATGCAGGCCGAGTATCCGACGTTTGTCTCCGATACGTCGGTCTATCCCGCCAACGACCGTTCTTCTGCCATTACGCAACCTTCCACGCCGGCCTCCCAGCTTTTCAACACGATGGGTGCCTCGAGTTACAACACGGTCGGACAGTGGGCCGGTTATTCCTTCCGGGTAGAGAAGTCGGGCTGGTATGAAATCGATATGCGGTATAAGCAGGACATTCTGGACGGCCTTTTCGTCTCCCGGACCCTGAAGCTTTCGGGCGGCGAATACGGAGATACGCCCACCGTTCCTTTCAAGGAGGCGTATGAGACGCGCTTTGATTATTCCAAGAGCTGGCAGATCCAGCCACTCAACAACGGCGATCCCGAGCATCCCTTCAAATTTTACTTTGAAGCCGGAACGACCTACACGCTTTATCTTGAAGTCGGCCTCGGAACCCTCTCTTCCTCGATCCAGCAGGTGGAAAACGCCCTTCAGGTGATCAACGATTCCTATCTGGAAATTACGAAGCTGACGGGTGCGAACCCCGATAAATACCGCGACTACGGCTTTATGAAGATCATGCCCAAGACCATCCGTAATCTTGCCAAGCAGGCGGATGAACTGGATGCCGTCATTGAGCAGTTCAAAGCATTGAGCGGAACCACCGGCTCGCAGATCGCAACGCTGGAGCAGGTTTCGGTGCTCATAAAAAGGATGGTAAAGAAAGAAAGCAACATTGCCGAAAATCTTTCCAACCTGAAGTCCTATATCGGTACGCTCGGTACCTGGCTCAACACCTGTAAACAGCAGAGCCTCCTCTTTGACTATGTCATCGTCAGTTCCGACGGAGTGGCCGAAGAACGAGCAAACGCCAATTTCTTTGAATCCGCCTGGTTCGAGATCCGTTCCTTCTTCGTCAGTTTCTTCGTTGACTATAACTCCATGGGGGTGAAGGAAGACGCGGAGACCTCCGGATCCATCGATGTGTGGCTGGCGTACGGGCGTGACCAGTCGCTGATCTGGCGCGACCTGATCGATACCGGCTTCACCCCGGAGACGAACATCGCCGTGAAGCTGAAACTCGTTGCTGCCGGCACGCTCTTGCCGTCGGTTCTTGCAGGCCAGGGGCCGGAGGTGTATATCGGCCTTTCTTCCGCCGATACCATCAACTATGCTATCCGCGGTGCGATCGAGCCTGTCAATGAGAGGAACGGCTATACCGGTACGTACGGGTACGATCTCAAGCTGACCGAGCGCGGCGAGAACGATTACACGCGCATGTATTATATAGGAGAAGATATCGCGGCGATTACCGATACGCAGAATCCCGATTACATCGATCCTTCCAATCTCACCGGCGCTTCCAAGACCTATGAAACGAAGGATGCAAACGGCAACACCGTCACCAAGACGAAATACCGTGTAAAAGACGATTCCATCGTCTTCAACTATGCCAATACCGTTCCGATCTCTCTGTACGGTCAGACCTTTGGTGTGCCGGAAACCACCAACTTCCCGATGATGTTCTATCGGATGGACGTTCTTGCCAACCTCGGCGTGGACGCTCCGGAAACCTGGGACGATCTCATGGAATGCATTCCCGACTTCCAGGCGAATAACCAGCAGGTCGGTGTGACCTACGCCTCCGCTCTCACGACCCTGATCTATCAGAAGGGCGGCACGCAGTGGCTCTATGATGAAAACGACTATCGTATTGATCCCGAGACGGGAGAGCGCCGCTCTTATTACGATGAAGAATACGCCGGCGCTCAGATCGGCTACGGCACCGACATCGCGCTGGATGCCTTCCAGTGGGTCTGCCGTCTCTATACCGACTATTCGTTCCCGGTGACCTTTGATGCGGCCAACCGTTTCCGTACCGGGGAAATGCCGATCATCATCACCGATTACTGCAGTATGTACAATACGCTTACGGTCTTTGCTACCGAGATCCGCGGTCTTTGGTCCTTCACCAAACTCCCCGGATGGAAGAACGAGACCACGGGCGAGATCAACAGCTGCTCGGTTGCTACCGTGACCGCAACGGTCATGCTGTACGGCGGCACCGAGGCTCAGAAAGACCTCGGCTGGATCTTCATGATGTGGCAGGCGGCGGCCGATGCACAGGCCAATTACGGGAACCGTATGGTTGCTCTCGTCGGGCCTGCCGCCAAGTATGCCACTGCGAATACGCAGGCACTTGAAAACCTGTCGTGGACTTCCTCGGAAATTGCCAGCCTGAAACAGCAGTTCAAGAATCTGGCCTCCATACCGAACTATCCGGGAAGCTATATCATCACCCGTTACGTACAGTTCGCATTCCTCGCGGCTTACAACGATGGGGAGGATCCCGCCGAAGCTCTTCGTTCCTATCTCACGACGATCGATAAGGAACTCACGAGAAAACGCGAAGAATTTGAACTTTCAACGCTGAAGCCCGGTCAGACACCGGAGCAGGCACGCGCGGAAAAAGCCGCCGGCGAATGACCTGCAAATACCGATAGTGAAGGAGAAAATATATGTCTGAGCAAACGGCGGTAAAACGCCCGGTGGCCCGTAAGGAAATGACGAAGGCTCAGTGGACCTGGAAAGAAATGAAGCGCAACAAAGTCGCGTATGCGATGCTGGCGCCCTTCATGATCCTCTTTCTGATCTTCACCGTGTTTCCTGTCTTTCTCTCGATGATTCTGAGCTTTACGGACTTCAACCTTCTTGAAATGCCGAACTGGGTCGGCTTTGATAACTACATTCACCTTTTCCTCGATGATGACATTTTCATCATTGCAGTGAAAAACACCCTGATTTTTGCGTCCGTGACCGGCCCTGCCTCCTACCTGCTTTCATTCCTGATCGCGTGGTTCATCAACGAGCTTGGCCCGAAGATCCGTTCTGTCGTTACCCTGATCTTCTACGCCCCGTCGATCTCCGGCTCGGTCTACACGATCTGGAAGACGCTGTTCTCCAGCGATGCGTACGGCTGGGTCAACGGTACTTTGATGGAACTCGGCATCATCACCAGCCCGATACTTTGGTTTGAAAACGCCGATTACGTCATGCCTCTTTGTATCGCGGTCGCGTTATGGGTCTCGTTGGGCACGGCCTTTTTGGCCTTCATAGCCGGTCTGCAAACCGTTGACAAGAGCCTGTATGAAGCGGCGGCGGTCGATGGAATCAAGAATCGTTGGCAGGAACTCTGGTTCATCACATTGCCGGAAATGAAACCGCAGCTGATGTTCGGCGCGGTGCTTGCCATCACACAGTCCTTCGGTTTCGGCGCCGTTGTTACCACGCTTTGCGGTCTTCCTTCTGTTGACTATGCAGCGCATACCATCATGCACCACTTGGATGACTATGGTGGCCAGCGATATGAGGTCGGCTATGCCTCCACGATCGCAGTGATCCTTTTCGCCATCATGCTGGGCTCCAACTTCATAGTGAAGAAAGCAATTTCAAAGGTGGGGCAGTGATATGAGTAAAAAATTAAGAACAAGAGGTCATAAAGTCGTTCTCAACCGTTCTACCGGGGGCGATATCGGGATCACGATCCTGCTGACCATTATGGGCGCTTTCATGTTCCTTCCGATGGTATATGTGGTGATCCAGTCCCTGAAGCCGTTGGATGAACTCTGGATGTTCCCCCCTCGCTTCTACGTTATCCGTCCTACTTTGTCCAACTTCTCGGATCTGTTTGCCTTGATGAATGACTCCTGGGTCCCTTTTTCCCGCTACATTTTTAATACGGTCTTCATCACGGCGGCCGGTACGGTAGGCAACCTGCTGTTTGCCTCCATGGCGGCGTACGCGCTTTCCAAACTGAAATTCCCGGGACGGAATTTCATGTTCGGGATGATCCTCACCTCACTGATGTTCCATTCCACGGTCAACCAGGTGGCGCACTTCATCATCCTCAGCAGTTTCCATTGGGTGGATACATACCTGGCCATTATCATGCCGGCCTTAGCGGGAACCCTCGGTCTGTATCTGATGAAGCAGTTTATGGAAAACTCGGTTTCTGACGCTGTGCTGGAAAGTGCCCGCCTTGATGGCGCCTCAGAGTTCCGTACTTTCTGGGTCATCGCGATGCCGATGGTCAAGCCCGCGTGGCTGACCCTTATCATCGAGACCTTTAAAAACCTGTGGAACACGGGTGCTTCGATCTACATCCACTCCGAACAGCTCAAAACCTTTAACTACGCGATCCAGCAGATCGTTTCGGGCGGCGTTGCTCGTGCGGGTGCCGGCGCGGCGGCCACGGTCGTTATGATGATCGTTCCTATCGTGATTTTCGTTATTAACCAGAGTAAGATCATTGAAACGATGGGGACCAGCGGTATGAAAGACTGATGAAAGGAGAAAAACCAATGAAAAAGAAATTGCTTGCGGTGCTTCTCCTTGTGCTGATGCTTGCCGCCGTCATCCCCGCTTTTTCGGTATCGGCATCAGAGCCGTATCAGACGTATACGTATTCGATCGACGGAAAGGCCCTGCATTCCCCGCTTTCCTATACGCCGTATACCATGGTGGATTCCTCCACCATCGGTCTTCTGGATCCGGAAAACGGCGGCCTTGCCTTTGATGACCCCGGCGACATCTTTGCCGATTATCGGGGCAATATCTATCTGACCGATACCAAGAATAACCGTGTCATCGTCCTGGATGAGTTCTACAAACTGAAGTACGTCATCAGTAATTTCTCCAACCAGTACGGGTTCAATTATACCTTCAGTTCTCCTCGTGGCGTCTTTGTGACGAAGCCGCGCGGGACGGCCGGCACGCCGGATTATGTTCCCTCGTATCTTTACGTCTGCGATACCGGCAACAGCCGGATCGTGCGCTTCGAGATCCGCATTACCGACGGAGCGGAAACGGCTGTCTTCGACAAGATCATCGAACGCCCCGTTTCCAGCCTTTTCGGTGACAACTCGGCCTATAAACCCGTCGCTATTGCCGTTGACCAGTACGGACGGATCTTCGTCATCTCCTCCACGACCTATCAGGGCGTTATCGTGATGACGCAGGATGGGGAGTTCACCGGGTTTATCGGTGCGCAGAAGGTCGTGTATTCGGTGCTTGAGATCTTCTGGCGCCGGTTCATGTCCGATGAACAGATCGCAAACTCGATCTCTTTCGTTTCTACGGAGTTCAATAATATCACGATCGACGACGACGGTTTCATCTACGTAACGACCGATGCTCTGGACGCCGCAAAACAGACCGAGGCCATCGAAAGCAAAAACTCCGATTATTCTCCGGTGAAGAAGTTAAACTCGGCCGGTGCCGAGATCATGCAGCGTAACGGGTTCTTTGATCCCGGCGGAGAAGTGGACCTGAGCAAATTCGGTTCGACCCCTTCCCAGATCAGGGACGTTGCGATAGGCCCCGAGGGGACGTGGTCGATCATTGACTCTTCCCGCAGCAAGGTCTTCACCTATGACCAGAACGGTAACCTCCTGTTTGCTTTCGGTGATTCGGGAGAAGTGCTCGGGCAGATCAAGAGTCTTTCCGGAATTACTTATCAGGGCGACTATATGCTGCTTCTGGATAACACCTCCGATTCCTTTACCGTGTATAAGCGTACCCCCTATGCCGATCTGCTTATCAACGCCATCCGCCAGGAGAACAACCGCGAGTATGCCAATGCGGTGAACGCCTGGAAGGAGGTCCTGAAGTATAACAACAACTTCGATACGGCCTATATCGGCGTCGGTAAAGCTTATTACCGCGAGGGAAAATATGAGCTGGCCATGGAGAACTTCAAGGCCGCGTATGACGAGACCGATTATTCCAATGCCTACCGCGAGGTGCGGAAGGAGTGGATATCCAAGTATCTGCTGGTGATCCCGGTGGTGGTCGTGGTGTTCTGCTTCCTCCTTTCCAAACTTCTTAAGTACGCATCCCGCCTGAATGCGAAGGTCGCTGTCCGGGCGGAGCGAAAGACGACGTATTGGGAAGAACTGATGTACAGTTTCCATACGGCCTTCCATCCCTTCGACGGATTCTGGGATCTGAAGCATGAAAAACGCGGTTCTCTCCGCGCATCTCTGACCATTATTGGTCTTGTGATCGTTTGCTTCTATTACCAGTCGGTCGGCGTAGGATACATCATGAACCCGCGCGGCGAATATTCTTCCTTCCTGACCCAGGTCATCTCCGTGGCGCTTCCGGTCCTTCTCTGGACCATTGCAAACTGGTGCCTCACCACGCTCTTTGACGGGGAAGGTTCGTTCAAGGATATTACCATCACGGTCGGATATGCGCTCTCTCCGATGATCTTCTTCCTGATCATGTCCACCGTGCTTTCCAACATCGTGACGATCGAGGAAGCGTCGCTGATCACGCTTCTTTCGATCATCGGGTTCATCTGGGCAGGATTCCTGATCTTCTTCGGTCTTATGGTGACCCACGATTACACGATGGGCAAGAACCTGCTCATCACACTTTGTACCATACTCGGTATGGCAATCATTATTTTCATCGCGCTCCTGTTCTCCGGGCTGATCGCCAAGATGGTCTCCTTCATCTCCTCGATCATCACGGAACTTGCATACAGGGCATAACGGTAAGGAGGAAGAAAGTATGAAAAAAATAATCTCTGTGTTCCTTGCCGTCCTGATGCTTGCCGGTGTCGTTTTCCCGCTGTTTTCCTTCACGGCGGTGGAGGCGTATGCAGAGTTCGTCGACAAAACCGACGGATCCGCATATGAGCGGGCGACCGAGGCCGCTTTGTACACTTCCTACGCCAGTTTTCTGGAACGTTGCGAGGGGAAAGTGACCGATGCCGAAGGAAACAAGACCGGGATCGATAAACTCTCGCTCGTTCTCTCGCTGGGAAACTATCAGTTGTGGGCATCCCGGTATACCGGCGAGGTGATCTATTACAACACCCTGACCGGCGAAGCACTTTCCACGAACCCCTATGATTTTGCCGACAACGATCAGATCTCCAAGTCGGTGCGTGAGCAGCTCCTCTCGCAGATCATGGTCGCCTATCGCGGCAACGACGGCAACATCAAGTATATGTACAGCTTCACCGACGCGGCTCAGCGCGGGCAGATCCAGATGAAGTATATCAAGAACGGTATCCGTATGGTATACTCGATCGGCCGTGAAAACGCCGAGTATCTGCTCCCGGGTTGGATCACGGAAGAATCTTTCTATGAAAAGATCGTGAAGCCGGCAAGAGCTTATGTCGAAAAGATGGCAGAAGAACTCGGGGTAGACCTCAGCACGGTCAAATTCCCGACGGAACCCAAAGCCACGGAGTATGCGACCTATTTTGCCAAGGACTGCGCAGCCGCTTTCGCGAGGCAGTCCCCGGACTATGATCCGAACGTACACGGAAAGGCGCTGATTCAGCTCGGAAAGATCTTTGCCGGATACACCTATCAGAATCCGAACGAGATCAAGAACTCCAACTTGCTCCATCAGATGCATACCAAGTATCCCATCACCAAAAATAAGATCACGGACGGGGAAGGGAATACCCGCTATCAGACGATCTACACCCGCGACGAGACTTATACCGATAAACAGCTCGTTTCGCTAGAGTCTTTTGTGAAACTCTACTGCCCGGAATACGGGTATGACGACCTTGAACTCGACCATGCGGAGACCGGGTATGTTTCCAAGGAAGAAACGCCGCCTCTCTTCAAAGTTTCTCTTGAGTATACGATCGACCCGACCGACGGCAGCCTCCAGGTTCGCCTGCCTGCCAACGGCTTCCGGTATGATGAAACGCTCTTCCGCCTTGAATACATCAGTGTGCTGAACTACTTTGGCGTCGGGCGTATGAGCACCGAGACCTTCGGCGAGCATCGTGTAGCGGCGACCGATACGCTTCCTGCCGGCGTTTACGGCGGAAATTCGTCCAATAGCATTCTCTACGACGGTTACGTCTTCTTCCCGGATGGAGCCGGGACGATCTTCCGGTATAGCGACCTTTACACCAAGAACGTGAAAGCCGCGGTCCTCTGGAGCGGGAAGGTATACGGGCAGGATTATGCTTACTATACCATCAGCGGTCAGAACCAGGAAGTTGTGCGGATGCCTGTGTACGGCGTTGTCGGCACTTCGCAGGTCATTGAAACCCCGATGCTGGATGATGCCGGGAATCACCTGACGAATGAAAAAGGCGAGTATCTGTACGACCTCAAACCGATCAAGACCGGGTATGTGGCCATCTTGGAAGAAGGCGACGCCATGACGACGCTCAACGCTTCTTTCGGTGCCACGGCGCATAACTACGCGTCTGCTTACAGCACGTATTATCCGCGCCCGAAGGATACGTACGATCTGGCGGATACGATCTCGGTCAGCGGAAACACCGAATGGACGGTCGTGGCAGATCGGAAATACACCGGCAACTACTCGACCCGCATCAAGATGCTTTCGGATTCCGCGGCCGGGAGAGCGCAGGGGCTTGCCTCTGCCGATTGGCTGGGGATGGCCAAAGTCTACCGCGACTATCTGTATGCCAATGGGACGCTCAGCCGTCTGACCGAGACCGGAACCGATATTCCGCTGTATATCGAGACATTTGGTACGATCAAAACGACTAAACAGGTGCTTTCTGTTCCTGTCACCGTTCATGATCCGCTGACCTCGTTCGACGATGTCCGTACGATCTATGAGGATCTCGTCAGTGCCGGCATCTCCAATATCAACTTCAAACTGACCGGTTATGCAAACGGCGGTATGGCGTCCACCTATCCGACCGGGTTGAGGTGGGAGAAAAATGCGGGCGGAAGTTCGGGATTCTCGAATCTTATCGCCTATGCGTCCGAGAAGGGATTCGGCGTCTATCCCGACTTCGATTTCGTTTATATTAATAACGAGAAAGCGTTTGACGGGATTTCGCTGAAATCTGCCGGAGCCCGCGCGGTGGATAACCGGTATTGCAGTAAGCAGATCTACGATGCCGTGTATCAGACCTTCGACAGCTACTTCAATATGTGCGTCGCGACGAACGTGATCTCGAAGTATTTCGATCAATTCTCCGCCAATCTGATCAAGTATACCGAGGACGGCAGCTTCGGGCTCTCGGTTTCCACCCTCGGCTCCGACCTCAACTCAAACTTCGATACCGATAATCTGATCAACCGTGAAGAGGCAAAGAAAGACGTGTCCGGCGTCTTCAGCACGGTGAAAGAGAATTACAAATCGGTGATGACCTCGGGTGGGAACTTCTACGCCTTGCCGTACGTCAAGCATTTGCTTGAAATGCCGCTGAGCGCCAGTAATTACCGCTATGAGAGTGCCTCCGTGCCGTTCATGGCTATGGTGCTTCACGGGGCGATCCATTATACCGGCACTGCGCTGAACACTTCCGGCGATACCAAGTATAACCTCCTGAAGTCGATTGAAAACGGCGCGTCTCCTTACTACATGCTTTCGTATCGGAATGAAAACATCCTGTTGCTGAAGCGCGATGAGGACTTCAATAAGTATTATTCGATCCGCTACGATATCTGGCGCGGAACGAACGATGATCCTGCCGGGGCAAATACCCTGATCGGTCATTACCGCCGTCTGAACGCCGCTCTCGGCGATCTGCAGGAATATCTGATCGTCAACCACAGCTTTTTGAAGGGTGAGCGCATCCTGAAAGAAACCGAAGTGGCCGCAAATCGCAATCAGCTCAATGCCGCTGTGACAGAGGCCCTCCGCGAAAGCATCGAGGGAGCGAAGTACGAGCAGATCGAAAGATTCTATATCGGGGTTTCGATCTACGAAAAGGCCAAAACGCTTGACGGGCAGCTCCGCAGTGCGGCTCTTGCTGATGAACTGGATCCGACGGGAATGAAACTTTCCAAGTTCATCAACGGTGATCCGAATGCGGCTGTGGACTCCGATAAGATCGGTAAATTTTCCGAATTCACGCAGGAATGGCGCGACGTGGTAGAAAGAGCGTACGCAGAGGGCAACGGCCTGGAGGACCTTAAAGTCAACCTCGGCTACATGGAAGTCTGCGTATTTACGGAAAACGAACTGATTGTTCCCGCGATCAAAGCAGCCGTCGGCTCCGTGTATGCACAGTATTACGCTTCTGCAGACAATACCGACCCCGAGTGGAAGGCTCTGGAGACGGCCGTCCGTCAGATCCTTGCCGAGTATTACGCCACCTATTCTCCCGAGTACTTTGCCATGTATGAGAGCCTGAAAGCGGCTCTCGGCCAGACCGGTGCGCTGACAAAGGAACAGATCATCGCCTTCAACTCCTACGTCGTTTCCGGGAAGACCGAGGCATACGTGGTGGCGGAACAAGGCACTGCGTACTGGAATGTGGTGAAGTACTGCCAGCAGAACGGCTTTGTCTTTGCAACCGTTGACGGAACCGACCTCGCTGGGCGTATCGGGGAAAAGTTCAACTTCAACCAGACCGATTCCTTCGCCGAGGACGGATACGCTTACGTCCGTACGGATTACACGTTGGATGATGAGCATATCGTCATGGTGACCTATGAGGGACGTGACGGCAACCAAGTCAGATTCGTTCTCAACTATAACATCTTCGCTGTGAAAGTCCGCATCAACGGAATCAACGGCGGCAACCCGATTACGCTTGAACCGTATCAGGGCATTCGCATCGATGGAGGGAATTACCGTTATGTCTAAGTTCAAAGATCTTTGCGGCTCGGCCAGACAAAAACTGGCCGGAGCCGGCAAATTCATCAAAGAGAAAACGGCTCCCGTAACCGGAGCGATCGGCAAAGGTGCGAAATGCGTCGGTACTGCCGTTGGCAAGTTCTATGAAAAGACCGGCCTTTCCAAAGTGATCCGTCCCGCCTCTCTCGATAAGAGAAAGGCGCGGTCGGGATGGATGTTCGTTCTCCCGTTTGTTATCGGGATGCTCTTCCTCTATCTGCCTGTCATTCTTGACTCGCTTTGGTTCAGTTTGGCTACGATCTCCAGCGTGAAGGGTGGCGGTCTTACCATGTCCTTCGCCGGTCTAAAGCACTATCAGGACGCATTGCTTACCGACCCTTCTTTCTCGCAGAAATTGCTTGAAGGGATCAAGCAACTGATCTTTGATGTGCCTGCCATCGTTATTTTCTCGCTGTTCATCGCCGTTATTCTGAACCAGAAAATGCTTGGGCGTGCTGCCTTCCGTGCAATCTTCTTCGTTCCCGTTATCATCGCGACCGGTCTGATGGATTCGATCAATATAGAGGATACACTGTCGGATCACATGGGCTCCGGGAACGGTATTTCGACCGGAGCGCAGGAAAACGCGACCGGACAGATCATTTCCGCCATGGATATCGCGGTGCTGTTTGAGAACATGAAGATCGGAAACGAGATAGTCGTTTACGTTACCGGCCTCGTCAACGATATTTATAACATCATCAACCGTTCCGGCGTACAAATGCTGATCTTCCTGGCGGGCTTGCAGTCGATTTCTCCGGCTATTTACGAAGCCTGTATGATCGAGGGGGCAACCGCATGGGAAACCTTCTGGAAGATCACCTTCCCGATGATCAGCCCGATGATCCTCGTCAATGCGATCTATACGATCATCGACTCGTTTACCAGTTCTTCCAACGTGGTCATGACTTATATTACTTCTAAGACAAGTACGGATATGGGCGAATTGGCAACGGCAATGTCATGGATCTACTTCCTTGCCATCATGTTGATCATCGGCATATTTGTGGCCATCGCTTCAGCGTTCATATTTTACCAAAAACGGGATTAAGGAGGTGGAGAAATGAGTACCGAAATGACACAGAGTTCGGCGCACGTCACAAAAGTGACCAAAAACCGTATTCACGTGGATTACGAAGGCAAGATGCCCTTCTGGAAAAGACTCCGGTTAAAGATCTTCTCCACTTATTTCCTGACGCAGGTGGTATGGCATGTCTTCCGGTTTGTTATCATGCTGGGCATATCCTATGTTATCCTTTTCCCGTTCTTCTCCAAGATTGCCGGTTCCTTCATGGGAATGGAGGACTTCGTGGACGTTACCGTGCGTATCGTTCCAAAGCATTTCACGTTGGATACCTATAAGGCGATATTCTTGGAAAACAAGTATCTGGACGCTTTCCTGAACACGACACTTCTTTCGATCTCGGCCGCTCTGTTGCAGACGTTCGTTTGCTGTATGATCGGATATGGTCTGGCGAAGTTCAAGTTCAAGGCAAATAAGCTGATCCTCATTTGCGTTGTTCTGACGATGATCGTTCCCCACGAGACGTTGAAACTCTCTCTGACCATGCACTTCCGCTATTTTGATATCGGTGGTCTGGCCGGTTTCACTACGGCGGAAGGGGTTCGGATTATCCCGGGTCTGCTTCAGCTCTTCGGCGTGAATATTATGGAGAACGACCTCCTCAATACCTTCTGGCCGATGCTGATCATTTCCGCTACCGGGCTTGCTTTCAAGAACGGACTGTACATCTTCATGTTGCGGCAGTTCTTCCGCGGCGTCCCGGATGAGTTGGAGGAATCCGCCTACGTGGACGGCTCTTCCGTCATGCACACCTTTTTCACCATCATCCTGCCGCTTTCGATCCCGATGATGATCACGGTGTTCCTGTTTGCCTTCTCCTGGCAGTGGACGGATGAGTTCTACACAAAGCTCTTCTTCCCGGCGGCCAACAGAATCACGCTGATGCCCGATATCGCAGAAATACCGAAATCGCTGGAAACCAACTACGCAGGACAGAGTCTCTATTATTCGGCCATTAAAAACACGGCCGGTCTGATGATCATCTTCCCGCTGGTTATCGTCTATCTCTTCTGCCAGAAATATCTGGTGCAGGGAATTGAACGTTCCGGTATCGTCGGTTGATCTTCTCACGTCGAACTCCGCTTTCCTCTTCGGACGGAGGCGGAGTTCTTTCTTTGCATCGTTTTGGACGGAGGGGGCGGAGTTCTTTCTTTGCGCCCCTGATCCCGTAGGCGAGCATCATAAAAAAGACGCCCGAACGGGCGTCTTTTTCAGAAGAAAAATTATTTTTCCAGATCGGCGAGCATTCGCTTCATGTTTTCAATACTGATCTCCACCGCCATCTTCGGCTCCTCGATCCCCTCGAATTCCAGGGAAACGTAGCCGTCATACCCCGATTTTTTGATGGCCCACAGGATCTGATAGGTCGGAAAGTTCCCGTGACCGAAGATCGTCGAACGGATAAAATTGCCGCCTCTCGTACGGTAGAAGCCTTTTCCGGGATCGTACGTCATGCCGCTCCGCAGGAAAAAATCCTTTGCATGGACGAAGCAGATGTGGGGCAGAAGTTTGGAAACGGCAGAAACGCAATCCTCGTCCGCATCGATGAAATTCCCGATATCGCAGAGAAGTTTGTAGTTTTCGTGATTGATCGTGGCGAAGGTAAGAACAGCTCCGATTGCTTTTATCGGTGCTTTTGCGGGAATTATTCTGACTCGAAAAAGACAATCATAGCATTTCTTGGGTGGCTTCGCAATAAATTATCCGCCCTCATTCCGAAATGGAGCGAGGGCTATCTTTATACAATCTTAATACCGCGCGGTAGAGTGCTAATGCCGTCTTTATCTGCTTTTTGGTAAAATGTATATTGTAGAAAGAGTATTAGGAGAGGTGTATAATGCGACCTTTACATAGATTAAAGCTGTCGTCATTCCAAGTAATTTTACTTGGATTTGCGGCGGTGATACTGATCGGAGCGTTCCTTTTGATGCTCCCCATATCGAGCAAAGACGGTGTTGTAACGCCGTTTTCAGATGCCTTGTTCACATCAACCTCAGCAGTCTGCGTAACAGGACTTATCGTGCAGGATACGGCAACCTATTGGTCGTATTTTGGACAGGCTGTTATTCTCATACTCATTCAGATCGGAGGCTTGGGCGTTGTAACGGTTGCAGCTTCGGTATCTATTCTCGCAGGCAGAAAGATTGGGCTTGGACAGCGAAGCACGATGCAGGAGGCAATGTCAGCCCCAAGCGTTGGCGGCATCGTCCGTCTGACTTGGTTTATTCTTAAAGGTGTGCTGATCGTCGAAGCCATTGGAATGCTCGCTATGCTTCCCGTGTTCTGTATGGATCACGGAGTAAAAGGAATATGGATGGCGGTTTTCCACTCCATATCGGCATTCTGCAACGCAGGCTTTGATGTGATGGGAAATGTCAGCGGACAGTATTCCTCACTTACCGCCTATGCCGCGCATCCCGTAATCAGCATTGTAATTATGTTGCTCATCATAATCGGCGGCATCGGCTTCTTGACTTGGGAGGATATATACAGGCACAAATGGCGTGTCAAAAAATACCGCACACAAAGCAAGATCATACTTGCGATGACGGGCGTGCTGATATTCATTCCCACGCTGTATTTCTTCTTCTGCGAGTTTGAAGGATATGCTATCGGTGAGCGAATACTGTTGTCTTTTTTTCAAGCAGTAACACCGAGAACGGCGGGCTTTAATACGGCAAACCTCGGTCTTATCAGCGAGGTCGGACTCTTGCTTATGATCTTCTTGATGCTTGTGGGCGGCTCACCCGGCTCGACCGCAGGCGGTATGAAAACCACAACTCTTGCCGTTCTGTTTGCTTCGGCGACATCGGTATTCCGCAAGAAAGAAAACGCGCAGATGTTTAAGCGCCGAATTGCAGATGATACAGTCAAGTACGCCTCTGCTATCTGCCTTCTGTATATCGTGCTGTTTTTGCTCGGCGGTGCAGTCATAAGTACAGTTGAAGGAATGCCTCTTATGACCTGCCTTTACGAAACGGCTTCGGCAATCGGTACGGTCGGTCTTTCACTCGGAATAACCCCCTCGCTCGGTACTGTATCACGAATTATTTTAATTGCTCTGATGTTCTTCGGACGTGTCGGAGGACTTACCTTGATTTACGCCACCTTTGGCGGTACAAAGAAAAATATATCGAAGTTACCGATTGATAAGGTAACGGTAGGATAAGGAGATAATACTATGAAACATAAATCAATTCTGCTCGTAGGAGTTGGCAATTTTGGAAAGCATATCGCAAGAAAATTTAACGAGCTTGGACACGACGTAATGGCAATAGATCAGGATGAAGAACGCATCAATGACGTGACGCCACTCGTAACGAGCGCACAGATCGGTGACAGCACAAACGAGGACTTCCTTCGTACTCTCGGTGTTGATAATTACGACGTGTGTATTGTGACCATCGGCGGCGATTTCCAAAGCTCGCTTGAAACGACGTCCTTGCTAAAGGAGCTTGGAGCGAAAAAGGTGGTCTCCCGTGCAGAGCGCGACGGTCAAGCAAAATTCCTTCTCCGCAACGGCGCGGACGAGATCGTATATCCCGAAAAGCAGCTTGCTTCTTGGATGGGAATACGGTACAGCGCAGACCATATCCTTGATTATATCGAGCTTGACGGCGAACACGCCATATTTGAAGTCACCGTGCCGAAGGAATGGATCGGTATGACGGTAGGACAGCTTGATATCCGCAGAAAATACAAGGTCAACATTATGGGAATTAAAAAGAACGGCAAATTTTCTGTTTCTATTACGCCGGATACGGTACTGACCGAGGATAAGACCTTGATGGTCGTTGGAGAATATAAGGCACTGCAAAAGTGCTTCCGCATATAAACGCAAATCATAAATCTAAAAAGGAGGTGGCATAATGG
>CASDOQ010000012.1 GCA_949282345.1 uncultured bacterium | reverse complement strand
GGTCGTAGGTGGAAGCCCGGTAACGGGTGTAGCTGAACGATACTAATTGACCGATGGCTTGAACTGCTTCGCAGTTCGTCTTTGAGTGCGTTGCTTGCCTTCCTTTGTTCGGTTTTCAATGTCCGTTTGCCCCTCGTTTTTATTTTCAGCCCTGCCGGGGCTTTTTCTTTTTTCCGTTCCGCTTTTTTGCGCGGTGGCTCATGCTCACTTCGGGCGCAACGCCTTCTCCTTCGCATACAGGGATCGGATCCCGGGAAATCTGCTTGCTGCGCGTGCATTTCCTTTTTTTGCGGCGGTTATCGGGCGGTATATCCTTTCCGCACTGCCGTTTCATTCTCATTTTGCCTTTCGATTTAGTCGGAATTGTGAATTTTTCGCTTGCTTTTACAGCAAAATGATGAAAATTTCCCTGCCCTTTTTTCGCGCCTTGACAAGAAAAATAAAACCATGTATAATATATCTAAGCAGTTATGCTTGCGATATTTTCGCACGTTTTCCGGAGGCTTTCGCTTTTTTTCTTTGCGACGGCAGACCTTTTGGAAAACGCGCGGACGGAAGATGTCTTATTTATTTTACGATTCAATACTGAAAAATCAGAAGGAGTTATTGTATGAAAAAGAAATTGCTTCTTTGCCTGATTGCCGTCATGGCTGTTTGTTGCTGTTTTCTTTGCGCGTGCGGCGGTGATACCACCACGACTGACGGAGGTACCGTTACGCTCAAAGACGCAACTTTCACGTATGACGGAAGCGCAAAGACCCTGGTTGCCGACAACGTTCCGGCCGGTGTGACCGTGCAATACACGGTGGAAAAGGACGGTCAGCCCTTTACCGGCGATATGGTGGATGCCGGCGTGTATACCGTTACCGCTAAATTTACCGTCCCGAGCGGCGGTACTCCCATTGCCGATCGGACGGCCACGCTGACGATCGAACGCGTCCGCGTCACAGATGTTGTGAATCTCGTGACGGTTTCCGATGTGACGCTCCCTTGCGACGGGACGTATCAGAGCTTCCCGGACTCTGCCGTTACCGGTCTGCCGGCGGGGGTTGTGCTCGTAAAAGAGGGCCAGCCGGTCCGTAACGCGGGAGAATCTTCTCGTTGGGTGATCTCCTTCGCATATGCCGACGCGGCGAAAGCGGCCAACTACGAGATCATCGGGACTAAGGAAGCCACGCTCACGATCAAAAAAGGCACCGTGGATATGAGCGGTGTGACATTCGTTGACAAGGTCGTGAAATATAACGGCTCTCCCGCCAGCATTACCGTAACGGGAAATCTCCCGCAGGGCGTTTCGGTCAGATATTCGACCAATTCGCTGAACAGAGTCGGCACGGTACAGGTTACGGCGAGCTTCATTCTTTCGGATGAACTTGCGCGCAACTACGAGGCCGTCGCTCCGATGACTGCAACGCTGACGGTCGAGAAGGGGGACGTTGATCTTTCTGAGGCTGTTTTTGATGACCTGACCGCTGATTGGGTCGTCGGTGGAAGAGATATCGTGGTGAGCAATATCCGGCATCTGCTTGCTCCCGGACCGATCGACTCTGTCACCTATACGATCTCCAACCCCGACGGCAGCGACCCCCGCCCGGGCAACCGTGCGACGGAGCCGGGCACCTGGAAGGTCACGGCGCATTTCGTCGTCAACACGGAGCTGTGGAATCAGCCGGCCGATATGACGGCCACGATCACCCTGCGCTCCCTGCTGGATATGTCCGCCGTTTGTTGGGGATATGCAACCGGCACGGGAGATATTCCCTATAAAGGTGCAATCCAGTTTGACGGGACCGAAAAGACAATGAAACTCCTCAATCTCCCTGACGGTGTTTCCGCCGTTTACACCGGGGCCACCAATGCGACGGCTAACGGGAAATATACTGTGACAGCAACGCTTTCCTCCTCCGGGGCTACTATCCCCGAAGAATACCGCGTATGGAATCTTGAATGGGAGATCGCCGCGGAGGTGGTAGACCCTGAAACGGTGGCCGGATTCAAATTTGAGGATGCGACGCTTCTGTACAACGGTACGCCTCAGCGCATCTTCCTGAAGGACGGCACCGGCGCTGAGATCACCGTGATCCCCGGCGTCCGCGCTATCCGTTACAGTGCGATCGATTCGCTTCATGAAGCCTGCGACTATGCAGCCATGATAAACGGCGGCGTCTATACCGTGACGGTCAGTTTTGAAATGGAAGACGGTTACGGGCAGTTGTTGCCTCTCTGCGCCAGTCTGACGATCAGCAAGGTCGACCTCCCGCTTTCCGACCTCTTCACCGATAAGAGCTATACGTATAACACGCTTGAACAGCGGCTCGACAGCCCGGATCATCCGTTGCCCGAAGGCGTGCGCGTGACATACATGAACAATGTCCGCACCAATGTCGGCGAACAGACCGTGACCATTTCGTTCAGCCTGACGGGAGACGCCCGGAAGAATTACAATACGCCGGAGCCGATTACGCGCACCCTGCGGATCGTACCCTGCGTGATCGACGGGTCGGCCATTGCTTGGAACTATACCGCTCCCTTCACGTACAGCGCCGGCAAGCGGACGGTTGCCCTTACCGGTCTGCATCCGATGCTTCAGGTCGTTTACGACGGTGACTATGAGGCCGAGAACGCCGGCACCTATATCGCTACGGCTACCGTTACCTGCTCCGATGAGAACTACATCTTCAACGGTGGCGAACCTCTGACGGTTCCCGCTTGCGAATGGGTGATCAAAAAGGCCCGCGTGGATATGTCTCACGTCGCGTGGGATTATAACGGACCGTTTGTCAGTAAGGGAGACACAGAGAAGACGGTTTCTCTGCTCGGATGCCCCGAGGTGATCGAGGTCACGCAGGAAGGAACCTGGAGTGCGATGGCGGAAGGCCAATATACGGCGATCGCCCGCTTCACCTGCAAGGATACCAACAACTATGAATTTGACCCGTACAGCATTGAACTCCATTGGGCTATCGTTTCCGAGAACTGGTCCGGTACGATCGTTCCCAAGCAATAAGAATTGAAGACCGCCCCCGGGATCCAAGATCCGGGGGCGGTTTTTCTCTTTCCCGGACGGGCTTCGGTTTTTTGATGCTGTTCCGGGTAAGAAAAAGCCGCCCGGGAAAGGGCGGCTTTTTCGGGAATACGGCGATTACGCGCGGCTTTTAACAGTCACAGAGGTTTTGAAAATATAAAAGCCTTTCTCATTCGTGTGAAACCTCTGTCGGAAAAGATAGAAATCGGGATCAGAGAGAAGAAACGAATTTTCCGATCCGCTCGAGCGCCATTTCAAGATGGTGCATCGAATACGCATAGGAGATGCGGGCGTATCCCTCCCCGCACGAACCGAAAGCGGTGCCGGGGACAATGGCGCAACGCGCCTCGTTCAGCAAACGTTCGCAAAATTCATCGCTGGATAGACCATATTGCCCAATACGCGGATACATATAGAAGGCACCTTCCGGTTCAAAGCATTCCAGGCCGAGGTCGGTCAGTCCCTGATGGAGGAAGATACGTCTGCGGTCGTACTCGGTCCGCATCATTTCGATATCTTCGTCTCCGTTCCGGATAGCTTCCAGCGCAGCGAACTGACTGACGGTAGGCGCACACATAATGGCGTATTGGTGCAGTTTCAGCATCTGAACGGAGACGGGGGCAGGAGCGGCAATATAGCCGAGGCGCCATCCCGTCATGGCGTAGGATTTGGAAAAACCGCTGGCAAGAATCGTGCGCTCCCACATATCGGGGATCGCGGCGATCGAGGTGTGCGGACGGCCGTAGGTAAGTTCCGCGTAAATCTCGTCCGAGAGGATCATAACGTTCGTCGGACGAAGGACCGCGGCGATGGCTTCCAGTTCTTCGCGTGTGAGAATGGCGCCGGTCGGATGGTTGGGATAAGGAAGAACCAAGAATTTCGTGCGGGGCGTGATGGCAGCGGAGAGTCGCTCGGGCGTCAGTTTAAAGTGATCTTCCGGGCGCATTTCCAGAAGGATCGGAGTGCCTCCCGCCATCGTGACGAGCGGCGCATAGCAGACGAAGGAGGGAACAGGAATGATCACCTCGTCACCGGGATCCAGCAGCGCACGTATGCCCATATCGATGGCTTCACTCCCTCCGACGGTCACGCAGATCTCATGAGCCGCATCATAGTGAAGGCCAAAGCGCCGATCAAGATATTCGGCGATCCCCTCGCGCAGGTCGGTCGTTCCGGCATTGGAGGTATAATAGGTCTTTCCCTTCTCGAGACTTTGGATGGCGGCCTCCCGGATATGCCAGGGGGTCACGAAGTCGGGTTGACCTACCGTGAGTGCGATTACATCCTGCATCCCAGCCAGCATATCGAAGAACTTTCGGATGCCCGAGGGGCGGAGAGAGGCGGTTCGTTTGGAAAGGACAGAATCGTAGGAGATCATATCAGGTCGCTCACCCTTTCATCGGGTTCATCGGTCATGAAGAAGATATCGTTTTCCTTATATTTTTTCAGGATAAAATGCGTGCCGGTCGAGAGGACCATCTCCTGAGAAGAGAGTTTTTCTCCTACGAAGAAGGCAACCTCTTTCAGCGTGCGCCCCTCTACGACGACCGAGAAATCGAAGCCTCCCGACATCAGATAAACGCTTTTCACTTCAGGGTAATTCCGGATCTTCTGCGCAAATTTATCATAGGCATAGGCCCCCCGATGGTCGATCTTCACCTCGATCAGCGCGCGGACGCATTCCTCTCCGGCCTTGTCCCAGTCGATCAGGGTGCGTTTGCCGAGAATAACGCCCTCTTTTTCCCATTTTTCGATCAGGGCGCGTAACTCCCCGACCTCTTTGTGATACATACGCGCCAGAGCCTCCGGCGTGAGAGTCGCGTCTTTTTCGATCGCTTTGAGTATGGAATTCATGTGAAGCCTCCCGGGAAATTTTTTTCCAGTGTACCAAAAAAAAGCGATTTTGTCAAGAGAAATGGGAGGAGCTGAAATGATGAACGCCAAATTGTGAACGGCATAAAAATAAAATTTGACAAATTCAATAAGAAGGTGTATAATGTAAGGTATGCGCAAGACTTTCAAACCGAAAGGAAAGACATATGGTTGTCATCAAGGAAGTAAAGACGAAACGGCAATTGCGTGCTTTCGTGCTTTTTCCTCAGAAGTTATATAAGGATTGCCCGCAGTTCGTCCCTTCCATGTACGGGGATGATATGGCAAACTGGAACCGCCGCAAGAATCCGGCGTTCTCTTATTGCGAGGCCAAGTGTTTTCTGGCTTACCGCGGCAAAGAGGTCGTCGGCCGGATCGCCGCGATCCTCAGCCGCAAGGCCAACGAAAAATGGGGTACGAACCGGATGCGCTTCTCCCAGGTCGATTTCATTGATGACCCGGAGGTATCCGATGCGCTTTTTGCTGCTGTGGAGGACTATTCGCGGCAGATGGGATGCGACGAAGTGCACGGTCCGCTCGGCTTTTGTGATCTTGACCCCGAGGGAATGCTCGTGGAGGGATATGACCGGCGCAATATGTTCATTACTTATTATAACTATCCCTACTACATCGAACATATGGAACGCCTCGGGTATATCAAGTCGGTCGACTGGATGGAGTATAAAATCTTTGTTCCGAAAAAAGGCAGCCGGGAAGCCACGATCTTGGAGCGCGTTTCAAGTCACGTGCTGAAGGCGAATAATCTTCATATTGCCGATATACGACGTCAATCGCAGTACAAGCCGCTGATAGAAAAGGTCTTTCACCTGGTCAATATCGCGTATGCGCATCTGTACGGCGTGGTCGAACTGAACGATCGGCAAGTGAAGCGTTACGCTGGGAAATTCGCCCCGCTCATCAACCCCAAGTATGCCTGCTTTGTGATGGACGAAAAGGACAATATGGTCGCTTTCGGCGTGACGGCCCCCTCTATGGCCGAAGCGCTGAAGAGGAGCCACGGTCGCCTTTTCCCCTTTGGTTGGATCGGGGTCCTGCGCTCTCTTCACAAAAATAACGCGCTCGATATGTTCCTGATCGCCGTGCATCCCGAAATGCAGACGATCGGGGTCAACGCCATTATTCTGGATTATATCGTGAAAAACGCGTGGGAGAACGGGATCGAATATGCCGAGACCGGCCCCCAGCTCGAAACCAACTCCAATATCCTCTCCCAATGGAACATCTTTGAAAAAGAACAGCACAAGCGTCGCCGTTGCTTTATCAAAAAGTTGGACTTGTGATCGGAAAGAAAAGAATCCCGCCCCGGCGGGATTTTTTTCATGGCATTTTACGCGTCTTTGCGCAACGTTTGACGGCTCCCGCTTTCGCGCCTTGCAACGGCGCCCGCTTTCGCACCTTGCAACGCCTCCGGCTTTCGGCCCCGCGCTTATGGCTCTTTTTTCATCTCCCGCAGGGCGTTCAGTGCGTCGCGGATCCCTCCCACCGCATCGATAAGGCCGCAGTCCACAGCCTCCTGTCCCTCGAGCACAGAGCCGATGTCATTGGCCAGCACATCGGTGCGGAGCATGATCTTTCGCAGTGACTCCTCGCTGATATGCGAGTGCGTGGCGATAAAGCGCAGGATGCGGTTCTGCATTTTTTCAAGATAATCAAAACTTTGGTATACGCCGATGACCAGTCCGCTCGTCCGCACGGGATGGATCGTCATGGTCGCGCTCGGTACGATAAAGCTCCGCCTGGCCGCGACAGCCAGCGGTACACCGATCGAATGCCCGCCTCCCAGAACGACCGAGACGGTCGGCTTCGTGAGCGAGGCAATGACCTCCGCAATCGCCAGCCCGGCCTCCACGTCACCGCCGAGGGTGTTCAGAAGGATCAGGATCCCCTCGATCTCATCGCTCTCCTCCAGCGAAATGAGGAGGGGGATCAGATGATCGTATTTGGTGGACTTCTGATTTCCGTCCGACACGGTGTGCCCTTCGATCTGCCCGATGATGTTCACGCAGAAAAAACGTTCCCGCGCGTTCCCCGCCTCTACGCTCCCGAGTTCCTTGATATCCTCCCGCAGGTCGTCTTTCTTTTCGGCTTGCTCTTCTTTTTTGTCCTCCGACATAAATATGCCCTCCCCGGAATGATTTTCTGTAGTTTTTCCAAAAATCTTTGTTTTTACTCATTTACAAAGGCGAGAATCTGTGGTACAATATTCAAGGTATATATTTTGTCGGTTCATGATGAATTTCAAACTTCAGACAAGGAGATAGAATATGAAGATTTTGGTTGAAACCTCCGCCCGTCATGTTCATCTGACGCAGGAGGCCGTGGAGACGCTTTTCGGCGCCGGCCATGAACTTACGAAGAAGAAGGATCTCAGTCAGCCCGGGCAGTTTGCCTGCGCGGAAAAGGTGACGATCATCGGGGAAAAGGGACAGATCACCGCCAGTGTGCTGGGGCCTGTCCGTACCGCCAATCAGGTCGAACTTTCCCTGACCGATGCGCGCACGGTCGGCGTGCGTGCCCTCGTCCGCGAGAGCGGCGACATTGCCGGGACGGCCGGCATCCGGCTCGTCGGCCCTGCCGGGGAGATCGAACTTAAGGAAGGCGTCATTGCGGCACAGCGCCACATTCATCTGACTCCTGCCGATGCTGCCGCCGCCGGCCTTGCCGATAAACAGATCGTTTCGGTAAAACTGGATACCCCCCGCCCGCTGACCTTCGGCGGTGTGGTCGTCCGCGTGAGTGAAAAGTTTTCCGCCGCGATGCACATTGACACCGATGAGTCCAATGCTGCCTGCGCTTCCGGTGAAGTGTACGGCGAAATTCTTGCCTAAGGTAAATCATCCGGTAACGGATAGGATAGGAGAAGTAATATGAGCGAATGTAAGTATGCAATGAGCGCCGAAGTGGCCGGTATGTGTACCGTTGCCCAGGGACCGAACCACGGCCCCGCCCCGCTGCCCGAAGAAGGCAAATGGGTAAAAGCGCGGAAGATCGAGGAGATTTCCGGTTATACGCACGGGGTGGGCTGGTGTGCTCCTCAGCAGGGAGCCTGCAAGCTCTCGCTGAACGTTAAGGACGGCGTGATCCAGGAAGCACTGGTCGAGACCATCGGTTGCTCGGGCATGACCCACTCTGCGGCGATGGCGGCGGAGATCCTGCCCGGAAAGACGATTCTGGAAGCGCTGAACACAGACCTTGTCTGTGATGCGATCAATACCGCTATGCGTGAGCTCTTCCTGCAGATCGTTTATGGCCGGACGCAGTCGGCTTTCTCTGAGGGCGGTCTTGTGATCGGTGCGGGGATGGAGGATCTCGGCAAGGGTGCAAGAAGTATGGTCGGCACGATGTACGGCACCCGGGAAAAGGGTGTGCGTTACCTTGAAATGACAGAGGGCTACTGCACGAGAATGGCCCTGGATGAAGAGAACCAGGTCATCGGATATGAGTTCGTTTCTCTCGGTAAGATGACCGATTTCATCAAGAAGGGCATGGAGCCGAATGAAGCCTACGAGAAGTCCAAGGGGACATACGGCAGATTCAACGAGGCGGTCAAGTACATTGACCCGCGCAAGGAATAAGGAGGAAAGAACAATGGCATTGTTTGAGGGATATGAAAGACGCGTGGATAAGATCAACGCCGTCCTGAAAGAATACGGAATTTCCTCCATTGAAGAATGCAAAAAGATCACGCTGGATGCCGGCATCAACTGTGATGAGATCGTCCGCGGGACCCAGCCGATCTGCTTTGAAAACGCGGTATGGGCATACACGGTCGGCGCGGCCATCGCTCTGAAGACCGGATGCCGTAAGGCGGCGGATGCGGCGGCGGCCATCGGGATCGGCCTGCAGTCCTTCTGCATTCCCGGTTCGGTTGCCGAGAACCGCAAGGTCGGTCTCGGCCACGGAAATCTCGGCAAAATGCTCCTTTCTGAGGATACCGAGTGCTTCTGCTTCCTTGCGGGACACGAGTCTTTCGCGGCGGCAGAGGGCGCGATCAAGATCGCTTTGAACGCAAACAAAGTGCGCAAAAATCCCCTGCGCGTGATCCTGAACGGTCTCGGCAAGGACGCCGCTTTCATCATCTCGCGTATCAACGGCTTCACCTATGTCAAGACCGAATTTGATCCGTACACCGAGACCGTCAAGGTCGTTTCCGAAACGCCCTACTCCCAGGGACCGCGTGCCGCTGTCAAGTGCTACGGCGCCGATAACGTGCCGGAAGGCGTTGCCATCATGCGGCTTGAAAACGTCGGTGTTTCGATCACCGGCAACTCCACCAACCCGACCCGTTTCCAGCATCCGGTCGCCGGCACTTACAAAAAGTGGTGCGTTGAAAACGGCGTGAAGTATTTCTCGGTTGCTTCCGGCGGCGGTACGGGCCGCACCTTGCATCCCGACAACATGGGCGCCGGCCCCTCCAGCTACGGCATGACCGATACGATGGGCCGTATGCACTCCGACGCTCAGTTTGCCGGTTCCTCTTCGGTTCCCGCTCACGTGGAAATGATGGGACTGATCGGCGCCGGCAACAACCCCATGGTCGGTATGACCGTCGCGGTTGCCGTTGCGGTGGAAGAGGCCGCAAAAGCCGGAAAATTCTGATCCTCGGATCGGGGGATCGCCGTCTCTCGGGCGACCTGAAGGCCGGAAAAAACGGCAGAAACCGAAAAAAGAAGAGCGCGGGATGCGAATGCATCCCGCGTTTTTGGTATGACGGGCATACCAATGCTCTGTGGTGAAAGTCCACTGAGGCGTAGTTACCGACGAACTTTATAGCGACTCCCAAGGTTTGCATCGTGAGGTGTAGGCGAGAAGAAGGGATAGCGAAATCGTAGCCTGACGA
>CASDOQ010000011.1 GCA_949282345.1 uncultured bacterium | reverse complement strand
GGTCGTAGGTGGAAGCCCGGTAACGGGTGTAGCTGAACGATACTAATTGACCGATGGCTTGAACTGCTTCGCAGTTCGTCTTTGAGTGCGTTGCTTGCCTTCCTTTGTTCGGTTTTCAATGTCCGTTTGCCCCTCGTTTTTTATTAAAAATTACGGTGTTCGCTCTTTGAATCTGCATTTATGTGAGGGTACCGAATGGAACCGAAAACAGCGGCGCAGATTCTCAATGCAAAGAAACTTTTTATTTTTGATATGGATGGGACGATCTATCTCGGCAACCGCGTATTTCCCTTTGCCATCCGCTTTATCAAAAACCTGCGAGCCCATGGAAAAAACTGCTTTTCTTCACCAATAATGCTTCCCATTCTTCTGCCTTCTATATCGAAAACTTACCCGGATGGGCTTTGAAGTTACGGGGGATGTTTTGTTACCGTAACGCGGCATCGGTTCCGGCCTTTCTCCTGCTCGCTTGACAAAATGATCGGAAAGTTGTACAATCGGATTGATAAAACAGATGGAGGTTCATGTTGTGAAATCAAAAACGTTTTTGTTTTTTGCGGCCATGGCTCTCCTGACAGTCACTTTGCTATTCAGCGCGTGTAGTTTCGGTGGGGGTTCGGCGACCACAACGGCTCAGACCTCCGAGACAACGACAGAAACGCCGATGACAACGGCGCCGACTCCCGTGACCACCACAGCGCCACCCGCCACGACAGAAGCGCCACCGACGACAACCGAAGTTCCGCCGACCACAACGGCACCACCCATTACGACCGAAGAGCCTCCTTTGCAGGCAGATATCGTTTTCGAAGAGGCGACCGTTACATATGACGGTACGCCGAAATCTCTGAGCGCCACCGGCCTTCCGCAAGGCGCCACGGTCTCTTATGTAGGGAACGATCAGATCAACGCGGGAACCTATACCGTGACCGCAACTTTCACGATGCCTGCCGGCTATGAGGCCGTCCCGCCTATCGAGGCCACCCTGACGATCCTCCCACAAGTGCTCGACACCGCCGGCATCCGATGGAACTATGACCCCTCCGCCCCGTATTCTTATAGCGGGGAAGAGCAGTCGGTTGTATTGATCCTACCGGAGAAGATCACGGCCGTTTATGACGGAAATCGCGCGACCGATGCGGGAGTTTATACGGCGAGCGCTAGGCTTGATTCCTCGGATCAAAACTACGTCCTTCCCGAGAATTATAGCGTTCCCGCTCAGTCATGGGAGATAAAAAAGGTCACACTCGATCTGCGGAACGCCCAGTGGAAAATCGTCCTCGTCTCCGGTGGAAAGATCTATGATCCGAAGTATTACGCGCTGAGCCAGACAGAGATCAATTACGAATCTTCCAACGAAGGAGATTCTCTGCAGATTTCGATTTCCGGCGTTCCGGGTGTCACGTTAGAACAAACGGTTTTTTCGTTTGGGGTGTACGATCTTTCGCCCGTTTTCAATCCAGACAACTATATCCTTCTCTCGGATACGACATATAAGACGAAACTCGAGTACATCAAGCGTCAGTATACCGGGGATATCAAGTAAATCACGAAAACCGACCGGCTTCAACTCCGGCCGGTTTTTCTTCAAAGTATTCCGTTCTTCGTTGACCGTCTATTTAGCGAAAAAGTATTGACATTTCAAAGAAAAAAAGGTAGAATATATGCGGATTATTATGGGCTGGACAGTCCGCTGTGAGGATAGTATGGAAAAGAAAATCAAAAAAATCGGGGTGCTCGCTTCGGGCGGAGATGCTCCCGGCATGAATGCCGCCATCCGCGGCGTGACGCTGGCTGCCGCCCGTGCCGGGATCTCTACCGTCGGGATACTGGAAGGATACGAGGGGCTGTTGCACTCACGTTTCCTGCCGCTCTCGGTAGAGGATGTTTCGGGAGTGATCGACCGCGGCGGCACCTTCCTCCGCACGGCGCGTTCGCCGGAGTTTGCAACGCCCGAAGGAGTTCGAAAAGCCGCTGAAAATGCTGAAAAAGCAGAGCTTGACGCGGTCGTTGTCATTGGAGGAGACGGGTCGTTCCGGGGGGCGCTGGATCTTTCCGCCGCCGGGGTCCCCGTCATCGGAATTCCGGGGACGATCGATAACGATATAGGATGTACCGAATACACGATCGGTTTTGATACCGCTATGAATACCGCTATGGAAGCGGTAGATCGTATCCGGGACACCGCCTATTCGCACGAGCGGTGCAGTATCGTGGAAGTCATGGGGCGCCGGGCGGGATATATCGCCTATTATACCGCCATTGCCTGCGGAGCCGACATCATGCTTCTGCCGGAGGATACGCTGGATTTTGACCGGGATGTGATCGCCCCGTTGCGTGCGGCGCGCGATGCGGGCAAACGGGAATTTCTCATCGTGGCAGCGGAAGGAGCCGATGGACTTGACGTTCTCCCTGAGAAAATCGAAAGGGACTTCGGCGTGAAGCCCACCTATTCGGTTCTCGGGTACATACAGCGCGGCGGATCTCCCACGCTTCGTGACCGCACCATGGCGTCTCTGATGGGGGAGCGTGCGATCGCCTGCCTGCTCCGGGGGGATGAAGACCGCATTATTGCCGTTCGGAACGGTGAGATCTGCGCTTTGCCGATCCAAGAGGCACTTGCCATGAAGAAAGAGCTTTCCGCGTCCGCCATCCGCGCCGGGAAAAATCTGTCGTGCCAATGAGAGCCCTGCACAAAGAAATATTGATAAGGAAAATATCATGAACACTGATGTAATTATCGTTGGAGCCGGCCCTGCCGGGATCTTTACGGCACTGGAAATGCTCCGGTGCGGCAGCAAAAAGAAAATTCTGATGCTTGACAAGGGAAAATCGGTCGAAAAACGTCGTTGCCCCAAGAGCGTGACCGGGACTTGTCAGAACTGCAAGCCTTATTGCGATATCACGACCGGTTTTTCGGGCGCCGGCGCTTTCTCGGACGGAAAGCTTTCTCTCAGCCCTGAGGTGGGTGGAGATCTTCCGCAACTGATCGGGTATGAAGCGGCCGAAGAAGCGATTGCCTACACGGATAAGATCTACCTTGAATTCGGCGCCGATACGCACGTTGAAGGGGTATCCGATCCCGAAAAGATCAAGGATATCCGCAAGCGGGCCATCAAGGCTGGGCTGAAACTGGTGGATTGCCCGATCCGGCATATCGGAACCGAATGCGCCCACCGGCTTTATCAAGATATTGAAGAATATCTGATCGCCAACGGCGTCGAGATCCTTTTCGGGTGTGAATGTGTCGATCTGCTCCTGAAGGATGGGGAATGCCACGGGGTCGTTGCCCGTTCAAAGAGCGGAGAAGTGGAGATCCGCGCGGAGCGCACCGTGGTGGCGACCGGCCGCCGTGGCGCCGACTGGCTCGAACGTCTCTGTACCGAGCACAACATCGAGCATCTGCCCGGTACGGTGGATATCGGCGTGCGGGTCGAAGTGAGAAACGAGATCATGGAGAACGTCAATAAGGTGCTCTATGAATCCAAGCTCATCGGGTATCCGAAACCCTTCAAGAATAAGGTGCGTACCTTCTGTCAAAACCCGGGCGGTTTTGTCAGCCAGGAGAATTACGATAACGATCTGGCTGTGGTCAACGGTCATTCCTTCAAAGAAAAGAAATCCGATAACACCAACCTCGCCATTCTTTGCTCGCATAACTTTTCAGTCCCCTTCAACCAGCCGATCGCCTATGCACAGAAGGTCGGGGAACTCACCAATATGTTGGGAGCCGGGCATATTCTGGTACAGCGTTTCGGCGATATCCTGGACGGGAAACGGACTTGGGCGAAGGAACTTGCCTTTTCCAACGTGCGTCCGACCCTGCCGGACGCCGTGGCCGGTGATATTACGGCGGCCATGCCGTATCGCGCCATGACCAACATCATCAACTTTATCCAGGCGGTTGACGAGGTGGTTCCCGGATTCGCTTCCAATGAAACGCTTCTGTATTCTCCCGAACTGAAGTTTTACAGCAATCGTGTCAAGATGGACGAACGCTTTGCGACGAACGTGCGCGGACTCCATTGCCTCGGCGACTCCAGCGGATGGACGCGCGGCCTGATGATGGCCTCAGTCATGGGCGTGCTGATGGGACGCATTATTTCCGAAGAAGAAAAAAATCATTAAAACCGAAATATTATATTTATTTTAAGGAGTATATCATGGAAAAACTGTGCGAATTCGTTAAAGACCTGCCTGATACGGCTAAGGCTGTGGAGTTCGGCGTATATCCCGAATCGGTCAACGAACTGAACGGCGATTATGTTTTCATGGCTAAAGACGAGGAGGCGGACGTCATTGTTGCGACCGGGAAGGCCCAGGAACTCTTTGAGGGAGAACGCGTCACTTGCGGCGCGGGCGCCTATGTCGTTGCTCCGAAGACTCACAAAAACGCGAATGCCCTGCGGGCAGCTTTCCCCTTTACCGCGCCGGTACAGGTGCTGAAAAAAACGCGCACTTTCGGCGTCGGCGACCGTCTCGGCATTGCCGCTCCTGGGCACATCCGCGTCTTCAAGGACTACGATGCATACCCGATCCTGGCTCAGCAGTCTATCCGTGAGCTCAACCTGACCGAGCGCACCTATGAGGACGTGCTGGACGCGGCCAGTTTCTATGTTTTCCGTGACGGATATAAGCGCGGCTTCGGCGCGGACGGCGACCACCTGAAAAAACCCGAAGAGATCGAATATGCCCTGAGCCTCGGTTTCTCGATGATCACCCTGGACTGCAGTGAGCATATCCGTGGCGGCGTGGAAACGATGACCCATGATGAACTTGCCAAGACCGAACTGCCTGCCGGAATGGCCGAACGTTATCTTGGAAAGACCTTTACGGTTGAAGGGGAAGACCTCGTCTTTGACGAGGATGAACTCCGCCGGTGCTATCTGATCTATGGTGAAGCTCTTACTTTTGCCAGTGGCATTTATGACAAGTATTTCAGAAAGGGTGGCGCCAAGGCCGATTTCGAGATCTCGATCGACGAGACCGCGACCCCGACTTCGCCCCTCCAGCACTATTTTGTGGCGAATGAACTTACCCGTGAAGGGGTCGATATTGCCACCATGGCTCCCCGTTTCTGCGGCGAATTCCAGAAGGGCGTTGACTATATCGGCGACCTTGCCCAGTTTGAACGCGAACTGAAGACCCATGCGGCGATCGCCCGTCACTTCGGTTATAAACTCAGCATTCACTCCGGCTCGGACAAATTCTCGACCTTCAAACTGATCGGCAAATATACCAAGGGCAACTTCCACGTAAAGACCGCCGGAACCAACTGGCTGGAAGCGATGCGTGCGGTGGCAACGGCCCGTCCGGCACTCTACCGCGAGATTCACGAATATGCACTCTCGATGTTTGCCGAGGCGAAAAAGTTCTATCATGTCACCACCGACCTTACGAAGATCCCTGCTCTGGATACGCTGAGCGATGCAGAGCTTCCTTCGCTCTTCACGCAGAACGATGCGCGTCAGCTTATCCATATCACGTACGGATTCATCTTGACGGTGAAAGATGAAGCGGGCAATTACCGTTTCAAAGATCGTCTTTACAAGTTCTGGAGAGAAGAGGAGGATGTTTATTCCGATATGCTGTACGCGCACATCGGCAAGCATCTGGCGCTCCTCTACGAGGGTTTTCAGAAATAAGCCGCAATGACACGGAACGAAATGTTTGGTGAGGCGGCCGGTTGGGTAACTCCGGGAACCGGCTGCCCTTATCCTTATATGCGGCGTGTTTTTCGGTTACCTCCGCTCAAATCTGCCACGATCACCGTCACGGGACTCGGCAATTTTATTCTCAGCCTGAACGGCCAGCGGGTCGGGGAAGATCTCTTCTTGCCGTTATATACGGATTACGAGCCCTGCACGCGCATGACGGATCTCCCCTTTTCGCCGGTTCATGTCGATAAAATCGAAAAAGAAGAGCTTGGTCATCGGATCCTTTGCGTGCAGGAGGACGTAACCGCTTATTTGCACGCCGGGGAAAACTGTCTCGGCATCCGGCTGGCGCCGATGTGGTATGTGAATTACAGCAATCTTGTAAAGTGTTGTTTCCGTCTTTCTTACATCGGTCTTGACGGCAGTTCCGGGGAGATCGTTTCGGATAGAGACATGAAGACTGCTCCGAGCCATATCGTTTCAGGCGACCTCTGGCACGGGGAAAACGTGGATTTCCGCCTCTTTGCGGAAGGATGGGATTGCCCGGGGTTCGATGACAGCGAATGGACTCCGGTGCTTCCGGCGGAAGCGCCCGAGACGTCCTTCTTTCTCCAGACGTCTCCCTCTGACCGGGTCATGCGCCGCATCATCCCCCGACTTGTCAAACACGGGAATGGTTATGATGTTTACGATGCCGGGGAGAATATCACCGGGACGCCGGTCCTTGTCGGCGTGTTGCCGGAGGGGGCAAGCGCCACCGTCACCATGACCGAGGAGATCGACGAAGCGGGGGACTTACAGCGCGTCCTCCGTCACGGAGCCAATATCCGGCCGCAATGCAATACGTATATCGGAGACGGAAAAAGCCATTTCTTCCGTACCGAGTTTACGTGGCAGGGATTCCGCTATTTTGAGTGTCCCTCATGCCTGCGGCCTCTTGAAGTTGAAGTCATCCATGCCAATGTGCACCCCCGTGCCGGATTTTCCTGCGGGGAGCCGGTGCTGAATTGGCTCTTTGATGCTTTTTCGCGTTCCATGCTGACCAATCTTCACGGCGGTATTCCCTCGGATTGCCCGCATTACGAACGGCGGGGCTACACGGGAGACGGTCAGGTGACGGCCGAGGCCGCAATGATCCTCTTTGACGCCGAGGCCTTTTACCGCAAATGGATCGACGACATTTCCGATTGCCAGGACAGAAAGACGGGTCATGTGCAATATACTGCTCCCTATAATGATGCGGGCGGTGGCCCCGGCGGTTGGGGATGCGCTATCGTGGAGGTTCCGTACGTTTTCTACCGTCAGTACGGGGATCGGGAACCTATGGATCGCCTCTTCCCGCAAATGCTCCGTTATTTTGACTTTCTTGAGGCGCACAGCGAAGCGGAGCTCGTTACTTCCGACGTGGAAGGAAACTGGTGCCTCGGCGAATGGGCGATCCCGGAGCAGTATCGGGCCGCCCTCATCCAGTTGCCCGCACCGTTCGTCAACACCTATTTTTACATCAGATCAATGGAGCGAGTCCGCGAAATTGCAGGGATCCTCGGCAGGGATGACGAGGTCGCCTTCTTAGAGAAGCGGATACAGACGAAAAAAGAGGCGATCGTCGCCGCGTATTTCGATGCCTCCACAGGCGATTTTGCCGGGGATAAGCATTGCGCCAACGTTTTTGCCTTGTCCATAGGCCTCGGGGATACCCGCACCAAGGAAAATCTTCTCCGTCACGTCAGGGAGGCAGGGCGCTACGACTGCGGGATCTTCGGCATTGAACTTTTGACCGGATATCTTCTCTCTGGCGGAGAGGAGGATCTTGCCTTCTCCCTCCTTACCTCGCATCATCGGCTTTCCTTCCGCAACATGATGGAAAACGGCGCGACCACCTTGTGGGAACATTTTGACGGAACGCGCTCGCACAATCATCCGATGTTCGGCGCACTGGTACGCCACTTTTTCCACCGGATTTTGGGGTTGGATCAACCCGCAGGAGAAGGGGGATACCGTTCGCTCCTTCTGCATCCCGTCTTTCCGTCCGCGCTTTCTCATGCGGAAGGGTATATTGACACCCCGCGCGGGAAGATTGCCGCGCATTGGGAGCGTAGCGGCAAGGAAATATACTATTCGGTGACGCTTCCCACCGGCGTTTCTGCCGCGATCAGCATCGCGGGAGAAGAAAAAACGCTTGCGGGCGGCAGAACGCATAGTCTCCTTTTCTGATCCCGTCCTGTGGCGAAAAATCCAGCCCGTTTGTCCAAAAATCCATGGATTTCTTTTTTTGTCGGTACTTATAATCAAAGTAAAGCGTCCTTCGGCTATCAGCCTGGGAGCGCAGATGCTATCTGCAGAAAGGAAACAGGAATATGAGCCAGAATAAATTAATGGCAGCTGCACTTTTACACGTCGGGTACAATATGTGGAGAGACAAAAATTCTCCGGTCGCAGTTGATGACCGTTGGGCCCAGGCGGCGGGGTGGTCGGATACCCTGCAGTTTGATCTCGATGTTTTTCATCGGCTGACGGAAGAACTGCCGAAACTCGGGATCGATACCGTCCTGCTTGATATCGGAGATGCCGTCCGCTATGACAGTCATCCCGAAATCGGGGTCAAGAACGCCCTCACGCCGGATGAACTGCGCGCGGAAGTACGCCGTCTGCGTGCTTTAGGACTCGATCCAGTTCCGAAACTGAATTTTTCGGCCTCGCACGACGCATGGCTCGGCTCTTATGAACGGATGCTTTCGACCGACGTGTACCGCACGGTAGTGGGCGACCTGATCCACGAGATCTGCGAGATCTTTGAAAAGCCGTCGCATCTGCATCTCGGTATGGACGAGGAAACCCCCTCCCACCAGGCGGCATACGGCTTTATTGCGGTGCGTGGGGATGAGTTATGGTGGAAGGATTTCTACCATATGGTTGCCGCCTGCGAGCGCGAAAATACGCGTCCCTGGATCTGGTCGGACTATTATTGGCATCATAAGGAATCCTTCCTGAGCAAGATGCCGAAAAGCGTTCTGCAATCGAACTGGCACTATTACAGGCTCCGCGGCGAACGCGGAGACGAAGGACCAAACGGCGTCGGTTGGACTTCTTTCTTCGACCTAGCGGAGCATGGCTATGACCAGGTTCCCACGACCACGACGTGGAATTTCAGAGGGAATACCGTACAGGTCATGCGTGGGTTGGCGGCCGCGGGATTGCCGCACGTGAAGGGCTTTATGTCTGCCGCATGGATGCAGACCAAAAAGGAGAATTATTACGGAATTCTCGAAGATGCGGACCGCGTCTGTCTGGCTTTGGAAGAGTACGGAAGCGCATTTCCGCTTGATTGACACGATAAAAACGGGGCTGAGTCAAATTGATTTTTTGGCTCAGCCTTATGTTATGGATTAACAAAAACACTCGCCGTTCTTTTGGAATAACGAGTGTTTCTTTATGCAAGGTGCCAGTTATTTGGAACTAATTTCCAAACTTGACTCAGCCTCATTTTTTCTATCTTTTTTAATTTTTGTTTGCGGCGCGTATTTTCGGTGTTATATCAGAGGAAGAGGAGCGTCACCGCCCCGAAAGCCGTCCCGAACGCCGCTCCCCCCAGAACATCGGCAAGAGAATGCACACGGGCGAGAACACGCAGGACGGAAATTGCAAACGCTACCATAAAAAGCGGGATCGAATAAAAGGGATAGAATTTGAGAAAAAGTACTGAAATGAAAAAAGCGGAATAGGCGTGACGGCTCGGAAAGGCGCCTCCCCCTGCGTGGTGCAGGGCATCCGGCTCTCCTGTCTCGGGACGTGGCAGATTCAGCCACCGACGGAGCAGGCTGACGAGAAGGAAGGGGAGCGCCGAAAGGACGGCGATCTTCAGCGAATAAAGGAGATCCTCCCGTGCTTGCAGGAAGAGAAGGACGCAATAGGCAAAGCATACGAAAACGGCCAGCACGGCGCTGGCATAATAGCATTTTTTCTTCATTTTCGATCTCTCCTTTCGCCTTATTGTATCTCGTCAGCGCCTTTTTGTCAAGAAGTGCGGAAGCCGTCAGGCTTTTTTGAATCAGCACTTGCTTTTTTATCCGGTATCAGGTAAAATAGGAATTGAAAAAGCGTTTTTTCCTAAAAAAACGCCGTCATTCCCACTATATCTGTCAATTGTGTATAATTTATAATTATATATACTACGCACATCGTACAAAAAGGAGAATTAATATGGCCACTTTGCGTGATAAACTTTGGCTTTGGGGGCAGTCTCCCGACGCTCACTATGAGCATAACAATACCTACCATCTTCCCGGTCATTCGCGTATGACGGCGGTTGAAGGAGCCATGTATTTCGACATTCCCAATATCTGCCGCGTCCGTATGATGGGGCATCCGATTCCTCCTTACGATCAGGAGTCGATCGCCATGCGTCCCTGCGACCGCGTGGTATGGTCTCTCCTCGGGGCCGGCGGCGAACCCGTGACCGAATGGGGCGACGTGGAAGAGGTGATCCGTCAGGCAAAGATCTTTCCGAATATTGTGGGCGGCGTTTTTGACGATTTCTTCCTTCCTGCCCGTATTTCGCATTATACTCCCGATCGTCTCGGAGAGATCAAGCGCAAGATGTCGGAAGAAGTCGGCCGGAAGATGGAAATGTGGGTCGTCTTCTATGAAGACAAGTTCGAGATCCCCGGGATCGCGGATTATCTGAACGCTTTTGACGTCATCACCTTCTGGACCTGGAAGGGAAGCCAGCTCGAGCGTGCCGCACAAAATCTTGACCACGTGCGCGAACTGGCCCCGGACAAGAAGATCATGGCGGGATGCTATATGTGGAACTACGGCGAGCGTTGCCCGCTGACGATCGAGCAGATGAAGTTCCAGACCGATCTTTATCTGGATTATCTGAAGGCCGGAAAGATCGACGGCGTCATCGTATGCTCCAACTGCATTGCCGACCTCGGCATCCCCGAGGTGGAGTGGATGCGCAACTGGATACGCGAACACCGCGATATCGTGATCGGTGAGTGAGATGAGCGGAAAGAACGAATGGTATATCGTGGACGGGTATCGCCCGTCCCCGCAGCCCGACCCCGCGGCTCTGTACGAAGGGCATGAGAGCATCATGATCCTCAACCCGAACGCCGAGGACGCTCACGTGCGTATCAGCATATATTTTGAGGATCGGGATCCGGTGGAAGACATCCCGTATCTCGTCCCCGCCAAGCGCATCCGTTGCTTCAAGTCCCATGAAAAAGAGGTTCTCGGCGGATTGGAGATCGGTGTCGGCGTGCAGTATTCCATGCGTATCACGAGCGATGTCGGCGTGGTGGTGCAGTACGGCAGACTGGACGTTCAGCAATCCAATATGGCTTATATGGCCCTGATGGCGCAGGGCTGACGCAAATCACGAAAAGGAGAAATCGTATGAAACTCAATAGTGTATGCGGGGAACTCACCCGCGAACAACTGGGAACCGTCACGACGCACGAACACGTGATGCTTGATCTGACCGCGTTCTATCAGGAACTTCCCGTTCCGGGGATCGAGGATCCCGCCACCCAGAAGGTGGAGATGTGGAACCTCGGCATCCTGAGTCGTGATTGCTACGCTTTGAAAGATAACCTCCGTCTGGATGACGAAGAGGTTCAGGCCGAGGAACTCGCAAGATTCCGTGAAGCCGGCGGTGATACGGTGGTAGACGCATCGCTTCCTGGCATCGGCAGAGATCCCGAGGCCCTTCGTCGCATTTCGGAAAAGACCGGACTCAATATCGTGATGGGGACCGGATTCTACGTCGGAGAGACCCATCCGAAAGCCCTTGATTCCATGACAGACCGGCAGATTGCCGATCTGATGGTGCGCGAACTGACCGAGGGCGTTGACGGAACCGGGATTAAAGCCGGATATATCGGCGAGATCGGAATCAGTGAGATCTTTGACGATAAAGAACGCCGCGTACTGCGCGCCGCCGCCATCGCACAGAAAGATACCGGCGTGGCTATCAACGTGCACATCAACCCGTGGACGACCAACGGTCTGGAAGCCTCCGATATCCTTTTGAAGGCAGGTACTCCCGCAGACCGTATCTGCATCAGCCACATCGACGTCGAGGATCGCGAAGACTACGTTCTCGCACTTCTTGAAAAGGGCGTATACGTAGAGTTCGACAACTTTGGAAAAGAATATTACATCCGCCGCGAGGTCAGAAACTCGGGATACGGTTGCTTCGTGCACGATACTGATCGCGTCAGCTTCCTCAAAAAACTAATCGAGAAGGGATATCTCTCGCAGATCCTGCTTTCCTGCGATCTCTGCCTCAAGAACCTGATGCACAAATACGGCGGTTGGGGGTATGACCACGTGCTGACCAATATCGTCCCGATGATGGAGGACGCGGGGATCACCCACGAACAGATCCATACGCTTCTCGTTGAAAATCCGGCCAACTGGCTCTTTGGAAAGGAAAAATAATATGTTGAACATTCCGTCTATCCCGCTTTATGAATATGCGGAGCGCGTAAAGAAAGTACAGGCCGCCATGAAGGCGGAGGGCTATGATCTTTTGCTTTCCTACGGGAACGAGGCAGAGCCGCAGTACGTCCGTTATTTTTCCAACTATTGGCCGTCTTTTGAGACGGCGGGTGTACTGATCCCCGCCGAGGGAAAACCGATGCTTCTCATCGGGCCGGAAAGCTATACCTACGCGGCCGACCGCACCAAGATCCCGGATATCCGCCAGCTGAAAGCCTTCCGTGAATCGTCGGAACCCGAATATCCCGGAAAGAAACTTGACACCTTCAACAACGTTTTCGCCGAAATGCTCGGCGATAAGCCTATCCGTCGCTTCGGCGTGGCGGGACTGCCGCTCATGACGATCGGTGTGTATGAGGCGCTGGCCGAATCGCTCAAGGTATATGGCGACGTGAAGATCGAGAAGGCCGATGAGATCGTGAACAAGATCCGCATGATCAAGACCGAGAACGAACTGGCCTGTATGCGTGCCGCCGCCCGGATCACGCACGAGACGTTTGACTACGTACTGGAAAACATCCGCGTCGGCATGACCGAACAGCAGGTCGTCGGTCTGGCGCTCGGCAAGATGCACGAACTGGGAGCAGAACGCGAATCGTATCCCCTTTGGGTTCTGACCGGGAAAGGCTCCAACCAGGCAATCAGCCGTCCGCGTAACAAGGCGATTGAAAAGGGCGATATGACCTTTATTCAGATCGGTGCCCGCGTCGACGGATATGCTTCTTCTATCGGCCGTCCCGTCGTTTTCGGAAAGGCTACGCCCGAACAGCGTGAACTGATCGAAGTCGGTTACCGCGCGCAGGCTGACGTCATTTCCCGTCTGGCAGCCGGCGTTCCCGCAGCGGATGTCGCCAAGTTCCACGTCGAGAACGTCACGAAGATGGGGTATGGTGACTGGCTCCTCTACGGTCCCTGCCATGGGAACGGCACGATGGAAGGCGAGGCGCCGTGGATCGAGACCACGTCGGACTACAATCTCGAAGAAAATATGACCTTCTGCGTCGATATCTTCCTTGGCTCTGCCAAGACCGAAACGGGTCTTCGCATGGAGGACGTCGTCTGCGTAAAGAAGGGCGGGGCAGAAAACCTGACCGATTATCCGCGTCGCCTGTTTGAGATCGACTGCTGAGACCGTGAAGAAACCCGACAGGTACGACAAAAACGGCGTACCGATATTTACAGCGGAGAATACCTTCCGTCCCGGGGAAAGCGTTTATATTCATCTGTCCACCGATTTTCCCGAGTATGTCGGAATTCTTCATAAGCATGAATTTATCGAGATCGTATACGTGATTTCCGGCTCCGCCGTCCATGAGACGGCGGCCGGAAGCTATACCGTTTCGCGCGGGGATATCGTGGTGGTGAATTATGATTCTCCCCATGCTTTTCACGCGCTCTCGGGAGAAGAATCCTTCACGGCGTACGATCTGATGTTCACGCCCGATTTTCTCGACGCATCGCTTATCCGCGCCAACGGATTTGACGAAATGTGCTCCTCTTTCCTCTTCTATTCGATCTTCCCGGGGCAACAGACCATCGGGCCGGATCTCCATCTGGCAGGATCGAGTTACGGGATATTCGGGGAACTCTTCAATAAAATTTATATGGAGTTCACCGGCCGGCAACGCGGATATGAGGAACTGGTGCGCGCCTATATCATCGAGCTGATCATCAAAATGTTCCGCAAAATCGATTCCTCCGCTGCCGGAAAACTGACCCGGCGGCAGAAGGATGCTGTGGATGCCGCCATGACGTATCTGCGTGAGAGTTTTCACACGCATGTAACGCTGGAGGAGCTGGCAACGCATATCTTCCTCAGCAAGGATTATCTCAACCGTATCTTCCGTGAAGCGACCGGATTCCCGGTCAACGCTTTCCTGCAGAAGATCCGGATAGAAGAAGCCTGCCGTTTGCTCGCCACTACGGACAGGACCGTGGTCGATATCGCTACTGCTTGCGGATTCTCAGACAACAAGTCCTTTTACATGACCTTCCGGCGGATCATGTCCATGACGCCGGGGGAATATCGGGCGCTGAATCACGGGTAACCTGCCGTGTTCCGGCTCTTCATGGATTTTTACACGTATTGAAATTAAAAAAGGGAAAGGCCGATTCCTTTCCCCTTTTTATTTTGTATGATTTGTTCCGCGACCTTTCTCTGGCCTTCTATCGGGAATGGCACGGGCATCCCGCGCAAATCCCCGGACATCCGCCGCATTCGTGCCACGCCGAATTTTCAGCTTCCCGTACAAGAGCGAGCAGGGCGACCCCTGCCAGAAATAGAACAGCCCCGAGCAGGGCGAAATCGGCGATCATAAGAGAAGAGAAAAAAAGGCGTGTGTCAGTGCCGCCAGAAGATAGGCAAGCACGCATTGAAACAGGCATATCGCAGGAATAGTCAGACGTGATCCGCCTTTTTGCCGCATGGCGGAAAGCGCGGAAAGACAGGGGGTATACAACAGCACAAACACGAGATAGGCGAGTGCCGCCGGAGGCGTGAAGAGCGCGGGGAGCGCCGCCGCAAGCCCCTCGCCGCCGGTACCTGTGAGCACGGCAAAGGTGGACAGAACATTCTCTTTGGCACCGATGCCGGCAATAAGCGCCGCCACGGCGCGCCAGTCTCTGATCCCAAGCGGTGCAAACAGAGGCAAAAGTTTGGTCGAAAGAATCGAAAGGATCGCTCTTTCTGGATCTTCGGTATACGCAAACGCCGGCGTGACCGAAGAAAGAAGCCAGACGGCCATTCCGGAAAGGAAAATGACCGTAAAGGTACGTTTCAGGAAATCCCGCGCTTTCTCCCGCATCAGGACGAAGGTGTTCCGCAGGGTTGGAAAGTGATAAGGCGGCAGTTCGGTGAAAAGCGATTCCTCTGCGCCTTTTTCTTTCTTCATCAAAAGAGCCGCACCAACGGCAAGCAGGATCCCAAAAAGATAAAGGCCGGTCAGCAAAAATGCCGTTTTCCCGGCGAAGAAAGCGACAGAAAAGAGCAGATAGACCGGTAGTTTTGCCGAACAACTGAAAAAGGGGAGCAAATGCAGCGCCGTCTTCCGATCGCTTTCCGAGCGGAGCGTCCGGGTAGCCATGGCGGCGGGAACGGTGCATCCGAATCCGAGAAGGAGCGGAACTGCCGCTCTGCCAGAGAGCCCCAATTTTCGCATCGGGGCATCCATAAGACAGGCAATGCGCGCCATATAGCCGCTGTCTTCCAGAAGCGAGAGGAGAAAAAAGAAAAGGAGAATGAGCGGTAAAAAAGAAAGACCGCTGGATACTCCGGCAAATATGCCATCGATCAGAAAACTGCAACGCGGGCCGGATACGCCGCTTCTTTCGAGAAAAGTGC
>CASDOQ010000010.1 GCA_949282345.1 uncultured bacterium | reverse complement strand
CGTCAACATCGTATTTTATTCCTCAAAAGCGGCAAAGGGGAGCGTGGTTATATCCGAAAGCGATAACATCCTGTCGAGCGAATACAAGCGCTATTCCTGCATCGTGCGGATTGATGCGGATGGAAATGATTACAACCCGCGAATCGGTCTTTTCTCTACTTCAGGAGGGGCAGAAGGTGATACGTATTCCGTCAAGCAATTCACGGTCACTGACCTTACGCAAATGTTTGGAGCAGGAAATGAGCCATCAACCGTGGAAGACGTGGACAGCAAGTGGGCAGAGCAGTACGCGGTATCCCATCCGGAATATACTGCCTGTGTGCTCATGAGTGCCTCTGTCAATAGCGTATCCTATAAAGATGCGAATGAAGAATCACAGATCACTTATCCGATACCGGCATCCGTCCTTGCTCTTACCGGCTATGGCTGGAGTGTCGAAAACCTATGCAATACGATTGAACGCACGGAGACAGGCTGGCAGTATGTGCAACGTGTCGGACTTCCATCAACGGAGAATGGATACACGGTGCTTGATACGCCGATCGTCACAGACATAACGGAGCGGATGAGAGATTTCCCGGAATACTTTACGGTGGAATCGGGAGGCACAATCACATTTGTAAACGAAAATGGACGCCCTGTTCCAAACACAGTGGAATATATTAGATCGCTTGCGGAGGTAGAAGCATGAATAACATAGAAATAAAAATGATGAGGGCCGCAGGTCTTACCGAGGCAGACTTCCAAAAGGCACATACGGTAAATCACGATGACGGCGGGTATTCCAAGAGGGTCGAACGCCTTATCCGTGAGCGGTACACCGTGTCAGACGAGATTTCGATTCTCCGGCAGAAGGACGAAAAGCCGGAAGAATACGCGGCGTATTATGCGTATGCCGAGGAATGTAAACGAGAAGCCCGCGCGGAATGCGGAGGAAAGACCGATGGAAATCCGACTGCTGAGTAACCGAACCGGGATTCTCGTGACCCCGGAGCCACAGCCGGTCAACGGCAAAGTTTCTTTTACATTTTCAGGAGAAGAAGCCGATGCAGTGTGTATAGGCGAGAGGTTTTATCCGATCGAGAACGGCTGGGCAACGGTGGGGACCGCCGATCTTGACGGGACCGTTCCGCTGACGGTCTATCGCTTTTCGGATCGGGCGCGCCTGCGCTGCCCCTCGCTCTTTTTCTTCCGGCACGGGGGAGAACAGTGGGTCGGCCCAGCCCCGGAGGACACGGCGGCACGGCTGGGACTTTTGGAGGCCGAGTGGCAGGAGAGTTTTGCGGCACTCATCGGGCGGGTGGCCGCGCTGGAAGAAAGAGTACGGAAACGCCCGATCAGTTTTGGAGGGAAACATGAAGAAAAATAAAAAAGCATTTCTGACGGCGCTCTGCCTTGCGTTGCTCTTCGTCTTTGCGCCGTGCGCACATGACATATATGCCGCTTCGGAGATTCCGGCAGGGCAAGAGGATCGGGAAGAGGCAGGAGCCGAAGATTTCGGGATGACCCCCGGCGCTTCGGAAGAGATTCCGGACGAAAGCGAGGCGGAGGAAGAGATTCCGGGCGCAAGTGAGGCGGAGAAAGAGATTCCGGGCGCAAGCGAGGCGGAGGAAGGCGAAAGACCCGGCCGTGAGGCCGGGGCCGGGGAAACGGCCGAAAGCGCCGGGATATGGCAGGAGGCTTCGGATTTCCTCCGCGAGAATCTGACCCCGCTTCTTTCGGCGGCGTCGCTCGCGGCGGTGGCGGCGGCCACGGTCTTTGCCAAACGCGGCCTTATGCCGCGTCTTTCCCGCGCGGCGGCATCGGTTTTGCGGAGCGGACAGGGGCTGGCCGAGCAGGTCAGTCGTTACGAGGAGGAGGCCCGGGGTCGGCTGGAGAAACTCGAAAAAAGATTTGAGGAAGCGGCGGCGAGCCTCCCGTCCCCCGATCTTTTCCGTGAGGCGACGCAGATCCTCGAGAGCGCGCGTGTGACCGCAGAGACAGCGCGGCAACGACTGACCGAGGCGTTGACGGGACAGAGCCAACTCCTTTACGAACTTCTGATGTCGGCCGATCTGCCGCAATATGAGAAGGAGCGCATCGGGGAAGAATACAATCGGATACGTCGTCTGACCGAGGGGGAAGAGCGCAATGCGTAAGCGGCTGGTCTTCCAGATCCTCGGATACCTGCTATGCATCCTGCCGCCCGCGGTCGCAACACTGGAACGCTTCCCCGTATTTGCCAGACAGGGAGGCAGACCCGTGGTTTCGGGCGTGGCATTTCTTCTTTTGCTCTGCGCGGCGATCCCCTTCCGGCGGGGGATCCTGAAAAAGATCCGCGCATGGCTCGATTCGCCGTCGGCCTACTCGGTCTGGCTGATCCTCTGGCTGGTGGCTGAGTGGATCGGGAGGATCAGCGATGCGGTGGCGGATATTGCGTTGCTTTCCACCGTGACGTCGCTCCTCGGAGCCTTGTGCTTCCGCCTCGGAAGGGAGGAAAAGAAAGATGAATGAGAACGATCCTTTTCTGCTGATCGCAGAGCGGCGGGATGCGGCGGTAGTCCGGATGCGACGCGAGTTTTCCGAGTATACCGGCGGGCTTCTGCTGACCGTTTGCATCGTTCTGACGGCGCTCTGCCCGCTGGTGGCGCTCCGGCTTGTCAATCCCTTTTCTCCGGAATTTTTCGTCAATACCGCGTATACCGGGATCAGCTCGTACCTCGCGTATCTTTTGTTCTTTCCCGAAGGGAAGCGGGTGGAAGAGAAAAGGAACCGGCTGAATCTCGAAGCTAACGAACGTCTTTCGCGCCTTTCCGCCCCGATACGTGCGGGATACTTTTCACGCTTTGTGGCCTATTGCCGCGAGAGGACCGAGGAGGAAAGAAGCGCCGCACAGCGGCGCTATCTTGCCCGGCACGGCGCCGGGGATGAAGAAAGCCGCCTGGCACTCGGAAAACGTCGGCTCCGCCGGATCCTCCGGCGGGCAGCGCGCATCCGCGTCTTGCCGATCGACCCGGCCCGTATTCTTTGCGCAGAGGGGAACACGCCACTCTCGGACGTTGGGCGACGGCGCCTTTCCTACGGGGCGCGCGCGATGTTGGCGAGGCCGCCGATCCTTTTGGCGGGGACGGTGCTTTTGTCTTCGGTGATGGTATTCCCTTCCGACGTGACGGGGCTCTCTGCGGCGGTCAAGATCCTGTCTGCCGTCTTCGGGGTGATGACGGCGGCCTTCTCGGGATATGCGGCCGGTTGCGGAGAGATACGGTATCGCGGGGGCCTTGCGGAACGGAAATGCCTCTTTCTGGCGGCTTTCTACGAAAATAGCGGTCTTCCTATGCCGGCGGAAAACTGAAAACGCGACCGGGATCCCGGCTGATATCAAATAAAAAGAGCCTCCTGCGGCAAAAGTCGTTGCAGGAGGCTTTTTATAGTACCGATCGCGATCCTCGCGTCCGGAAAACGGCATAAAGAAAGGGCGAAAAGAAAAGAGGAAAGAGCTTATTCCGGCAGGGGCGCGATGATGCCGCCGCCGAGAACCGTGTCGCCGTCGTAGAGCACGGCGCTCTGCCCGGGAGTGACGGCGCGTTGCGGTTCATGAAAGAGGATGCGGGCGCTTTCCCCGCTGACAAAGACCTCGGCGGGCTGTTCGGTCTGTCGGTAGCGGATCTTGGCGTGGCAGGAAAAACGGGTGGGCGGCGGTGCGGAAGAGATCCAGTGCAGACGTGGAAGATATACCTCCCGGGAGAAGAGTTCTGCCGAGCGGCCGAGGATCACGCGGTTCTCCCCGGGCACAAGGCCGGTGACGTAGAGCGGTGCGGGGGTGGAAAGACCGAGCTTCTTATGCTGGCCGACGGTATAGCGGATCAACCCACGATGCCGGCCGAGGAGATTTCCTTCGCGGTCGGTGAAGTCGCCGGGAGCGGCCGGCCCTCCCGTCTTTTCCAAAAAGGAGATATAGTCCCCGTCCGGGATAAAGCAGATGTCCTGACTGTCGTGCTTGCCGGCGTTCCGAAAGCCTGCGGCCGCGGCGCGCGCCCGCACCTCGTCTTTGGTCAGTTCCCCGAGCGGAAAGAGGATGCGGGAGAGCATCTCCTCGGTCAGGGAATAAAGGACGTAACTCTGGTCTTTTTTCGGGTCGCGGGCCCGCTTGAGATACCAATGCGAACCCGAGTGTTCTATCCGGGCATAATGCCCGGTGGCCAGGTATTGACAGCCGAGGCGGCCGGCCTCTTCCGACAGCTTGCCGAACTTGAAAAGCCGGTTGCACTCCACGCAGGGATTCGGGGTCATGCCTTGCCGGTAGGCGGCGTCAAAACCGGCGATGATCTTTTCACGGAACAGGGCGGCATAATCGAAAATATGAAATTCGATCCCGAGCGCTTCCGCAACGGCACGGGCGTCGGCTTCTGCCGCCGGGTTTTCGGGATACAGGCGCATCATCCCGCCAACGGGGGTGTATCCGGCATCGCGGAGAAGAAGCGCCGCGGCGCTGCTGTCCACCCCGCCGCTCATGGCTATCAATGCTTTCATCGCGTTACCCCTGAATATTGAAGTTTTCCGCAAATTTCTGGGAGAAGCGGATGAAACGCCGCACGATGTCGTTCGGCTTCTTTCTCGGGGAGAGGGCGATGCCCATATTGCGGCAGACGTACGGCTCGATCGGCAGGCAGAGGACGTTGCCGCTCCGCCCGCGCACGATGAGTTCCGAGAGCATACTGATGCCGAGCCCGTGCTCGACCATCGAGATGATGGCGGGGTCGTCCACGAAGGTCGAAACGACGTTGGGGGAGATCCCGGCTTTATTGAAGATGTTCATGATGTCGATATCAAACCCGAGGCTCGGCATCAGAAAGTTTTTTCCTTCATACCCGGAAAGCGGGAAAGGACGCGTGATGTCCACCGGATAGTCCATCGGGAGAATCGCCATCATCCGGTCGTCCTTGAGGTGGATAAAATTGCTCGGGAAACGGTCGTTGTAACTGACAAAGGCGAGGTCAAACCGCTCGGAATTGATGCCGTCATAGAGTTCCGAAACGCTCCCCGTGGAGATCTGAACGTCAACCCCCGGGTATTCTTTGGAGAAGATCTGGACGATAGAGGGGAGCCATTGCAGAGCGACACTTGAATACGCCCCTACCTTGATCAGCGATTCCCCGCGTTCGCGCAGGATCCGGACGTCCTCGCGGATCTCGGCGTCCAGCGCAACAAGCCGCCGGATCTTCGGGAGAATCTTTTCCCCGTTTTCGGTCGGGCGGACCCCGTAATAGCCGCGGCTGATCAGTTCAAAGCCAAGTTCCGATTCAAGACTGTTCATCATATGCGTCAGCCCCGATTGGGTGTAGCCGAGCTGTTGCGCCGCGCGGGAAAAACTCCCGAGATCAATGGCTGTCAGCAACGCCTGTAATTTTGTGATATTCATGATTCTTCTCCCTGATCCATCGAATATGTAATAGGGGTAGTACATTCACTCATACCATTATAAAGCAAAACTTGTTTTTTTGTCAAGCGGTATGATATACTGGGAAAGATCTTTTTAGAAAAGGAGTCTTTTTGATGATGGAAAACAAAAAAACAGGCTTTGCCAGCGGGATCGGCTTCGTGCTGGCCGCTGCAGGTTCGGCTGTCGGGCTCGGAAACCTTTGGGGCTTTCCGTACAAGACGAGTGCCAACGGCGGTGCCGCCTTCGTGCTCGTATATATTGCGTGTGTTCTTGTCATCGGCGTGATCGCCATGCTGTGTGAGGTCTTTATCGGCCGCCGCGCACAGGCAAACCCGGTATCGGCTTTCAAGAAAGTCAACAAGAACTTCGGTTGGTTCGGTCTTCTGGCCATTACGATCCCGGCAATCATTATCTGTTACTACTCGGTTCTCGGCGGATACACTATCAAATATTCGCTCAACTCCTTTGCGGGGAATGCCGGGAAGTTTGTTTCCTTTGCCGGGAATGTCGGCGAGGTGATCCTGTATACGGTCATTTTCCTGGCGCTTTCGCTCTTCATCGTCATGGCGGGGGTGAAAGGCGGTATTGAAAAGGCCTCCAAGATCCTGATGCCGGCACTTTTCGTGATCCTTCTTGTGATCGTGGGATTCTCCCTGTGCCTCGGGGAGGGCGTATCCGACGGTCTCGCCTTCTATCTGAACCCCGATTTCTCCGCGCTCGACGGGGCGGCCATTCTGGCGGCGATGGGACAGGCCTTCTTCTCGCTCTCGCTGGGGATGGGCGCGATGATCACCTACGGTTCTTATACCGGGAAGGGGATCAACCTGATAAAGTCCACCGCCATGATCTGCATTTTCGATTCGTTGGTGGCGCTCCTGGCCGGGCTGTCCATCTTCCCGTCTCTCTTCCATTACATGGCCGTCGAGGGGATTTCGGCCTCCGAACTCGGTATGGGAGGCATCGGGCTGATGTTCATGACCCTGCCGATGGTCTTTGAGGATATGGGCGTGCTCGGACAGGTGATTTCCTTCTTCTTCTTTGCCATGGTTGCGATCGCCGCGGTCACTTCCGTCATTTCGCTGATGGAAGTTGTCACCCAGTTCGTCATCCAGAAATTCCACATCCTCCGCAAGCGTGCCACGCTGGTGGTCACGGGCATCTGCTTTGCCGTTTCGATTCCGGTCGGCATCTCGCTCGGATATGCGCTGAACGGCACCGAGGCTCTTCTGATCTTCGGGAACAACTGGCTCGACTTTTTCGATATCGTGACCAATACGGTGCTGATGCCGGTCTGCGCGCTCTTTGCCTGCGTGGCGGTCGGCTGGCTGATCGGGGCCGAGAAAGCGACCTCCGAGATCGAGGCAGACGGTACCTCCCTCGGCTGGTTCCGACCGGTCTTTGAAGTGATGGTGAAGTACGTCACCCCGATCCTGATCCTGGTGGTGGAGATTTTTGGCCTTATCGACCTGATCGCACCGAAAAATGATGCCGGGGTCCGCATCTTCTCCGGCAACGGTCTCGGGATCGTTCTCTCGGCTTACCTTCTTCTCGGTATCTGCGCCGGGATCTACTTCCTCTTCTTCCGAAATTCCTACACCGGAACCAACGAAGACGAGAAGCAGACCGATGCTATCGAAGAGAAAGAAGAGATCGAAGCGATCAAAGAAGCCTACACCAGGGAACTCTGATGTGCGGCCGGTGCCAAAACCGATTACAAATGTATAAGGAAAACTCCCTGGCTGAAGTCAGGGAGTTTTTGCGGTTGCCGGGGGGCGAGCCGGGATCCCCAAGAGGGGGTCAGACCTCCTCGATCTTGATCAGGTTGGTGTTCCCGGACTGGCCGTTGGTCACGCCGCCTGTGATTACGAGTTTATCGCCTTTTTGCAGTTTCAGTTTTTCGGCCGCGATCTTTTTGGCGGTATAGAAGAGCACTTCGGTGGAGGGGAGCTTTTCGCACATCACGGGCGTGACCCCCCATGAGAGGGCCAGTCGTCGCCAGGTGCGCTCTTCTGTGGTCAGTCCCAGAATGTCCACGGGCGAGCGGAAGCGCGAGACCATGCGCGCCGTCATGCCGGAAAGTGAGCAGACCACGATGGCACGTGCTTCGATGTCGATCGACATGGCGCAGGTGGCGTGGGAGATGGCGTCCAGGGTATTCCGGATCTTGAATTCGGCTTGGTAGAATTTTTCCCCGTAGGAAATGCTGGCTTCGGTGGCCTCGGCGATCCGGCTCATGACTTCCACGGTCCGTACGGGATATTTCCCGGCCGCCGTTTCTCCCGAGAGCATGAGGGCACTGGTGCCGTCGTAAATGGCGTTGGCTACGTCGGAGATCTCCGCACGGGTCGGGCGGGGATTCTGGATCATAGACTCCAGCATTTCGGTTGCGGTGATCACTCGTTTGCCGAGCATACGGCATTCGGTGATCAGTTGTTTCTGGATGGCGGGGAGTTTTTCGAAGGGGATCTCCACGCCCATGTCGCCCCGGCCGATCATGATGCCCTGACAGGCCTCGCAGATCTCCTCGATGTTGTCGATGCCCGACTGATTTTCGATCTTTGCGATCAGTTCGATATTGTCTGCGCCGTGTTCGGCCAGAAAAGCGTGAACGTCGAGCAGATCCTGCTTACAGGAGACGAAGGAACAGGCAATAAAATCCACTTCGTTCCGGATACCGAACAAAAGATCCTGTTTGTCTGCTTCGGAAAGATAGGGCTGATGGAGGACCTTGCCCGGGAAACTCATGCTTTTCCGGTCGCGCAGTTCTCCGCCGCAGAGAACGCGGCAATCGATGCGCGGGGGGGCGACCTTTTCGACGCGGAAGGAGAGAAGCCCATTGGCCAACAGGATCGTGTCCCCTTCTGCCATCTCGTCCGCAAGACCGGGATAGGAGACCGAAACGATGGTTTCATCACCCACGATGTCTTCCGTCGTGAAGCTGAAAGAGGCTCCGTCCTTCAGTACGACGCCGCCGTTCTTGAAGGTGCGAATGCGGTATTCCGGCCCCTTGGTGTCGAGCAGGATAGCCAGCGGAAGATTCAGTTCCTCGCGTACTTGTTTGAGGGCGTCGACTTTTTTCTGATGGTCCTCGTGCGTTCCGTGGGAGAAATTGAGGCGGGCAACGTTCATGCCGGCTAAACAGAGTTTACGGAGCGTTTCTACCCGCTCACTTGCCGGGCCGATGGTGCAGACGATCTTTGTTTTGCGCATAGAGGGATTCCTTTACCGTTGAAATAGAAATTTCACTTCTGTATCTATATGATTCCGTAACAGTATACCATGGGATGGCGCATAAAATCAATAAGAAAAGGCAAAAAATTCTGGCCGGCGTAAAAATTCCGGCGGCGGCGGACAACTTTGCGCGAAAGACGAAAAATTTATTTTTTTATCTTGACAAACCCAAAACATTCTGCTATAATACAGTCCGTTGCGATATGCTGCTATGGCTCAGTTGGTAGAGCACATCCTTGGTAAGGATGAGGTCATCAGTTCGAATCTGATTAGCAGCTCCAAAAAAGCGGCACCCTTGCGGTGCCGTTTTTTTGGAACTGTTGATCCCACTTTTGGGGTGAAGTCTGCGAGGCAGACGATCAGTTCGCATAGGCGCGTGCGCCTATCTTGCCCCAAAGGGGCAATACCTGATTAGCAGCTCCAAAAAAGCGGCACCCTTGAGGGAACCTACCGTAAAGCAGTTTTATAGCAAAGCAGAAAAGGGGCTGAGTCAAATTTGGGAATTAATTCCAAATAACTGGCACCTTGCATAAAGAAACACTCGTTATTCCAAAAGAACGGCGAGTGTTTTTGTTAATCCATAACATAAGGCTGAGCCAAAAAATCAATTTGACTCA
>CASDOQ010000009.1 GCA_949282345.1 uncultured bacterium | reverse complement strand
CAACCGGGGCGACCTCTTCGACGGCCGGAGCGGCCTCATCGGCGGCGGGAGCGGCCTCGGAAACCGGAGCGACCTCTTCGACCGCCGGAGCGGCCTCTTCGGCGGCAGGAGCGGCCTCGGCAACCGGGGCGACCTCTTCGACGGCCGGAGCGGCCTCCTCGGCGGCGGGAGCAGCCTCGGCAACCGGAGCGACCTCTTCGGCGGCAGGAACAGCCTCGGCAACCGGAGCGACCTCTTCGACAGCCGGAGCAGCCTCTTTGGCGGCGGGAGCGGCCTCGGCAACCGGGGCGACCTCTTCGACAGCCGGAGCGGCCTCCTTGGCGGCGGGAGCCTCTTCCTTTTTCACCGGAACGGGGATGATCGGAGAGGTCTTGCGACGCGGTTCACGCTTCGGCTTTTCGATGATGACGTCAAACGCGTCGTCCAAAAGGTCGTCAATGCTGATGCCGAAAAGCGCCTTGATGGCCAACAGCTTTTCGGCCTCGGGATAAGAATCGCCGACCTCCCACTTGTAGACTGCCTGACGGGTCACACCGACCGCCTTTGCAAATCCTTCCTGGGTGAAGCCGTTTGCCTTGCGCAGGGCAACGATTTTTTCATTGTACTTCATCTTGATGAACCTTTCTTGTGTATAGTTAAATATGATTTGCTGTAAAGGATCTCTTGTTTTCCGATCGGAGGATCATTCGTCCCCCGAAAAAGCTACGGCGGTCTGCATATCCAGCCGCCAGCCGTCATCGGTCAATACCATCGGCAGGCGGAGTTCCTGCGTTTCGGTACTTCCCGAGCGCGACGTGACCCGGACCGAGAGCGTAACGACGGCATTTTTTCTTCCCGTCTCGTTTACCCGGAGCGTATCGGTCAGGAATTCATCCCGCGCACCGTTAAGCAGATCGTTTCCGGCATTTTCCCAGGCCTCCGGACAGAAGTCTATGCCCGATAACCCGTAAGGCGTATTGTAAGGGATATTCTCCTGTGCATCCGCGCTTTCAAAGATCCGGGGAAAGAGCACAGCGCAGAACTCTGCCGTATAGACAGCGCGGGTCTTTTCCTTCAGTTCCTCCACCGTGGAGAAGCCGACCGATGCAAGATACTCGTCAGGAACGTGATAATACGGGGCGTCCTTGCCGTAACCGGCATTCTCGCCGATCGGCATGCCGGCACCGAAATAGACCTCGTTCAGCGGCTCTGCCGCCGCGATCAGTTCGCGCGCCGCCGCAAGCACTTCCTCTTCCTCCACCTTTTTCTCTCCGCATCCCGTCAACAGACAGAGCGGCAGAAGAAGCAGAAGGATCAGAAGGAACGAGAGAGATCGGCGTTTCACCTCTTTCATTCTTCCCCGCTCTCCGTGTCAAAGGGGTCGGTGGGAAGTTCCTCGGGCGGGGCGGGATTATCGGCCTCGTTCCTTTTAGCCTCGCTCTCGATCTCCTCTTCTTTTTCAAGCCGGGCAAAGTTTGTCACCGTCACGCCGTCCCCGAGGCGCATGACGATCACGCCGCCGGCCGTGCGCGAATAGACCGAAATTCCCGAAACCGGCGTCCGGATGATCGTGCCTTCGTTGGTGATGAGCATGATGTCATCATCCTCCGCCACGGTGGCAACGCCGGCCAGGGGTCCTGTCTTTTCGGAGATCTTATGGCAGGAAACGCCGTAACCGCCGCGGTTCTTCATCTCACGGAATTCGGCAAAATCAGAGCGTTTTCCGTATCCTTTTTCGGTAATTGTCAATAATTGTTTACTTTCATCGACCACCGAAACGCCGACGACCTCATCGTCGCCGCGCAGGGAAATGCCGCGCACGCCGCGGGCGGTACGTCCCATCGGACGGGCCTCTTCCTCGGCAAACCGGACGGCAAGACCGCCGCGTGTGGCGATCAGGACATTTTCATCCCCCATCGTATGGCGGACGAAGAGGAGTTCGTCTCCCTCGTCGAGCGTGAGGGCGCGTTTTCCTCCCTTGCGCTGATATTCGTATTCCGAAAGCAGGGTGCGCTTGATCACGCCGCGCCGGGTGACCATGGTCAGATACTCGCTGTCCGAGAACTCGCGGATCGGGATCACGGCCGTGATCTTTTCACCTTCCTCGACTTCGAGCAGGTTCACGATATTCGTCCCCTTGGCGGTTCGAGAAGCCTCGGGGATCCGATAGGCCTTTCTCATATAGACCTTGCCGAGATTGGTGAAGAAGAGGAGCTGCTCATGGCTGTTGGCCACCAGTACGTTCTCCACGTAATCCTCTTCCTTGGTGCTCATGCCGGCAATACCGCGGCCGCCGCGGTGCTGGGAAGTATAGACCGAGGCGCGCTGGCGTTTGATATATCCGCCGTGCGTCAGGGTGATGACGCAGGTGTGCCGCTCAATGAGATCCTCGATGTCGATGTCGTCGGTCGCTTCGACGAGTTCGGTCCGACGGGGGTCGGCAAACTTTTCCTTCACCTGCGTCAATTCCTGACGGATGATCTCCCGTACCTTTCCTTCGTCGTCCAGAATGCCGCGCAGTTCCGCCACACGCTCGGTGAGTTTTTCGAGACGGTCTTCGACCTTCTGCCGCTCAAGTCCCGAAAGTTTGCCGAGCGTCATATCGACGATCGCCTGCGCCTGCGCGTCCGAAAGACCGAAAGCCTCGCAGAGGCTCTGCTTGGCGGCGGGGATCGACGCGCTGGCGCGGATCATTTCAATGACCTCATCGATATGGTCAATGGCGATCTTATACCCCTCAAAGATATGCATTTCGTTCAGGGATTTTTCGAGTTCAAACCGGGTCCGGCGGACGATCACCTCTTCCTGGAACGCAATATAGTGATCGAGAATTTCAGGCAGGGAAAGGATCTTCGGCTCACCGTTCACCAGGGCCAGCATATTGACGGCGCAGGTGCTCTGCAACTGAGAGAATTTATAGAGCTGATTGAGGATGACTTCCCCGTTTGCATCGCGGCGGTATTCGACCACGATACGCATACCGGCACGGCCGGATTCGTCACGGATATCGGTGATCCCTTCGATCTTTTTATCTCTTACAAGGTCGGCCATCGCCGTAACAAGTAAACTTTTGTTTACCATATACGGAATTTCCGTGAAGATAATGCGGTGTTCGTTCTCCTCAATACGCGCGCGGGCACGAACGATCACGCGACCGCGACCCGTCGAATATGCGTCGTACATCCCACGGGAACCGTAGATCAGGCCGCGCGTCGGGAAATCGGGGCCCTTGATATATTCCATCAGTTCGGAGACCGAACAATCTGGATTTTCCATGCGGTAGATCGTCCCGTCAATGACTTCCCCGAGGTTATGCGGGGGAATGTTGGTCGCCATCCCGACGGCAATACCGACCGAACCGTTGACCAGAACATTCGGGAACCGGGAGGGCAGAACCGTCGGTTCTTTCCGGCTGTTATCGAAGTTCGGCACAAAATCAACGACGTTTTTTTCAATGTCGTTCATCATGTAATTGGCGATCTTCTCCATGCGCGCTTCGGTATACCGATAGGCAGCGGCGGGGTCGCCGTCGACGTTCCCGAAGTTCCCGTGGCCGTCCACGAGCGGATAGCGGAGAGAAAAGCTCTGCGCCAGGCGGACCATCGTATCGTAGACCGCCGCGTCTCCGTGCGGATGATAGCGGCCCAGCACGTTACCGACCGTGGTAGCCGATTTGCGGAAGGGCTTATCGTAGGTCAGCCCGTCCTCATACATGGCGTAGAGGATGCGACGCTGTCCCGGCTTCATCCCGTCCCGCACGTCCGGCAGGGCGCGCGAGGTGATCACGCTCATCGAATATTCGAGAAACGCCGTGCGCACCTCTTTTTCCATATATCGGTTTTCTATTTTCTGATTCGGAAAAGAAATATCTTCACCCATCGCGTGATGCTCCATTTACTTTTCCTCCTTACATCTTATTTCTTGTCTCTTCCGCCGGGAAAGAGGCGAAAGACGGTTTTTTCGGTGATTCGTCATTTTCATGTTCAGATATCCAGATTTTCGACGAACTTTGCGTTTTCCTTGATGAATTCACGCCGCGGCTCCACGTCGTCTCCCATCAGGAGAGAGAATACCTGATCGCAGATCACGGCATCGTTCATCTCGACCTTCAGCAGGGTGCGCCGGGCAGGATCCATCGTGGTTTCCCAAAGCTGTTCGGGGTCCATTTCACCAAGACCTTTATATCGCTCGGCTTCCACATTTCCGCCGAGTTCCTCGATGATCGCGTCGCGCTCGGCGTCCGAGAAGGCATAGCGCTCGGCCTGTTTTCCCTTTTTGATCTTATAGAGCGGCGGTCTTGCCAGAAAGATATGGCCGTTTTCGATCAGTTTCCGCATATGGCGGAAAAAGAAAGTGAGGAGCAGGATCCGGATATGCGCGCCGTCCACGTCGGCATCGGCCATCAGAATGATCTTTCCGTAGCGGAGTTTCGACTCGTCAAATTCTTCTCCGATCCCGCATCCGAGGCTCTGGATGATCGGGATGAGCGACTGGTTGGCATAGACTTTATCGAGACGGCTCTTTTCAACGTTCAGTACCTTTCCGCGCAAGGGAAGGATCGCCTGGAACCGGCTGTCACGCCCGTCCTTGGCGGAACCGCCTGCGGAGTCTCCCTCCACAAGATAAAGTTCGGTCAGTTCGGCGCGTTTCTCCTGGCAGTCGGAGAGTTTGCCGGGGAGAGAGGAACCCTCCAGCACGCTCTTGCGGCGGGTCAGTTCTCTTGCCTTTCTGGCGGCCTCGCGTGCCCGGTAAGCGGCCATGGCCTTTTCCACAATGGCGCGGGCCGAGGCGGGATTCTCCTCAAAGTATTCCTCCATCTTGCGGCTGACGATCGAGTCGACCAGTACCCGCACTTCGGAGTTCCCGAGTTTTGCCTTGGTCTGGCTCTCAAACTGCGCGTCCTGTAGTTTCACGCTGATGATGGCGGTAATTCCTTCGCGTACGTCTTCTCCCGAGAGGTTTTTGTCGTTTTCCTTGATCGCCCCGATCCGGCGGCCGTAATCGTTGATCGCCTTGGTAATGGCGCTCTTGAATCCCGTCTCGTGCGTGCCGCCCTCCACAGTGGCCATATTGTTGGCAAACGAAACGATCGTCTCATTATAAGAATCGTTATATTGCAGGGCAACTTCGGCGATCGTGCCGTCCTTTTCCCCCTTCATATACACGACGTCGTTATGGATCAGCGCGACGTGCTTCTGTCCGTTGAGATATTCGACGAAGGAGACGATCCCCCCCTCGTAATGAAGGACTTCTTCTCTTTCTTTTCCCGGACGTTTATCGGTCAGGATGATCTTGACGCCGCCGTTTAAGAAAGCCTGCTCCCGCATCCGGGTCAGAACGGTCTCGTAATCGAACACCGTTTCTTCAAAGATCGTGGGATCGGGCTTGAAGCGGACGGTAAGACCGTGCCGATCGGTCTCTCCCATGCAGGCAAAAGGACGGACCACGTGCCCGCGCTCAAACCGCTCGGTATAGGTCTTTCCACCGCGGTGGTTCTCTACCTCCAGCCATTCGGAAAGCGCATTCACGACAGAAGCGCCGACCCCGTGCAGACCGCCGGCGATCTTATATCCGTTCCCACCGAACTTTCCGCCGGCGTGCAGAACGGTATACACGACTTCGAGGGTAGGCAACCCGGTCTTTTCGTTGAATCCATCGGGAATTCCCCGCCCGTCATCCTCGACCGTCACGCTGTCGTCTTCATTCAGCACGACGCGGATGCAATCGCATTCTCCGGCCAGCGCTTCGTCGATCGAGTTATCCACGATCTCGTTGATCAGGTGATGGAGTCCTCTGGCCGACGTCGTCCCGATATACATACCGGGGCGTTTGCGCACAGCCTCCAATCCTTCCAGCACCTGTATCTGACTATCGTCATACTCTTCGGTACCGATGATCTTTTCTTCCATAATTTCCTTCCTTTTCTTCTTTATGCTTCTGTCTCTTCACTGTTTTCGCGGCGGAGGATCTTCAGATGAAGACTGCCGGTCCTCATCCGGGAAAAGGAGACTCTCTTTTCTTTTCCCTGCCGATAGAGAATGAAAGATACCGGCAACTGGAGGGGATTGAGCGCGTCCACGGCCTTTTCTTCTTCCTTTTTTTTCAGAAATTTTCCGGTCGCTTCCTCTTCGGTCGCGCGGTCAAGGTCAAAGATCCCTATAATATCCTTTTCGTCTATCTTTTTTTTATAAAGATACAGCTTCATATTTTCCCTTTTTTGTGCGGATGATGTGCGCCTTCATGTCTGAAAGCCCGCCCTCCTCGCACGCACTCATGAGGATCTGCCGCCCCGAAAGTTCCGAGAGGAGAAAACGGCGGCGGGACGGATCCAGTTCGCTCAGTACATCGTCAAAGAGAAATACCGGATATTCTCCGCACTGCCGGCGGCATACCTCCCCCTCCGCCAGTTTTAGGGCGAGGGTCAAGGAACGCTGTTGTCCCTGTGAGGCAAAGTCGCGCGCGCTCTTTCGGTTGATGGCGGCATACAGATCGTCATGATGCGCGCCGAAAAGCGTAAATCCGGCCGCCGTCTCACGCCGGACATCCGAAAGGAGAAGCGCCAGATATTTTCGTTTCATTTCGTCTTTTTCGTCCTCTTCTACCTCACAGTCATATCGGAGGGTCAGTTCTTCCCTCCCTCCCGAAAGCTCGGAGAGGATCTGTCCGGCAGCCGGAGCCGCTTCCCGGACATAGCGATAACGCTCTTTGGCAATAGCGGCCGCGTACTCGGCAAGCCGCTCGCTGAAGATCTCAAATTCCTCCCCATCGAAAGGGCCTCCCTTCTGTGCCGTCTTCAGGATCGAATTCCGATTTTCCAACACGCGGACGTAAGAAGAGTAAAGCGTGATATAAGAGGGAGAGATCTGGGAAATGGCAATATTCAGAAAATCGCGCCGTTCCGCAGGGCTTCCTTTGATCATCTGTAAATGTTCGGGAAAAAAGAGTACCGCACGGAAAATGCCGATCATCTCGCCGGCCTTTTCCACCGGGGCGCCGTTCCTTTTTCTCTGGCGGATGCCGTTATAATAGCGGTAGAAGAGCGTTTGCTCTCTTCCCCCCGCCGAAAAGGAGGCTTCTATTTCATAATGCTGCGTACCGAACCGGCATATCTCCCGGTCGGTCGCACCGCGGAAACTCTTGCCGCGGGCAAAATAGTATACCGCCTCCAGAAGATTGCTCTTTCCCTCCGCATTATCCCCGAGGAGAAGATTGGCCCCCTCGCAGAACTCCACGGTCTCATTTTCTATATTACGGAAATTGCCGGCATGAATACGATGCAGGATCATGACTCCGCCATACGGACAGGGAGAATCATATAAAAGAAGTTTTCGTCTTGCTTCTTTTCCACGGGTTCGATCGTGATGCTCTGCCGCGGGCTCTTCATGGTGATGAGGATCTTTTCTCCTTCCGCCACGCGGATGCTGTTGATGAGATACCGGCAATTAAAGCCGATCTCAATGTTTTCTCCCGTATGGGAACATTCCATCTCGTCAAACACCTTCCCGCTGACAGACGTGGAAGTGAGGGTCAAGAGGTCTCCATCCAGAATGATCTTGACGTAACTGCGGCTGTTTCCCTGTCCCTTTTCCTCGGCCACGAGATTGGCGCGTTCGAGTCCTTCCAGCAGTTTTTCGCGGTCGACGGTCACAAAGATCGTCTGCTCTTTCGGAATGATCCGCGAATAGTCGATATAATCTTCATCGATCAGCCGGGTGAAGAAAGTCATCTCATCCATCCGGAAGATGGCGTGCTTACGCGTAATATAGACGTTGATCTTTTCTTCTCCGTCCGGCAGGATCCGCATCAGTTCGTTCAGCGCGTGGCCGGGAACAATGAAATCGAATCCCTCGCTTTCGATCGCGCCAATATCGCGGATCTCACAATTTTTCGCACAGACAGACAGCGTGAAACTGTCGCAGGACACAATATCGAATCTTCGGTTTTTCAGACTGAAATACGCCCCGCAGAGAACCGGACGCGAATCCTGTTCGGCCACCGAGTGGAGGACCTTTCCGATCATGTTTTTCAGCACGTCGGCCGAGATCTCAAAGCCCTTTTCACTGTTCAGCACCGGGATGTTCGGAAAATCGCTCCCGCGGAGAGCAAAGAGAGAAAATTCGCTTTTGCCGCTTTTGATCTTGGCGTTGAACTTTTCATCTATCTCGAGCGTGATCTCTTCTCCCGGCATCACGCGCAGGATCTGGAGCAGGCGCGCGGCGTTGATAATAAAGCTCCCGCCCTCTTCCACGCTGTCGGCTTCGAAAAGCGAGACCATGCCTTTTTTCATATCGTAGGTGGAGAGTTTGATATCCCGGTTCTCCACGGTCTCGATCAGTACCCCTTCAATCGAGGCGATCGTGTTTTTGTTGGAGACTGTTCCCATGGCGGGAGTCAGTTTATCCAGAAAACGTGATTTCTGAAACGTAATTTTCATGTCGACCTCTCTTTGATTTGTCTTTCGCAGAGAACAAACCAAAATAAAATAAATATTAACAGGTAGTAGCAGTAGCAGTAATAGGAACGGTGTATTCTGTTGATAACTCTGTTTTTTCCCGCAGAATAAGGAAAAAACGGCGGAAATAATCCACACGGGAAAGAGGAAAAAGCGTTATTTTCCCGGGTGGAAATATATGGATTGCCCGAATGATAAGAAAAAGCAACTTTTCCACAGGATTCTCCACAGGGGTTTTCAACAAAACGGTGGATAAAGGAACGTGAAAATTCAGTTTTTCAGTTCTTTGATCAGTTCTTCAATATCGTATTGAAGAGAATGTTTGATCAGCATGGCCTTTTCCACATTGCGGATCGAATTGATGACGGTGGCGTGGTCGCGGTCGAAATAAACGCCGATCGCGGTTTGAGAAAGGTCGGTAAGCTGACGGACGAGGTAAATGCAGATATGCCGCGCGACCGCGATATTTTCGTTGCGTTTTTTTCCGCGGATATCTTCGATGGTGACGTTATATTTTTTGGCTACGGCGGCGCAGATACGGTCGATCACTTCATTGGTAGAGATCTTGGCCTGCAGAAAATCGGCGATCGAACGGCGGCACATATCGAGGGTGACGGGAGTGGAGGCGATCATTGAAATTCCCTTGATACGGTGGATGGCTCCCTCGATCTGACGGATATTTTCAGTCAGGTTTTCTGTCAGGAAGAGGACGGCTTCTTTGGGGATATCCAGCCCGGCATCCGCGCTCTTTTTCATGATGATGGCGGTGCGCAGTTCTTCAGAGGGGGGCTGAATATCGGCAAGCTGACCCCATTCAAAACGCGTTAAGAGTCTGTCCTGCAGGGGACGGATCTCGCGCGGCGGCCGGTCGGAGGTCAGAATGATCTGTTTTCCGGCTTCATAAAGGGCTGAAAAGGTATGGAAGAACTCTTCCTGCGTCTGCACCTTTCCGGCAATGAACTGAATGTCGTCGATCAGCAATACGTCGGCTGTCCGATAATACGCGCGGAAGGACTCGGTCGAATGGTTCTGCATAGCGCTGATCAGTTCGTTCGTAAAGTCTTCGCCTTTTTTATAGATAATGCGCACATCGGGCTTTTTCTTTTTGATCTCATTGGTGATGGCGTACAGCAGATGCGTCTTGCCGAGGCCGCTTTTTCCGTAAATAAAAAGCGGATTGTACAGATCCTCTTCGTCGTCGTTTTCGTTACAGGCGGTTTTGGCAACGGCAAGGCAGGCCGCGTGGGCGAAACGGTTGGAGGCCGCTACAATGAAATTTTCAAAGGTGTAACGTTCGACGATCGTTTTGGGGTTTTCGAGATCGCGGATATTGAGCTGATTGGGATCCTCTTCCTCCTCTTCTTCGGTCAGAACGGCCAGCGAGGCTTTTTCCTCCTGTTCCACCTGTTCGGCAGAAGGTTCTTCCTTCGGTTCTTCTTCCTCTTCCCGGCAGATGAAGAGGACAGTGACGGGAAAACCGAGGACGTTTTTGAGACATTCGCCGATATCTTTCAGATAATGAAGAACGAGAAACTGGATCTTGAAAGAGGAACGGGTCGAAAAGACAGCTTCTTCCTGTGTGAGAGACTCGAGCTCCAGATCTCGGAACCAGACGGTATATACGTTTTGCGCGTGTTTTTCCCTCAACAGACCGAGGACGGCTTCTCCTATTTCGTGCAGTTCTTGCTTCATCGGCCGCTTTCTTCCTTCAAAAATAATCTTGTAGTTGTTATTATATCATATATAAATATATATAGCAAGGGGAAAGCGCGAAAAATGTAATAAAAATTTTACATTGGGCGAGTGTTTAGGGATTGAAAAAACGAGGGGAAAATGGTATAATGAAAGGGTGAGGTGAAAAAAATGAAGATCTCGGTCTTAATCCCGATGTACAATGAGGAAACGGCTGTAGCCGCCCTGATCGCACGCCTTTTTCCGTATATGAAAGAACATTTTCCCGGGGAGTACGAGGTCATCCTCATCAACGACGGATCGACCGATAAAACCGCGGAAGAAGCCGAAAAACACAAAGAAGAGGGCTTCCGGCTTCTCTCCTACGCGAAGAACCGGGGGAAGGGCTATGCCCTTTGCCGCGGCATGGAAGAAGCGAAGGGAGACGTTATATTTTTCACCGACTGTGATCTGGCATACGGGACAGACGTGATCGGAGAATTTTATGGAATCCTCTCGGACGGGGAGGCCGACGTGGCCGTCGGCTCGCGTGCTTTGCATCCCGACGGATACCGCGGATATGGCTTATGCAGACGCGTGGCCAGCCGCGCGTATCTGTGGCTTTTGCATAGCTATGGCGGACTCTCGCTTTCGGATTCTCAATGCGGATGCAAGGCCTATCGCCGTCCGGCGGGGCAGGCGGTCTTCTCTCTTGTGAAGACCGACGGATTTGCCTTTGATATGGAAGCCATTCTCATCGGGCAGAAGATGGGGCTGCGCTTTTGCGAGGTGCCGGTCCTCATCAAAAATCACGGAAAAAGCAGCGTGCACGTCCTCCGGGATACGCGCCGGATGTTACACGACCTTTCTCAGATCAAAAAGAGAGTAAAAACCCTGCAAATCCCGAAAAAAAATGAAATCATGTAAAAAAAACTTATCAAAAAGAAGGGGAAGACCCCTTCTTTTTATTATATAAGGAAGAAGAAAGAGCGTACGAAAAAGGCGGACGATGAAGAATAAAGAAGGTTACGGTAAGAAAAAAGTTTTCGGTAAAGAAGCTCTGCGGCGAGAGAGTGGCCGGAAAATCAGAGTCTTTTCGGACGGGCGCGGAAGAAGATGGCCGTAAGATACCCGAAGCAGAGCGCCGCGGCGGTACCGGACGAGGCGGCGGTGAGACCTCCGGAAAGTACCCCCAAAAGACCGTCCTTATCCACCGCTTCCCGGATTCCTTCGGCAATATTCCCGCCAAAGCCGATCAGCGGTACGCTGGCGCCGCATCCGGCCAGTTCGCGTAAAGGAGTATAGAGACCGAGCGCGCCGAGCAGAACGCCGGTCGTGACGTAGAGGACCAGGATGATGGCGGGGGACAGGCGGGTCAGGTCAAGCAAGAGCTGTGCGATCACGCAGAAAGCCCCTCCGACGAGAAAAGCGAACAGACAGGAAAGAAAAATATCCATCATCGTACCTCCAGATGAACGAGATGAGCGATCCCGGTAATGCTTCCCCCCTGCTGTATCAGGGAGGGATTCATCAAAGCGCCGGTGCCCACGGCGAGAATATTGTGCAGTTCCCCGCGCGCCATGCGGGGGAGAAAATGACAGGAAAGAAGCGAAGCGATACATCCGCAACCCGAAGCCCCGCAGTGAACGTCCTGTTTTTCCGGGTCGTAGAGGAGCATCCCGCAATCAACGTGTTTTTCCTGTAAATAGAACCCTTCCCTCGCCATGAGGAGAGAAAGAAGGGCACTTCCCTCCTTTCCGAGATCGCCGGTTAAGATCAGTTCAAAGTCCGCCGGGGTTCGGCCGCTTTCGCGGAAATAGGTGAGGAGGGTATCGGCCGCCGAGGGAGCCATGGCCGCCCCCATATTGGCAGCGTCGGTGATCCCGCCGTTCACCATTTTTCCAAAGACGACCTCCGAGATCTGCGGGCATCTTCCTCCGGGACCCCATCCGGTCTTTTTGGGATTTTCTTCCCCCGTCAGAAGGACACTGCCGGCGGCCGTGGCCGTCCACTGCGCGGTGGGGGTACGCTGTGAGCCGTATTCCAACGGGGTGCGGAACTGCCTCTCGGCGGCACAGTTATGCGAAGAGGTCAGCACCGCGGCCAGAGAAACCTGCGAAGAGCCGGAGATCGCCAAAGAAGCCAGCGCCAGGCCTTCAGCCATCGTGGAGCAAGCGCCGAATACCCCGACGAAGGGCGCCCCCACCGAGCAGAGGCCCTCGGAGGAGGCCACGCATTGGTTCTGCAGATCTCCGGCAAAGAGAAGAGAAATCTCTTCCGCGCGGATTCCGGCCTTTTTTAAGGCAAAGGAAAGGCTGGCGCGCGCCATTTCTCCTTCCGCCATCTCCCAGGTCTGCACCCCGAAAAGGTCGTTCGGAGAACAGAAGTCGAATTCCTCGCCGTGCGGGCCGCGGCGTTCTTCCTTTCCCCCGGCGGCCGCGGCGGAGAGAATCCGCGGCGGTCTTTGAAAACGATGGATACGCTTCATACAAAGATCACCCCGTACAGATAATAGAGAACGCCGTAGAGCGCACCCGCAAGCGTACCGAAGAGAAGGACGGGACCGGCAACGGTAAAGATCTTGGACCCCACGCCGAGGATCATGCCCTCGCTTTTGGTGTCGAGCGCGGGGGAGACGACGGCATTTGAAAATCCCGTGACGGGGACCAGCGTTCCGGCTCCGGCGATCCGTGCGAGGTCGTCAAAAAGACCAAGTCCCGTAAAGAGGGCGGCCAGAAAGATCAGGGTGACGGTGACGAGCGTCATGGCGGGTCTTTCCTCGATGCCAAGCGCGAGATAGAGGGAACGCAGTCCCTGCCCCGCAAGGCAGATAAGCCCCCCGATCACAAAAGCAAAGAAGCAGTCCCGCAAGACCGGGGAACGGGCGGCGCGTTTTTCGGTCAGCGCAAGGTATTCCTGTTTATTCTGCATGGCAGATTCCTTTCGTAAAGTTTTTTCGGAGAGGTCGTCCCGCCGCGCGGGCATACCGAAAAGCGGGCGAAAGATTTGTCTATCCGCAGTATGCGGTGGAAAAGTTTTTTTATTCTCTCTTGCAATTTCAAAAGAGACGGGATATAATGGAAAAAAACGGGGGGATCGACGATGAAAGAGAGGATGCGGGAGAAGGCAAAGATCATGGACGAGCAGGCGATCGGCCGTGCCGTCAAGCGGATCTCCCATGAAATACTTGAAAAAAATAACGGGGCTGACGGGTTGGTTCTGATCGGGATCCGGCGGCGGGGCGTCCCGATGGCCGAGAGGATTGCCGAAGGAATACGGAATATCGAAGGCGTCCGCCTCCCTGTCGGCGCGTTGAACATCACGTTTTACCGCGACGACCTGACGAAAGCGCACCCGCAACCCGAATTGAAGGCAAGTGAGATTACCTTTCCCGTGGAGGGAAAGACCGTGATCCTATGTGACGACGTGATCTATACCGGGCGGACGGTACGCGCGGCGATCGATGCGCTCTTTGATCTCGGACGACCCTGCGCGGTGCGGCTGGCTGTCATGATCGACCGCGGTCTGCGGGAGCTTCCCATCCGACCCGACTTTGTGGGAAAAAATATTCCCACTTCCCATACCGAAATGGTGAGCGTCCGCTTCCGGGAGATCGACGGCGAGGACAGCGTCTCAATCCTCATCCGGGAATAAAAAAAACGAATAAAAATTTCGATAAATAAAATTAAATAAATCGACATAAATAAAAAAATAAATCAATATAAGAAAAAATAAACTGAAAAAATATAAAAAACTAATTAAAAATAAAAAAAATAAATTAATATAAGAAAAAATAAACTGAAAAAATACAAAAAACCAATTAAAAATAAAGAAAAAAAGCCGCCTTCGGGCGACTTTTTCTTATTTAAATAAAAATAAAATAATTAAATAAAAAAATAAATATATTTTATTTATTCTACAAAATAAAAATCAGGCGCGGATAAAATCGCCGAGTGCATCGATGCCGGAAAAAAGAAGAATATTCCGCACAAAAAACCAGAGCACGGCCGTGCCGAGAAGGATATAAAGAGGGATCAGTCCGGCCCGCCGAAAAAGACGCGGCTCACGGGAAAGGACAGCCGCTGCGGCAAAGCAAAAATAATAGACGGCGCAGAAAGCGAGCGGAAAGACGGCCGGATTGGCAAGAAAAGCCCCGGAAAAATCCAGGGATAAAAGACGCCATACCGCCCGGGTACCGCCGCAACCGGGGCAGTAAAAGCCGAGGGCGTGAAAGGGGCAGAAGAGGAGGCGGGAAAGGATCCCGGCGGAGTCCAAAAAGAGGAAAAGGAAAGAGCCGAGCAGAAAGGCAAGCGAAAAAAGGAGAAAACGCCGGGTAAAACGGCGGGGATCGGGGCGTTCTTCAGATTTCCTTTTTTGCGGTTGCATTTTTCGTTCCTCTGTGCTATACTGATTTTATAAAGGAAAAATGATCGGCATCCGCGCCGGGGCGGCTTTCGGGCTTTTACTTTTTCCCGGGGGATCTTTATACGGTGCGGCGAGGGGCTTGCCGGAATCATTTTACCACATTCAACAGCCGCGGTCAAGCGGCGGGACGGAGGAACCGATGCAGGAATTCAATTGGGATAGCGGCAATCAGGCGCAGAATAACGAAAACGGGCAACCGAATAACGAACGCCCGGACTATGAAAACGATCGGCAGGGCGAGAACAGAGACCGGCAGGAAAACCCGAACGGCCACTACGGCGCTCCCCGGAGCCGGGAGAGCGAGAGCGGATACTTCAATTACGGCACGCCGGGCGGCAAGGGAAATATCTACGAATACGGCGAACCGCCGAAACAGACCGGCAACGGATTGGCAATCGCCGCGCTCGTCTGCGGCATTCTCGGGATCTGCTGCTGTGGGATCCCGCTCGGGCTGGCGGCCATCATTTGCGCGGTCATCGACCGGAAAAACCGGGGCAGTTTCTCGGGGATGGGGATCGCCGGGCTCGTCTGCGGCATTTTCTCGGTCGTCTCGGCCGTGATCAGCTTCATCATCATCCCGGTCATCCTGAAAGAATTTGAGGACATCATCGCGTCGATGGAGAGCGGGCAGATCCTTTCGCTTTTCCCGCGTCTTTTCTGAGCGGCGGCAGATCGCCTTTTGCCCTTTGCAGCTCCCCGTCTCGGTCTTGCCGGGCGGCTTTCGGCGCGCTCTTTGCGCCCTGGAAGACAATAAAAAGGAAAAATCGGACAGAGAGATCTGCCCGATTTTTTTAAAAAGCAAAAGACGAAAAGAGAAACGGCGGCCTTCGGAAAAAAGGAACGGTGCCTTTGGAAGAGACGGGGGGCAGGATTCGGAAAAGATCAGCGGCGGCCGACGAGAGAGGAAATGTCAAAACGGTCGCCTTTTCCCACCGCCACGTGGATCTGCACCATGCCGCCGCGCTCGCTCTTACGGATGGTGGCGGCGGCTCCCTCGGAATAGAGCCAGGAAGGGATGACGACGTCAAGAGACGGGAACGGGGGTTCTTGCCCCGTGGCGTAAAGACGGAAGGAAGAGAGTTTTCCGTCGCGGATCTTTCCCTCTGCGGTAACGCCCATCGGGAGCGGGAGACGGAAAGGACCCGACGGCGGCCGGGTGGGATCCAGGCCGAAGCCGATATAGATCTTCTCGTCCTCCACACAGGCGACAGAGCGGTAGAGAGAGAAAAGCAGGAGCGCACTGACCGTGGCAGGAGCCTCCGCCCCGCTCTCCCCGCTGACGGTCAGAGAATAGAAATCACGCAAAAGACGCGACAAGGCCGCCCCGGCAGAGATCCGCGAAACCGCCGCACCCGCGCAAAGGAGACCGTCTTCATAGGGGGAGGCCCCGCCGAGTTTGGCAAAGGAGGAGAAAAACATCGTGCGCCGCCGGGCCTCGATATCCGGCAGGGCGAGAAAAGCCGAAGTAAGGAGAGCCGCCTCGGATTCCCCGGCCGGGATGCCGGGCGCCGTCTCGTAAACGCCATCGCGCATCGGCAGGGAGGCAAGAAGTTCTCCCCCGGCGCGGCGGCAGGAGGCGCTGAATTCATCCGCCCGGCCGAGAATATCCGCAACCGCCGCGAAAGCCGAAAAAGCGTGAGAGACCGCAACCGTAGAAAGGAGAGCCCCCTCCGCACAGGAACCGAGGCAGTCAAGGTCGGAGGCCGTGACGAAGAGGCGGTCGCCGTCGTGGCGCACGCCACCCTGCCACAGGTACTCGGCACAGGCGCGCATGACCGGGTAGGCGTCGTTTTCGAGGAATTCTCGTTCACGGGTATAAAGATAATATTCGTAGAAACCGGCGGCCACGGCGGCGGTCTGTACAATGCGGTCACGGCGGAAGTCGTCGGGCATTTTTTCCTGCCCCGAGTCATCGGTATAGTAGGGATAACGCGCCGCCTGCTTTCCCGGAGAGGAGAAGCGCCGGACGGCCACCGGCAGGATGCTCTTCCAGAATCCGAGAAGACCGGCCGCCCGCTCCATATGTCCCCCCGCCAGCAGGGCGTGTAACGTAAAGAGGTCGTATGCCGGGGCAAAACCGAAGGGAAGCACCGGATGACCCGGCGCGAGGAAGGCGCCGTTTGTCGAGGAAAGAACGCGGAGCAGGTACTGTGCCCCCTGACAGGCATAGGCGATGCCGTCTTCCGGGAAAAACCGGCTTTCGCGGTAATAGGAAGCGTAAGAGGCTGCCTGATCGGAAAAGATCTTTTCTTCCTGACGGCGGACGATCCGTATGGTTTCCTCTAACCCTGGAAAACTCCCGTCCTCTCCCGGCTCGTCGCAAAAGGCGAGGGCAAAGACCACCGTGGAGCCGCGCGAGATCCGCCCGGACAGCACAGCGGTGTGATTGCGCACTTCGGCGTGCAGGGCGGGGGAAGCGAAGAAGCAGAGGCGTTCCCGATGTTCCCCTTCCTGATAGTCGATATACACGCGGTCCTCGCCTTCGGTCAGCGTGAAGTCTTCCGAGGGCGGCATATAAAAATAGCTGAATTCTTCTACGAAAGTATTCGAAAACTTTTTGGAAACCGCAAGAACGGGCAGAGATGCGTGTGCGCAGGCCTCGGTGCGGACGGTCAGCCGATCTCCGTACGAGCAGGTGGAAAAGAGGATCCCCTCCTGAAAATCGAGCGAGAGGCTGCTTTCCTCCGGATAGAGGATCTGTTTTTTCATCACCTGGGGATAGATCCTGCCGTACGAGACGGGCGTCCCGTCCGTGTGCAGATGCCCCCGGCGGAAAATGCTGTCTGCGGGCAGGAGGGTGCTTCCGGTCTTTTGCGGGACCGCCCCTTCCCGATCAAGGAAAAAGAGCAGATCCCCGTTGCCGAGAAGCGAGGGAAAAGCGGCGGCCGTCTCATGGGGCAGGGGTTGATTCATAGCGTATCCTTTCTTTGTGTATCGGTACGGGTCGGCGGATCTTTTGCAGAACAGGAAAATCTTCTATATATATACAGTATATACGAAAAAGAGAAAAAATTCAAGAGCGAGAGAGAAAAAATCTTTTTCTACGAAATCAAAAAAAATGCACGTAAAACGAGCCGTGTTCAAAAAACAAGCGGCTTGAAATTCAAAGAAATGTACAGTATAATAAAGATGACCCATTTGAAAGGAGAAAGAGATGTTTTCTGTTGCATTACAGCTTTACAGCGTACGTGAAGCGATGAAGGAAAATCTGCCGGATACCCTCGCCCGCGTGGCCGAATACGGATATGCCGGCGTGGAATTTGCCGGGCTTTACGACCGCTCTTATGAAGAGATCCGGGAACTTTGCAGGCAGAACGGGCTTGTCCCGCTCTCTTCGCACGTACAGGTCCGTCAGATAGAGGCCGATCCGGGGATTCCGGCCGGCTACAAAAAGATCGGGACGCCGTATATGGGCATTCCCGGACATCAGTGGAACGAGGAAGAATTTTCCGAATCCCTGCGCCGCATCCGGGCGGCGGCCGAGGCGGCGCACGCGGCCGGGCTCCGTATGCTCTACCATAACCACGACAACGAGATCTATCAAAAGATCGGGGAGGACTACCAGCTTGATGCGATCTTCTCGGCGATCCCGGCCGACCTGCTCGGAACCGAGTTTGACGTGGGCTGGTTGCTTGTCGCCGGACAGGATCCCGCCGAATGGCTCCGCCGGTACAGCGGTCGCGCGCCGCTGCTGCATCTGAAGGACTTCACCTACGACGTGACCGCGCGGACGCCCGGCGTGCGTCCTGCCGACCTTGCCGATTCTTCCGTGGGACGGGGACTGCTGGACGTGCCGGCCGTTCTTTCGGCCGCCGAGGACGCGGGAACCGAGTGGCTGATCGTGGAAGATGAGATCCGCGGCCGCGACGAGGCGCTTGCCTCCGTGCAGGCCTCCCGCGCGTATCTGCGCTCTTTGGGAATCTGACGGGGTTTTCCCGTAAATTGATATGAAACAAAAACAAAACTTTACATTACAGAAAGGATCGTACCATGAAAACGAATGATTTGAACGATTTTGGTCAGAAGATCGAAAAGAAGATCGACGCCTCCCGCAAGATGAAGATCGGGATCATCGGAACCGGCTGGATCTCCGAATACCATATCATCGCCTACCTGAAGCAGCCCGACGTGGAGATCGTGGCGGCGGCCGATCTGATTCCCGGCAAAGCCGAGGCCATGATGAAGAAGCACGGCCTCACGGATGTGCGTTACTATCCCGACCATCACGCGATGCTGGAGGCCGAAGAACTCGACGCCGTCAGCGTCTGCACCTACAACGCCACTCACGCCGAATGCACGATTGACGCGCTTGAGCACGGCGTTCCGGTCCTGCTCGAAAAGCCGATGAGCGTCACGCTCGACGAGGCGGTTGCCATCTGCCGCGCCGAAAAGAAGAGCGGCAAGATTGTCTCGGTCGGGTTCCAGCCGCGCTTTGACGAAAACATGAAGATGATCAAAAAGATCGTGGAGGACGGCGCCCTCGGCAAGGTCTACTACATCCAGACCGGCGGCGGCCGCCGCCGCGGAATTCCCGCCCCGTTCGGCGATTCCTTCCTGCGTAAGGAAACCGCCGGCCTCGGCGCGCTCGGCGATATCGGATGCTATTCTCTCGACATGGTGTTGAACGCCATCGGCTATCCGAAGCCCCTGACGGTTACCGGGTATAAATCCGACTTCTTCGGCAAGAACCCGGCGCACTCCAACCAGCCCCAGTATGCCGACATCTTCTCGGTTGACGATTTCGGCGCCGGGTTCATCCGTCTCGAAGGCGGTGTGATCGTTGACTTCCGTATCGCCTGGGCGATGCACGTGGACACTCCCGGGGACACGATCCTCTTCGGGACCGAGGGCGCCCTCCGTATCCCCTCCACCGAATGCTGGAACGGGACCGTCGGCGGCGAGATGACGCTCTACCACGACGTTGCCGGAACGCAGACCGAAACCAAGATCCCGATCCTGACGACCCGGGAATCGCTCTTCGACCTCAAGATCCGTTCTTTCCTGGACGCCGTGAAAAACGGCACGCCCGCGCCGGTTCCGACCAGTCAGATTCTCTACAACCAGGCGATCATCGATGGCATCAGCCGTTCCGCCGAGGCGGGACACGAGGTCAAGATCGAGATTCCCGAGATCTGAGATCACGAAAAGACTTTCCGATTTGCCGGACAGCGCATCCGGGAGTCCTGAAAGAAGGTCCGGCAGTCCTGAAAAAAGGCCGCCGGGGGTGCAAGATCAGCGAAAAAATAAGAACAAACGAACAAGCACCCCCTACAAAAAACACCGCGGAAGAAAATCCGCGGTGTTTTTGCTTTTCATGAATTTCATCGAATGCTCACCGCTCTCGTTCCGCCCCGCCGCCCCCGCGGCCGCCGCCCGGTTTTCGTTTCACTCTCCCGCCCTCGCGCCCGCCGCCCGGTTTTCGTTTCACTCTCCCGCCTCCGCGCCCCGCCGCCCGGCTATTCGTACCTCCCCGGTCGCCTGTTATCCCGATTTCTCCGTCCTCGTCACGCCTTTTCCCCCTGCCGCCCTCCCGGGAATCCGAAAAAAATCATTTACCCCTTGACAAGGTAGGTAAATAGGAGTATAATTACCTACGAAAGCGGTAGGAAATTGGAACAGGCTTTCCGAGCGGGGAGAAGACCTTCAAAAAAGCCTAAAGAAGCCGCCGGAAAAACAATGTATAGAGAAAAGAAAGGCAAGGAAAAAATGAAAACGATTTATGTGGACAACGCCGCCACGACCCGGACGGGCGCGGCCGCGCGCCGCGCCATGGAAGCCTGCATGGAGGAGTACTGGGCCAATCCGTCCAGCCTCCATTCTCCCGGGCAGCAGGCAAGGGAGATGCTCGAAAGGGCGCGGGCCGATATTGCCACGGTGCTCGGGGCTTCTCCGCGTGAGATCTATTTCACCTCCGGCGGAAGCGAGGCCGACAATCAGGCAATCCTCTCGGCGGCCGAGGCCGGGCAAAGGCGGGGCAAGCGCCATATCCTTTCCACGGCGTTTGAACATCACGCCGTATTGCATACGCTCCAAAAACTCGAAAAGCAGGGATTTGAGGTCGAATTGCTGGACGTACACGAAAACGGAAACGTCACGCCCGAGGAAGTGGCGCGCGCCATCCGGCCGGACACCTGTCTTGTGAGCGCGATGTATGCCAACAATGAGATCGGGTCGATCTTGCCGGTCGCCGAGATCGGTGCGGTCTGCCGTGAGGCAGGCGTACCCTTTCACACCGACGCGGTCCAGGCGGCAGGATATCTTCCGATCTCGGTGAAGGAGCAGAAGATCGATATGCTCTCGCTTTCCGCGCATAAGTTTCACGGTCCGCGCGGGATCGGGGTCCTCTACGCGCGGGCGGGCATTCCGTTGACTTCGCTGATCGAGGGAGGCGCACAGGAACGAGGCAAACGCGCCGGGACCGAAAATCTCCCCGCGATTGCCGGAATGGCGGCCGCCCTGCGCGAGGCCTGCGCGCACAGGGAGGAAAATCACGTCCGCGTTTCGGCTCTCCGGGACAGGTTGATCGCCGGTCTTTCCCGGATCCCGCATTCCGCTCTGAACGGGGACCCCGTCAACCGCCTGCCGGGAAACGTGAGTTTTTGCTTTGAAGGGGTCGAGGGCGAGAGTCTTTTGTTGCTTCTCGACGAAGCGGGGATCTGCGCCTCTTCCGGCTCCGCCTGCACGTCCGGCTCGCTGGATCCCAGTCACGTTTTGCTCGCCATCGGCAGGCCGCACGAGATCGCGCACGGCTCGCTCCGTCTTTCGCTTTCTGAGGAAAACACCGACGAGGAGATCGACCGGATCCTGGAGACGATACCGGCGGTCGTTGCGCGTCTGCGGGACATGTCCCCGCTCTGGCAGGACAAAAGAAAAGGAAAAAAAGAATTTATATTGTGAGGAAAAAGAAATGGCACTCTACAGCGAAAAGGTGATGGACCACTTCCGGAATCCGCGGAACGTCGGGGTGATCGAGGACGCGGACGGCGTCGGCGAGGTCGGTAACGCCAAGTGCGGCGATATCATGAAAATCTATCTGAAGATCCGCGACGGGATCGTGGAGGACGTGAAATTTGAGACCTTCGGATGCGGCTCTGCCATCGCGTCCAGTTCTATGGCGACCGAGATGATCAAGGGGCGTCCGCTTGCCGAGGCTCTCCGCCTCTCCAACCGCGCCGTGGTCGAAGCATTGGATGGGCTCCCTGCCCACAAACTGCACTGCTCCGTGCTGGCCGAGGAAGCGATCAAGGCGGCCGTGCGCGATTATTACGAAAAGAACGGGATCGCCTATGACCCGGCGGAGTTTTCTGCCGGGGACTGTCCGTCTTGTTGCGGATAATGTAAACATTACGATGCAAAAGTGCCTTCGGGCGCCTTTTGCTTCCCGACCGATCTCTTCCTTTTTTCTTTCGAGAGTCCTCTTTTTTAACAAATTTCTAAAAAATCATAATCTTTACCGTTTCTTTGCCGATCATGTGTTAAAATAAAAAAGATTTATTTTTTCAGGAAAGATTCGGAGATCGGAAAGGAAAAATAAAAATTCAGAAAGAATATCAACTGATGATCGCCATGGCGGCGTACATACTGATCGTCATTCTCATCGGCGTATACTTTGCCAAACGGTCGCAGGCCAGTTCCGGGGACTATTTCCTCGGCGGGCGTTCTCTCGGGCCGTGGGTCACGGCGATGAGTGCGGAGGCCTCCGATATGAGCGGATGGCTCCTGATGGGGCTTCCCGGCGTGGCCTACTGGTGCGGGCTTGCCGATGCGGCGTGGTCAACGCCGGCGGCATCGGCGCGGTGATTGAAAACGCGCGTGCCATCCCCGGATATCTTTCGCTCACCTCGATCGCAACGCCCGAGACGGTGGACGGCATCCAGCAGACGGCCGGTGGCGCGCCGCTCTTCGGGGATCCTTCTTCCTACGGGTTCCTGACGATCCTCTCCACGCTCTCCTGGGGGCTCGGGTACTTTGGTATGCCGCAGGTTCTGCTCCGCTTTATGGCTATCCGCCGCGGCGAGGAACTGACGCGCTCCCGCCGGATCGCCACGGTCTGGGTCGTGGTCTCGCTTTCGGTTGCCGTCTTTATCGGGATCCTCGGACGGAAACTTTTGCCGACCGACGCCGCGCTTCTTTCCCAGAGCGGGGCGGAAAACGTCTTTGCCAATCTGGCGCAGCTTCTCTTCCATCCGCTTCTTGCCGGGGTGATCATGGCCGGGATCCTGGCGGCCACCATCAGCTCCTCGGATTCTCTTCTGGCGGAGGATCAACCGAAAGGGTGCCCTGGCCGGCATCGTTTCGGGCGGCGCCATGGTCTTTATCTGGAAGCCGCTCCTCAAACCGCTCGGCGGAGTGTTTGGAATTTACGAACTGCTTCCCGCCTTCCTGGTGTCCTGCATCTTGATCGTCGTCGTTTCGCTCTGTACGGAGAAGCCCTCCGAAGAACTCGAAAAAGACTTCGATGCGGCGCGGAATTACGCCGGAGTCTGAACGTCCGCTTCTTCCGCCGCGCTTATCACGCGGCGGATTTCTTTTTCCGGGAAAGACCCGGGAAAGCAAAGAGAGAAAAAAGAGAATGAGAGCAAGGGGGAAAAGAAATGAACGAAAAGGAAGTGGCAGAGGTCCGGCGGACGCTCCGCCCGGGGAAAACGACGGCCTCCGCCGTGTACGGATGTTACGTGAATGCGGCAGGTACGGTGATCGCGCGCTTTGAACGGCCGCTCGGCCCGCTCGGCGAGGACGAAGCCGAAAAATATCTTTCGCTCTTCCGCCGTGCGCTCTCGGGCACGCTGAACAAGAATCTTTTGGATATCCCCTTCAGCGCGGCGCAGGTCTCGGAGGGCGACGCGCACCGCCTTTTGATGACGCTGCGGCAAACTTCGCTTGCCGATGAGGAAGCGCGGAACCGCTTTTTTGATACGGTGGCCGGGGCGATGCAGTCAAAGGACAATTATGTGATTCTTTTGCTCTGTGCAAAGTACGACGTGCCGCATCGCAGAGAGAGCGACGGCCGGGACGGCGAGCGCTCTTCCGAGGAGGTCTACTCCTTCCTTTCCTGCGCCGTCTGCCCGGTGAAGGATACCGGGGCCGCGCTGGCTTATGATCCCGACGACCGCCTCTTCCGGCAGAGGAGCGGGGAAAGCGCGATCGCCGCCCCGACGGCGGGATTCCTTTTTCCGGCGTTTGACGGAAGGCAAAGTAATCTTTACAATGCGCTCTTTTATACCCGGGATCCGGCGGATGCCAAGCAAGAATTGACGACGGCGCTTTTCGGCTCGCGCGTGGAAATGACCGCGCCGGCGCAAGGAGAGGCCTTTCGTGAATTGCTGACCGGCGCGCTGGGAGAAGCCTGCGACCTGCGCTTGATGAAGGCGCTGCGCGGCCGCATCCTGGAGGCCGAGGAGACGCACAAAGAACGGCATGAACGCGAAACGCTGACGATCTCCCTGCCCGAAATGGCCGGCTATCTTTCGGACAGCGGGATCCCCGAAGAGAGCGTGGAAGCCTTTAACGAAATGGGGAGCGAACGCTTCGGCCGCGGGGCGGAACTCTATCCAAAAAATATTCTCGAGACCCGGAAATTTGAACTGCGCACCCCGGAGGTCGTGATCCGCGCGACCCCGGCCGGCGTGTCCGCCATCGAAACACGGACGATCGACGGGCGCAAATACATCCTGATCGAAGCACAAGAGGATGGAACGGTGGAGCTGAACGGGCTCCCCCTCACCATCCTGCCTTAGGAAAACCGCCTGTGGCTTCGTTGCTCCTCGGCTTGCCCCTCGACTTACGGAAGTAAGCCGTCGGGGCGCGCCTCCGGTGCGCCTCGCCACAGACGGTTTTCCGTCGGCAGGACTTCTTTTTTACGTCTTTTCCCCGCCGCAGCCGGTTTTCCGTCGGCAGTCTTTTTTTAGCTATCGTTGCAACAGCTCCTTTTCCGTCGGCAGGTCTCCTTTTTTGCTTTGCAGTTCTCTCCGTCCGCGTAGGGCTTTGTTTGGCTTTCCGCGGCCCGCAAATTTTCGGATTTTTCCGAAAACGGCGCCAAAACCGGGGCAAGCGTGATAAAAACCGGGCGGCAGAGGATTTTCCGTCTTGACAAAGCCCGGGCGGCGTATTATAATTCTAAGGATAGTTTGATCGAAAGATGCGGCGGGGACGCCGCGGAGGAAGAAAGATGAAATGGACGTCACTGAATGATTTGCGGGAGGCTTTCCTCTCCTATTTTGAAAGACAGGGGCATCTGCGCCTGCCCAGTTTTTCCTTGGTGCCGAAGGGGGATAAGTCCCTGCTCCTGATCAACTCGGGCATGGCTCCGATGAAAAAATTCTTCACCGGGGAGGTCGAACCGCCAAGGCGGCGCGTGACCACCTGCCAGAAGTGCATCCGTACCCCTGACCTTGACCGCGTAGGACATACCGCCCGGCATGGCACGTTTTTCGAGATGCTCGGCAATTTTTCGTTCGGGGATTATTTCAAGCAGGAGGCGATCGCCTTTGCGTGGGAATTCCTGACCGGCGTGCTCGAGATTCCGGCCGACCGGCTCTGGCCCTCGATTTATGAAAACGACGAGGAGGCCTACAAGATCTGGACCGAGGAGATCGGCGTTCCGGCGGCGCGCGTCGTTCGTCTCGGAAAAGAAGATAACTTCTGGGAACACGGCGAAGGCCCCTGCGGCCCCTGTTCCGAGATCTACTTCGACCGCGGAGAAAAGTACGGTTGCGGTTCTCCCGACTGCCGCCCCGGCTGTGACTGCGACCGCTATATGGAGATCTGGAACAACGTCTTTTCGCAGTTCGACAACGACGGGCACGGCAACTATACCGAACTGGTACAGAAGAATATCGACACCGGCATGGGACTGGAACGCCTTGCCTGCGTGATGCAGGGGGTGGACAACCTCTTTGAGGTTGATTCGGTCCGAAAGATCCTGGATACCGTCTCGGCCGTTTCGGGCAAAAAATACGGAGAAAACGAAAAGGACGATATCTCGCTCCGCGTGGTGACCGACCACATCCGCTCCGCCACCTTTATGATCGCGGACGGCGTGATCCCTTCCAACGAGGGGCGCGGCTACGTTCTCCGCCGTCTCCTGCGCCGGGCTTCCCGCCACGGCAAACTCCTCGGCATCAGCGAATGCTTCCTGCCCGGGATCGCCGAAGTCGCCATCGGGGAGAGCGAGGGCGCTTATCCCGAACTGCGTGAAAAACACGACTATATCCTGCGCGTGATTTCCGAGGAAGAGGCGCGTTTCCATGCGACGCTCGACGGCGGCCTGCGCCTGCTTTCCGAAATGGCGGCGCGCGCCCAAGCGGGAGACGGCGTTCTCTCGGGGGCGGACGCCTTCCGCCTGTACGATACCTACGGCTTCCCGGTCGATCTCACCCGTGAGATCTGTGCGGAGCGCGGTCTGACGCTGGAAGAAGAGGGCTTCACCGCGCTGATGAACCAACAGCGCGCCCGCGCCCGCGCCGCCCGCGGCTCGACCGAAGGCTGGAGCGAAGCCGGCAAAAACGCGATCTCCGGCCTTCCCGCCACCGAGTTCCTCGGTTATGCCGAAAACACCTGCGAGGCACACGTGCTTGCCATCCTGAACGCCGAAGGCGAGACGGTCGAGGCGGTAAACGAGGGCGAATGCACCGTTGTTTTCGACCGCACGGTCTTTTACGGAGAGGGCGGAGGCCAGGTCGGAGACACCGGAGAGATCCGCGCCGACGGGCTTTTCCTCCGGGTGCAGGACACCAAAAAGCAGGACGGCGTCTATCTCCACGAGGCAGTCGTGGAGAGCGGAATGCTCGGCGTCGGGGACAGCGTCAGCCTTTCGATCGATGCCAGCCGCCGCGATGCCATCCGCCGGAACCACTCGGCCTGCCACCTCTTGCAGGCGGCTCTCCGCAGCGTTCTCGGCACGCACGTGGAACAGGCCGGCTCCTACGTCGACGAGCAGGAACTGCGCTTTGACTTCACGCATTTTGCGCCCATGACCAAAGAAGAACTCGCCAAAGTCTCTGCTCTTGTCAACGAATATATCCTCGCGGCCGAGGAAACCGAAACGATCGTGACCGACCAGGAGACCGCGCGGAAGATGGGCGCCATGGCGCTCTTCTCGGAAAAATACGGCGCTACCGTGCGCGTGGTCGAGATCGGTTCTCACTCGACCGAACTCTGCGGCGGTACGCACGTGGCGAATACCGGGGCGATTGGGCTCTTCCGGATCCTCTCCGAAAGTTCGGTTGCCGCAGGGGTGCGTCGAATCACCGCGCTGACCGGCAAGAATCTCCTCTCTCTCCTTGACGCGCGCGAGGCGCTGCTCGAGAGCACCGCACGTGAACTGAAAGCCGGAAGCATCGCCGAACTCCCCCGCCGCGCCGAAGTCGTAAACGGAGACATGAAGGAACTGCGCCGCCGCCTTGAAAGTGCCGAGGCTAAACTCACCGAAGGACGGCTGGCGGCTCTCCTCTCTTCGGCCAAGCAGCTCGGCCCTTATCGCCTCCTGACCGCCAAACTCGATCTGCGCCCCGACGCCGTGCGCGGCCTCTGCGACAGCATCAAGGCGGCCCACCCGGATATGGTCGCGGTCTTTGCCACCGTTTTTGACGGGAAGCTGAATTTCGTTGCTTGCTGCGGCGCCAAAGCCGTTCAGAACGGCGCACACGCCGGAAAAATCGTCGGCGCGGTGAGCGCCGTGACCGGAGGAAAAGGCGGCGGCCGCCCCGATAGCGCCATGAGCGGCGGGCAGGATTTCTCCAAAATCGAGGAAGCGCTTGCCAAAGTATCGGAACTTCTCTGAACCTCCGCCGGGCGCAAAAAAGACCCGCACCCCTCGCTTATAAAAACGACCCGCCCCCCGCTTATTAAAGGAATAACGTAAACAAAACGCAACAAAGCCCGCCTTTTGGCGGGCTTTGTTCTCTGGTATGACGGGCATATCAATGCTCTGCGGTGAAAGTCCGCTGGGAGGTAGTTACCGACAAACCCGAAAGCGACTCCCAAGGTTTACACCGTGAGGTGTAGGCGAGAAGAAGGGATAGCGAAATCGGAGCCTGACGAACAGAAACTCGGTACGAAGGCGTGATAGGCGGATAAGTTGGCTAGAAGCAACGAAGTCCAAAAGGTAACCGTAACCCTATTGCGTAAACCGAGCAGGTAGACGAGGAAAGAGTATTGGTTTATCCCGTGAGGTCTTGCCGACGGAGAAATCCGTAGTAACAACGAACGGTAAGAAGTCA
>CASDOQ010000008.1 GCA_949282345.1 uncultured bacterium | reverse complement strand
CTGAGTCAAATTGATTTTTTGGCTCAGCCTTATGTTATGGATTAACAAAAACACTCGCCGTTCTTTTGGAATAACGAGTGTTTCTTTATGCAAGGTGCCAGTTATTTGGAATTAATTCCCAAATTTGACTCAGCCCCTTTCTTTATAGAATGTAAAGTATCGTATGCAAATCAAGGAGACATCCCGGAAGCGTGCTTGATTTTCAAGCGACTTCTCCGCGTTCGATTCTCCCTCCGTCTGTGTCTGCGTGGGCCGCCGCTGAAGCGCGGCGGGATCACTTTTCCGGGTCGATATACGGCAGATAGGCGCAGAGATAATCGATCCCCGAGCCGACAGTGGTGATCACCATGGCCGCCATGGCAATATAGGAAAGCAGATGCGGCACGCTCGTGACCCCGTACAGAATAGCCGGCTCCATCAGGATCAGGACGATCGACACGCACTGCGTGGCGGTTTTGACCTTCCCCCAGAGGCTGGCGGCCACGACCTTGCCGCTCGTCCCGGCAACGACCAGGCGCAGGGAGGTCACGGTCAGTTCACGCAACATGATGACCGCCGCGACCCACACGAAAACGCGAGCCGTTTCGGGGCGAGCCACCAAAAGAGAGATCAGCGCGCCGAAGACCATGAATTTATCGGCCAACGGGTCGATGAACTTTCCAAAATCGGTGATCAGATGGTATTTGCGTGCGATCTTCCCGTCCAGATGATCGGTGTACGCCGTCAGACCGAAAATGGCCGTCGGGATCGCACAGTACAAAAAGGTCGTCAGACGGTCGGCATCCTCCGGAATTTTCAGCAAAAGGAGCGACGCCATAAAAAACGGGACGAGGATCACACGGATCAGGGAAAGGGTGTTCGGAAGATTGAGTTTTTTCACGGTTTTTCCTTCTTTCCTGTATTTTTTTGGAATTTCCGGCACGCGGACGTCACTCTGCCCGACCGACGAGGTCGTAATCCAGCGCGGATTCCACCGTGACCGAAACAAATTCCCCGGGGCGGCGCTGGCGGCGGGAGGTGAAATAGACCTTGCCGTCCACGTCCGGGGCGTCCGCCTCGCTCCGGCCGTAATAGGTTTCCGCCACGGTGTCGTATCCTTCGCAGAGAACGCGCAGTGTCCGGCCGATCTTTTCCCGGTTTTTCTCCTCCGAGATCGGCAGTTGGGTGGCCATCACGGTATCATAACGATCCTGTTTTATCTGCTCGTCTATCTGCCCGGGCATCGCGGCCGCAGGCGTATCCTCCTCCGGCGAATAGGGAAATGCGCCGAAGCGGTCAAACCTTGCTTCCTTCACAAAGGCGCAGAGTTCGGAAAATTCTTCTTCGGTCTCGCCGGGGAAACCCACGATCACCGTCGTGCGGAGGGTGATGTCGGGAACGGCTTCGCGCAGGCGGGCAATCGCCCCCCGGATCGTCTTTGAATCGCCGTGGCGGTTCATATCGCGCAGGATCCGGTCGGAGATATGCTGGACGGGGATGTCCATATATTTCAAAAGACGCGGATTGTCGCGCAGTTCCGCAATCAGCTCGTCGGTGATCTTGTCGGGATAGCAATAGAGCAGGCGGATCCACGGGATCTTGGTCTCCCGGCAGATGGCACGCACCAGTTCTGCAAGTCTATACTCGCCGTACAGGTCGAGGCCGTACCGCGTGGTGTCCTGGGCGATCAGGCAGAGCTCCTGTACGCCGATCGATTCGAGTTGCTTCGCCTCCTCCACGATGTCCTCGATCGGCCGGCTGCGGAATCTGCCGCGGATCAGGGGGATGGCGCAATAAGTACAACGGTTGTCGCACCCTTCGGCGATCTTCAGATAGGCGGTATACTCGGGGGTGGTCAGCACCCGTTCTCCGCCGAGACGCGAGGCCTCCTTATCGTCGAATGCCACATACTTTTCTCCGCGCAGGACGGCGCGCACCGCATCCGCGATCTTATCGAGGCTCCCGACCCCGATCAGCGCATCGACCTCGGGCATCTCGCGCATGACTTCCTCGCGGTAACGCTCCACCATGCACCCCGTGGCGATGATACCGCGCAGATTTTTGTTCTTTTTGAGCCAGGCGATATCGAGAAGATTGTCGATCGACTCCTGTTTGGCGCTTTCGATAAAGCCGCAGGTATTGACGATCACGACGTCTGCCTCTGTCTCGTCGGGGGTGATCTCATAGCCCGCATCCAAAAGATGATGCAACATGACCTCGGTGTCCACGAGATTTTTGGAACATCCGAGGGAAACGAATCCGATCTTCATAACGATTCCTTACAGTTTTCTGTCCTCAAGCCCCAACGCGCGGAAACAGCAGTCGGCGCAGGGGTTATTGCAGGCCTTTCTCTTCTTTTTTGCCTCTTCGGTATCAGCGTTCTCTCCGCCCCGGGCGAAGGATCGGCTCACACGGCGGCGCATCTCCTCGCGCGTTTTGCGATATTCCTCATTTTTCCGATCCATCCGGCAGGCCGTACCGATCTCCCGGAAGGCATCGTGATAATAGAGGCGGCGCAAAAGCGTCAGACTGCGCAGATAATGCCACTCGGCATTCCGCAAAAGTTCGGGAACCCCCAGAAGCTGTGCTTCGGCAAAATCGTAATTTTCTTCATTGACGGCGCGGCGGAGGCGCTCATATCCCACAAAATCACGCGGCATCCCGTCGGCGCGGTAACGGGGATCCTGCCCCGTGAACGAAGCCCCCGCGCCGGTACGGGAGTCGCCGGATGCGCCCGACCGGCCACTGCGCTCTTCCCGGCCTGTATGCTCTTCCCGGCCACTGCGCTCTTCCCGGCCTGTACCGCCGCTCGCTCTATCCGCCCCGCCGGAAGAGGCTCTGCCGGTAGACGTCTGCCCCGCGGAATCTCTGCCCGTATACGCCTGTCCGGGAGCATCTTCGGATCTTCCGGTCTGTCCGGCGGTTCTGCCGGCGCGGCGGCGGGCGTCTTCTCCCCGGATCCCGGCGGCGCGGTCCTGCCGGATCTGCTCATAGGCCGCATTGATCTCGCGCATCTTGCGGTTAGCCAGTTCGGCCTGCGCAGGGTCAAAAGCAAAATTGTCGGGATGGTATTTCCGCGCCAGCGTATAATAGGCCTTTTTAATTTCGGCATCGGTCGCAGTATATCCGACGCCAAGTACCTGATACGGATCCATCGCATTCTCCTTTCGCTTTCGGCTCTGCCGTTTGCCCGGATCGGGCGTCTTATCGCTTTTTATTCTTCGGGATCGCTACCCGCAGACTCCAGCGGCCGTTCTCCGTCTTTTCGTATCTCCGCGCCCGTTCGGTACCGTGCAAGGATCTCCCGGGCACGGCACGGCAGGCCTTCTCGCACGATATTCATGATGAGCGGCTCGGCCTGCGGAAGCGAGGAAAAAGGGAGCCGCGTCACCGCCCCTTCCAGAGCGGCAAGTTCTATCGCAAGGTCGTGCTCGGCATCCTCGGCCAGTTCTTGCTCGTTATTGTAAAGAATACTGTACGGATTGTAGTTTCCCGTCCGGGAATCAGTGCGAAAATCATCCAGCGCATCGGCTAAATAAACAAAGCGTCCGAGCCGATCGCCGATCTCGTACAGTATCTCCCGGTAGCCAGACGGGCAGTCCGCCGAGAAGATCTCGGCGGTGATGCTCCCCGTCAGCATCGCCGGCAGATCGATCGAGGGGAGCGCCTGCCGTTCTGCGGCGGAAAGCCGGGACAAAAGTTCGGAAAGACCCGATACCGCCCCCATTACGCCCGCCCGCCGCAAACGGCGGAAGGCTCTTCGGATGCCCAGCGCGGCAAGGATCCGCCCTATCCCGCGCCGGTCGGCCAGATCATCGGTCCTGCGGATCCAGGCAAGAAGCGCGGCGGCACCGGCGGCATAGCGAACGGCAGCGTTCTCTTCCGCCATTGGGCGGCGGGAAAAGGGATGGAGAGGACAGGGATAGCGGGAAAAGGCAAACGGCTCCTCCTCGCACACCGCGCGGCAAAGTGCCAAAAAGACCGTCTCGTGCCGCAGACGCAGGGCGGAAAACAGCCCACAGGCACGACGTTGCGCCCGACATACGCCGCAGGTCACGGCGCGGTAAACGGCGGCATCCCCGGGGCGGAGCGTTCCTCCGTCGGGACGGATATATCCGTACACAGTTTTCTCCTTCCGAACGCGGCCCGCGCTTTTTTTGGCGGCCTCACGTCAAATCATCATCGCCGCGCCCGCACGAGCGGCACGTGCAGCCTTTTCCCTCGGTGATCGTCATGGAGACGATATAGCTATTATAGCCGATTCCGCACCGAAAAGCAAGGGGAGCCGGCTTTTTTTCCATAGGTGTCGGGAACGGGGAAGAGTTCCGGCCTTCTTATCCCCGCACGCAGAATATATATAAATTGTGAATTATTTTTTAAAAAACCATTGACAAAATGTTTCTTCTCGTTTATAATTATTAAAAAACAATAGATTTAACGCTGTGTAAGGAGGAGTCAGCCATGTCCCGTACCGTCCGCCGGTTCATTTTATATACCGTATCGGCCATTCTCATGCTCTCCCTCCTTGCCTACCTCATCGTTCTGCTGACCGGATGGGCGGGGACGGGACGGATCTTTCTCCTCACCGACATTCTTCCCGTTTGGCTGTCTGTACTCCTGACGGTAACGGTATTCTCTTTTCTGCTCTTTATTCTCCTCCGCTTCCGCCGTCGGCCATAATCTCCTCCGCTTCCGCCGTCGGCCATAAGGCGGGAGATCATAGAAAGGGGCTGAGTCAAATTGATTTTTTGGCTCAGCCTTATGTTATGGATTAACAAAAACACTCGCCGTTCTTTTGGAATAACGAGTGTTTCTTTATGCAAGGTGCCAGTTATTTGGAGTTAATTCCCAAATTTGACTCAGCCCCTTCGTTTTTCGTTCTCTTGCATCGGAAGAGACCTTCGCCGGGCTCGTGCGGCGATCAGCCTTCCATCGGTGTTCCGTCCGGATGGAAAAGCGGTAAAGGAGCCAACGTGATGATATCCTCCCGATGCGCGGCATCGCCTTCGGCCAGAACGGCCATCCGTCCGACGATCTCACCGCCCGCCCGGCGGACGAGTTCCTCGAGTGCGTGCAACGATTCTCCCGTACTGATCACATCGTCCACGATCAGCACACGGCGGCCCTTCATATATTCGGCGTCGTATCCGTCAAGATAGAGAGACTGTTGGGCATCCGTGGTGATCGAACGGACGTCGTACCGAATCACGTCGCGCATATAGAGTTTCGGCGCTTTACGGGCAAGGATATAGCGATTTTCCCGCATTTTGCGCGCCATGGCATACACAAGCGGTATCCCTTTGGATTCCGCCGTGATCATCACGTCATGTTCCGGCGCCAGCCGGCAGAGCTCGTCCGCGCATTTTTCGGTCAGCTCCACGTCCCCGAAAAGGACGAAGGCTCCGATGCTCAGCGTATCGTTCACCGGGCAGATCGGCAATTCCCGCGTAAGGCCCGGTAATTCGAGATGATAAGTCATAAAAAAACCCCTTTTTTGTTTGTGTCGGGGCAAGCAAACGCTTGTACCACGTATCACTATACAACAAAAAAGGGGAAATTGCAAGTCTATTTCTTTTAATAGTAAAAATAATGCGCGCCGATACAGAAGGCGTACGGCCGGTTTTTCCCGATCCAGGAACTGACGGCGATGGCGGGTTCATAGAAATACAGGATCTTCTCCGAAACGCTGTACCCCTCCAGGCACACCTTGGCCGCCTCGACAGCCGAAGCCGTCGGCGCATTGTAGATCGTTCCGTTGACGGAAGGAGTAAACTGCGTACCGTACTTCCGGTCAAAGATCACCCCGTAGACCGAATCGGGATAGGAAGGATCGCGCACCCGATTCAAGACCACATTACCGACAGCCACCTGACCGAGGAAGGGCTCCCCGCGGCTCTCGGCGGAAATAATGCGGGAGAGCCAGTAAAGCGTCCCGGCATCGTAGTAGCTGTCTCCGGACTCCGGGAAAGCAGTCTTGGCGCCGACGCGCACGCTCCGGCTTGCGGCATTCCACTCAACCGACGCCCCGAAAGCACGGGCAAGCGGACGTACCGGAAGATAAAAAGAACCGTCCCCGAGAATACGCGCGGGCATATCCATATAGAAGCAACGCCCGTTGACCCGGAGCAGATGCTCTCCGTCCCGCACCGAAAGCGAGAGGCCCGCCGCTTTGACCGTAGCCGTGCGGGTGGCCGCATCGTAGCTGATCCCGGTAACGCCCTGCGCCTCCGCGAAGGCACGAAGAGCGATGTACGTGGTTCCGTCGATCAGATACCCGCCGACTGTCCTGTCCTTGACGCGCACCGAGATCCGCTCATAAGCAGAACAGCGGATGTCGGGGATATCTCTTTCCCACGTGCTGATCTTCTCGGCCGAAGCCGTCAGCGGAAGGCAGACTCCGCAAAATGCCAACGCCGCGCAGATCGCTGCGGCAACTCTTGTCTTTCTCTTCATACCGTCCCCTCCTTTCTTCGTTCGATTTATTATACCATGCGCCCGGATGCCGTTCAACCATCAAAAACTGCCGGCGGGGGAAGAAGGAGGAAAGGAAACACGCAGTTTGGAAAATCTCTGATATGAAAACAAAACTTTATATTTTTAGAGATTTTCGGATCGAGGAAAAAGATCGCTCTGCAGGCGAGCCGAATCGAGTAGGTAGAAATCAATCCACCTCTCACACCACCGTACGTGCCGTTCGGCATACGGCGGTTCAATTCAAATTAAATACGTGCTACCTTTAGGTAGTAATCGGAAAGACTGACTAAGCCTCGCTTGGTCAGTTTTT
>CASDOQ010000007.1 GCA_949282345.1 uncultured bacterium | reverse complement strand
TGAGTCAAATTGATTTTTTGGCTCAGCCTTATGTTATGGATTAACAAAAACACTCGCCGTTCTTTTGGAATAACGAGTGTTTCTTTATGCAAGGTGCCAGTTATTTGGAATTAATTCCCAAATTTGACTCAGCCCCTTTTTGGTCCGGGCGATCCGAAAAATCCCGGGCTTTTTGCATCGCGCGGGAGATCTCTCCCGGTAGAACCGAGAGCATGGATCAGTCTGCCGGGGATGCGGGAGAGCGATCGTTTTCGGTCAGCAGTGCAGGGCGGGCATTGGAAGCCGCCGAGTAGACGACCGTATAGGGAACGGCAGGTTGCCCGTCGGAGAGCACGGCGGTCTTTTCGCATCGGAGGGTGAGATAGGCGTATTTTGAAAGAAGCGTAATTTGCGCCCGGTATACTTCCTGTCCGATCGTGAGGGTATATCCGGCCTCGGTCTCCGCAAGGGTCAGGGACAATACCTCGGTGCGGAGAGAGTCGTCTGCCCGAAGACGGTAGGTGTGGGTGACGCGCCGGTTCGGAATATCGATGTCCATCACCGATTCTTCGTAGGGGATGACGGCCTGCAGGGCTTCGGCATCGGCCTTCTGCGATTCGGCATTCGAAAAGCGGACGGTTCCCTGCAAAGGCCCGAGACCAAAGGCCAGCGGCGAGAAGGTCGTGTCGAGTTTTCTCTGCACGCAGGAGAGATCCTGTGCCCCATCCACGCGCCGGTATTCGGTATCGATATAATAATCGATGTGGAACCCCGTCGTCCCTCCCGCGGCGCGTTTGTTCAGTCCCCGGTAGGCATAGCCGAATTTTTCCCAGTCGCTCTGCGTGTCGGTGCGGAATTCCACGTATTCATAGCGATCCGGATCTTCCGCAGAGGGGGTGAGGCGAGTCTCTACCACCCGGCAGGAGAGCGGCGTTTCCCGATCGCGGTAGATATAGTAGCCGCCGCCGTTCTCATCGACCACGAGATACGCGGTCACTTCGTTGAGTTCCTTGAGGTTCCCCTCGGGTTGGTCGGCTTTGTCAGAGCGGCGGAGGGACGTCAGTTCATAGGTTCCCGCAATCTCTTGTTTGGAAGCCGCCCGGATCCGGTAACAGCCGGTAAAAGGCACGCAAGCGAGCAGAAGAAGGAGAGCAAGCATCAAAGAGAGATACTTTTTCATCTTGTTTTCCTTTCCGGCGCCCGGCCGTGCCCCGGGATCGGGGACGGCGGATCGCCCAAGAGCGGTGAAATATAGTCGCTCGCCCTTATTGTATCATATTCTCGCCGGTTTGTCAAATTCTTATGAAAAACGGCGGAAGGCAGGGAGATGCCCTCTCCCTGCCGGAAAGAAAAGACCGCAGGGGTTTGCGGTCTTTATCTCTTTGAATATATGCCAAAGATTGGCCGGAATCAGTTTTTCTTTTTCAGATTGCCGACGATGTTGGTGATGATGCCGAGGATCAGCGCGCAGGCGACCGAGGTGATGGTGATCTTCCCGAAGGTGAGAGCTAAGCCGCCGATGCCGGCGATCAGGGTGACCGAGACGGTGAAGAGGTTTCTGTTCTCCCCCAGGTCGACCTTCTGGATCATCTTCAGACCACTGACGGCGATGAAGCCGTAGAGCGTCATGCAGACGCCGCCCATGACGCAACTCGGGATGGTGGAGAGCAGGGTCACGAAGGGAGCAATGAAGGAGGCGACGATCGCCATGAATGCCGTCACGGTGATGGTGGCGACCGAGGCATTTCCGCTGATGGCTACGCAACCGACCGACTCACCGTAGGTCGTGTTGGGGCATCCGCCGAAGAAGCCACCGACCGCAGAGCCGACACCGTCTCCGAGCAGGGTCTTGTCAAGCCCGGGATCTTCCAGAAGATCTTTTTCGATGATCGAGGAAAGGTTCTTGTGATCGGCGATATGTTCTGCAAAGACCACGAAGGCAACCGGGGTGTAGGCGACCGCCACCGTGCCGATGTAAGCCGCAAGGCTGCCGGCATCGCCGAAGTCATAATCCCCGGAGAAGGCCGTGAGGAAGGTGAAGTCGGGATACCACTGCATCGACTGGAACTTCGAGAAGTCGATGATCTGCATGGCGGGGACGCTGGCGATCGTACCGATGAGGGTCAGGACGGCGGCCACGGCGTAGCCGGCTCCGATCCCGATGATGAAGGGGATCATCTTGGCCATTTTCTTTCCGTAGATCGAGCAGAGGATCACGGTGAAGAGCGTAACGAGACCGCAGATCAGGCAGAGAATGCCGTTCAGATTCATGATGTAACTTCCGTTCGCATTCTGTTCGACATGGTTGACGGCGTCGCCGATGGCGTTGCCGGCCAGCGAAAGACCGATGATGGCGACCGTCGGCCCGATGACCACGGCGGGCATCAGTTTATTGATCCACGCCACACCGAAACGGCGGACGACCAGGGCGATGACCACATAGACCAAACCGGCCAGCGCCGCACCGATGATGAGACCGAGGTATCCGACCGAGACCGAAACGGCACCTCCGAAAGCGGCGCTCATCGAGCCGAGGAAGGCGAAGGAGGAACCGAGGAAGACCGGGCTCTTGAACTTGGTGAAGAGCTGATAGACCAGCGTGCCGCTGCCGGCACCGAAGAGGGCGGCGGAAGTCGACATTCCGTGACCGATGGTCATCGGCACCGCGATCGTGGCGGCCAGAATGGCGAGGAGCTGCTGCAGGGCGAACACGAGGATTTCGGGGAACTTGGGTTTGTCCTTGATACCGTAGACGAGTTGCATGAGTTGTACCTCCGTTTTGAATTTTTGTCCTCTTTGCGGCGCAGGGCAAGAAAAAAAGCCTTGCGCACAGCAAGACCCCATACACCTATAAAGGTATCTATGATCATCTTACCGGCATCTCTGTACCGCTTAAAGATTTTCGGACCGCATTTATCATAACATTACCCGCAAGGTTTGTCAAGTCCTTTTTTGACTTTTTTTGAAACTTTTTTTGCGCCCCTTGCATTGCCCGGGCGATTATGCTATACTGAATAAGATTCAGAAAACAGGAGGATTATCAAATGTCTGAGTTCATGCTCACGTCGGGTACGACGAACACCACCAGCCCGATCTTTACCATCGTCCTGATTGTCGGGATGATCGCACTCTTTTACTTTTTCCTGATCCGGCCGCAGAAAAAGCAGGCCAAAGAAGCCGAAGAGATGCGCAATTCCCTACAGGTCGGCGATGAGATCACCACCATCGGCGGGATCATCGGGAAGGTTATTTCCATTAAGGAAGAGACTTTTGTGCTGGAGACCACCAAGGAAAAGACGCATATCCGCTTTTTGAAATCGGCTGTCCGTTCCGTAGATGTGAAGGCAGAGGATGCCGCCCGTCCGCTGAAGACCTCTCCGGCCCCGACCAAGGAGAACGCACCGAAAAAGGCTGCCGAGGGAAAGACCACCGAGGGAAAGACCACCGAGGGAAAGGCTCCCGCCGTCCAGGCGCCCGAGACGCCTGCCGCTGAAGCCGAAGAGATCCCCGAGACGCCGGTTGCCAAAGAACCCGAAGAGAAAGCCGACTGACCGGGTTCTATCCGAAGATCCTCCCCCATATACTGGTATCAGTATTTTGGGGAGGTTTTTTTATGGAAAATACCGCAACCGCCGCCCGGCTGGGCGACCGAAAGAGCCGTTCTCTGCCCGCCAGCCTGGTACGCGCGGTGATCTTCACCCTCTTTTTTGCCGCCGCCTTTCTGGCTATGCTGGCGTTTCTTTTGTACCGAAGCGACGATCCTACCCGCCTGCTCGTCCCGGCGGGGCTGGTCTGCCTGTTCGTTTCGGCTTTCCTCTGCGGCTTTCGGACGGCGCGTCTGCATCGGAAGAGCGGCCTTTTGTGCGGCGTTTCCGCCGGTCTTTTTCTGGTCTTCACGCTTTTGCTGGCCGGACTGATCGGCGGAGGGGGGAGTATTCCCACACCGACGTTGCTTTCCTATCTCGGCGTACTGGCGGCATCGGTTGCCGGTGGGGCGCTCGGCGCACGGGCGCGTCACGCGTCGCGGCGCGGCCGGCGGCACTGATCTTGGATCGGCGCGGGATCTTCCGGATCGCCGATCCTTCCCGAAGGCAGGAAAAGGGCCCGGAATACTGAAAAAGACGGGCGGCAGGGCTTTGGCACCCTGCCGCTTTTCTCCGCGCGAACTTTTTTCTCCACTTTTTACGATTTCCGCTTTACATATCGGTCGCGCGGTGGTATACTGAAAAGGAAAAGAAAAAACACGGAGGTGTATGATGTTACCGGACGCACTGTTTCTGAACGTACATATGTACGGGATTATGATTGCGGTGGGACTTCTTTTTACTTTTCTTGTCCTCTTCCTGTACGCGAAGAAGAGAGCGGTGAATCCCAAATTTGTTGATTTCGTTTTTTACGACGCCATCATCGCCATTTTGCTCGGCTTTGCGGCGGCTACGCTCTTCCAATCGGTCTATAATTATCTTGAACATCCCGAGCAGGGCTTTCATCTCGGCGGCATGACCTTTATCGGCGGACTCATCGGCGGCGCTCTCGTCTTCCTGGCAGTCTATTTCTTCACCCGGAACAATATTCGGAAGAATATCCCCGGGAAATTGACCGACGTGTTACCGATCGTTCCCTGCTGTATCACCATTGCGCACGCATTCGGCCGGATCGGCTGTTTCTTCGCCGGGTGTTGCTACGGCAAGGAGACCGATTCCTTCCTGGGGGTGAAATTCCCGGGTCTGCCGAACCCCGTGCATCCGACTCAGCTGTATGAGGCTGCGTTCCTGTTCCTGCTTTTCGCTTTCTTTACTTATCTGGTCATGAAGAAAAAAGATCAGCACAACCTCGGCCTTTACTTCGTTCTGTACGGCGTCTTCCGCTTCGCCATTGAGTTCCTCCGCGGGGATGACCGCGGCAAGTTCATCGGCGTACTCTCCCCCTCGCAGTTCTGGTCGATCGTGATGATCCTGATCGGGCTTTTCCTGATCTTCGCGCTTCCGCGTATCATGCGCGCCGTCGAAGAGAAGAAAAAAGCCGACCAGTGACCGAAAAAAGAATCAAACGCAAAGAAAACTTTGCATCCCAAAATGCATAGGGGGCTGAGTCAAATTGATTTTTTGGCTCAGCATTATGTTATGGATTAACAAAAACACTCGCCGTTCTTTTGGAATAACGAGTGTTTCTTTATGCAAGGTGCCAGTTATTTGGAACTAATTCCCAAATTTGACTCAGCCCCTTTTTTTGCTTTTGCGACCCGCGTCAGAATTCCGCAATGACCGGGACGCCGAGGGCGCGGAGCTTGCCCGGTAGGGCATCGTAGCCTCTTTCCAGGATCTCCGCATCGCGGATGACCGTTTCCCCGGGGATCGAGAGCGCGGCGATCACCTCGGCGGCCCCGGCGCGCAGGTCGGTGGCAAAAACGCACCCGGGATGGAGCGAACTGCCGCCGTTTATCATTACTTCGCCGTCGCGGGCTTCGATCGTCGCCCCGAGGCGGCGCAGTTCCCCGACGTAACGGAAACGGTCGGGAAAGACGGTCTCCCGGATGCGGCTGCATCCCGGGATCCCGGTGGCGAGGGCGGCGAACTGCGGGTGCATATCGGTGGGAAATCCGGGGTAGGGTTCTGCTACCAGCGAGAAGGGGGCGAGCGGCCCCGGGCGGGAAGCGCAGATCTGTTGCGGGGCGCACCGGATCTCCATCCCCATCTCGCGTAAGGTCGTGCAGAGCAGAGAAAGATGCTCTGCTTTCGCGCCGCGCAGGCAGATTTCTCCCCCGGCCGCCCCGCAGGCGCAGAGAAAGGTTCCGGCTTCGATCATATCGGGCATCAGCGCGTATGTGGCCCCGTGCAGGGGAAGTCCTCCGCGGATACGGAGGCAGTCGCTTCCCACTCCGCTGATCGCCGCGCCACAGGCGGTGAGATAATCGCATAGGTCGGTAATATGCGGCTCGCGTGCGACCCCGCGCAGGATCGTCTCTCCCCGGGCCCCCACGGCGGCCAGAATGGCGTTTACGGTGGCGCCGACCGAGACTTTTCCAAAGACGATCTCGCCGCCGTGCAGACCGCTGGGCGCCGTGGCCCCGATAGCGTCTTCGCTTTCCCGTACTTCCGCGCCGAGCGTGCGGAAGGCGGCCAGGTGCAGATCCAACGGGCGCCTCCCGATCGAACAGCCTCCGGGGATGGCGGCGCGGGTCTTGCCGAACCGGGCAAGTTCCGCTCCCAGCAGATAGGCCGAGGCGCGCAGTTTCCGCACCAGGCCGTCGGGGGACGAGCAGGGACGGACGAAACGCGTGTCGCAGAGGACGGTGTTCCCGTCCACGAAGCGGGCGATGGCCCCCATACTTTCGAGGATCTCCAGCGTGCGGAAGACGTCCAGGATCCGCGGTACGTTCCCAATGACCGAAACGTCGGCCGCCAGGACACTTGCATATAAAAGCGGAAGGGCGGCGTTTTTGAAGCCGCTGATCTTTATCTCGCCGTACAGCGGCCGGCCGCCCCGTATGATCATTTTTTTCATAGAGGATCCTCCCGATGCTTTTGTGTCAGTTTTTTTCGGATGGTTCCGTCGTTACAGTATACACAAAAGAGCGTCCCCCGGTGACGAGGACGCTCTCTATTCTTTTGGGAAAACTTTTCGGGACGGAAACGGCGGGTATATACGAAGAGAGAAAAAGACCGCCGGTAGGGATGCAGCTTCCGGCGGGCGTTATCGGGCAGAGGAGGGGATATCGGTCGGCGGGCGGAGAAGCCCTCGCCCGGAAAGATAGGCGCAGAGCAGGGCGGGGAGACTGCGGTATTCGTCTTCGCCGCTCTCGCCGGCCGATGCCGGCAGGACGGATTCGGAATAGGCGCGGTTGGCGTCGGAAAGCTCGGCACGCGCCTTTTCGGGCAGTATTCCCGCCATATCCTGCCACGCGGCGGGATCGGTATCGCGTAGAACCGGCAGGATCCGCCCGAGCATCCCCACGGCCGCCGCATAGCAAAGATAGGCGTTTTCCGAGGCCTCGCAGGCAAGAAAAGCCATGAGATCAGCTTCTTCTTCCCGCGCGAAGCCGTATCCGTGCGCCGTCTCGTGCGCCGCCGTGAAGCAGAAAAGCGCGTCGGGGTAGGCTCCGTTGACTGTTACTTCCCCGAAGGGGAGTGTGTAGAGGCCGAGAATGCCGAAAAAGGAAAGCACGCCGGAACGGCTGATCTTGAGCGGCGGGGCTGTCTGCTCCGGGAAGCCGTAGAGCGCAAAGACCTTGGAAAAACCCTTCTGCAGGGCGGGGAGCCATTCCTCGTTCCCCGGGGTTTGATCGGGAGGGACGGCCATTGCGGAAAGGTAGGCCGTACACCGCGCCAGCGTTTCCCCGTCCGGCGTGCGCGGGGAGAGCAGGAGTTTTTTACCGAGGGGGGTGGTGCGATATCCGGCCGCAAAGGCAGTGACGAATACGAAGAGAAAGGCAAGAACGGCCGACAGGATCCCGGCGGTATAGCGCCAGAGTCCCCCGGGGCGTGACAGGGCGCGCATTCCCCGCACGAGGAGGAAAAGAAAGAGCATGGGCAGGCTGAGAAGAGCCAGGGCGGTCAGCGAGAAGGGAAAAAGCGAAAAAAAGCCCGACAGGACCGAACGCACGCGAGGGGCGGCCACGGCAGCGTAGGCATCCGCAAAGCCGGGCACCTCGCCGAAAGCGCAGAAAAGCAGGAAAAGAAAAAGCGACGTGAAGAGAAGTCCCCACACGGCACTTTTTTTTCGGAATCGCACGGAAAGCATGGCATTCCCCCCTTTTTTTCAGTATGCCTCCGGGGGAAAGAAAAATACACGCCGGGGCGGCCGGGATAGGTTTTCCTTTTGCTGGCGAGGCGGTTGCTTTCCGGATAGGGTCTTTCTTTCGTTTTTTTCCTTGCACGGCGGCAGGGATTTCCGCGTTTTCCCGTGTCACCGATCGCAGGCAGACTTCCGCGCTTCCTTCGGTGAACCGATTGCGGTCGTTTTTTCGTTCAGACCGACTCGCGCGGCGGGGGCATTGCTTTTTTCTTCTGCGGCCAATAGAGAAGGAGCGTCAGCGAGAGGAGAAGGATCACGGTGACGACCGCTCCGCCCTCCGGGCCGAAGGCGCCGCCGTTTGTCAGCGTACGGTCGGCCAGTGAGGAAGAGGCGAGGAGAGAAGTGGTGATCGACATTCCGCTCACGGGCAGACCAAAGATACAGCCCTCCGCGAAGTTCCAGATGCCGTGCAGGGCGCAGGCTGCGAAAATACTGTTGGTCTTCAGGAGGAACAGAGCCATGAAAAGACCGAAAAGAAAGAGATTGAGGAAAGAGATGAGGCCGATGCCGTTGTTCCCGAAATGCAGAAGCGCAAAGAAGAGAGAACTGAGCAGAACGGCGGGGATGGGGCCGGTGGAGTTGGCCGCCGAGACGGTGAAATAGCCTCGCAGGAGGACTTCCTCAGCCGCCCCCTGGAGCAGGAAGGCGAGGAGAAAGAGCAAGAACCGCCCGGTCGAAAACGCCCCGGCGCTGACGGTGATCGAGCCGGAAAGCAGGGTGAGACCGAACATGGCGCCCGCCATCAGCAGACCGGCCAGCAGTCCGATGCCGTATTTTACGAGTCCCCCGCGGCGGAAGCCCATCGAAGAAAAGGAACGCTTTTCAATGAAGCGGCAGTAAAGCGGAACCAGCACCAGTACCGCCGTCATCCCGAAGAGTGACAGGAGAATGTAGGTTTCGTCGCCTGAGAGGGCTTGCATTTTTTCGGTAATGAGCTGTTGCAACTGTTCCGTGGTCGGGTTCCGGCCGGCGGAGAGGGCGGCCCGCATGACCTCCAGCCCCGCGTAAATTCCCGGAGCGATCCCGGCGACCGTTTCAACTACCAGGCAAACGATCCAGAAAACCAGGAGTTGTACGAAAAGCGGCGGACGGAAGCGCGCCTTCCGGGCTTCGGCAAAAAGCGGTGAATCCGTGATAAAACCAAACATAACGCTATCCTTTCTTTTTTCTGTCTTCCGGCTCAGTGTCGGCGTCGGGTAAAGAGCCATCCGGCAAGGCGTATCAGCAGCGTTGCCGTCAGGAAGCCCGAAAAATCAAGTAATACGTCCCGGACCGAGGCTCCGCGACCGGTAAACCGTTGGATCGTCTCGTCGGTGGCGGCAACGAGCAGGCCAAAGCCGGATTGTAGCAGGAAAAACTTTCGCGCAGGCGTGCCGGAGAATAAGAAGGTTGCCTCGACTCCGAGCAGGAAAAATTCCGTGAAGTGGGCGATCTTGCGTACGTAACGCGAAACGAATCCGCCGAGAAAAGTCTCCTCCCCGCCGAGAAAGGCAACGAGGATCTTTTTTACGCTCTCGCTTTCCGCCGAGGACTCAGCGGGGGGACGAAGCGACCGGCTGAAAATGAAACATACCGTTCCCGCCGTGGCGAGGAGCAGGAGAACGCGCCACCATGTCACGCCCTTCATAAGCTCTCCTTTCGTTGCGCGGTCGGGAGTCCAACCGATCTTGTAGTGAATTTTCCCGTTCGTTGGGAAGTGGTAGAGGACTGCGGATGCGGCTTTCGGCCGCCGGGGGAAAGAATCGCGCGACCGCGGGAAGGTTTCCCGAAGAGGCGAATGCCGGAGATCTGCCTGACTGTCGGCGTGATTTTTTGGTCGATCCTTTTTTCAGTATAGCACTTTTTGGGACGGGATGCAATGCCCCGGAACGGGTTTCTTCTTTTCCCGGAAGGATTTTACCAAGCGTTTACGGCAGGGTAACAGATAAAGCGATAAGAAGTCACAATTTCCGCGATCCGGCGGGATCGCGGAAACTTCTTCCCGGCAAAGTGCGCCTTCTTGCCGCTCCGCCCTTTCCCACCGGGAACACCCCTCTCCCCAAAAACCCTCCCCGAAAAAATCTCCGATTCGGCTTCGCCTCCTTGACAATTTCCCGGCAATCTGCTATACTGATACGGAATCGGGGTGTGGCGCAGCTGGTAGCGCGCGAAGTTTGGGAGCATGCAGGCGGCGGGGACGCCCCCGCGGGCAAAAGGGTGCTTCGCGCAAAGAGCAAAATTCCGAAAGTGCTTGCAAACATTGAAGAAACAGCCTTGTAAACATTGCCTTTTTCGGGTGTTACCCTTTTCAAAATAACGCCAACAATATGTTTTGACCACAGATTTGACCACTTACGGAAAATGACCTAAAAATCGAATATTTTTCACACTTCGGGGTGTAGCGAAGCTGGTATCGCACCGCATTTGGGATGCGGGGATCGCACGTTCGAGTCGTGTCACTCCGACCATATCGAGTGTTCATAACGAAAGTGATGAACACTCGATATTTTTTTGCCTATAATTTCTTATTTGGAGCAGGTTTTCTGCTCTTTTTTCTTTTGTTATGCTGTGGTAGGCAGATATCCGTATGGCGGTTGGGAAATTTGACGAAACCGCATTTTAGCATAAAAAAGAAAGGCCGCCTCTTCCTAAAGCGACCTTTCCCCAGATGTTCTGTCTAAAATGAGTGCCTTTGATGATGGGCTCGGGCGGACTCATCGTTATGGACGAGGACAACTGTATGGTTGATATCATAATTATATCACTGTATTGTTGATTTGTGAAATACCAATTTGTTATAGCCGTATTGCCTATATTGATATATCTTACTTTGAGAGAGCCTCGTCGATGGCATTCGCTGCGGTCTTGCCCGCACCCATTGCAGAGATAACGGTAGCGGCTCCCGTAACGGCATCACCGCCTGCATATACTGCATTTCTCGATGTCAGACCGTCCTCATTGACGACAATACCGCCCCAACGGTTTACTTCAAGCCCCTCGGTAGTTGATTTGATCAGCGGATTGGGAGAAGTACCGATCGACATAATGACGGTATCAACAGCAATGGTAAATTCGCTGTCAGGGATCACTACGGGACGGCGTCTGCCGCGCTCGTCGGGCTCGCCAAGCTCCATTCTGACGCAGGTCATACCCGTAACGAAGCCGTTTTTGGGGTCTCTCGCGTCATCGGGGTTGTTATATCCGAGAATTTCGGTGGGATTACAGAGCAGACGGAACTCAATTCCTTCCTCCTCTGCGTGTTCGACCTCTTCCCTACGTGCAGGAAGCTCCTCCATCGAACGACGGTAAATGATATATACCTTCTCTGCGCCAAGACGGAGAGCGGTTCTTGCGGCATCCATAGCCACGTTGCCACCGCCAACGACTGCAACCTTGCCGCCCTTCATAATAGGCGTTTCGGGGTTCTGAAGATAGGATTTCATCAAGTTGCTTCTCGTCAAAAACTCGTTTGCAGAGTATACTCCCTTTAAGGACTCGCCGGGGATACCCATAAAGTTGGGAAGTCCAGCACCGGAGCCAACGAATACAGCCTCGTAACCCATCTCAAACAGCTCGTCGATGGTCAAGGTCTTACCGATAACGACGTTGGTCTCAATATGAACGCCGAGCTTTTTGAGCGTATCAACTTCTTTTGCCACAATCTTTTTAGGCAGACGGAACTCGGGAATACCGTAAACCAGAACGCCGCCTGCGGTGTGAAGAGCCTCATAAACGGTGACGTCGTAGCCACGCTTTGCAAGATCTCCTGCACATGTAAGTCCGGAAGGACCGGAACCAACGATGGCAACTCTGTGTCCGTTGCTCGTAGGTTTTACGGGTTCTTCGGTGCAGAAGGTATTGTGCCAGTCGGCAACAAATCTTTCCAGACGACCGATACCAACGGACTCACCCTTGATGCCTCTGACACATTTTGACTCACACTGCGTTTCCTGAGGACAAACTCGACCGCAAACAGCTGGAAGTGAGGACGATTTCGTAATGATCTGATATGCATCCTCGAAGGCGCCTTCCTTGATCTTGGAAATAAACTCGGGGATGTGAATTTTAACGGGGCAACCGTCAACGCAAGGCATATTTTTGCAGTTGAGACAACGGTTTGCCTCATCAATCGCCTGCTCCTCGGTATAACCGAGTGCAACCTCGTCGAAATTATGTGCTCTGACAAGAGCATCCTGCACGGGCATTGCGTTTCTTGTCAAACTCATATTTGCCTTTGCCATCTTACTTTACCTCCTTTTTGAAGAGATTGCAAGAGCTTTCATAGGCGTTACGCTCAAAGTCAGCGTACATTCTGCCTCTCGACATTGCCTCGTCAAAATCGATCTCGTATCCGTTGAAGTCGGGACCGTCAACGCAAGCGAATTTGGTTACCTTTTTGCCGTCAACGTTGAGAGTGAGGCGGCAGCCGCCGCACATTCCCGTTCCGTCGATCATAATGGGGTTCATCGAGGCGGTTACGGGCGTACCAAAGGGTTTTGCCGTAGCGACTACGAACTTCATCATAATCAGAGGACCGATGGTGATGATCATATCAAACTTTTCGCCCGCCTCAAGCATTTCCTTGAGAGGTACGGTTACGTTTCCGTGCTCACCGTAAGAGCCATCATCGGTCATAACGCGAAGCACATCTGAGCAAGCCTTGAACTCGTCCTCAAGGATCAAAAGGTCCTTATTTCTGAATCCGATGATGCTTGTAACGTGCGCGCCCATCTCGTGAAGCGCCTCGGCAATCGGCATAGCGATAGCGCAACCTACACCGCCGCCGACGATGCAGACCTTGCGGAGGCCGTCAAGGTGTGTTGCCACGCCGAGAGGACCGACGAAATCCTGAATGTATTCGCCCGCTTCCTTGTAGGAGAGCTTCTTGGTAGTTCTGCCAACCACTTGGAAAATGATCTTGACAGTTCCGTTATCTTTATTTACGCCCGCAACGGTTAGAGGTATCCTCTCTCCGTCCTCGTCTACACGCAAGATAATAAACTGTCCGGGCTTTGCCTTATTTGCAACCAACGGTGCTTCGATCCAAAGCTGGATGACCGTGGGATTCAAAATCTTTTTTTCTACTATTTTATACATAATATTCCTCCGCTTGATGAAAGGACGGTCACCGAAAAATTCGGCAACCGTCCCGTCAGATATTATACGGTTAACCCGTTATCAGAAATCAACTTCGGTGTCGTAGTAGCAGCACTTAAGAAGCTTTTCCATTTCCTCGACAGAGATCGCTCTGGGGTTGGAGCCGGTGCAAGCGTCTGCAACAGCGTTCTTTGCGATCTCGGGAAGTCTCTCAAGGAATACGTTCTCGGGAACAAAGCCCTGCTCGCAGGGAAGAGCGTCTGCGCCATAGTTCTTAATGCACTGAGGGATGTTCAACGCATCGTTCATGCCACGGAGGTAAGCGATGAGGTTTGCAACCTTCTCGTCGTCGTTTGCTCCACCAAGACCCATGTAGTCAGCGATTACGCCGTAACGCTTCTTTGCGGTCTCATCCTTTGCATTGAAGGCGATAACCTTGGGAAGGTACATAGCGTTAGCTGCGCCGTGAATAATGTGTGCGCCGAGATCCTCGAATACAGCACCCGTCTTGTGTGCCATAGAGTGAACAATACCGAGAAGCGCGTTGGAGAATGCCATACCTGCAAGGCACTGAGCGTTGTGCATAGAAGCACGCTTCTGCATATCGCCGTTGTAGGAAGCAACGAGATCTTCCTGAATCATCTTGATAGCGAAGATTGCGAGAGGATCGGTGAACTCGCAGTTTGCGGTGGAAACGTATGCCTCGATTGCATGAGTCATAGCGTCCATACCGGTGTGAGCGGTGAGCTTCTTAGGCATGGTCTCTGCAAGCTCGGGGTCAACGATCGCAACGTCGGGAGTGATCTCGAAGTCAGCAAGAGGATACTTAATACCCTTATCATAGTCGGTGATAACAGAGAATGCGGTAACCTCGGTAGCAGTACCGGAGGTGGAAGGAATTGCGCAGAAGCGAGCCTTCTTACGAAGCTCGGGAATACCGAATACTACGCACATCTGCTCGAAGGTGATTTCGGGATACTCGTACTTGATCCACATAGCCTTTGCAGCGTCGATAGGCGAACCGCCGCCGATTGCAACGATCCAGTCAGGCTGGAACTTGGCCATAGCCTCAGCACCCTTCATAACGGTGGTAACGGAAGGATCGGGCTCGATGCCTTCAAAGAGCTCAACCTCCATGCCTGCTTCCTTAAGATAGGAAACAACCTTGTCAAGGAAACCGAAGCGCTTCATAGAACCGCCACCTACGCAAACCATTGCGCGAGTTCCCTTAAGAGTTTTCAGCGCCTCAAGAGCGCCCTTGCCGTGATAAAGATCACGGGGTAATGTAAAACGTGCCATAACTTTTTCTCCTTGTGAGTATGTATTTTTTCTTTACAGCTACAGTATATCACAACCAGGAGAGCTTGGGAATAATTAAAATGTTATATCGGTATTATCAATATCGATATACGCCGTAAAAGGTGTCGTTCCATACCTTGTTGTAATCTATACTTCCGGGGGATTTTTTAATTGCCTTTTCAAGTTGGACAGAAACCTGCTCATTATTATCGTTTTTCATGCAAGCGTACTCAAAAAGAGCAGCAGAAGAAGGATGCGAAATCAGATAATCTCTCGTACTTTGCGAAAGCTCTAAAGCGTTCAAATCAAGTGTATTGAACGCTCCATTTTTGACAAGCGTAGCAAGAGGCTTGCCTTCACACGCGATTTTAAGGAACAGATATGTCTTAATTGCTTCAATTTGGGCATCACGCATCTGTCCCGTCTTCACTATATAGTCAATCAATGAGGTTATCGTGCACTCGGCAGAGGACAA
>CASDOQ010000006.1 GCA_949282345.1 uncultured bacterium | reverse complement strand
GAAAAACTGACCAAGCGAGGCTTAGTCAGTCTTTCCGATTACTACCTAAAGGTAGCACGTATTTAATTTGAATTGAACCGCCGTATGCCGAACGGCACGTACGGTGGTGTGAGAGGTGGATTGATTTCTACCTACTCGATTGTGTTCCGCTTCCTTGACAAGCAAGGGCGAGCATGATACAATAAAAGAAAACGGCCGATCCCGGTTCCGTAGAAAGAGGAAAATGTGAAGATCTACAGCGTATACGATAAAGAATTCCGCGCATACGGCGCGGTGAGGGAAGGCGATTTCAGCGGTCTTTTGCGCGTGCTTGCAAAGACCGAGTGCCCGGAGGAGGGAACGGTATACGTTGCCTCTTATGCGCCTTTGGAGGCCGATCCCGCCACCCGGGAGATCGAACGTGAACTGTACGGCGGGATGCCGATCCAGATCGGATATTGCAACGGCCATAATGTCCGCCTCGATTGCCTTGAATTTCACAAAAGCAGTGAGATCGACATGATGGAAAGCGATACCGTCCTCTTCTTCGGGCTGGAAAGTGAAATCCGGGACGGAAAGTATGACACCTCGCTCGTCCGGGCGTTTTTGGTTCCTGCGGGATGTGCGGTAGAGCTTTACGCGACGACGTTGCATTATGCCCCCTGCCGTGTAGACGGCGGTTTTCGTATGGTTGTCATCCTGCCGCGCGGAACGAATCTGCCAAGACCCGCATCGGCACGCGATCCAATGCTTTTCGGGTGCAACAAATGGCTGTTGGCGCATCCCGATGCCCCGGAAATCCGAATGGGGGCCTATAACGGCCTGACGGGCGAGAATCTCGTCCTTACTTAATATCTTACAGGAAACAAGCGAAAGGAGAAAACCTATGATCTATCGGGATCTGTGTGGGGAGTCGGTCTCCCATCTCGGCTTTGGCATGATGCGTCTGCCCTGCCGTCCGGACGGGGAAATCGATTATGAAGAGACCTCGCGTATGGTGGATACGGCCATACAGGGGGGCGTGAATTATTTTGATACGGCTTATCCGTACCACGGCGGGAAATCCGAGATCGTAACGGGAGAGATCCTTTCGCATTATCCGCGAAAGAGCTATCACCTCGCGACCAAGTATCCCGGGCATCAGATCAGTGCCCGCCACGACCCGCGTGAGGTCTTTGAGCATCAGCTCAAAAAATGCGGTGTGGAATACTTTGATTTTTATCTTTTACACAACGTTTTTGAAAATTCGATCGAGACCTACCGGAATCCCGATTACGGCATCATCCGCTACTTTGAGGAACAGCGGCGTGCCGGGCGGATCCGCCATCTCGGCTTTTCCACGCACGCGCAACCCGAGTTTTTACGCTCTTTTCTCGAGAACGAGGGCGAGAACATGGAGTTTTGCCAGATCCAGCTCAATTACCTTGACTGGACCCTGCAACGCGCCTCCGAGAAATACGACGATCTTACCAAGCGGGGGATTCCCGTGATCGTTATGGAGCCTTTGCGTGGGGGAAAACTGGCTTCGCTTCCGCAGGCGCTCCGGCACTCGCAGCCGGCACTTTCGGGGGAAGAGAGCGATGCCGCGCTGGCCTTTCGTTTTTTGCAAGCGCTTCCCGGCGTAAAAGTGATCCTTTCGGGAATGTCCGCCCCTGCGCAGATGCAGGAGAATCTCTCGATCTTCTCCGAGGCGTTGCCGCTCCCCCCCGCCGTGCGGGAGGCGTTGCTGGCGGTAGCGGAGGCGATAAAATGCAGTATCCCCTGCACCCGTTGCGGATATTGCCGCGCGGGCTGCCCCGCCGGCCTGGATATCCCTGCGCTCATACAGCTCTATAACGATGCCAAATACGATCCCGGCCTGACGGTCGGCATGGCGGTGGATGCTTTGCTCCCGGGGAAAGGACCGGCGGATTGCCTCGGTTGTGGTGCCTGTTCCGCGGTTTGTCCGCAGAAGATCGACGTCCCGGCCGTCATGCGGGATTTCTCCCGGATCTTGCCGACCCTCCCGAGTTGGGCGGCGATCTGCCGCCGTCGGGAAGAAGAGGCAAAAGCAGTGAAAAAGTAGAATTTCAGAATTTTTATAAAAATGTTAAATAATTTTTCTCTTATGAATTGACACGGAATGATTATTATGCTAAAATCATATTGTCGTCAGGAGGAGAGAAGAATGGAGAATAACAACTTGTGTCCGTTATTAAATCGAGAAAGCTGCCCCGGCGATATGACGCAGGAGTATGAGTGGAATCGTGCAAAAGAAATCGATCTTTGGGGTGCTCTCCGGCGGCGTTGGATTCTGATTATGGCGGGGACGCTCCTTTTGCCTCTTTTGATCTTTATCTGTATCCAGGCAACCTACAGACCGATGTATACGGCGCAGGTCAAACTCTACGTCAAGGCGGGGACTTCCACTGTTATGAATCAAGGAGAACTGGATCTTTCCCGTTCGCTGGTCAATACGTACAAGGAGATTCTCTGCACCTATCAAACGATGGATGCGGTGTCGGCGCGTCTGCGCGCCTCGTACGACGCCGGGGAACTGGCCCACAGCACACAGAATGAAGAGAACGACGCGTTTTATCACGCGGAGGATCTGCCGACCCGATTGCTTTCCGGCGTTACCTGCGGTTCGCTCAACGGGACCGAGATCCTTTACATCAGCGTCCGGGATCGCGACCCCGGACGGGCGGTCGATGCGGCCAATATGATGGCGGTGGTCCTTCCCGAACGGATACAGGAATATATGGACACCGGCGTGACGGTGGTCGATCTGGCGCAAGGCGCCGCCGCGAGTGAAAGCGGCTTAAAAAAATGGATGGTGGCCGGGGCGGCGCTCGGTTTTGTATTTTCGGTCTTTTTGGCAGTAACGATCGATTCTTTCTCCCGCAACACGACCGGGAAAAAGAAAGTGCCTCGTACATAATATTCCGTCAGCGTGCGCGGCGGTCGGATCCGACCGCCGCCCCGCGCATCATTCAAACTTTTTCTGAAAAGAACCGAAAAATATCAAAAAAACATTGACAACAGGCGGAAAAACCGCTATAATAATAGAGAAAAGTGATCTTTTCACAATGCAGATGTAGCTCAATGGCAGAGCGTCCGCTTCCCAAGCCGAATACGCGGGTTCGATTCCCGTCATCTGCTCCATAGCCCAAAGCACCCCCAGGGTGCTTTTTTGACTATAAAAGCGTCGGCGTTTCAGTGCCTGAAAGCGAGTCGGGGCAGCATTACCACTCTGCCGGGTTCCCACGCTACCCGGGCAGAAAGGATCCCTACGGGTTCTTTTCATTCTATTGCCGGATAGGATAGAAGTTTATGATGAAGGTCTTATCGATCGGAAACAGTTTTTCACAGGATGCGCATAAGTGGTTGCACGCGTTGGCCGCCCGCGAGGGGGTCGATATCGATACGTTCAATCTCTTTATCGGTGGTTGCAGTCTTGAAATGCACCGGGACAACCTTCAGCAGGAGAAAGAAAGCTATTCCTATGAGCCGAACGGCGGGGCGCCCACGCGTAAGATCAGCATTCCCGAAGCTCTTCGTTCCGAGGAATGGGACTGCATTACGTTGCAACAGGCCAGTCCGTACAGCGGAATGCCCGAGACCTATGAGCCTTACCTTACCGAGTTGATCGATGCTATTCGTGCAACTTGCCCGGCGGCCAAACTCTATTTTCATAAGACCTGGGCCTATGAGACCGGTTTTCCCTCGCCGTCGTTTTCCGCATACGGAAACGATCAGGCCGTCATGTACGCGCGGCTCACGAAAGCCGTTGATTTGGCCGCCCGTCAACATGGGCTTACGGTCATCCCCGTAGGAACCGTGATTCAGACTCTCCGCACGGAGATCCCGGCGTTCGATTACGCCAAAACCGGCCTTTCGCTTTGCCGCGACGGGTATCACCTGTCCTTGGATTACGGCCGCTTTGCCGCCGCGGCTACCTGGTTTTCCACGCTGACGGGCAGACCCGTCTCGGAAGAGAAGTTTGAGGATTTTGACCTTTCTCTCCTTGGAAAGATCGTGGAGGTTGTCAATCGGGTCTGCGGTGTAAAATAAAAGCACCCCGCACGGCAACCTGCGATAAAGCAGGTCTGCCGAACGATGTTTGCCCTTACGGGCAAGTGATGTCGGCTTCGCCTAATGATGTAGCCTCGGCAATGATGTTGTGCCTTCGGCACAGTGGGCAAACATCACATCATTGCGACCATCGGGAGCAACATCATTACGAACGAAGTGAGTAACATCACTTTTGCGTAAGCAAAAACATCACTTATTTACACCACCCGAAAGTAAAATACAGTATAACACACTATACCTTGCATGGCAAGGTAGTGTGCAAAAGGGACGAGAAAACCTCGTCCCTTTTGCTATTGATAAAAACTGCTTTACGGTAGGTACCCGCACGGGATGCTTTTGCAAAAAATATAAGATCGGTTCAGGGAGCGAAGCTGTTTTTTCTCCTGCCGAACGGGTATGCTCTCTGCTTTTGCGGTCGTCCATGGTATCGGACGACCGCTTTTTCGTCTTTCGGGAATACGTCTTTTCATTCTCTTTCCCATCCCGATCGGCGGAGGTCTCTTTTTCCGGAGTCAGTTCTTCAGGCTGTGGATCGGCGCAGGAATGCGGCCGCCCCGACCGATAAAGCGGGCAGGGGAGTAGGGGCGCAACGGCATGATGGGGGCCGTGCCGAGCAGACCGCCGAAGTCCACGGAATCTCCGATCTGCTTCCCGTAAGCGGGGATGAGCCGGACGGCGGTGGTCTTGGTATTGGCCACGCCGATCGAGATCTCGTCGGCAATCACGCCGCAGAGGACTTCTTCACTGGTATCTCCCGGAACGGCGATCATATCCAGACCTACGGAACAGACAGCTGTCATCGCTTCAAGTTTTTCGATAGAAAGGGCTCCGCGCTCGGTCGCGGCGATCATGCCGGCATCCTCCGAGACCGGAATGAACGCCCCGGAAAGCCCGCCGACGTGCCCGGAGGCCATAACGCCTCCTTTTTTTACGGCGTCGTTCAGCATGGCGAGCGCCGCCGTCGTTCCGTGTGCGCCGCAGGACTCCAATCCCATATTTTCGAGGATATGGGCAACCGAGTCCCCGATGGCTGGGGTGGGCGCCAGGGAGAGGTCGATGATCCCGAAGGGGATGCCGAGCCTACGCGACGCCTCGCTGGCCACGAGCTGCCCGACGCGGGTGATCTTGAAAGCCGTCCGTTTGATCAGCTCCGAAAGAGCGGAAAGATCACAGTCGCCTGCACGGGCAATGGCGGAACTGACAACGCCGGGGCCGGAGACCCCCACGTTGATGACGGTTTCGGGTTCCCCCATGCCGTGGAACGCTCCCGCCATAAAAGGGTTGTCCTCGGGAACATTGGCAAAAACTACGAGTTTGGCGCAGGCGATTGAATTTTCCTCCCGCGTCAGGTACGCGGCGCGCTTGATGGCGGCGCCCATCTTTCGGATGGCATCCATGTTGATCCCCGCCTTGGTAGAGGCCACGTTGACAGAGGAGCAGACGAGGCGCGTTTCGGCGAGGGCTTCCGGGATGACCGAGATCAGATTCTCCGCACCCTTCGTCATTCCTTTTTGCACGAGCGCGGAAAAGCCGCCGATAAAGTTGATCCCTACCGCATCCGCCGCCCGTTGAAGCGTTTTTGCAATCTGAACATAGCCGTCCGGCGAGGCGGAGCCTCCGATCAGGGAAACAGGCGTGACCGAAACGCGCTTGTTAACAATCGGGATCCCGTAGTCTTTTTCGATCTCCTGCCCGACGGGGACGAGACGTTCCGCCGTTTTGGTGATCTTATCGTAGATCCGGTCGCAGAGGCGTCCGACGTCATCGCTCACGCAGTCGAAAAGCGAGATGCCCAGGGTGATGGTACGGATATCAAGATTTTCTTCGCGTATCATCTGGATGGTTTCAAGAATATCCTGTGTGTTCAGCATGGCTCTCCTCAGATGCGGTGCATCGCTTCGTAGATCTCTTCGTGTACGGCGCGGATATCCAGCGCACGGCTTTTGCCAAGGGCGGCCATAGCATCCGAAAAATCGGAAAAGGGCATATTGAGTCGGTCGATATCCACCAACATGATCATGGCGAAATATTCAGACAGGACGCTTTGCGTGATTTCCAGAATGTTTGCATCGGCACGTGCGCAGAGGGTGGAGACTTCAGCAATGATCCCCACGGTGTCACGCCCCGTTACGGTGATAACAGCTTTCATAAATGCTCCTTCTTTTTTCGTTTTGTTTGCTTTATTATAATATTTTTTTCGCGAAAAGTCAATTCCCGTGCCGGAAACGCAGGAAAAAAGCACCCATCGGGTGCTTTTTTCGGTTGGTCCGCTCCGTCAGAAACACGCACACGGTCAAGAAGAACCGATCGGCGGTTCTGTTCGGGTGGTCTTGGAGCAATTCTTCTGATAGCCTTTGATATCGGTAGTCAGAAGAATAAATAGCCCTATCTGCGAAGCGGGAAAGAAGACTCGGTTTCCTTCCCATTGCATAAAAGACGCAACTTTCGTGGATTCGGTCAAGGCTGGCGCGATGGTACTGGCACCCTCAGCCGAGGGGCAGATCCCAGCACCCGCCCGGAGAAGATCTCAAAAGCCGTAAGCGGTCAGCACTGGCGCATCAGACGAATATAGAATTCCACTGCGCGGCTGATGACCTCGGTGCGGATCCGCTCGTTGTTCCCGTGGATTGTGTGGCGCTCTTCGCTCGTGAGGTCCATAGCGGAGAAGCGGTAGACCTTGTCGGAAAGGACCCCGTAATGCCGGCTGTCGGAGCATTGCACCATCAGATAGGGCGAGACGAGCGCGCCGCGCCAGGTCCCCGCGACCGCAGCGGCAACGCGCCGCCACTCGGGACAGTCGGTGCGCGAGATACGGCTGGGATCCATACCCTGGATGGGGCGAAGTTCCACGCGATCGTTCCCGATGACGCCGGCAAGATAGTTTTGCATACTTTCCATGGTGTCGGCGGGATTGAGACGAATGTTGGAGACCATGGTCGCCTCCGGGGGCAGGACGTTGGAGGCATCGCTCCCCTTCATGCGGGTAAAGGCGACCGTCGTCCGCATGAGGGCGTTCAGTTCGCCGCCCGTCTTGCGGCAGAGTTTGTCAAGCAGACCGCCGAAGCACCAAAGGTTTGCAAAGATCATGCGGTAAACGAAGGAAGAATGTCGACCGAGCGTATCGAACATTTCGGAGACCGGGGCGGTCAGATGAGCTTTCGGAGGATGCGCTTCGATGGCGGCGCAGGCCATGGCCAGTTCTCCGACAGGGGTATGGGGCGGCGGCGCGGAGGCGTGCCCTCCGGCCGAAACCACGCGATATTCCAGGTCGAGCATTCCCTTTTCGGCAATACCGATCAGCGCGCAGGGGGCGCTCACACCCGGAAAGACATCTCTCACTACGGCGCCGCCTTCATCGACGACCAGCGAAACCGGGATCTGATTCGCACGGAAATACTCTACGATATGCGCGGCGCCCGGGCCGTTGACTTCCTCCCCGCCCGAGAAGGCAAAGTAAATATCCTGCTCGGGTACGAAGCCCTGCGAGAGAAGCGCTTCGGCGGCAGAGAGAACGCCGTTGAAGGTGACTTTCGTGTCGAGCGTCCCGCGACCCCACAGCACGCCGTCCTCGATGATTCCGGCAAAGGGCGGTTTCTCCCAGTTCTCCTCTGCCGCGGGGACAACGTCGTAATGGGCCATCATGACGGAGGGCGCGTCGTGACGGCGCCCTTCATACCGGAAGAGGAGCGCGCGGTCGGGCAGGCGGGTCAGCGTGCAATGTTCGATCACGTGCGGATAGAGCGTCGGGAGCAGGGAGATCAGTTTTTCAAATTCGGCTTCGTCCTCGTCCTCATGACTGTATCGGGAGACGGTGCGGCATCGGACGAGCTGTTGCAACGCGCTGACGGCCGCTTCGCGGTCGAAAGACACCTCCCCGTCTTCCGGCGCGGGATTTTCACGCGGGACGAACAGCGCGGTCCTGACAAGGATGACGGCCAGCAGTGCAACAAACGCCGCCCCTAGTGCAACGAGAATCCAGATCATCGGTACGCCTCCTTAAATAAGATTCTTTTTGTAAAGAATACGTGATACAACGATGGTGAAGACCACACCGACGGGAACCATGATACCGACGGTCCCGGCGTTGAGCGCAGGGATGGCGATAAAGAGGATCAGCATCAGAGAGACGGGAGCCACCGCGATCTTCCACGCGCGCGAAATGAAGACGACTCCAAGCGCACCGAAGAGGGCGGGAAGGATCTGTGCAAAGGCCGGTTGGAGCACGGGCGCTTCCAGCACCGGGGAGAGCGGAACGATCAGGACGACCCCGAGCAAAATGATCAGGGTGGTGACGATACTCGAAACGGCAATGGCAATCGTGGAGACGACTTCTCCCTCCTCGGAATTTGCTTTGACACCGGCCTGTTCCATGGCGTTCAACGCGCAGGGGAGCTTCAGGTTGGAGATATTCCCGGTGACGAAAGAAAGATAAGCTCCGCCCGCTCCGAGCATCGGGAAATAGGTGAAGACTTCGATGATCCCGACCGCCCAGTACATGGGCGCGGTGGCAAGGAGCCCCAGCAAGAGCGCGTTCCAGTCCGGCATGGCGGAAAAGAGGAAGCAGAGCGCAATCGGGAAGAGCATCATCAAGACGGCGGCGGTGAAGTTGAAGATCTTCCCGTCGCGGTGTACGGAATCAATATAAGAAAGATTTTTCATTTTTTATCCCCCTTTATCCGAGCCAGTTTGTGAAAGGAATGGCGGAGGCCATGCCGAGGATCAGACTGATAGGCAACGCGTAATCCGATACCCAGTGCCAGCCGGTCTTTTTGAGGATCAGACCGCAAAGGAGCGTGGCGATCGCCGAGACGGCCATGACAAGAACCGGGATAAGACCGGAAAAATCCCCGGAAAACACGCCGCTCACATCGCAGAAAACAAATCCGACAAAGGCGGAGATCATACCGATGAAGAGAGAATCCGAGAAGATCGAGGACCACTTTTTGTCGTGCTTTTCCATACGGATCATTCCGTTTTGCAGGCGTTTTCCGACGATCGGCGCCAACCAGATACCGATCAGGATGCTGACCGTCATGACGAACGTGATGGTAACGTATTGCGAGGCAGTCAGCGTGATGGCGTCCCCGAGACGGAATCCCATGGCGCTGGCGGCGTTTCCGGCGGCCACCATTTCATAGGAGAGCGAACCGATGACGCTGAGGCGGAGCCACGGGAGCGGGATGCCGAGGTTTTTGGAAAGCACCATGACGCTGATGACAATGGCTACGGCGGGCGCTACCGTAAACACCGCGGCGGTGGTCATGATCTTGCGAAGTTTCTTCTTCTCCATGCCGAGGGCGCGTGCGCGGCGCAGGGCGCGCAAAAGGAAAAACACGGATTGGAAGAGAACGAATGCGACAATGATCCCGGCCAGAATAAAAATGATGGGATGGTTGATTGAGAATTCCACTTTTTTTACCTCCGTTTTTTCAGTATAGCATAAATTCCCGGAAAAAGGAAGAAAGATTTTCAAAAGAATCCGAAAAAGGTGATTGTGCTTGACAAATGATTTCCGCAATTATATAATAATTAAGAAAACACGCGGGCACCGATCTCGTCTGCGGAATTTTTGCAAAATTTCGCGTATATGCATTTTCCGCAAGACCTGCTTTGACTTTTTGTGCCTTTTGCGGGCGGATCGGAAAGGAAGGGGAAAACATGGTGACAACGCTCTATCTCGTCCGTCACGGGGAGAGCCTCGGAAATCTCCGTGGCTTTTTTCTCGGGCATACCGACTGGGGGCTTTCCCCGCGTGGAGAAGAACAGGCGCGGACGCTGGCCGAGGCGCTTGCCGACCTGCCCTTTTCCGCCGTTTACAGCAGTGATCTTTCCCGCGCCGTGCAGACGGTCAGTCCCGCCGCGGCGGCGCACCGTCTGCCGGTCCTTCTGGAGAGGGATCTGCGCGAGATCTATGCCGGTCGCTGGGAAGGCATGGCCTACGAGGAAATCATGACCGCTTTCCCGGAGGATCGCGCCGTCTGGAAGAACGATATCGGCCATGCCAGACCGACCGGAGGCGAGAGTGTGGCGGAATTGCAGGCGCGCGTCCTGGCGGCTCTTGACCGTATTGCCGCCGCCCATCCCAGAGAGACTGTGCTGGTCGGTACGCACGCCACGCCAATCCGCGCGACGGTCTGCGCCCTGCGAGGCGAGGGCCTTGACGCGATGGCGGCCATTCCGTGGGTCCCGAATTGCTCGCTCACCTGTATCGAGTATCGTGAGGGAAAACCCGAACTTATCTATACGGGGCGAGACGATTTTCTCACGACGCATAGCTACGTAAGCGACAAAATATAAAGAAAACCATACATTTTCGACAGCGGACTGCCCGTTGCAAAAGAGAGGAAAGAATTATGAAAAGAAGCGAACTTCGCATCCGCGATCCGTTTATATTGCCGTGGGAGGGACACTATTATATGTGTGGCTCGGGAGGGGAAAAGTCGGTTCCGCTCTACCGCAGTGACGACCTTGAGGAGTGGGAAGAACTCGGTACGGTCTTCACGATCCCCGAGGACTCATGGGCAGTGAAGGACACCTGGGCGTCCGAAATCCACGAATACAACGGGCGGTTCTATATGTTCGTTTCTCTGCTTGGGAAAAACGGTCTGCGCGGTACGCAGGTCGCGGTCAGCGACACGCCCCTCGGTCCGTTTATTCCCGTTGCGAACCATCCGGTGACTCCGGCGGGGCAGAGTTGCATCGATGCCACGCTGTACGTACAGGACGGGACGCCCTACGTCATCTGGTCGCATGACTGGCCGGACAACTATTTCCCGGAGCGCAATGTCTACGTCGGGGAGATCGTGGCGGCAGAGGTGACGAAGGATCTTACCGAGATCGTCGGAGAGCCTTTCCTGCTCTTTACTTCGGAGCAGTCCCCGCTTTCGGGGCGGTCGCCGAACCCGGTAACCTGGCAGGGCAGGAAGAGCCTGCGCTACGGTTCGGACGCGCCCTTCATGCAGAAGTTGCAGGACGGCACGCTTTATTTCACCTGGTCGCCGGTGCTCGGCCATACTTATGTTGTGCTCGGCGTGCGTTCCGCCACCGGGGATATACACGGTCCCTGGATCCATGAAGAAACGCCGATCTACGCAGAAAACGGCGGACACTCGATGTTTTTCACCGATCTTTCCGGCCGGCGGCGGATCTCCTTCCATTCGCCTGAGATCTACGGACAAGAACGCGCCACCTTCCTCTTCGTCGAGGAAAAAGACGGCGGTCTGCGTCTGTGCAAAGAATAACCGAGGCGACCCGGGACTCCCGGGTCGTTCTTCTTTTTTCGGAAAGCCTTTCCGAGCGGCGCGTTCACGGAAAGCGCGCGGCCCTCTGCCGCGCAAGAGAAATGCCCCGGGGGAAGATCCTCCGGGGCACTTGCTTTTTTCGGTTAGGGGCGAAAGAAATTCGGCAGGGCTTATTCCTTTTCGGCGGTGGGCTTGGCATACGGCGTATAGGCTACGCCGTCCTCGTGGAAAATCCAGCCGAACCGACCGGGAGACAGGGTGCTCTTGCCGAGCGTGCAGACCGGGACGGGTTCGTTCTCCCAGCACGCGCCGCCCCAGGTATAGACCTCCAGTTTGAAGGGGGCGGTGCCGCGCATACCGGTATCCTCTTTTCGGATCGAGACGCGGCAGTGACGGATGTCGGGATCTTCCTCTGCCGGCAGTTTGGTAATTTTCCATTTGGCAAAGGCCTCGTCAAAACACTTGAAGTAAGGCCAGTGACAGTTGATGATATTGCGATTCAATTCGATCTTCGAGCCGGTGGTGGCGTCGCCGATACAGAACATAATAGGCGGCTCCACCGTGAAGAGGCGGAATTCCGGGTTCATTACAATGTATTGGCCGGCGGGAGCGCGGAACTCAAAGGTCAGGTTCTCCTCGTCCTCGGCGATGCGGAAGCCGGTCGTGTCGGAGAGCTGTTCCCATGCCGCGTCGCAGATGTCGCCGCGTTTGATCGTATAGGAATGTTCGCAGTCTTCTTCGACCCCGAGATAGTACTCAAGCGGCGGCAGACCGGCCGCGACGCGGGCTTCGACCTCCGGGAATTCGGTCGCCAGCAGATTTTTCAGCGTATCGATCCGATGGCGGAGTTTTTCGGGGAAGAATTTGAAGCCTTCGGCCTCCGAGTGATAGCCGAGCCGTCCGTCTCCCTCGCAGAGAATGATCATCTTGGTACTGTTTTCGATCTCCTTCAGCACCAGATCGCGCATCTTTGCCAGCGTTGCGGTCGGGTCGCTTTCCCCGGTTCCGAGCTGATCGCGCAGTTTATAGAATTTGACGATATTGTAACTGCTCCGGCAGAGCGTCAGGAAGGCACCGCTGACCGACAGCAGGTCGGAAAGTTTGTCGCCGGCATGAGCCGAGACAATCCCGAGTTCCGCCATGGCGCGCTTGTAGTAGTTCTTCATCGAGCCGAGGAGCGTCAACACCTCGTCGATCGTGTGCCCCGTGAGGAACGAGTCGCAGATCCGGTCGCCGTCCGGCTTGTCAAGCAGGAGCCAGGAGCGCGAGGGAGAGAAGTTCTTCGGTTTGAGCGAAAGTTCCCAGACCACGCCGTCGTGCATCGGAGAATAGTAACTGAACATGATGTTCAGCGGATAGAGGCGATAGCCCTTTTCAAAGAGGCGCCAGGCCCGCACGACCGAACCGGCGATGCCGCGGCCGTAGGTGATCGCGGCAAGATGGTACAGATAAGCGTCCTCGTCGCTGAAGTCGTGGACGAAGGCCAGGTCGCTGGAGGCCTTGCTCATAAAGCAGGGATAATTGCCGAAATACCAGCATTCCATCACGCCTTCCACGCCCCATTTGTGCGCCCCTTTCATCTTACCGAAAACATTGCCGGGAGAGGGAACATAGGGAAGCGTGGCGATCTCGTGGGAACAGCAGATCTGCATTTTTGCCCACAGATGCTTCTTGTATTTTTTTGCCGCCCGTGCGGCCGTCTCAAACATACAGGAGGGGCCGACGTAGGAGAGCCAGTAGTCCATGGCCTGCCGCTCTTTCCCGAGCTGCTTTTCAAAGCCGCGGTCGTCAAAGTTTTCCATCAGCATGATGTCGTCCGGCGCGCCCTTGACGTATTCCGTGATCTGGTCATCCGGCCAGGTGCGGTGTTCGTAGGTCCAACTGACGAAATAGGCGTCGGGTTTTACCGAACGGATCCCGGCGCGCAGCATCTCGATGGCGTTGTCCAAGATCTTCGCGCGCTCCATTCCGCGGCAACGGGGACAGCTACAGATATACGGCGAGGCGCAGGAGGTCGTGCGTTCCCCGTTCGTAATACTGATCAGGCCGGCGAGGTCGGGGCAGAGGGTAAAGAGTTTGGCGCCGGCTTCGTAGCAGTAGGCCTTCGCCTGCTCGGACTGCGGGCACATGGTGTAGGTTCCTCCCCACTGCTGTCCGATCATGTCGGGATAGTTCCCCGCAATGTCGGCCGGGAGCATCGGCTCAATGGCAAAAACATAGACCTTGATCCCGTATGCCGCACATTTGGCGATCACGCGGTTGAGTTTGGCGATCCGGCGTTCCCCGTTCTCTCCTATTTCTTTCAGAATGCTGGAAGAGAGGAGCTGACGGAAACTGGTGTAGATCCACAGCCCGTTCGTGCCGTTATGCATCAGACGGTTGAGGTATTCATCGGGATAATAATCCACGTCGTCCAGCAGTTCATCCCCGTTCTTCGGCGGGCGGTTGGTCGGACTGAAGAAGCCGCGGGTGATGCGTTCGCGCAGCCACGGGTGGCGTTCGGTCTTTCCGAGAGGGAGGAAAGGCCCCTCGGCCGCCGTCATTTCGTCTTCCAGCCAGATCAGCGCGCGTCGGACGCCCTCGGTATCCGCGGCGGTGATGGTACAGCCCTTTTTCGTAACGTCAACGACGTAGGCTTCAAAACATTGCGTTTCTCCCCGCACGATGCGGACGGGATAACGGTGGCCGCCGATGCGCGTGACGCGGACGAAGTTATCGAAATCGGTGAACGAGGTGCGCAGGAGCCCGCGCGGATCGGGGAATTCGTCGATCAGATAGATCCCGCGTACCGAGGCTTCTCCTTCTTCGGCTTCGGTCCTTGCAAAGCGGGAGGGCGGCTTCTGATGTACAGGTTTTTTCAGATATTCCACGAAGGTCAGAGGCGGTTGCTTATCAAAAAATTCATCCTGGACAATTTTTCTTTTCATAACGTACTCCTTGTCTGTCGGCTTTCCCCGCGACGGGCAAACCCCATGTCATTATGATTATACTATGCCGCCCCCGGGGAAAGCAAGCGGAAAACGAGAAAAAAGGCAGATTCGGCTTCGGCAAAAAAGAGAAAAAATGCCATGATTTTTGGTGATATTGCCATCCCCCGAATCAGCCCGTTTTTCTTGACACGGAAAGCAAAATTTGATATAATGGGCTAGAAAGACAATTTTTTTGAAAGGAATTTCACTCATGAAAAAAGTGCTGATACGTCTTTTTGCACTGATCTTGGCGGCGGCCATGCTGCTTCCTTTGGCGGCGTGCGACGGCTGCGGGGATCCAACGACTACCCAAAAGCCCGAGCCGGATGTGCCGTCCCAGACGGTCGATGCAAACAAGACAGATCCGGAAACGCTTACCTTCTCCCCTTTTGCATTGGAGGGGGTTCGGATCGTTTTCCCGGAGACCTGTTCCGATGAACTTGAAAAGATCGCAGCGGACCTTTCCGCCCGTCTGGCCGAAAAGACCGGCGTGGCGCTTCCTGTCGTTTCCGACGCGGTGGCGCCCGGCGCGGCGGTGCCGACCGATACGGCCGAGATCCTGCTGGGCAAGACCAACCGGAGCGAGAGTTTCGATGCGTTGCGCGCGAATGATTATCTGATAGAAAAGCGCGGTAACCGGCTGGTGATCGCCGGCGGCAGCGATGCGGCATTGGCGGCCGCCGTGGAAGAGATCTTCGCACAGACCTTCTTCTTCAACGGGCAGACTCTGCTGGCTCCGTCGGCCGCTTACGAATACGCCGTTTCCTATAAGGCGGAAAAAATCGTGCTGGGCGGGGCCGATATCCGCAACTATACCATCGTGCGCGATACCGAGAACGCCGAATGCGCAAACTATCTGCGCGACATCATCTCCGGTCTTGTCGGATACGAAATTCCCATTGCACCCGACTATATGACTGAGACGCCTTATGAGATCTGCATCGGAAATCTTGACCGCGTGGCGGACGCTTATCCCGAATCCGGCAACTATATCGTGAAGCAGCAGGGGACCAAGCTGATCCTCGGCGGCAGCGGTGAGAACGCCGGATATTACGCGATGATCGACTTCGTGAAGAACTATCTTTCTCCCTCCCGTGCGGTGGGAACGCTTTCGCTTTCGGTCACTCCCAAGACCGAAAAACATCTGGAAAGCAAGCTCTTTTCTCTGAACATTCCCGATTCTTTGCCGGATATGACCGGTAAGTTTGATCTGGAAATGTCGGCAGAAAACGTTTTTGAGCGTTTCCTGCTTGCCAAAGAGGCTCTCCCGGAGGAAGTGACGGTCGTTGAGCCGTTCAAGGTCGAGAATTATCCGTTCAGCCTGCAGCGCCAGGTCTATGTTTCGGTTTCCGGTGACGATAAAAACCCCGGTACGCTCGAAGCGCCGTTTGCCACTATCGGCCGCGCTCTGACCGAGATCAGCCTGGAGGGAGCCAAGGGCGGCGTCATCTGGGTGCGCGGCGGAACCTATGAGATCGCAAAGACGATCAACCTGGCCGGAAACATCGGCGGTACTCCCGTGGCTCCGCTCTTCATCAAGGCCTACGTCGATGAAAATAACAATAAAGAAGAAGTCCGTCTGACCACCAATGCAAAATGGACGAAAGATGACAGTGTCTGGCAGCCGGTGGATCCGGCAACCGATGAAGTCGCCGCCCGTCTCCCTGAGGACGCGCAGGGGTACGTGCTCAGCGCCACCCTCGCCGATCTCGGCCTGACCCCCGAGGATATCGGGGAAATCAATCCCTCCACCGGGCCGGCAAAACTCTATGTCGGTGACGTGGAGTATACCACGGCACGCTACCCGAACAATACCGGTAACGTCAAGGATCTCTTCTTCTTCAATCACGTGTACGAGCAGGGCTATGTCCGCGGCCCGAGCGGTACCGACCTGTATTATACGTGGCTTGAACAATGCGCCAACCGCGGCATCTCTCCGGATACCAAGGTGCCGTGGGAAGTCCGCGTGATCAACTATAAGGATAACCTAGATCCCGAAAAAAAATACTGGTATCACGCAGACGCGCAGACAATGGCCGACGAGGTCACGTCCTGGGTCAACACCGGGAACATCTGGTGTTACGGCTCGACTTTTGAAGGATGGGAATTCGCTTATTATAACCTGGCCTTTGAACCCGACAATCCGACTGCCGGCAACTGGCACTACGGCGAAAACGGCGAAAAACTCTTCTGCGGTTTCAAAGCGGATTCTGCGGGGATCGATATCACGGTCTATGATAAGAACGGAAACGCCAGCGAGAAAAAGGGTTATTATTCGCTGAAATCCAAGACTCCGAACGAGAGTTACGGCGTCAAGCACTCGTCAAACTCTCCGGCCGGCCACAACACCTTCTATTTCTTCAATGCCATTGAGATGCTCGACCAGGAAGGCGAGTGGTTCTACGACTCCGAGACCGGCATCATTTACCTGTATCCGACGGCTGAATTCTATATGACCGGCGATGAGTACGACATGACCTACGCCGGAACCGATCAGTACCACATTTTTAGCGCCACCGCCGCATCCTATATTGTTTTAGACGGGATCGACGTCATGGGATGCAGCTCTCGTCCGATTTATGCCGTCAATTGCGATTCTTTCGTCGTTCAGAATTGCAAATTCAAATATTCGGCAAGGGGTGTCTATATCTCCAACGGTTCGAACTGCGCAGTCCTGAACAACGAATTCTCCCGGTGTCTGTATGATGTGATGCTCGGCGTGGGATCCGGGGTTACGTCTTTGGATCCGACGGACAACGTCGTACAGAACAACATCTTCTATAACCCCGCCGACTTCCAGCAGACCGCTATTACCCTTTCCGGCGTGCGCAATATCGTTTCGCATAACTATCTGAGCGATACGCAGATCTCGGGTGGGGGGTACGAGCATATCATTGAATACAACCAATTCTCCGGCGGCTCCAAGGATATCGTGGACGGCGGTATGCTCTACTTCGGCGGCCCGAACCAGCGCGGTAACCACTTCCGGTACAATCTTTTCCATATGTTCAACGCCACGCATAACGCCGTGTATAACGATACGCAGGCCTGCGGAAGCTACACCTATGGAAACATTGTCTCCACCCTCGGCGGGAAGGCCTCCAGCCATAAGGGCTGGTACTCTTCCTCGGGGAACGGAAACGTCTGCTACGGGAATATCATGGTTTTGCGTAACCCGATTCAGCGTGCCCTTTCCGAATTCTCCGAGTCCGATGAAGGCGAAGTCGAATTCGACCAGTCCGGCGCCTACGGAAAATGGAACTCGTCGAAGACCGTGTTCACGCAAAGCAGCGGCGACAACGTCAACCAGTCCGACCTCTTCTATTATTACTACTCGCAGAACGGATACATGACCGGTACGATCGACAAAAACCCCCGGCACTACTATTTCGGCTACAACGAGTGGGCAGAAATCGAGCAGGTGCAGGCCGAGATCGTTGCTCTCGGCGGATACGATTTCGTCGGCCGGTTTGAGCATGAAACGAAATTGCTTCAGAAGCGCATCAAAGAAGGAATTGGCGGTTCAAGTCCTGTCCTCGGGTTGGAGGCGTACAAAGAATTGCAGCAGGCCGGAACCATCACGGCAGAGCAGGAAGAGATCCTGGCTCTCTTGCAGGAGCTGTACGACCGTGTGACCGCCGGTATCGACCGCGGGACCTATTTCGGACAATCTCTGGCCGGGCACTGGTGGAACTCCTACGCGGTAAACCGTGTGAAGTATTATCACGTTACCGTGGATCAGGAAGCCTACAAGAAATACGATCCGCTCTTCTATAACTATATCTATACCGTAGATATGTTCAACAGCGCGTATACCGACAGCGACTATATGCCCTGGTACTTCTACAAGCCGCAGAAATTGGCCTACGAGACCGATTTCAACCAGCCGGATGGCCTGGCGAGAGACGTGAGCGGAAACAAGATCCGCAAGACCTTCACCTACTATGCGCCGGTCGGTACTCTCTTCACCATTCCGAAGTATCAATATCTGGATGAGGCCGGGGAAACGGTGACGGTGGAGCAGAGCACGCGCAGCGTGGAGGTCGCCGATCCCGGAAGGGCCGACGGCTTCGGGGCAGTCACCTTCACCTATGAAGAAATCGCCTCCATGGAGCGCCTGGACCGTTCCGCTTCCTGCTGCGTCATTATGAACAATATCCTGCTCGGCGGCACGCCGGTCCTCGATCTGACCGATAAGGATAATCCGAAGCCCGACGGTACCAACCGCTCGGTGGAAGAACTGGTGATCAACAACAGCGCGCTTTCGAGCTCGCATGCGGGATATTTCGACACAGCTATCCAGAAGGGCAACTTCCTCTACTACACCTACGACGACATCATGGACGATGCGGAAGAACATCTGTATAGCATCAGCGATGAGGGATGGGCCACGATCGAAGACTGGATGAGCGATTACGTCGATGCGGAATTCGATGGAGATTTTGACAAATATCGCGACATCTTTAAAAACTGCTCCGATCAGTTCCGAATCGGTACGACGTTCCTCTTCGATACGAATGACTACGTGACCGAAAAGCCGATCGGTGCCAACTGAGCAAAATACGGCGACGCCCGTAAGGGCAGGCGCGGGAACCCAGTGTTCCCGCGCCTTTGCTTTTCTCTGCCTGGGTCCGATTCCTAAAAAATAACGGAAACGTCTTGCATTGTGCCGTTTTTTCTGATATACTGATTCCAATGTTGCGAAAGAGCGGATGATCCACAGATGCCGGAATTTCTCATACGGTTTTTCAGCCCGATACAACTGATCGGTTATCTCGGAACGGCTTGCGCGCTTCTGTCGTATCAATGCAGAAAGAACAGGGATTATTTTCTGTTACAGACCGGCTGTTCGCTCTCGTTTGCAGTCCAGTTTGCTATGCTCGGCTCCTATGCGGCGATGTTACTCAATATTTTCAGCGTACTGCGCGGGATCCTCTTTGCCCGGGGTTGCAGGAGTCGCGGGTACCTGATCCTGATGGAAACCTGTTTTGCCGTCTCTTGTCTGCTTTCGTGTCTTGTCTTTGGGGAAAAATGGTGGATAGCGGCGCTCCTTTTTGCGGCGCAGGGGGGCGGAACGCTTGCGATGTGGACGCGGAACGGCAAGGTGATCCGCATGGCACAGCTTTGCTTCATTTCCCCGATCTGGATCGTAAATAATCTCTGCTATTTCTCGGTCGGCGGCATACTGTGCGAGGTGTTTAATATGATTTCCGTCGTGATCTCGTTTATCCGCTTCGGAAAGACCGGGTACGATAAAACCTGAAACCGAAAAGCGCACACTTTTCCCGGGAGAGAGAAGGGCCTGCGCAAAATAAGGGGCCGTCCCGAATGCTGAAAAACGCATTCGGGACGGTCGTTTTCTGTTTTTTGGCGCCTCGGACGTTTTGCATGGACAAGCGCCCAAAGCTATTGCATCGCCCGGAGAGAATCTGTTATATTGAAAAAAGGCTGAGTCATTAACTTAGCCTTAAAAAAGAAAAAAGCGGTTGTTCTTTACCGAAAGGTCTTGCGCAACCGCTTGTTTTGCGTGAAGATTTATAATGACTGTACAGATTCCCATTGATAATTCCAAAGCTTTCAAACACATTTAACTCTGTGATAAGATTTCTTCCGAAAAGTCCACCTCCGAGATCACACAGTCAATGTCCTTGAGACTGCATAAATTATGCATATATGACTTGCCGACCTTCTCACTTGCACACAGCAGAACCGCTTTTTTTGAATGCTTGATCATGGCTTGTCGAACAATGTTTTCTTCTATCGAGAAATCGCTCAGCATGCCGTCTTTTGAAACACCTCTGCAAGAGAAAAAGGCAATATCGGCATTGTAACAAGAAAGCATATGATTCGCATCGCTTTCCACCAGCGAAAGGCAGGAGCCGATCACATGTCCTCCCGTAGAATATGTATTAATACCGTACTCCGCCAAAAGCATTACGGCCTTGACTCCGCTTGTAATAACAGTGATGTTTGACTTTTTTGCAAGGAAAGGTATCAGGGCATAGGCGCTTGATGAAGCGTCGAGCATAACGGTATCGCCGTCTTTAACCAATTCTGCTGCCTTCTTTGCAATAATAAGCTTTGCATCGTAATTCTCAAGTTCACGTATAGCAAATGGGATCTTCATATATGAATTGCTTTGCTCCTCAAGAACGGCTCCGCCATGAATCCGCCGAAGAAAGCCCTGACCTTCAAGATTGCCAAGGTCACGCCGTATGGATGACTCGCTTGCATAAAGCTCTTTTGCAAGCTCCTTTACCGTTACACTTTTGCGCTTCAGGAGACTCTCTAATATACTTTTTTCTCTCTCTTTGCTCATTTTTTCAACCTATTTTCTGCAAATGCGCGTATTTTTGCACGTTTTCTCATTGTTATCGGCGCTTATTGACTGTTTGTTCGTTTTATAGTATCATAAAGGCAAACGTGTTTGCAGGCACCGAAGGCATTATGATATCAATGAAAACTTCTATATTCTGTATCGAACGCCGCAAGGTTTAGTGCGTACATCAGGTGGTTTCATTATAACATATATAGTATGGAAAAAGTAATACAAAATTATAGAAACGGAGAAAAAATGAAAAAAATACTTTCGTTTGGTGAAATCATATGGGACGTCTACGAAAAGAAAGCATTGATTGGCGGCGCGGCATTGAACTTTTCAGCGCATGCCTCAAGATGCGGACAAGAGACCTATCTATTTTCTGCCGTAGGACAGGATGAGCTTGGAAGAGAAGCCATCGCCATCATAAATAAATTTGGTGTTAGGACCGACTTTATAAAGCACTCTGACAAGGAAACGGGAAGATGCCTCGTGAGTCTTGACAAAAACCGAGTGCCGAGCTACCATGTAGTACAGGATGTGGCTTACGATCATATAACCGTTTCCGATCATGATATCACTGCCATCAGAGAGATGGCTCCCGATGCGCTGTACTTCGGCACGCTGATACAACGGAGTGCCACATCGCGCGCCGCGTTACACAAGCTTTGCCGGGAATACAGCTTCGGTGAGATCATTTGCGATATTAACCTGAGGAAGGATTGTTACGATAGATCATCGGTTGAGTTTTGTTTGAGTCACGCTACCATACTCAAGGTGAGTGAGGAAGAAGAGCCTCTTTTGCGTGATATAGATGGGTATGTATGCAACCCAAATTCCCATCTGTCCATTGCCGAGGCGATATGTGAAAATCACCCGCAAATACAGCATATCCTGCTGACATGCGGCGCGCAAGGCTGCTTCGTCTATTCCTCACAGACCAAAACGCACTTTTATGAAAAGGCTAAAAGTGTACGGGTAGCATCTACCGTTGGTGCCGGCGACAGCTTCACGGCTGCCTTTACAGCATCCTATCTGTCCGGAAAATCGGTCAGTGAGGCGGTCAGATTAGGCGTTGCACTCAGCGGATTCGTGGTATCACAAACAGAAGCCATTCCTGATTATACGGTAGAGGACGGGAGAATTAAACCGAAATATCCCCTGCTGCAAGCGCACAGAGGAGTGGCAGCGGAATATCCGGAAAACACAATGTCGGCGTTTTTGGCCGCGGTGAAGCAGGGATATGATTATATTGAGCTTGACCCCGACTATACGGCAGATCATCAGATCGTTGTGCTCCACGACAGCATGATAAACAGAACCGCAAGGAACAAGGACGGTACGAATATTGACCGTGAGATAAGAATCAATGATATTACCTATGAAGAGGCGTTACAATATGACTACGGAACAGGCTTTTCTCTCAAGTTCAGGGGCGAAATCCTTCCGAAACTTCTGGATGTTCTGCGCCTTGCGCATGAAAACGGCATCAGGATCAAAATAGATAGCAAGGTACAGGGATTCCCTGCGGAGGCATCAGAGGTCCTTTACGCTCTGGTTGGCGAGTTTGAGGAAGCGGTTGCCCTGACAAGCGACAATGCCGAGATGATAGAATTCTACGCAAAAAAGTTTCCGAGGGCAGAACTGCATTATGACGGAGCGGTTGATGAGGCGGTACTCTCACGGCTCGCCCCACTCGGCACAAGGCTGACGGTGTGGCTACCGTACCGTTCCCCCCGTACCTCATGGGTGGAGGTTCCGTTTGCGAGCGAGGAGTCCTGCGCATTGGTAAAACGATATGCCAAGCTTGGTATCTGGATCGTTGAAGACTATGAGGCTTACGGATACATTTGTGAAAAGTATTCCCCCGATATTATCGAAACGACAGGTGTAATAAAGCCCGAAAAAGGGAATGGGCAGTTCTTTGATATGCACGTGCATTCCCGCAATTCGCACGACAGCATAACTCCGGTTGCCGAGTGTGCCGAAAGCTGTGTGAAAAAAGGAATTTCGGGGTTTGCTGTGACAGATCACTTTGACGTTGAGTATCATCATGAGAAGGACATACTCGGATATATCGACGGCTCTGTGAGCGAGACCGAAGCCACCGCGAAAGACTATGTGGGCAAAGTGAAAATATTAAAGGGGGTTGAAATAGGGGAAGGTGCCTGGTGTGAAGATTATGTACGGGAGCTTCTGAAAAGGCATGATTTTGACGTAGTGCTGAGTTCGGTACATGCGGTGAGATATAAAAACCTTCAAGAACCTTATTCCGTAATTGATTTCGGTACGATGAGTGACGAGAATCTGGACGGGTATCTTCGCCTGTACTTCGACGAGGTTTGCACCATGCTTGAAAGGATCCCCTGTGACATCGTTTCCCACCTTACCTGTCCGCTGAGATACATCAATGGTAAATATAAAAGGGCTGTTGACATTAGGAAATACGAAAAGCAAATAGACAAAATACTCCGGCTTATCATCGACCAATCATTGGCACTTGAAGTAAATACCTCGTGTGACGCCTTTTTTATGCCGGACGAATGGATAATCGGTAAATACAGAGAGATGGGTGGCTATCTTGTTACCATCGGCTCTGACGCGCATGTTTCGAAAAACGTAGGTAAGAGCTTTGAAAAAGCGATAGACATTTTAAGAAAATTTGGCTTCAAAAATTATTATTACTATGAAAACAGAATTGGAATCCAATGCAAAATATGAGAGGAGATAGTTATGAAAGCAGCTGTTTTTTTCGGCAAAGAGGATCTGAAAATCCAAGAGTTGAGCATTCCCGAAATAACAAGAAAGGATGATGTGCTCATCAAGGTAAAGGCGTGTGGCATTTGCGGAACGGATATGCATATATTCGACGGAGATGAGGGGGCGGCAAAAACGCCTTCGGGAACGGTACTGGGACATGAATTTGCAGGCGAAGTTGTAGCGGTAGGAAACGAAGTCAGAAGTGTAAAGGAGGGAGACAGGGTTTGCGTCGATCCGAATTGGCTTTGCAATACATGTGATTATTGCAAAGAGGGAATCGGTCATTTTTGCGAGAATATGAAAGGTATCGGTACCACGATGAATGGTGGCTTTGCGGAATATTGCATCGTTCCCGAAAGTCAGGTCTATCGTTTCGGCAAGAAAATTACATACGCCGAGGCGGCGATGACGGAGCCTCTGGCCTGCTGCCTGCACGGTATGGATATGTGCGAGATCGAGCAAGGAACTGCGGTTGCGATCATAGGCGGCGGCATGATAGGGCTGCTTATGCTCCAGCTATCAAGATTGAAGGGCGCAGCAACCGTAATACTTATCGAACCGATTGAAGAAAAAAGAGCTATTGCAAAAAAGCTCGGCGCGGATATTACCATTGATCCTGTGAACGAAGATGTTCTGAGAAAAATTCGGGAATGCGGTATTACGAGAGTCAGCACCGTGATTGAATGTGTCGGAAAAACATCCACGATGAAGCAGGCGATCGCTATTGCGGGAAAGAAATCCACCGTTATGCTGTTCGGGCTTTCCAAACCAAATGATGAGATCGAAGTAAAGCCCTTTGAGCTATTCAAAAAAGAAATCGTTCTTAAAGCATCGTTTATCAATCCCTATACGCAAAAAAGAGCACTCGCTCTCATCGAGAGTGGCAGGATCGATGTTTCTTCCATGATCTACCAATCAATACCCATTGAGGAACTTCCGACCGTTTTATCTGATAAAGCGAAAAGATCACTCGGAAAATATATTGTCAGTTTTTCATAGAGCTTTGCTTACGTATTTTTTAGAGGAAAAAGTCAATGAAATCGTGCTACGCACGATGAAATCCTCACTCCGTTCGGATGAAATCTTCGGCGTACCGCCTCAGATGAAATTAAATCCGTCCTACCGTCTCGCTGCGACTCGGTCACGCTCGCGTTCTGACAACGCACTGCGTTGTCATTCATTGCGCTCGCGCCGCTTCGCTACCCCGCGAAGCGGGATTTCATCGCGTAGCGATTTCATCCACCGAAGGTGGATTTATCCCGTCCGCAAGGACGGATTTAGTTGAAAAAAGCCATCCGCTTGCGCGAATGGCTTTTTTCTTGGCAGGGGCACAAAGACTCGAACTCTGGACACGCGGTTTTGGAGACCGCTGCTCTACCAACTGAGCTATACCCCTTTAATACAGAACGCATGTAGTATAGCACAGCGCAAGAAAAAAAGCAAGCACTTTTTTGAAAAAACAGAAAAAATTCGGGTTCCGGTTCTTTTTCGGCGTTTTTCTTCTCTTGCTCCGGCGGAGAGCGCGCGACGATCATCCTTTTTATTATATACGTGAGACAGGAGGCCCTTTTGCGCGGTTTGCAGAGGGGGGGTTTCTGCAAAGCGCAAGGAAAAAAACGGTATGCCGCGCGGCGCGGGCTTCCGGAGTGAGCGGCCGGCGCGGAAGGAACCGAGCGGGTTCGGCGTCCGAGAGGGTTCGGCATTTTTCGGAGGCAGCGGCGTTCGGGGTGAGCGGCCGCGCGATGCGCATCGGCTTTTTTCTTTTCAGGGGAAAAAGGCGAGAAAAAAGATGAAAAAACTTAAAAAATCCCCTTGACAAAAGGGAAAAGTGATGATATACTACAAAAGCCGCTTGAGAAAGCGGAGATATTCCGGACGGGAACCGGGGTCTTGGGTGCTGGAAAGACGAAAAAAGTTTTGAAAAGCACT
>CASDOQ010000005.1 GCA_949282345.1 uncultured bacterium | reverse complement strand
GGATTCGCCCTAAGTTGTGCAGTACCTGCTCATTTACGTTTTGCCCTTCCTGCTGTCAGGTATTCCATGGAGCATACATTTGATTACACGGTTACATTGTTCAGCCCTTCAGCAACGCCCATTTCAGGACTTTGCCTACTATAGCTTCTGCTGACTTCTCACAGTTCGTTGTTACTACGGTAAGTTTCACCGCCTGTGAGACCTCACGGGATAAGCCTGCCAGTCTTTCCTCGTCTACCTGCCTGATTTACACACACGGGTTACGGTTGCCTTTTGGACTTCGCCGTTCTTGGCCAGCTTATCCGCCGTGTACGCCTTGTATCAGATTCCTGTTCGTCAGGCTACGATTTTGCTATCCCTTCCTCTCGCCTACACCTCACGATGCAAACCTTGGGAGTCGCTATAAAGTTCGTCGGTAACTACGCCTCAGTGGACTTTCACCACAGAGCATTGGTATGCCCGTCATACCAAAAGAAAAGGATACGAGTACGACCCCGTATCCTTTTTTTATGACACCCGTTCATGCCTCCGGCAGACGGGTCAGCACTTCGATTGCCCCCGGTGTCACAGAAACGCATCGGTAGCCGAGCCCGCGATAATAACTGCTGTAAGACTCCCACTCATCACTCCGCAGGTCGATCAGCACATAATCGGTCTTTCGTTTTTCGGAAACGTCGTAACATTCCCGCCGCATGGCCAGATGCGGGGCTAGGAAGGTCGTGCAAGAGACCGAAACCTCCTCCGGCACAAGCGCCACCGCTTCGTCCATCGCGTTCAGCATTTCGCGGTTCACGATGCAGGTATTGACAGCTCCCCACTGCCCCGGTATACGGGCAGAGGCTCCGATACACGCAAAAGCACAGCAAAGGAGAGCCAGCGTGCGGCGCACGCGATGCCCGGGCAGATCCGAAAAGTTCAGCGCCGAAAGGTAGAAAAGCAAGGCAAGACTTCCGTAGACGTACTGAAAATCGACCGAATACTGATAGACCCAGTTCGGCATCAGATTCACTAATATCAGTCCGCCGAACAGGATATACCGCGACACTTTTTTGGTGAAAAACGGCAAAAAACCGAGCGGTAAAAGCATCAATGCCAGAAAGAGGAGACGGTCGCTTTGCAGACAGACCGACAGCACCCGCCCCGGATCGTGGAGCACCGCAAGGATCACTCCGAACAGCGAATCTCCTTCCGCAACCGCACTGTACCGCCAGTCCATGATGCCGAGCCCTTGCGCGTTCAGATAGCCGCAAGCCAGAAAGAACCATCCGACCGAGAGCGCAAGACAGGTGATCCCCAGCCGGCAGAAACGCCCGGAAAAGAGCCAGTACAGGGCAAGAAAGGCGATATATACGGCCGCATCCTCCTTGACCGTCAAGGTCAGGAACCCAAACAAAAGAGCCGGGACGGGGCGGCGCGATTCGGCAAAATATATCGTAAAAAGAAGGAAAGGCGTCAGCAGGCAATTCTCGTGAAAATCGTACATCGACCCGCCCGCCATAGCAGGGTACAGGAAGAGCAGACCGCAGAAGAAGAGCGAGGCCCACCGGGAAAGCGACAGCCGGCGGCAGAGCGCATAAAGCGGAATAGCCGAAATCGCCAGCACGACCGCCTGCAGGATCTGAACCGTCGCCGGGTAGGGAAAGAGCGCAAAGATCGGCAGAAAGAGATAAAGTCCCGGCGAGAAATGAACCGCGAAATGCGACAGGTCGTAACCGCGTTCCAACGTAGTGTATGGGATGCCGCGGTGCAACATGGAATAGAAACTCTGCACGAAGATGCCGAAGTCAAAGGACGGGCTCCAGTAAGCCTCATAGCGCGCCACCGTAACGGCGGAAAGATACAGGAAGAACAGAAGAGCCGAAAGAGCGACCAACAAAAGTGCGCCGCGCCCCGAAAGTTCCTTCAGCGGGATCTTTCGGAAAGCGGGCAGACAGGCAAGCGTCACGACCGCGATCAGAATGCAGGCGGCAAGATAGGCCTCCAGCGTTCTGTTCCCGTTGATCCCTACGGTGCAGTAAAACAAGGAGGAGAGCCAGAGGCAGGCCGCCCTGGGGAGCGATCTTGCATATCCCGACAGGAAGAAGGGCGCGGCGCACAGAAGCCCCGCGAGCAAGGCACCGCAACCAATGGCGATCAGCCTTCCCCCGGTTCCGAAAAGCTGCCACAGCGCCGCGTAACTCATCCATCCCGAGAAGAAAGCAAGAAAAAGGGCATATCGTACCTCGGGCAACGTGATCCGATGTTTTTCCATAACTTCTCCTTATGCCGGCAGAGTCTTGCCTGCCGTCTGCTTTATCAGTCTTTCTTTTTCCGGCGCGGGGATCCTCCGCCCCGGTTCCCGCCCGCAGACGCCGCCCCTCTTGCCGGGGTGGCATTTTTCCTGTTTCCGCCCGCCGATCGCGACTCCGACCGGGGCGTTTTCTTGCTTCCGGCAGAGCGTCCCCTGCTCTTTTCACCTGCGGAGGATCCCCGCGCCGGGCGTCCTTCGCCGGGCTTCGGCTCTTCCCGGGGCGGCATCTCGGCCTCCACGGGTTCAAACGTCACCCGGGCGGTGGCAATGTCGGCATCCCGCACCCGGATCAGCACCGGCATCCCGATCTCATATACCGTCTCTGCCCGCCGGAGCGTCCGGGAGTCCTCCTCATACGCGAAGCCCTCCGGCAGAAGAGAAAGCGGTACGAGCCCCTCGCAGGTGTCGGCCGTCTCGGCATAAAAGCCGAAGGAAGTGACAGAGGTGATACGGGCGGGGAAGATCTCCCCGATATGCGCCAGCATATACTGCGCCTTGAATAGCGCCTCGATCCGTCGTTCGGCTCCGATGGCACGAAGTTCCCCGGCAGTCGCCGCCGTTGCGGCGCGGTGCGCGGAGGAACGATACTTTCCGGGCGCGCTTTTCCCAAGGAGTACCGCCCCGATGATCCTGTGCGTCACAAGATCGGAAAGCCGGCGGATGGGGGAGGTGAAATGGCAGTAAAGCGGGAGTGAGAGGGCAAAATGCCCGGTAGGCGTTGCGCTGTACTCGGCCTTGGAAAGCGAACGGAGCATCATCAGCGAAACAGCCTCCCCCTTTCCCTTCTCCCGTGCCTCGCCGAGAACGGCAGAGAGCATCGGAAGAGTGACGGTCTGCCCCGGCCGCCACGGAACACCGATGCGCAAGGCACGGAGGAAAGCGGTAAAGGACGCGATCTTTTCGGGAGGCGGGGCGGCGTGTACCCGGTAAACGAGCGGGATCTGCCGCTCGGTCAGGAGTTCGGCCACCGCCCGGTTCGCCGCCAGCATGAATGCCTCGATCATACGCTCGGCCTCGCCGCGCTCTTCTCTTCGGATCGATAGGGGATTTCCTTCTTCGTCCAACGCGATGACCGCCTCGGGCGTTTCAAGATCAAGCACGCCGCGCTCGGAAGCCCGGCTTGCAAGAATTTTATACAGCTCCCGCATATTCTGAAGATTTTTGTAAACTTTACTATACTTAGCAAAGCAATCGGCCTCTTCCCCGGATTCAAAGACGCGATTGACTTCCCGATACACGCCCCGCACGCAGGAGCGGATGACCGAACGGAAAATGCGGGTCTTCCTGATCTCCCCCTGCCCATCCAAAAGGATCTCGGCGCTCATGGCATATTTGTCTTCCCCCGCGTTCAGCGAGCAGGCGCCGTTGGAAAGATCGGGCGGGAGCATCGGCACGACCCGGTCGGCAAAATAGAGGCTCGTCCCCCGGCGGTGCGCGACCGCGTCCAGTGCGCCGAAGGGACGGACGTAATGCGAAACATCGGCGATATGAACGCCGAGCAGATACCCGTCACGCGTCTTTCGGAGCGATATGGCGTCGTCGAGATCCTTGGCCCCCTCCCCGTCGATCGTAAAAATGATCCGGCGGCGCAGATCTTCGCGCCCCTCAAGGCCGACCTTTTCACGGGCGGCGGCTTCGGCTTCCCGGTATTCATCCTCGGAAAAATCGGTCTCCACTCCGAATTCCCGCAGGATCGCGGCGTAATTGGCCTGACGGGTATCCGCCGGGCCGAAATCCTGTTCTACCTGCGCGATCTCCCCGTCGCGCGGGAGCATAACGAGCAGTTTTCTGCCGCAGAGCCCCCGATCCCGGCGTGAAAGAAGCAGGGGCGGGATATGAGAGTCATCGGGCAAAAAGACGACCTCCCCGCGCAGTTCCCCGTCGACGCTCTCGCCGAAAACGGCACAGCCGACCGCATGGGTTCGTCCCGGGGTCAGCAATTCTTCGATTCTGCCCTCGGCGCGTTCCCCGCGTTGCAAAAGGCGCACCCGTACCGTATCTCCGTCATAGATCCCGCGGCAGGTCGGAGCAGGCAAAAAAAGATCCCCGCTTCCTTCCCGGAGGAGAAAGCCGTACCCGTAGCGGGTACCGCAAAACCGACCGGTCAGTTCTTCCCCGCCCCGCAAAGAGGCGCGTCCCCGTCCGCTCGGTCTGGATCTTACGACGTTTTCCCTGCTGTTCGCCGCGCGGCCGGAGGCCTTTTTGCGGTCAGTCGTGTTCCGGCGGCCGACCCGTCTGCCCGGACGGGTATATTTTTTTCTCTGGTTTTTGTTTTTCTTCATGATTTCTGTAATTCTCTCCCGGCGAAAGATTCGCCGCGCGGCGCGGTACGCCCCGTTCTTTTTTCCAATCCTTCAGGGTTTCCGGATCCCGACGTTCCCGGCTATCATGATTCTCCTCTCCGACGGCATTTATTCCATGCCGCATCGGATGCGGCACCCCGGGAAAGAGAAAAGGCGGGATAAAGCAGGCCCGCCTTTTCTTCTCCATCACGAAAGTCAGAACGGAGTAATGATATTTCCGCCCTCGGACTGGATGACGTACACAATAAGAACCAGCGCCACGAAAACGATCGAAGCATAGATGGTGATACGGGCGAGGATCTTTTCCTTCCGCGCGCCGTTCGCCTTGCCGAAATAGGTCTCTGTGGTGCTGCCGGTGATCGCGCCGGAAAGCCCGTCGGATTTGCCGTGCTGCAGAAGCACGGACACAATGACTACCACTCCCGAGAGGAGCAGAAGAGAAATGAGAACGATATCAAGTGCACCCATGATTTTTCCTTTCTTCTATCACAAGCATCGAAAGCCGGATAACAATACGCTTTATTGTAGCATATGCGCCTGGAAAAAGCAAGCGTTTTTGAAAATTATTTTTCAGATCCGAGAAAAGGCGCTAAGAAAACGCCCGCAACGGTATCGAGTACGCGAAGAGAGAGGTTGCGCGCCACGAGAAGCCGCTGTCCGATCGCAGTGATCGTCTTGCGGTCGGGGAACGGGAGGAGTTGCAGGGAGGAAACGTTCACACGCCGTACGGCATCGGTCAGGGCGCAGTAGCGCTCGTAATAGGAAGAGGAAAGCACGGCGGTCAGCCCTGTGGCAAACGCAGCGTCCATTTCCCCGCTTTCGGCCTCGATACAAAGGAATTTGTTGGCGGTGCTGATCTGCCTGTCATGCGGGAGCTGCCCCGAATAGTAGACGCCGACGACGAGATGGCGGCCGTCGGAAGCGACGGGAACGCGTTTGACAAGCAACATGGTATGGTTCGGCTGTGCTAAGGAAGGAATGCGCGGGACAACGTAGGGCTTATCACGCCCCGGGGTGGGGAAAAGGATCTCCGCCCCACGAAGCCCCGCAGGGTGCAGAAGCGGAACGGCGCCGTCCACGCGCGAGGCCCGCAGGCAATCGGGATAGCGCGTTTCGATCGTCAGGCCGTTTCTGACCGTCAGGCCGAAATCTGAAAAGCGACAAGGGAGTGCGCGCATGGCGCGTATAAGCCGCAGATCAGAGATCTTTTTTGGAAGTAAAACTTTACATTCTTTCGAATATACGGCGACATCATACGGGATCGGAGGGAGATCTTCGATCCGATCTCCGCGTATTGCACGCACCTCTACCTCCTCGGGAAGTTCCCCCCGGCGGACCGAGCAGAAAAGATCTTTCTTCATTTTTCCTTCGGCATCGGCCGAAAGAGAAAGAAAAATCAGCGGCGCAAAACCAAAAAGACGGCGGCGTACCGGGGCGGCGTTCGCCCCGTTGGCAAAGGAAGCGGGCAGGCGGACCGACATCTGCCCGTCGGGAGCAAGCAGGGCAGCCGCACATTCGGAAAAAATAAAACTCACGTCGGTTCCACGCGGGCAGAGCCGATCCATCACATCTTTTGCCGGACTCCCCGGGGCGGGACGGCCAGTCGGCGGTGCGGCAAGGATCAGATCATACCGGCCCTCCCCCTCGGCGGGCGGCTCTTCGATCCCTCTCCCCGCTACGAAGAAATCCTCTTCCCGCACATCGGCAACGAGGCGCACCCCGTAATCGTGCCGGCATTTTTTGCGGATCCTTTCCAGATTATCGCGCAACATCGGAAGAAAGCGCGGATCGTTTTCATATGCGGTCAGCTCGATGCGAAAAACGCCTCCCGCCTGACAGATCTCTTCGATGATCGCGGCGGAAAGGATCCCGGTCCCGGCCCCGGGATCGAGTACCCGCAGAGTCTCCTTTTCGGGAATACAGAGAGAGGCCGCCATGGTTGCGGCGGTATTTTTATCGGTAAAATATCGCCCGAGGCGGATCCGGTCGCTGGCGACGTACCGGCGCACCAGTTTTTTCGTATTCCGTACTGCCATTGCCAGCATAGTACCCTCCCCGTCGGAAAGATCCGGCTTTTTCGTTCTGTCTTTATTCATTGTACCATAACCGTGTCGGCAAATCAAGGTCTTTCCCCGGAAGAATGGCAGAACCGAATATCGGTCGGAATAGCGAAAGGGTCGTCCCGGCAGATGAAAAACGCTTCCTTGAAAAAAGCAGGGGAAAAAGAAAAAAGCCTTGCACACGCGCGCAGGATATGATATACTGTAAGCGTTATTATTTTTTGGGAGGTCGCAATGGAAAACGGTCGGATCCTTCGCATTCTGCACTGCCCCGATATCACGCTCGGAAATCCTTACACGGGCCTTCCCCTCCAGAAATGCAAGGAATGTTATCAGCGCTTTCCCGAAGTCTTTGACAAATTGATAAAATATATCGAGGACGAAAAGATCGATCTGGTCCTCTTCCCCGGCAATCTTTGCAGCCAGTACCTCGGCAGTGAAGATGCCAAGCGGCTGATTTCTGCTTTTTCAAAACTCCCGGATTGCCGTTTCGTGATCGCCCCCGGGGACTGCGACCCCTATTCTTCCTCCTCGTTTTACAACTCGGGCCGACTGCCCGGCAACGTATCGGTCTTTTGTTCCGAGATCCCGGAAATGCTTGATTTTCCCGAACTGTCGACGCGGATATACGGTTGGGCCTACTGCGACAGGCGCATTTTCCCGTCCCCGATGTCCGCCATCCGCGTTGCCTCCCAGGATACCTTCAACCTCATCTGCGGATGTTGCGAGGTCGATTCCCCGGCGGCGTTCTGCTCTGCCACGCAGGAAGAGATCGCCGCAACGGGCGCCGATTACGCCGCGCTCGGGCACGGGGCTGTCACCGCCGTCCACCGTGCGGGAAAAACACTCTTCGCGCACGCCGGCTTTTTGGAGGGGAAAAATTTTGAAGAGACGGGTCCCGGCGGGGCCACCCGGCTCGACGTGACCGAACAGGACGGAAGCTTCCGTATTGAAACACGCAGGCTCTCCTTCTCGCACCACCGGTACGAGATCCTCCCGATAGACATCACGGGGATCGCCGGTACCGACCGTCTTGCCGAGATCCTGCAGGAAAAGATCCGCGAAAACGGGTATGATGAAAACACCTCTCTGCGCGTGATCCTGTCCGGCGAACTTTCGCCTACCGTCTTTCTGCGCCCCAGCGGTGAGATCCAACATCTTTTTCCTCTCTACAGCATCGAGTTTTTTGATCGGACCGTACCGACCTATCAGGCCGACGACTTTTACCGGGATATGACCGTGCGGGGCGAACTGTTCCGCACATTGGAACCGCGCTTTCAGGCAACGGGAGAGGACGAACGGACGGCCGTCATCCGTGCCTTCCGCATCGGACTCTCCGCGCTTGACTCCAAGGATATTCACACCGTGTGACCGCGCTCAAAAAAGTTTTGCTTATCTGTAAAAGATTCTTTAATATTGAGGATTGACGCATGAAAAAAAACGGCTTTGACAATGACCTCTATCTTTCGATGCAATCCGCCCGTATCCGGGAGCGGATCGCGCAGTTCGGCGGGAAACTTTATCTCGAATTCGGCGGGAAGCTGATCGACGACTACCACGCCTCCCGGGTACTGCCCGGCTTCAAGCCCGACAGCAAACTGCAACTCCTCCTGCAACTGAAAAAAGATGCGGAGATCGTGATCGTCATAAACAGTGCCGATATTGAGAAAAACAAAATGCGCGGCGATCTCGGTATTACGTACGATCTCGATGTGCTGCGGCTGATCGACCTTTTCCGCGGAGTGGGGCTTTACGTCGGCAGCGTCGTTCTTACCCGTTACGCCGGGCAGAGCAGCGCCGTTGCTTTCCAGAAGAAACTGGAGGGACTCGGTGTCCGCGTGTACCGCCATTACCCGATCGACGGTTATCCTTCCGACGTAGAAAAGATCGTCGGCGAAGAGGGGTACGGCAAAAACGAATACATAGAAACGACCCATAGCCTCGTCGTCGTAACGGCCCCTGGCCCCGGGAGCGGGAAAATGGCCACCTGTCTTTCTCAGCTCTATCACGAAAACAAGCGCGGGATCAAGGCGGGCTATGCGAAATTCGAGACCTTCCCGATCTGGAACCTGCCGCTCCGCCACGCCGTCAACATCGCCTACGAAGCCGCGACCGCCGACCTCAACGACGTCAATATGATCGACCCCTTCCATCTCGACGCCTACGGGGTCACGACCGTCAACTATAACCGTGACGTTGAAGTCTTCCCGGTCTTGCAGGCGACCTTCAACAAGATCTACGGTTCTTCTCCCTACAAATCCCCGACCGACATGGGCGTGAATATGGCGGGCAACTGCATTTTTGACGACGAAGCCGTCACGGCCGCCGCCAAGCAGGAGATCATCCGCCGGTATTACGTAGCGCTCTGCGGCCAGCGGGACGGCACGACCGAAGAAGCTATCGTCCGCAAACTCGAACTGCTCATGAAACAGGCGGAACTGACCCCGGCTGATCGGCCGGTCATCGGCGCAGCTCTCGCCCGTGCGGAAGAGACCGGGGCGCCGGCGGCGGCGATGGAACTGCCCGACGGACGGATCATTACCGGAAAGACCTCTTCCCTGCTCGGTGCCTCCGCCGCACTTCTCCTGAACGCGCTCAAAGCACTGGCCGGCATTGAAAAAGAGACGCTCCTCATCCCCCCGGAGATCATTGAACCGTTGCAGGATCTGAAGGTCAATCACCTCGGCAACAACAACCCCCGCCTGCACACCGACGAGGTGCTGGTGGCGCTCTCGATCTGCGCCTTCTCCTCCCCGGTCGCGGAACGCGCCATGCAAAAACTCTCCAATCTCTCGGGATGCGAGGTACACTCCTCGGTCATCCTGGCGCAGATCGACAGCAAGACCTTCAGTAAACTCGGGGTGAACGTGACCTGCGAGCCGCGCTACCAGACCAAAAAACTCTATCACAAAAAATAAGCGGAGGATGCCATGATACGTCATATCGTTCTTTTTAAATTTCTTGAAGAAGCAGACGGACGGGGCCGGGAAGAAAACCTGCGTCTGACGGCCGAAAAACTCCGCGCGTTGCAGGGCGTTGTCCCTACCCTTCTGCGTTCCGAGATCCATATCGGTGCGGAAGGAGCGGCTGCTTCCAATGCCGACCTTGTGCTGATCTCGGATTTTGCCGATCTTGAATCACTGAACGAATACATCCATCATCCGGCGCACGTGGCCGTCGGAACCTTCATGCGGCCGCTTCGTGAGTCGCGCACCTGCATTGATTATTGCATCGACTGAAAAAGAAACAAAGCGAGAGCTGCCCGCGCTCCGGCCGCCCCATTCCGGCCAGCCGCGCTCCCGATACGACCGCCGCGTTTTACACGGTGGTCTTTATAGGATTGAAAGCCCTGCGTCCCAAAAAGATGTAATACGCAAACAGCCGCCGACCTTCCGGGGGGAAAGAGAGTTCCATGCCTGAAAAAAACAGCCTTCTCCGATTGGAGATCACCGATGTCAACAACCTCGGCTACGGCGTCGGACACGCAAACGGGAAAGCCGTTTTCGTTGCCGGAGCGGCGGACGGGGATCTCTGCACCGTCCGCATCATCAAAAATGCGGCGGACTATGCCGTCGGCCGGGTAGAGGAACTTCTTTCTCCCTCTCCGTACCGTACCGAAAACGATTGCCCCGCCCGCGGATGCGGCGGATGCGCTTACCGGCACGTCAGTTATCCGCACGAACTGGAACTGAAACGGAATCGGGTGGTTTCCGCTTTCCGCAAGGCGGGGCTCTCCCTGCCGGTTTGGCCGGTCCTGCACACCGGAAAGATCGAGGGCTACCGCAACAAGGCGCAGTACCCGGTCGCGCCGGGCAAGAACGGCCCGGTCATCGGCTTTTTCGCCCCCCGGAGCCACCGGGTGGTGGAGGCTGTCAACTGCCCCCTGCTCCCGCCCGTATTTGGGCAGATTGCAGAGACGGTACGCAAACACGCCCTGCACTTCGGCATTCCGGCTTATGATGAAACGTCAGGGCGTGGGATTCTCCGTCATATCTATCTGCGGGCCGCCGCCGAAGAAAAAGAGCTCCTTCTGACGCTCGTCACGACCTCGCTCGACTACCCGCACGCGCGTGAACTCACCGAAATGCTGACCGCCCGTTTTCCCTCCCTTGTCGGCATTCTGCTGAATGAAAACCGGGAGAATACCAACGTCATCCTCGGAAAACGCTACCGCCTTCTTGCGGGGCGCGATCATCTGAGGGACCGCCTGTGCGGCATTGACCTTCGGATCACTCCCGCCTCTTTCTATCAGGTCAATCACGACGCCACCGAACTTTTGTACCGCACCGCCGCCGAAGAAGCGGCCCTGACGGGGAACGAGGCTCTCTTAGATCTCTACTGCGGGATCGGGAGCATCGGCCTCAGCATGGCAAGCCGGGTACGGGAGCTTTTCGGCATCGAGATCATCGAAAGCGCCGTCGCGTGCGCCCGAAAAAACGCCGAAGAAAACGGCATCCGCCACGCGCGCTTTGCCACCGGGGATGCGGCTGGAACCGCCCGGATCTTAGAGGAAGCGGGAGGCTTTTCCCCCGATGTGATCGTCCTCGACCCGCCGCGCCGCGGCGCCGATGCCGAAACGCTGAACACCGTCCTGTCTCTCGCGCCCGAAAAACTGATCTACATTTCCTGTAACCCCGATACGCTGGCCCGGGATATGGCCTTCCTTCTCCCCCGCGGTTACACCGCCGCCCGCGCCATCCCCGTCGACCTCTTCCCCCGCACCGGCCACGTCGAAAGTGTCGTTTGTCTGACGAGAAAATAAGCGATTTTGACTCCAAAATGGGCATTTTTCAGCCTTTTGAGCCTATTTCTCAGTCAAAAGGCTGTTCTTTTTTGCATTCCGCTTGATTTTTGCCTTGGGACAAATGTTATTTTTGAGCAAGCCTCAAAGTTCATTTTACAGCAGTTTAGTATAACATATCGAAGGGAGATATATTGTAAAATGAATGATAAAACCTTACTTTATCAAATTACGGAAACAAGCAAATTTATGATGAGCTTTGTTTTGATTACAAAATCCGACAGCGTAATCATAATTGACGGAGGGCGCGAGGAGGACATGCCTCTATTAAAGCAATACGTAGGGAATAGACATATTGCGGCGTGGATTCTGACGCATCCACATAGCGATCACATCAGTGGATTTATTTCTGAATTCAAACGCAACCGGTTAGCTGATTTTGATATAGGTGGGGTTTATTATCGATTCCCGCCGTATCACGAACTGAAAGGCAGGACGGATGTTCCAGATGCGGACTATTTTGATCGGGAGTTGGAAGAGATACTTCCCGAATTTCTTAAAGTAGAATCAGAGCTTTCAGATATTGCGCACATTGTTACACAAGGTGAAAGCATTAAAATTGACGAGTGCCGTATCGATTTCATTTATACGTATCACGACGGTTTGTTTTCCAATTTAATGAATGATGCTTCACTGGTTTTCAGCATTACCACGCCGAATAAAAAGGTGCTATTTCTCGGAGACCTTGGTCCCGAGGGAGGTGATGTGCTTTATGAGGAATCGCGGCACCTGCTTCAAGCTGATATTGTGCAAATGGCACACCACGGACATATGAATGTAGGAATGGAGGTTTACGCCGCCATTATGCCCGAAGCTTGTATGTGGTGTTGTGCGGAATGGCTTTATAACGAGCCCGAGATACCATCGTATCTCGAAAACCGCAAAAAATTGCGTGATATGCAGCGTGAGCGTATGTACGGCACAACCGTAACGCGAAAATGGATGGATATTTTAGGAGTGAAAACGCATTACGTAACCAAGGACGGAACAAATGTCATTGAACTTTAACATATACCTTTTGGTCTTACACCCCCCGTTTTTATCATAGTAGATCCCGATGCTTCGCATCGCCCTACGGGTTCGACTGCGGGCTACGCCCTCCGCTCTGGATGACACATAGCCAGAGCATCGCCCGTATCATCCTGAGCGAGCGCAGCGAGTCGAACTGCGAAGCAGTGCGAGGTGTAACCGAGCAGGATCTTGGGCGAAAAGAAGATTAAATGTACTACGTTTACATACTCACTAACAAAACCGATACGGTAATGTATATCGGTGTGACCAACGATTTGCGCAGAGATTATACGAACACAAAAACGAGCAAATCGAAGGATTTACAAAGAAATATCACGTTCACAAGCTTGTCTATTTTGAAGAATATTCCGAAGTGAATAGAACCCCGAAAAGGAGAATACGCGATGTTCGGAACCATCACGCCGGGCCGGAACGCTCGCGCTTCCGCATCGCATTTCGGACGACAGATCCGGGCGAAGAGATCCGCTCATTCCCCGGGGGTTCCTCGTGACGAAAATCAACAAAACCGAAAGTGAGAAAAACTATGCTTCCCTATCTTATCGCGTTTCTCATCTCCATGGTCCCGCTGCTCGAACTGCGCGGGGCGATCATTTATGCCGCCGCCGCGGGGCTTCCCTGGCTGGCCACTTATCTGATCTGCCTCCTTGGGAACGTCATACCCGTTCCGTTCATCCTGCTTTTCATCCGGCGGATCCTTGCCGCCATGCAGAAGAGCCGAATCGCTTTTTTCTCCCGGCTTGCAAACTGGGTCGAGGAAAAAGCGCGGAAGAATTACAACAGAGTCCAAAAATACGCGATATTCGGCCTCTTCCTTTTCGTGGCGATCCCCCTGCCGGGTACCGGCGCGTGGACGGGTTCGCTGATCGCCGCCATGCTGGATATGCGCATGAAATACGCGCTCCCTTCGATCATTCTCGGTGTGGCCTGCGCCGGTCTTTTGATGACCCTGGTCGCCTACGGCTTCGTCGCCGGACTTGATTTTATCCTCTGAAAGCCGAATGCTTTTCAATCGTGAAGCAAAGCCTGTCCGCCCGGCACCGCCGACGGATGACGGCCGTACCCATTGGTGGCAACCGAACCTATTGGTGTTTCATATAAAGAGCCGCCCGCTCTCCTTTTTGGAGAACGGGCGGTTTTATACGCGCATGACTCTTTCCTACATACATCCGTGTCGGGAGAGGCCAGCCTCGCGCTTTCGCAATTTCTTATTCCCACTCAATGGTGGCAATGGGTTTTGGGGAGAGGTCGTAGAGGACGCGGTTCACGCCGGGCACCTCGGAGAGGATGCGGTCGGTGATATGATGGAGGAGGGCGTAGGGGATCTCCTCGATCGTGGCCGCGGTGGCGTCCACCGAGTTGACGGCGCGGATGATGACCGGCCAATCCCAAGAGCGTTTGCCGTCCCGGATGCCGGTGGAGCGGTAATCGGGAACCGTGGTGAAATATTGCCAGACCTTCCCGGCGAGGCCGTTCTTTTCAAATTCTTCGCGGAGAATCGCATCCGACTCGCGGACGGCTTCCAGACGGTCACGAGTGATGGCGCCGGTGCAACGCACGCCAAGACCCGGGCCGGGGAAAGGCTGACGGTATACCATATTGTCCGGCAGACCGAGCGCGCGGCCGACCTCACGAACTTCGTCTTTGTACAGGAATTTGACGGGTTCGACCAGTTCAAAGCGCAGATCCTCGGGCAGACCGCCGACGTTGTGATGGGCCTTGACGCCGTCGCTCTCGAGAATGTCGGGATAGATCGTTCCCTGCGCCAGGAATTCAATGCCGTCCTGCTTTCTGGCTTCCTCTTCGAACACGCGGACAAATTCCGCCCCAATGATCTTTCTCTTTTCCTCGGGGTCGGAAACGCCGGCCAGTTTATCGAGGAAACGATCTACCGCATCGACGTATACCAGATTGGCATCCATCTCATCCCGGAAGACGCGGATGACCTGCTCCGGCTCGCCCTTGCGCAAAAGGCCGTGGTTGACATGCACGCACACGAGCTGTTTGCCGACCGCCTTGATCAGCAGGGCGGCAACGACCGAGGAGTCTACCCCGCCGGAAAGCGCGAGGAGGACCTTTTTGTTTCCGATCTGCTTTCGAAGGGCTTCGACCTGTTCCGCTATAAAGGCATCGGCCAAAGCCCTGGTGGTGATCCGTTCCATGCTGTCGGGACGCTTGTTGTTTTCCATGTTTTTATCTACTCCTTCAATATGATTTCAAAGAATGATCTGTCACTTCTCCGCGCGCGGGGAAATCGCGACCCCGGGCGCGGATCAAAGAGGGGCGGTTCCCGCCGCGTCCGCGGCGGAAAGAAGAGCGGATCGATTGGCCTCCGCGTGGACTTTATCCAAAAAACTGACCCACTTCACGGCGATGCGGGGATCGGGAAGCGGGGACAGGTAATAGAGGCGATTTCGGTAATAAATATCAAAAAATCGAGAAACCGTGATCGGCAGACCCCCGATCTTTTCGACCGGCAAACAAAAGGCAAGCGGCTCTCCGTTCACCGTCCCTTCAAAGGAGAAGAGAGAAGAATCGAGTGTGGCCACCCCTTCTCCGATCCCCTCCCGCATGATACCGCGGTCGTCCGGCGTGCCGACAAGCACCCGGGACGTGAGTGGGATCGATGTATCCAACACTTCTTCCTGCCAGCGGTACCACGCACCAAGCGTCGGGAAGCGAACCCCGTGCAGACGATACTCATTTGACAGCGTGGCATCCAGCCCGCAATCGCACCGGATATGCCCCCCGCGGGCAGAGAGCGTCAGTTCCCGCAGGCAACCGGGACAACGGTAGAGGATCCCGTCTACGCCCGCTGTCATATCACGGCATTTGTAAACAACACCTTGCATTGCGGCTTCATCGTCATGAAAAAGAGCCGCGTTCAATCTGCGCTCGGTCTCCCGGGGAGAAAGCGCGGAAAGTTCCTCCGCCCGGAAGAGGCGGGAGGTCCTGACGTCGATGCGGCCGCGTCGCGCCTTCTTTGCCCATTTCGGGAAAGTCAGATGCGCGCCGTTGTTGGTTACCGTATAGACGTCCACGCCCATCCGCCGGATGAGTTCCGCGGTTCCCGCCGCAAGGGGGACAGAACGGCCGAAGCACGGAAGCCTCCCCTCGGGAAACAGGACGACGGTATTCCCCGCCGACAACGCGCGCCGGATGCCGAGCACCGTGCGCGGGTCAGCCGAAAACATGGTCTTCGGGATCACGTGGCACAGGCGCAACACGCCTCGGGTCTTGCGCCTGGCAAGCAGATGGGCACTGACCACGTAATTCGGACGGCGCGGAAAAACGGCCATCCCGATGAAAAAGGGATCCTGTATCGCCGTGTGCGGGGCCACGATCAGGGCAGGGCCGTGAATCCCGTCCGAAAAATCACGGAAGAAGCGAACGCCGTACCGCAGCCGGTAATAGACCCGGAGAAAGAACAAGATCGGGTACCAGAGCCACGCCGGGGGACGTCCGACCTTTTTTCTCTTTTTCTTCATATTATTAGAGCATACTCCTCATTTTCGGTATCTGCTGTTTCCCCGGCGCGGATCTTCCGATCGGGCATTTCGCGCGTTTTACAGCCGGATCGTGTCGGCGGCCCTCTTTTCCGCCCTTCTCTGCGCCTTGCTATCATTAGTATACTATTAGAAAGAGCAAAAAGCAAGGGAGACATCCCGATTTTAGAAAAAAGCAGGATTCTTTCCCAAAATTCCGGGAAACGGTTGACCCGACCGGCGGTTTATGTTAGAATGAGGATACAAACGTTGCGCTTCGGCCACCTGCCGACGGCCGTTCCGCCATGGAGGTTTATTATGCAACAGTCATCTTCACGCACTTCTTCCGCCGTTTCTCATTCAGATTTTCTCGCCTATCGTACCCTCTCCGAATACGAGTGGGCGTTCCCCGATGATCTGCCGACCCCTAAAACCGATCTGACGCTGATCGAATCCGCCCGGGGCGGAAACGTCCTCTTTCAGCTTATTACGGGGAAAGAAGTTCCTGCCGGAGCCGCCTTTTCCCTGCGTGTGGAAGGAGCCAACGGAATCACCGTGACCCCCTATCAGCTTCTGCCCGTCCACGTTGAAAAGAACAGTGCCCCGCGCGGGAAAATGGAAACGACCGATGATTATGAGTCGGTCAGGCACTTTGTGACGCGGCGCGCCCCTTTCGATGTGCTCGATATCACCGCCCCCATCGGAGAAGAAGGCATGGCGGCCGGTGTGCTTTCGCTGGCCTTCCGTTTCGCGGTATCTCCGGACGCGCCTGTCGGGGTGCAGGAAATCCTGCTACTCGTGGAGGCAGGGGAATTTTCGCTGCGGATCCCGGTCAGGATGACGGTACACGCCGCAAAGATCCCCGCCGTCCGTGACAGCGCGCTGACCGTCTGCAACTGGATCTATCCCCAGAGACTGGCGGATACGCATCACGTGGAGGTCTTCAGCGAGGCGTATTACACCTTCTATCGCCGCTACCTCGCCCACCAACTGGATATCCGTTCCAACCAACTCTGCCTCGTCGGCGGGTTTGACCGGCTGGCCGGCGTTGCCGTCCTCCGCGACGCGAACGGTCGCATCACGGATTTCGACCTTTCCGATCTCGAGCGGAGCCTGCAGATCGCAAAAGAAATCGGCTTTACCTTTCTGTCCGGCCCCTTCGTGGCGCACTGGAAGAAATGGACCGATACCGGGCTTTGGCTGCTTTGGGATCAGGAAACCGAGGTCACGACTGCCGAGGCACTCCGTCAACTCGGTCTCTATTTCACGCGAATCGCCGAGATGATCCGCCGGAATCATTGGGAAAACTGCTATCTGCAATGCCTGGTGGATGAGCCGCAGACCTACAGCGAACCGATGTACCGGGTTCTTTCGGGCATCTGCCGCCGCTATCTGCCCGGCATTCCCATCAGCGACCCCATCGAAACGACCGGCCTCGCCGGTGCGATGGACATCTATTGCGTGAAGCAATCGGCTTACGAGCGCGATATCGAAACCTACCGGGAGATCCAGCAAAACGGCGAGCGCTTCACCTATTACACCTGCGGCTACCCGGCAGGCGACACGATGAACCGCGTGCTGGATCTGCCGATCTCCGCCGGACGGCTTACCTTCTGGATGTGCCATCGGTACGGTTTTGAAGGTTTCCTCCACTGGGGATACCATGTTGAAAATCTCGTCGGCCCCGCGGGGAATCAGAACATCGTCTATCCCTACGGCAACACGGTCGCCGAAAGTATCCGCTCCCACGCCCAGCGTGCGGGAGCCGAGGATTGGGAACTCCTGAACAGCGTGAAGCGGCATGACCCCGCCCGCGCCGAAGCGCTGGTGGCGCGCGCCTGTCGGGATTTCAACGATTACGAACGCGCGGCCGACGTCCTCGACACGATCCGGCACGACCTGCTCTCTGCCGCCGACGAATACGCCGAAGAATATAAATAACCGTCCGGCTTTCTCCCTGACGCACCCATAGGAAAAGCGGCGCAAAACGCGCCGCTTTTTTCATCAGCAAAGGGGGCGGGAGGCAGATTATATCCGAGGATCGGGAGGCGCCGTCATGATCTATGGCCGAGGCGCCCGGGATCCGTGCAAACGCTGCCTTATCTTTTCAGCAGTTCGCTTTCGGTAAAGCGGTATTTCTTCCCGCAGAAGCGGCAGACCGCCTCGAGTTCGCGCGGGTGTCCTTCGGCTTCTTCCTCCGCGAGCATTGCCAGGATCTCCTTCTCCCCGACCCGACGGATGCCGTCCCGCATCCGGATGCGACCGCAATCGCACCGATAGGTCACTGGGAGTTCGTCAAAGATATCGTACGGAATGCCCTGCATCGCCACGTCGGCCACCTGTGCGGGGGTCATCCCCTCGCGGAAAAGACGCGAGATGTCAGAAAGGGAGGCGGCATTCTCCTCGAGTTTCGAAACGACTGCTTCATCGGCAAAAGGCAGGAGTTGCACGAGCACGCCGCCGGAGGCCACCGGCACTCCGTCCCGTCCCACCAATACGCCGAGGGCGCAAAGCGTCGGGATCTGCTCGCTCTCGGCAAAATACCGCGTGATATCCTCGGCGATCTCTCCGCTTGCGAGTTCGACTGTCCCGATCTGCGGGGCGGCGGCGCCATGCTCCCGGATGACAGCCAGCGGTCCCGCGCCGACCGCCGCGCCGACGTCAAGTTTCCCGTTCTTTTTACGGGGTGGGTCGGCCGCCGGATTGCCGATATAGCCCTTGACGTTCCCGCACCAATCCGAAACGGCGATCAGTTTTCCGCACGGGCCGTCTCCCGTCACGGTCAGGGTGAGCCTGTCCTCTTTTTCTCCCATCAGAGAACCGATCATCGCGGCGCCGGTCAGGAGACGTCCGAGGGCGGCCGTTGCGGTCGGGGCGCTGCGATGGCAGGCCGCCGCCTCTGCCGTAATATCGGTCGAATCAAGCACCAGCACGCGGGCACTCCCGTCCCGTGACATTCCGCGCAAAAGTTTTCCCATTTTTCCTCCCCCGTCAAAGTGACGGCGCGGGCTTTTCGGCCCTGGCAACAAAATAAATGCGTTCATCCTGCGGAGAAAGTTCTCCCCGGTACGGTCTCCCGGAGACCGAAAGCACCGTAAAGCCGGCGGCTGAAAGTTCGCGCCGGAGAGAAGCCACCGGGTACATTCTTTCCCGGATATGCTCGTCCTCACGGCGATAAAGCTCCCCCTGCCGGGTAAAGAGCGTAATAGAAAAATCCGCAAGATGCGTCTTTCGGGAATAGCAGGTATCCCATACGCAAAAGGCGTCCTCATCCTCGTACGTGTAGGTTTTGTCGGCGTACGCTGTGCCGAATTTTACCGGGCTGTTCACATCAAAGAGAAAAAGCCCGCCCGGGGAAAGATAGTTATGCACGAGCGAAAAACAGGCGCGCAGATCAGCATAATCGGTCAGGTGGTTCACGCAGTCGAGGCAACTGACGACAGCCTCCACGGTTCCGTAGAGTTCAAAAGAACGCATATCCTGCATCAGCCAGAGGATGCGCTCGCCGAGGCCGAGCCGTGCGGCGGCATCCCGGGCAAAATTCAGCATCTCGGGAGAAAGATCCACCCCGATCATATCATAGCCGCGCGTTGCCAGCTCCAGCGTCATGTTCCCGCTTCCGCATCCGAGATCCAGCACTCCCTCCACGCGACCGGGATAAAACTGCCGGAAAGCCTCCTCTATCCCGTCCGCCCAGCGCACGTAGTCCACTTCCCGGTTCCATGCAGCGTAATGCGGCGCAAGCAGCCGGTAGATCGCTTCTCCGCTCACGCTTTTTCCTCCGCCTCGGCTTCTTGCATACGCGGGAGGATACAGGCGTACCCCTCCCCGTTTTTCAGACTTCGGCTGACCCGGCTGATGGTGGCTGTGGAAAGCCCTGTCAGGGCGACCACGTCATTATACGGCGATCCCGCACGCAAAAGCAGTGCCGCACGCAAACGGCGCGACATCTCCTCCCGCTCCGCCGCAGTGCAAAGATCGTCAAGGAGTGCCGAGGCCTCCTCCGGCGTGCGCAGGCACAAAAGGGCGCGACACAAGATCTGTCTGTCTTCTTTTTCCATATTTCCTCCGGCCGGAACCCCGGCGGATGCGGCAGAACCGCGTTTTTTCTTCATTGTAGCACATCAGTTCGGTAAAGTCAAGGCGCGAAACGCCGGGAGGAAGAATATACTGTATAAAGATACGGCGGCCGAACGGGATACGGCCGGGAAAAGGAGGATCTATGGCAAACGAATTATGTCGCGGAATTCCGGAGAATATTACGGAAGCGCTCGTCTTCTGGACGCGCAACTCCTATCAGCACGCAGAAATGATGATCGAATTCTACGAGGGCAGTGAGGCGGCCGTGGAGGACTATTTCCGGGATGAGCTCTATCGGCTTCTCGAAGTCTTCCGCACGCTGTCTGAGCGGGCGCAACAGGAAGGCCTCAGTTTTGCGCAAGAACGGATGCTGATGAACGATTATACAGTAGCCAACTACGATTTCCTGACGATGATGAACCGGCTGAAATTTGAAGGCATCAACGGATATCCCTATCTGATGATGCTGCTCAACCATATCATTTACGAGCAACGCTATACCAACGGCATTTTTTCCTATGCCGGCGCGCAGAACAACAATTATATCTACGGTCAGAGCGAGGCGCCATCGAATTGTCTTTACGCCGTCCTCTATTTCTTCAGCATCATCAACGCACAGCACCCCTCGATCCTGCTGACAATCGAGCCCTTCACCGAAGCGATCACCGAAGAATTGATGCGTGAGTTGATCGGTCTGATCAACGCTTTCAACGAGATCAATTTCCGTCTTTCCTCTTTGGGGAACAACGTGAGCGACGACGCCCTTCTCCTCATTCTGGAAGACTTTCAGCAAGAGAACCGCAACCTGCTTTCGGTCCTGGAGAGAATTCTGAATGCCGCGCCCGGCGTATACCGAAACGGTTTTGCCCCCGAGGAACTTCCCTCCATCTTTTATATGATAACGCAACATTTTATCGAAGAGCAACAGTTGGCGGAGCAGATAGAGGCATAACAGGGATCGGAACCCCCGCCGCAAAAGTTAAAAAACAAAAAAGGGCCGCCTAAGATGCGGATCTCCGCGCCCGGGTAGCCCTTTTTTACCGATCTTTATTCGCCTTTGAAGGCCTTGACCATTCCGGTCAGCGCATCCTTGTTCAAGGATACCATAACGGGGATGAGAATGCAGTTCCCGTTCACGCAATCGGCAGACTGCACGTCCTTGAAGAAGCTCTTCACGTCTTCATCCTCCAGATACTGTTCCATGGCCTTCTTGGCATCCGCATCCGCCTCGAATTCAATGACGACGGCGTAACGGAGCGAATTTCCCAGCAGTTTGCCGGCTTTCAGCACGTGTATCGTGCCGGAGACCTCGCCCTCCTCCAGCTTGGAGGTGAAGGAAAGATAGTTCTTTCCGTCCTCATCCGTGGTGTCTACAACGGTATAATCGGCATCCTTCAGGCGCCTTTCGATCGCGCCGTAGGAAGAGCCACAGGAAGTCAGGGTGAAGAGAGCCGTTGCGAGAAGGAGCACAGCGAGGGTCAGGGAAACGAGTTTTTTCATGATTTTCTCCTTTGTAATATAAAATTTTTTCATTCCCGCAAAATCGCTTTTGCGGGGAGAAACCGTGGAGTCTGCCTGCCCGGCGCTTCGAAGGTTTTACGCCGCAGGTATGCGCTGCAGAGCCTGTAGGGGGAAGAAGAGTTTCTAAATTGAAAAGTTTGATTTACAATTCTTTATACTGTAGCCGGGCGCCGTAAAGATACCACTGCGCATCCGGCTTTTGCCAGAAGCGGGTGGTCATGGCATTGCAACGGTAGCAATGGTCAAAGCCCCCGCCGTTCACCGCGAAGCGGAGCCGGTCTCCCACGTAATAGTAAGCGCCGAAAGCATCCTTGGAAAGCAATGACTTATCGTAGGCGCGTCCGAGGAGCAGACCGGCATCCGCCGCTTCATCGTCGGGTTCTGAGACCCAGTAGTTGGCATCGGGAATATCGGCCTTGTTTCCGTTGCTCAGATTGATCTCAAACGGCGCGCTTATGGCACGGTATCCGTCGGGGATCGGCGTTTCGGCCGAGAACGTATACTGCTTCATAGAATCCGCCGCATAGAGCTGTCGGTTCACAAACCGGACGTCGGGCAGGAAGTGCCAGACGTTGGAAAAGGGGTTTTCAATGCCGCGATACTGCACGGCGTTGTGTAAGATCGACCCCTCAAAAAAATCCGAGCGACCCGTGTGCCAGGCCAGTGCACGGGGACCGACCTCGGAAGCCCCGCAGGGCAAAGGGCCGGAGCCGATAAACGTATCTTCGTCCACGTCCACCGCCGGACCGTCGAAGCAGAGGGTCATTGTTTTCTTTTCCGCATCGTCGGTATACGAAAGAAGTTTGGCCATCGTAAGAATATTCCGTTGCTCCTTCTGGCAGAGCGTCACGGTCGAGCCGATCGGGATGCAGTGACGGTCAAAGTTGGAAAAGGCAGGGACCGTGATGCAGTTCACCTGCCGCTCGGTCTTCAAAGAACGGTAACGCACGTCGTAGATCGGTTGCAAAAAATCCGCCGCCCCGTACCCGAGATAGGTATTGGTGTTGCGCCGCCCGTATTCCACGGCCATCAGGAGCCAAAGAGCCGACGCGGTACGGAGGTCATAGAGCGTATAATTCTTCCCCCGCTGCCGGGCCGCCGCCAGGAAATCGGCGGGCGTTGTGTTGTTGGCGGGGATGCGGCCGGCGCGGGAATAGAGTTTTCGGCCCTGTTCCGTGGCCTCGTAAGCCGAAATATAAATGGCATCCAGCACGCGCCCGTCCTCCACAAATGCGGGATGCGGACGCTCGCCGCCGGGAGCGATGACGAAATACTCATACCCGTCCTCGCGGTAATGATCGTAAGAAAAGAGCGGAATCTTCACGAAGATATCCTCGCCGTCCGCCGAGGGGATCGGGACGCGCGTGATCCCCGCCCAGGGCATCAGCCCGTCAAAATCCGAATGCCCCGGCAACGCGCCGATACCGATCGCGGCGGTCTTTCCGATGGCGTCAAAACAACGTTCTCCGGGATCGTGATGATCGGACAGGCTGTATCGGATTCCGTATTTTTCCTGAGCACTTAAGCGTTCTTTCATAATTTCATAAAAAACTTTCTGTCTCAATCAAAGCGCGTCATTTCTTTCTCTTTTTGAACGGGCCGAAATCAAAGTCCAGCTCCCCAAGGACGTCTCCGTCTGTGATCACCGCGAGGACCACGATCGCGATAAGAGAAAAATAGCCGAACCCGGCAAAAGAAGCGTACCGGAGCGTCCTGGGCTTTTCTTTCTTCATGGTATAGCAGAGCGCCAGCGTCATCGTAAAGGCAATGATCATGGAGAAGAAGCCGAAACTGAAAAACACATTGCGGAAAATGAGCCACAAAAGCAGATATAAAAGTTCAAATAAGAGCGAAACGAGCGTTCCCGCCGCGCAAAGCGCGCGGGCGCGATGGGGGGCCATGCCGACCAGAATAAAAAGCACGGAAAGGTAGAGGAGAGGCACCAGCAGGGAAACGACCAGCGAAACGAAATCCGGGCGCATGCCGGCATACGCATAATACAGCGCGGCATAGAAGGCCGAGCCGAGCATATTCAGGGCGATGCTCACGCCGTACAGCGGGAGAAAGAGACGTCCGAAAAGGTGTGCCGGGATGGCCAGAAGCATGAAGATACCGCCGAAAACGGCCAGACGCATGATAACGACCCCGTTGGCCTCAAACATCCCCGAAAAGAGGCAGGTGAAAACCAGAAAAAGCGCGAATGTTCCAAAAGCAATGGCGTAAAGGCGTAAAACACGGTATTTATCCATAAAAACCTCTCCTTCTTCTGCTCGCGGGATCGGGCCTCGGTATCCTTCGGGCAAAAACTTATTCTTCGATTCTTCCGCCGCCCGCACGGAGCACCCGCTCGGAAAGCGAGGCAAAAAACGCATCGTTCGGCTCGATCCGCAGGGCAAAACGCTGCCCGCCCTCATGGGCGTAAAGAATGACCGAGGAACGGGGGGCCAGCGTGGCAAGATACGAATACCGGGCCGGGGCGGCGCGGTATTCCGAAAGCGCCGCACGTCCGTCCGTATTTTTTTCGTCGGGGATCGGTACGATCCGCTCCACGTGGCAGAGTTCCACGCGGCAGACGGTCGAGATCCGTCTTCCCTGCGTCTGCGTGACGACCAGCATCGGAGCCCCGCAGGAATCGGTCAGGGTGTAGGTATAGGCGGACATACAGTAGCGGAGCCATACCAGCATTGCCGACGCCGAAAGCAGGGCGAAGCAGAGCTGAAAGACGGCGGCGCCGGGGACCCCCGCCATGCCGAGCGCCAAGAGGATGCACCCGGCAAGAAAAAGTGCAGCGGAAAGCCAGACGGCGTTCTTATTCCGGGCTTTCGGCGTATACCGTTCTTCCATCAGCGCACCTCGGATTTTCGGATCGTGAGATCCGTGAACTCATGATACCTTTCGGTGTTTTCATAAACGCAGATATTGCAGATCGGTTCGGGGTCAGCGGCGCGCAGGACTTCGACGCGGATCCAGTAGATCTCCTCCAGCGGCAATCCCTCGAACGACAGCCTGTCGTATTCATAGATCAGGAAAGAGGAATGCTTCTCCCCGGCGGGAGCGACCGTATGGGTACGGATCTTTCCTTCCTCCCCCTCGCCGAGCGAGCAGACCGCGCGATAGGTGAAAGGCTCCTGCGCATCCGGGTCGAAATCCTCGTATTTTTCCGCCAGTTTCCGCAAAGTACTGCGGTTATACCTCATACTGATCTGCACCGTGCCGTCCCCGGGGATCACGACGAGCTCCCCGGCAAAGAAATAGCCGTCACGGGTATTGTCGTAATTGAAGCGCAATTCCTGCCGCTTGGCGGCGATCTCCTCGGTGGGGGAAGAAAGACAATAGTCACGCACCCCTTCGGTATACAGGATCCCGCGCGCTTCTTTGGGATAATAAGAACTCAACCAGATACGGAAACCCAAAAAAAGGATCACTGCCGCAAGCAGGATCAATACGGAAAAGAGGAGAAAGCGCCCTATCCGGCGGTCGCGTAACTCCCCGCGGTATCGCTCCTCGTATTCTTCGGCCTCCGGCCATTCGGGTGTTTTTTTCATTCCTCTGCTCCGCTCCGGTTTTCTTTTCGATGTTACATATATAGTTTAGCATATTTCGCTCCGCTTGTCAAACCCTATCCCGGGGAAAATTCCTGTTGCCTGAAAAAAATACAGCCGCCGCCTGCAAACCCGACCGGGGAGACAGAAGAATTATTTTTTCAAGAACCCTTGACAAGCACGGGCGGATTGGGTATAATGATGTGTACGATTTGCGCGGTATGTCCCGAAAATGTCTTGCGCAGGTCGGGAGATACCATGAAAATCGACCTTCGCTCACTTCTGGCCGGTGAGATCCATACCTTGCCGCTCGCCTTTTCTCTCGGGATCGAGGAGACCGATGAACCGTCCGATCCCCTGTACGGCGTCAGCTTTTGCGGGCCGGCGGAGGTAACCGGCGAGATCGTCAATACCGCCGGGTATATCCGCCTGTCTCTCCGCCTCTCAGTGCCCTATAAAACGCCGTGCGCCCGTTGCCTTGCTCCGGTGCAGGGTCTCTTCTCTCTTGACGTGGAACGCACCGTCGTGACCCCGCGCCAGGCCGAGGATATGGAAGAGGATACCGAGGACGAATATCTCGTCACGGAAGACGGCTTTTTGGATATGGACGAATTGCTGACCGACCTCGTGTCTCTCAACTTTCCTTTCAAGATCCTGTGCCGTGAAGATTGCCGCGGGCTTTGCCCCCGGTGCGGCGCCGATCTGAACGCAGGCCCTTGCTCCTGCGATACCAAAACGCAGGATCCCCGTCTTGCCGAACCGCTGAAGGCGCTCCTCGAACGCCTGAAAAAAGAAGAGGCAGAGGAAAAACCGTCCGATTTTTCAAAGTAATTTTGAAGATATAAATAACCAGTGCTTTTGTGACCAAGGAGGTGTAGAACAATGGCAGTTCCGAAGAGAAAACAGTCCAAGGCGCGCAGAGATAAGAGAAGATCCAGCACGTGGAAGCTTTCCCTGCCCACCCTTTCGAGATGCCAGAAATGCGGCGCCCTGACGCTTGCCCATCACGTCTGCAAGAAATGCGGCGCGTATGACGGCGAGGTCGTCGTGGCTGACGCGGCCACCGCGAAGTGATCGCAAAAAGCAACCCTCTCCGGGTTGCTTTTCTTTTTTTGATCTCCTCACGGACAGGAGCAACGCGAGCGCGAAAATCTCCCAAGCACCGGCAACCGTCCTCAAGCACCGGCAACCGTTCCCGGCACCGGCAACCGTCCCGGCGTTCCGGCGATCTTTCCGCCTCTTTTCGCCTTCGGGCGTTTTTCGCGAGGCGGCCGCGCAGAGTCGGTCTTCCTCAGCGATCCAGATGCCTGGCGCGCCACTCGCGCGGGGAGACTCCGGTATAGCGTTTGAAGGTCTTTGAAAAGTAGTTGGCCGAGTCAAAATGCAGAAGTTCCGAAACCGAGGAAGCCGTCATGCCCGGCGAGGCGAGAAGTTCTTTGGCATAATCGATCTTCATGCGGTTATAACAGTCCCCGATCGTCTGCCCGGTGGCGATGCGGAACTGCCGGAAAATATAGGAACGGCTGTACGCGATCCCCTCGCAAAGCTTTGCCACCGAAAGCCCCGACGTCAGATTTTCTTCCATGACCGACAAGATCCGTGCGGCGATCGAGCCCGCCACCTCGTCATTCCGCAAGAAACGGGCGTCCTTCCCCGCGCCGGAGGCATGTCGCATCAGTTCAATGAGGAGCATCTCCAGCCGGTTTTTGATCATTTGCTGACCGCCGAGAGCCGCCGAAGTCAGCAACGGCATTTTCCGCGTGCGCGGGTCGCTGACGGGAATATCGAACGTCCTCCGCGCTTCTTCCACAATCCCGGACAGAGAAGGCTGTAATCCCCGCGGGATCGGCATATGCCGTCCCCGGAAAAACCGCATGGCGTCCGAGCGGCATTCAAAGGAAAAGACCATGACCTGCGGACGCTTTTCCGCCCGGGCAATCAGACGATGATATTCGTCCGGCGCGTGAAAGATCGCCTCGCCCGCGTGCAGGATCAGGTCGGTCTCCCCGGCACGGCATTCGACCTCGCCCCGTCCGACGTATACCATTTCCCAGAAATCATGCGACTCTCCTCCCGAGTCAAAATCGGTTTCAAATTCAAAATAGTGGACAGTGACGATTTTGGTGACGACCAGCAGGTTTTCCAGTTTATGGCGGTAATACCGCACACTTTGTTTTTCCTTCATATGTCCAGTATACACGCTTTTCGAAAAAAGTGCAATAGAACTCTTTAATTTTTCGAGAAGATTTTTTTACTCTTTTTTTTGACTATTCTATCTTGTTTTCCTACGGAAAAGCATCTATAATTAATATTAAGCGGAGATTTCTGTCAAAAAGACAGAGCTCCTGCTTGCATCTGCAAAAATCACGATCTTTCAGGAGCCTTTTTATGAACATACTTGCGATTGGGGCGCACCCCGACGATATTGAGATCGCCTGCGCCGGAACGCTGATCCGCTGTGCCGAGCGCGGGGACCGCGTGGTGGTCTGCCACGCATCGGACGGAAATCTCGGCCACGTGGTCATCCCGCCGGATGAGCTGGCGCTCATGCGGGCAGAGGAAGCTCGCCGTGCCGGAAAGATGGCCGGATATGAGGTCATTTGGGGCGGTTTTCACGACCTTGACATTTACGAGAACAACAAAAAATCCCGGGACATGATGGTGGACGTCATCCGCTACGCCATGCCCGACCTGATCATCACGCACGCACCAGACGATTATATGCCCGATCACACGGCCGTTTCCCGGCTGGTCTTTGATGCGAGTTTCACCGCCACCCTGCCGAACTACCATACCGAAAAGCCCGGAGCGGCCAAACTGGTTCCTATTTATTACATGGACACCCTGGCCGGGGTCAACTTCAACCCCACCGAATTCGTGGATATCACCAGCGTGATCGACAAAAAGCTCGAAATGCTCGAATGCCACGAAACACAGGTGAAATGGATGCGCGACCACGACCACATCGACTTCCCTGATATGGTGCGCACCTGCTCGCGCTACCGCGGGTATCAGTGCGGCGTCGACTACGCCGAAGGCTTCCGGATGTGCCAGGTATATCTGAAAGGGACGGCACAGAGACTCCTGCCGTGATCCCGGAAAAAGCGATATATCGAAACAGAAAATCAAGCAGAATTTATTAAAATATAAGTAAGATCAAGGAGAACAGTTATGGATTTTCTTTCTACTGTCAAAGGCAGCCCGATGGAAGGCTTTTATCCCGCCGGATGGGATATGAAAAAGATCGACGAGTGCTGCTCGCACGCGCCGGAAGAGGTTTTTGACCGCCAGTCCTTCTGGAATCCCGAATTCTCCCCCGTCATGTGCGACTCGCTGGAAGAATTCAACGTCAAGATGGGACACGAGATCGCCAATGAGATCCGCCGCGCGAACGAAGCGGGACGCAAGATCATCTTCATTCTGCCCGTCGGCCCGATGGGAATGTACAAATGGGCTGTGTATTTCCTACGTGAATGGAATGTTTCCTGCCGCAACGTTTACTGCTTCAATATGGACGAGTGGGCCGATGCCGAGGGCAACACCATCACCGGCGAAGCTTCCTTCCAGAGCGCGATGGAGAACGCCTTCTACAATCCGCTCGGGGAACTGACGGTGCCTGTCTCTCAGCGGAACTTCGCCACCAAAGAGAATCTGCCCACCTATCCCGAAAAGATCGCCGCTCTGCGCGCTGAAGGCGCCCGGCTCGTGCTGGTCTACGGGATCGGCCGGATGTGCCATATCGCCTTCTGGGAACCGACCATCGGAGCGGAATTTTCAGATGATGCCGAATGGAGAAAACAGCCCTACCGTATCGGTGTGCGCCTCCATCCGCTGACCATTGAGCAGAATGCCATCACCTCCTTCCGCAGCCGCACTACCATGATCCCCTGCTTCGCCAACACCATGGGGCCGGCTCTGATGTTCTCGGCCGATTATGCCATCGGCGGTGCGGACGGCGTCCTCGGGCGCGGCATGCAGTGGCAGGGCATGAGCTTCTGGATGACGCTCCGCTACGGCCCGACGCGCCACATTACTTCCAGTTACATCCCCACCCTGCCGGGCAAACTCTTCTTCCTGCAGGAACTGGCCGGACCGTTGACTGCCGACGCAAACTGATCGCTCGCCCGACGCGCACCCGCGGCGAAAAAATCAAAAGCCCGGCGGGGATTTCCCGCCTGGCAGGACCCGGAGGCAACTCATGAATAAAGCGCTCGTCATCGCAGGGACGATCCTTGCGGACGTCATCAAGACCATCCCCGTTTATCCCGATGCGGGAAAACTCGTGCAGATCTCTTCGGTCACGCGGGCCGTCGGAGGAGCGGTTCCGAATACCGCCATCGACATTGCCACGCTTGACCCCTCCTTCCCCGTCCGTGTCTTCGGACGGGTGGGAAACGACGAATACGGCGCCTTCGTGACCGGGCGGATGAAAGAAGCGGGGCTTGATACTTCTGCCGTCATTGTTTCAGAAACCGCCCCAACCAGTTTTACCGATGTCATGAGCGTGAAGGGCGGAGAACGCACCTTCTTCACGTTGGCGGGTGCCAATGATGAACTCGACATCGCTGACTTTGACTTCGATCGGTTGGCTCCCTCCCATCTGCACCTCGGATACCTGCTCCTGCTCGGCGCGCTGGACAAGCCGGATGCCGGATACGGGAGCCGGGCGGCACGTCTGCTTGCCGAGGCGACCTCGCGCGGTATCCCGACCTCGATCGATCTGATCAGCGAACCGGGCGACCGCTATACCCGGGTCGTGGTGCCGGCCCTGCCGTACGTCGACTATCTGATTGTCAACGAGATCGAGGCGGCACGTCTTTCGGGCAAGGAACTGCCGCACGGGCAACCCGACGCCGAAACCTTGCGCGGTCTTGCGGAAGCTCTCCTTTCTCTCGGCGTGCGTAAAAAAGTGATCCTGCATTGCCCTGCGCTGGGCGTCTGTCTTGATAAGAGCGGGGAGTTCACCGCTCTTCCTTCGCTTTCCCTGCCTGCCGGATATATCGTGGGAACGACCGGCGCCGGGGACGCCTTCTGCGCCGCTTCCCTCTATGCGCTCTTGCACGGCCGGTCCGACCGGGAGGTGCTCTCGCTTGCTTCCTGCGCCGCCGCTGCCAATCTTTCCGCGGCCGACTCGGTCAGCGGGATGCGTCCGCTTGACGAAGTGCGCAAGCTCGAAACTCTATACCAAAGGAGATAAATCATGTTAGTCAATCTCAACGAAGTTCTGAAGCCCGCGCAGAAGCGCGGATACGCTGTCGGACTTTTCAACACGACCGACAGCGATATGCTGGAGGCAGCCATTGATGCCGCGGAAGAAGAACGCTCTCCCATCATCGTCGGTACAGCCGAGGTCCTCCTTCCTTACGGCGAATTGAGTCTGATCGCTCCCGGCATCATCGCCGCCGCCAAACGTGCCACCGTTCCCGTTGTCGTCCATTTCGACCACGGGCTTTCCTTCGATCGGTGTATGGAAGCCCTCAAGCTCGGTTTCTCCAGCGTGATGTTTGACGGAAGCCTCGGAAAACCCGAAGACAATATTGCCGCGACGAGAGAAGTCGTGCGGATCGCGCACGCCATGGGCGCCACGGTTGAGGCCGAGATCGGCCACGTCGGGAATGTAGGCGTGACCGGGGACGCCGACCGTTATACCACCGTGGAGGAAGCCGTCAACTTTGCCGACGCCACGGGAATCGATGCGCTCGCCATCGCCATCGGAACGGCGCACGGCGCCTACAAGACCAAGCCGAAGCTCGACTTAGAACGCCTCTCGGAGATCCGTGCGGCGCTCGATGTTCCGCTGGTTCTGCACGGCGGTTCCGGGCTCTCTGATAACGATTTCCGCGATACCATCAAGCGCGGCATTGCGAAAATCAATATCTTCACCGACCTCTGCCTGGCCGGCACGCGCGCCATGGCCGAAGGCTTTGAAGCCGGCGAAGATTACCTCACCATCCGCAACCACAAGATGAGCGTCATCAAAGAGGAAGTCATTAAAAAGATCCGCCTCTTCGGCTCTTGCGGAAAGGCCTGAGGCCACCGGAACGCAGGCCGTCACCCGGGACGCTCTCTTCCCGGGAAGCGATAGGCACCTCCCAGATCAAACGCTTTCGGAGGTGCCTTTTTCAATCGAGTAGGTAGAAATCAATCCACCTCTCACACCACCGTACGTGCCGTTCGGCATACGGCGGTTCAATTCAAATTAAATACGTGCTACCTTTAGGTAGTAATCGGAAAGACTGACTAAGCCTCGCTTGGTCAGTTTT
>CASDOQ010000004.1 GCA_949282345.1 uncultured bacterium | reverse complement strand
CGACCGCAATGCCGAGGTACTCGGAGAAGGGCTGACCCGGGTAGGCGTCCGGCCCTACGGTATGGTGGAAGTAGGGCGAGCCGAGGATCGCGGCCTGATCGATGGCGCGGCAGATGCGCGGATAGGCATCTTTGTCCCGCAGGATCTCCACATACATGGAGAAGCAGGGACAGCACATCCCGTACGCATCGAGCAGTGCGCGGGTGCGGCGTGCGGGTTCGGGGTCGCCGGAGGAAAAATCGAGTGTCACGAGCGGTTCGAGCCCCGTGCAACCGTAGCGTTTGGCGTGTTCGATCTGCTCGGCGTAGTTTTGGGCACCGCTGCCGAAGGTGTAATAGGAAAGCTTCATGGAGTTTTCCTCTTAGTCTATGGTCTTGTCGATCGCAAAACGGATGATCTTGCGCGAGGTGTTTTTGACAAATTCCTCGGAACGGAGTTTGACCTTGCCGACCGCCTTGTAGGATACGGTGCGGGCATTGATCTTTTTGATCTCGTCCTCAAAGTATTTCTGCACGTCGGTGATCCCGTCGGCTTCCAAGGTCTCCATGTCGGGGAAGATCTCGGCTACGATGACCTCCGCCTCGGGACGGCTCTTGCTCTGCCCGGCATAGACGACGACTTCGGATACGCCGCGTACGCGGGAGATCTCGCATTCGATCTCCTCGGGGTAAACATTCTTTCCGTTGGAGAAGATGATCAGGTTCTTCAGACGGCCGGTGATATAGATCCATCCCTCTTCGTCCAACCGGCCGTAGTCCCCGGTATGGAACCAGCCGTCCTCGTCAAAAACCTCTGCGGTCGCCTCAGGGTTCTTGTAATAGCCCATCATGACGTTGGGGCCCTTGACGCAGATCTCGCCCTCGCCGTTCTCGTCCGGCTCGTGAATGCGGACCTCTTCTCCGATGATCGGCGTACCGACGCTCCCCTTTTTCTGATACCGGTTCCGGTTGCAGGAAATCAGCGGAGCACATTCGGTGATGCCGTATCCGTTCAGGACGGTAAGACCGACGGCGTCAAAAGTATCGATGATATCCTGGTTCAGTGCGGCGCCGCCGCAGATGATCATTTCGAGTTTTCCGCCGAAAGCCGCCAGCACACTCTTGGCAAAGAGGCGGCGACGGAGGGCGACCGGCAGATGGCGGGAGATCTTCATCATATTGCGGAGAAGCCCGGCTTTTCCTTCCTTTTCGGCCGTGGCCCAGATGCGTTTGTAGAAGGTCTCAACAAAAAGCGGGACGAGGATCAGGTGGGTCGGTTGTACCTCCTTCAGTTCGCCGAGCAGGTAACGCAGGCCGCTGGAAAAACAGATCTGAGAACCTTGAGCAAAATGCCCGACAAAGTTGACCGTGGAGCAGAAGGTGTGGTGCGGCGGAAGGACGCACATGGTACGCGGGGTGATGGCAAAGTTATACATTCCCTGGGTCATGTCGGCGCAGATGTTTTTGGTGGTGAGCATGACTCCTTTGCCTTTGCCGGTCGTGCCGGAGGTAAAGACGATGGTGGCCAGGCGGTCGGGATCTATCTCATGATCGTAATAGCGGTTGTCGCCTCCTTCGTAGAGCGCGTGCCCCCGGCGCACGAGCGCCCGGAAGCTGTCTTCGCCTTCCTTCTCGGGGGTAAGCGAGAAAACACGTATCGGGCGGTCTCCGATCCCCTCCTTCATCTTGGCGAGGCACTCGTCCGCCACGAAGGCAAAGCTACAGTCGGCACTGACGATGATACTGGCCATATCGGCCGCGGGAAGCTCTTTGTCGATCGGGACGGTGACGGCTCCGACAGACATCAGGGCGTAATAGGCGATCATCCATTCGTAGGAGGCTCCTCCGATAATGGCCACGCGGGCGTCGGTCACACCGGCATCGATCAGTGCCGTACCGAGATCGCGCTGATCGTTTCTGGCATCGGTATAGGTGAGCGTGACCCATTCGCGATCTTTCGGGTCGCGCTTGAAAGCGACGGCGGGGCGGTCGGGATATTTGGCGGCAACATTTTCTGTCATAACGCGGAAGTCACGAAATACAGTTGTTTCATATAAAGGATAATTTTTCTTCATTTTCTCTGACCTCACTGTTGTTTTCCGATCTTGATCCCTGGAAAGCAGGATATGTTTCAGTATACCTCTTTTTTCCGATAAAGTCAATACCCGCCGCACTTTCCGCCCCCTTCCGAAAGACGAAAAAGCGGCGCCTCGGAATAAAAATAAAAAAATTCAAAAAAGGGCTTGCTTTTTTCGGAGAAGCATGGTATACTATCCACTGTTCGGAGGCATAGCTCAGTTGGTTAGAGCGCTTGCTTGACATGCAAGAGGTCATTGGTTCAACTCCAATTGTCTCCACCAGCGGCAGGCTGCCGCATCCAAACCGTCAAAGGTTGTACGAACTATTGGTTTGTACTGCATGGCATGAGTTCGGGTGTAGTGCGGAATGCTCCACCACAACAGGGATCCGGCAGGATGCCTGTTTTATTTTTCTCTTGCCGGAAAATTCGGCGGGGGCATTGACATCCCCGCGCTTTTGTGCTATACTGTCAAAGATCTTAATGGGATATAGCCAAGTTGGTCAAGGCACGAGACTTTGACTCTCGCATTCCGCTGGTTCGAGTCCAGCTATCCCAGCCAAAAATCGACAAGTTTCGACAGAGACTTGTCGATTTTACTTTTTCACTCTTCACTCTTCACTTTTCACTAAAATCCCTTTGTCGATTTTTGGCAAGCAATAAGTAATAGTGAATAATGAAAAGGTGTCTAATGTAGCTTTTCTCCCGTTGGGTGAAAAGCATTTTTTATTCTATAAGGTGGAAAAGTAATAGGTTTTATGGTATAATGAACACATCAAGGTAAAAGGTGGTAAGGCTATGGCTGACAGTCCTTTGATTATAAAATCAAAGACATTGCATCCATCAACACCGCAAAGGAAAATCCAAAATGATTTATAGACGTATTGAAACCGTAAGTGATACAGATATACCATATTTAACCGAAATTCTAAATCTTCCTGAAATTTCTCACTTTATCAGCATCAATGAAAATAATTATTGGAATTACGTTACAGAAACAGAAAACGTATTTTACTTTAAGGTGTTTAATAATGATATTTTGGTTGCTGCAACGCACTGTGAAATATCAAACAAAACATTGTATATGGATATAATGGTAATTCCTAAATATCAAAGGAACGGCATTGCAACACGAATCTTACAGGATATTAAATCTGGCAAGCTTGATATTGATTACAAAAAAATTGAAGTATCTATTGATGAAAACAATATTGCATCAATAAGTCTCTTTGAAAAAGAGGGGTTCGTTTGTGTTTCGAAAGAAGCAGAATTGAGAAAATATGTTTACATAAACATTCCGGATAAATGAGCGTGAGTTCAAGTCCATGTGACCCCCCGAAATATCTTTTTTATCGCCCTTTCACAGAAAAAAGCACTTGCGCAAGCAAGTGCTTTTTTCAATGAAGCGGCCTTGCGGCGCATGAAGCGAGTTGCGCAGCAACTCGTGAAGCAGGGCTTTGCCCTATGAAGCGTGTCTTCGGCACAGGTCGAGGCTACCGCGCGCTTCGCTTCGTGGCGGCAATGCCGCCGCTTCATACAAGCCGCAGGCTTGTGCTTCATATTCGCAAAGCGAATGCTTCATTTTTCGACTCTGTTGTTTTCGATATTTTGTAGATGCATTTCTGCGCTTTGCGCATCTTTTCGGGTCCCTCGACAGATTCGAACCGCCACACACTTTCCGAAGCCTTTC
>CASDOQ010000003.1 GCA_949282345.1 uncultured bacterium | reverse complement strand
TTATTTTTCCCCCGCGCCGCATCGCCCTCGCCGGCCTTTCTTTCCCCCCACGCCGGATAGCCCCCGCCGGCCCTTCATTTTCCCCCCTCGCCGCATCGCCCTCGCCGGCCTTTCTTTCCGCCCTCGCCGCCCGTGCTTTCTGCCTTTCGGGCCTGTCCGTCTGTCGACAAGTATTAAAAGATAAGTTATGTTTACAAAAAAGCACCGTTCCCGGTGCTTTTTATTGTTTTTATTTTGCGAAGTCTGCAAAGCGCTTCTTACAGCAGCGTGTTCAGAATATAGACCCCAAGCGTCTTCGTATAATTCAGCAAGGAGTCACATTCCATGAATTCGTTGCGCTGATGAGCGCCGCCCGGTGCGTCGAACTCTCGCCCCGCGCCGAAGCCGAAGGCCGAGGAAGCCCCGTATTTCAGAATCACCGACAGGTCGGACAGGCAGGAGCCGACCATGGGGATCTCCGCCCCCACCGCTTCCCGCGCCGCCCGTTGCAGGGCGTAAACGCCGTTTTCGGTCGGGGTCACGCGCCCGTAATGGAAATGACGCGTGGCGCGCTTGTGTCCGTCACACACCCCGCCGTAAGGAGCAAGCGCCTTGCCGATCGCGCGGTCGAGTTCGCAAAGCTCGCTCTCGATCTCTTCCTCGCTCCGATTGGTGTAATAAACGAAGCGGACGTGTCCGCGGCCGAGATCTGATCCGGCATGACCGCAAGAGACCTCCAGAAAACGCAGGATCCCGCCGGGGATCTTTCCGTGGTAGGCCGGGTCGGCCTTCAGTTCCGCCCGGCGGCGTTCACCGAATTCGTTTACCTGATCGAAGATCACCGGGAGCAGGCGCGATGCCGCTTCCGCGGACTCCTGTATGCCGTCGAGATGATAGAAAATATCGATCTCTCCGCCGCCGGAGGCACAGCTGTAGATCTGTTTGTCTTTCCCGTCCAGGTTGATAATCTGGTCGTACTTTTTTCGTATACAGGCGGCCATGGCTCCGTGGGAGCCGCCGCATTCTTCATCGCAATACGCGCAAAAATCAATGTTTTTCGCAGGACGAATCCCCTTTTCCGCAAGCAGACGGAAGAGAAAGATCACCGCCGCCGAAGCGTACTTATCGTCACACGCGCCGCGCCCGTATATGCGCCCGTCCTCCACCGCGCCGGAAAGCGGATCACGATCCCATGCGGCGGGGTCTCCGATCCGCACAGTGTCGGTATGCCCCATCAGTAAAAGGCCGTTTTCATCGCTCTTTCCGGGATACGTGAGCGTGACGTTATAGCGTTCTTCCAGATGCCGCCCCGGCCAGAAGTCGGTGGAATGCATGACTTCCGGCAATTCTGCCGGACTATACAGATCGACCGCCAACCCCATCTTCTTGCCGAGTTCGGCAAGATGGCGGGCGAGCACCGCCTCACGGCCGTGATCGCCAAAGTTCTGCGTGTCTATTTTCACAAATTCGGAAAGCAGAGAAAAAAGTTCCTCCTGCCGTCCGTCGATCAGTTCGCAAAGTTCCTTTCCGTCCATCCCGTTTCTCCTCTGTATCCGCGATATTCCCGCGCCGGTCAGCGCGGGTACTTTTTTCTTTTATATAATACATTTTCATAAAATATTCAATATAAAGAGAAGGAAAACACAGAATACGGCATATTCTCCGCAGGATCAGGCAAAGTTTTTTATAGCCGAGAAAAATCCCGCCGTACAAGCCGGCGGGAAGATCCGATATTTTTTTTGAATCAGGGAAGCCGGATAGATCAGAGAAGCCAGATCGGCATCTCATCTCCCAAGCGGACAGACGGATTTTCGGCATAGGCGACCGGGGCTTTCTGGACCCGATTCTTGCTTCCGGGCTTGCGACCGCGCTTCTTCGGCTCGCCGGGCAGCGTTTCTTTTGCGGGAACCGCTGCTTTCGGCTTGTTTTTACTGCCGGGCTTGCGGCCGCGCTTCTTCGGCTCGCCGGGCAGCGTTTCTTTTGCGGGAACCGCTGCTTTCGGCTTGTTTTTACTGCCGGGCTTGCGGCCGCGTTTTTTCGGAGCGGGAGCGGCGGCCACGGCCTGCCCGATCAGTTCGGGGGCGACGTTCTCCTCGGCTTTTTTCTCGGCGGGGGTCTTTTTGACCGCCTCGACTTCTGCCGCTTTTTCCGGGGCAGGCGCTGTTTTCAGGGGCTTGGCCTCTTCCAGAGCGACCTCTTTCACGGCTTCTTCTGCGGGGGCGACAGGCGCCAAAGGCATTTCCTCCTTGCCCTCCGCCATTCTTTTAAGACTGGTTTTTCCGATCGACATTTTCCAAAATCTCCTTTGTCAGTTCTGTATATTCTTTTGCACTCCGACTGTGGCGCTTGTAGGCGGCCACTGGCTTGCTGTTATCCTGCGCCCATTCAACGGTGCTGTCTACCCGGATATAATTCTGAAAGACGTAAACATTGCCGAGTTCCCGTAGCGTCTCGGTCGTCTGTTTGAAGTAGTTTTTCCGCTCGTCCGCCTTGGTGATCAGCACGCCGAGCAGATCGATCTTCGGGGCGATCTTTTGCACTTGATGATAGAAATCGAACATATTCGCAAGGCCGAAAAGTCCCCACGGACTGGCCTCGAGCGGAATGATCAGATAATCGGCGGCGCACATGATGTTCATGACCCATCCGCCGAGTGTCGGCGGGGAGTCGATCAGAATATAGTCATATACGTCGCTTGCAAGAATTTTCTCGATGCCGCGCGCCAGGATGAATTCGCGCTGCCATTTGGTGAAAAGCTCATACTCGATTGAGCTCATCAACGTGGAAGAAGGAATGATGTCAAGGTTTTCGTATTCGGTCTTTACGATATCATCGGTCAGGTCGCTTTCGGTACGGATCCCCGTATACAGGTTCCGATCCCCTTTGGCGAACTCAAGCGCCTGCTCTTCCTTGAAGAAGGAGAGGGTAAGGTTCATCTGCATATCGCCGTCGATCAGCAGAACGCGCTTTCCGGCCTCCGCCATCCCGTACCCGACATTGGAGCAGGTGGTCGATTTTCCGCTCCCGCCCTTGTTGTTGGCGAAAGCGATCACTTTAGTCTTTGACATCTGTTTTCCTCCCGTCTTTTTTGTCATTGTCGTCGGCAAGATAATCCAGCAACTCGTCGATCCCCTCGCCGGTGTACGCGCTGATGGCAAAGACACGGCGGCATCCCGCCAGTTTCAGCCACCGGCGCACGCGCTCCACGTTGGCGCGCGGCTTGTCGATCCCCGTGATCAGCCCGATGACCTCCTTATTGACGATACAGGAGATATTGGGGTTAAAGATCGAATAGGGCTCGTCAGCCGAAAGAACAAGCCCGACCACGTCGGCTTCATACGCATAGAGAGCCAGCGGGCCTGACAGACAGCGCAACTCGGTATATTCTCCGGGGGTGTCTATGATGACGTCCCCGTACTGTACGTATTGCGTCTTGTAATAATGGATCTGCTCGCCCATCAGGGCCTGACGCAGGGTGGTCTTCCCGGCGGCCACGCGGCCGATCAGGATCAGTTTTTTCATGTTCTTGTCAGCGGACAGACCGAGTAGCCGAGCGTATTCTGCGCGTAGGTGCAGACGGCACTCATGGCGCTCTCCACTTCGGAGACCGTGCCGGTGATGATCAGCGTGCCGGTAAAGCGGTCAACGAACTCGACCATCCCGCCCGAGGTCTTCATGGCGATATCCGCCGCGATGACGGCGCTTTCCATCGGACTGATCGTCAGGATCCCGATGGCGGTACGGAAACGGTTCTTCGCCGGGTCAAGTCCCAGCTTTTCATACAGGATCGGGTCGGGGTTGGCGATGATGTGCGCCAGGGTGATCTGCTTCCCCGGAACCATCTCCTGAATAATACGCATTTTATCTTTCAACGGAATCTCCTGCATACGATCCTCCTCAAAGCTGTTCCCACAGCCCTGCGTGCGGGGCGGCGATCAGCGATTTGTTGGCGAAGAGACCGTGTTCCTCGGCGTGGGCGGCTCCGGCTTCCACGGCGGCGGTAACGTCCCCGATATCGCCGGTCAGCATCAGGATGCCTTTCCCGCCCATCCCGCGGGAGACACGCAGGTCGAAGATCTCGACCTTCGCGGTCTTGACGGCAATATCGGCGGCCTTAATGGCGCTGGCGGCGGAATAGGTCTCAATGATCCCGAGTGCGCCGGCCTTGGCAACGGTCTGCGTGCCGAAAAGCGCGGCGATCACGCGCTCGTCGATCCGTCCCATGACGGAGGAGTCGACCATCGTGCTGCCGAAACGGCCGGTCACGTGGTCGGCCGCCGCAGTCACATCCGCGATCGCGCCGGTCAGAATGATCTCAAACTTTCCGGGGCAGGCCGGATGGGCAGACACCAGCGAGATCCCCGCGCTCTTGAGCGCGGCATCCGCGGCCTCAACGCCTTTTGCAATGCTTTTGAGTTCCAGAACTCCTACTGCTTGATACATAGGCTCAGTCCTTTTCTATCACGATTTTCTGTGCGTCGGCATAACGGACGCGCCCGCCGATCGAGGCGAACTGCGGAACCGAAAGCCCGGCTCCTGCCTCCGCAATTTTCTGCCCGCACACGACGGTGTCCCCCGCCGCGACCACCGGCACCGAGGGAGCGCCGATATGCTGTCGCATCAGGATCTCGACCGTGCGGAAAGGCGGGATCTCTTCTGTATAGTTTTGTTTACGATCGTACGGCGCAACGCCGAGAAGCGTCTTCCATCTGGAGATCGGCATCTGCCGGTACGCCCGTTGCGGATCGACCTCACTGATCTTTCCGGCGGGATCATACCGCATCTTTTTCTCGCCGAGGCGGCGTTTCATTTCAAAGATGACTGCTCGCGGAGAGAGGTCCTGGCAACAGGCCGCGATCTCGCAGATGCCGCATCCGCAACAGAGCGAGGCCTCGGTATAGAGAGCCGGGTCGAGTTCCGGGAGCGAGGTGGCAAAGCGCACCATGCGGTGCGGCTCAAGCGGATAGCCCATGAGTTGCCGCGGGCACATATCGGTACAGCGGGTACACTGACAGCAGGCGCTGACCGCCCGCCGCTCCTGCACGGCCAGCGGTGCGATCTTGGTCGCAACGGCCGGGATATCGGCCGGGAGGATCAAAAGCCCCTTTGTCGTCTTGGTGACGATCTCGGTCTCGGGATTGGCGATCCGCCCCATCGAAGGTCCGCCGACGACCAGCCGATGCGTTGCGGGAACCGGAATGTCCAGCCCGCGCAGAATATCGGCCACCCGCATCCCGACCGGAACGCGGAGAACGTACGCGCGGTTATCCGAAATATCGCCGGCCACGGTCAGCCACTTGGTGACGACCGGCTCGTCAAAGGTGACGGCACGGTAGAAATTATAGACGGTTTCGACGTTGTATACGATGACGTGCTGACTGATCGGGAGGGCGGAGGGCTGTACCAGCCGTCCCGTGGCCTCGTAGATCAGGGTGATCTCATCGCCCATCGGATACATATTCGGCAGGAGAAAAACCTTTGTCATCCGCCCGAACGCCTGCCCGCCCTGCAGGCCAAGCCCCCGGGAAGTATGTTCCTTGACCGCAAGGATCACACGGTTGATTCCTACGGCCTCCGCGATCATCTCCGCGCCTGCCACGACCTCGGAGATATGCTGTTTGATGATCTCATAATCGGTATGTAAGAGCGGCTCGCATTCGGAGCCGTTGATGATCAGCGTGTCTGCCCCCTCGGCCAGTTTGGCATAGGAGGGGAAGCCCGCGCCGCCCGCCCCCACGATCCCATGGGCCTGCATCAGGCTTTTGATATCGGTATTCATTTCAGTCCACGATCCCCACAATCACGGCGTCCACCGGGGAATCCTGATTGGCCAGTGCCAGCCGGGCACTGCTTCCCGTGGTGATCAGCACGGTCTCGCCGATCCCGGCCCCGACACTGTCCACCGCCACGAGAAACTTTTCGGTCGGCTGGTCGTTTTCGAGCAACCGGACCTCCATGAATTTATTTCCTACCAGCGAAGGCTGTTTCTTTGTCGAAACAATATGGCTGACAACGATTCCTTTAACCATTTTCCCGTCCTTTCGGATTATTCCTTGACCAACGTGACCAGAGAGCCGTTACCGATCCCGGCGGCGTTGGCGTCATCGGTATCCACGTGCATTTCCAGTACGAATTTCTCGCTGGCACGGATCTGCACGTCGTACCACCGCGTATGTTTTTTCCCCCGCACATCCACCGTCACGTAATCCCCGTCCGAAACGCCGAAACGCTTGGCGTCCTCCAGGCTCATATGAATATGGCGGTTGGCAATGATCGCCGCTTCGGGAAGAGAAAGCACCCCGCGCGGCCCGATGACGGTGATGGGAGCGGAGCCGTCGAGATCGCCCGACTCCCGGATAGGCGGCTTCACCTTAAGCTGATAGGAGTCGGTCATCGAGATCTCCACCTGCGTGCGGGAGCGGATCGGCCCGAGGACGCGGACGTTCTCGATCGGCCGCATCGAAGGCCCGACGATCGTCAGCACTTCCTTGCAGGCGTACTGCCCCGGCTGTTTCAGATCCTTGATCTTGGTCAATTCATACCCTTCGCCGAACAAGACGGCCACGTCGGCCGCCGTCAGATGAATATGCCGGTTGGAAACGCCGATCGGAATTCCCTCCGCGCCGGCCGCACCGGTCTCGATCTCGGCCATAACGTTCTTGACGATCGCAGCGATTTGTTTTGCACAGATTTCCATATGCTCTCTCCATTTTTATGTTGTCCGACCCATCCGACGGGTCGCGCGCCATACGGCAGACAGGGAAAGGTCCCCGGGGAAGAGTCTTCCTCTCTGCTCCGCCTTCCTCCGTAAACGGCGGAGGACCGAGCAAAAAGGAAGAAGAATATTTCTCGAAAGGAAGCGCCGGTGTCCCGAAAAAGCAGGCGTATCTCCGCCGGAAAGGCGCCGTATTGGAAGATCCCGGCCATGCTCCACGCCGGAACCGAAGATCCCCCGAAGGGGCGTCACGGAAAGATAAAAACCTTTCCGTGACGGAGAGTTCCGCAGGCTCAGGCCTTCGGAAGGAGCTTTTCCACATCCGTGTGGGGACGGGGAATGACGTGCGTGGCAACCACTTCACCGAGCTTGCCGGCGGCGGCACCGCCCGCTTCGACGGCGGCCTTCACGGCTCCGACGTCGCCACGGACCATCACGCTGACGAGCCCGCTACCGATCTTTTCGCTGCCGATCAGAACGACGTTTGCGGCCTTGACCATCGCATCAGCCGCTTCGATCGCGGCCACCAGACCTCTGGTTTCAACCATGCCTAATGCTTCCATTTTACTATCCTCCGTAAAAATATTGGAATTATGAGTTATATGTCACAGGTGAACGCACCTATGTACCTTGTTTTGTGCCGCACACCGCGTGCGGCGGATCCGGCTCCCGCCGTCCCCGGCGGATTACCGGCCGGGGATCAATCGGTCAGGAGGAACTTCATAATGTCGGGATGCGGGCGGGCGATCACTTCGCAGAGTTTCACCTTTCCGACCTTTGCCGCGGCGGCGGCGCCTGCTTTCGCGGCCGCCTCCACAGCAGACACCGTGCCGGCTACGACGACGGTGACGAGCCTCCCGCCCAAGCGTTTCTCGACATGGATGAGACGGACGTCGGCGGCTTTGCACATGGCGTCAAGCCCGGCAATCGAAGCCACCAATGCCTGCACTTCGAGCAACGCTATTGCCTGTTCCATGCAGACCTCTTCTTATTTCAGAGAAGGAAGAAGTTTTTCAACGTCGGTATGAGGGCGAGGAATGACGTGCGTGGCAACCACTTCGCCGAGTCTTCCGGCGGCGGCTCCGCCGGCCTCAACAGCCGACTTCACAGCGCCGACGTCCCCGCGGACCATGACGCTCACGAGCCCGCTACCGATCTTTTCGCTGCCGATCAGCACGACGTTTGCCGCTTTGACCATTGCATCGGCCGCTTCGATCGCGGCGACCAGACCTCTTGTTTCAACCATACCCAATGCTTCTTGCATGACTTTGTTCTCCTTAAAATATTATTATTTTTATTTATCGGTATTCCGGAGTTTGTCCCGCCCGGTTGCGTCCAGATGGGCAAACCATTCGATATCCGGGCTTTGCCCGGCGATCAGGTACGAGGTGATATACATCCCGCGTGCCTTTGCTTCGGCGGAGCCGGCCTCCAGTGCGGATTCCACCGCGGCCGCATCCCCCTCGAATTTCACCACCATCACCAGCGGCACCTCTGCCGTATCGGCGTTGGCCGGCTTGTTTTTATCGATGGCAACCACCTTGACGTCCGAGGTCTTGGCAACGCGGTCTGCCACGACGATAGAGGTCGTGAATCCGTACACTTCAATCATCCCGAGTGCCATCGGTCAGACCTCCGTCAATCCGGCACGTAGCAGATCTTGATGCCCTGCTGGGATACGTTGGTCTCCATCGCCTCATCGAGCTTATCGAGCGGATAGCTGTGCGTGATGAGCGACTTGATCGGAATGTTCATCTCGCGCGCCTGCTTGAGGAACGCGATCGTCTTGGGATAGTCCTGCGCGCTGTAATCCCACGAGCCGACGAGGTTGATCTCCTTGTTGCACATGGCGAAGTGCGGGTTGACGCTGTATTCACCGTTGTTGACGAAGAAGCCCATCTCGCACATTCCGCCGCCCCGGCGGATGTAGGAATAGATATCCGCGGCGGCTGCCGGCGCGCCGGTGCACTGGAAGGCGAAATCGGCCCCCACGCCGTCGGTCGCGGCCTTTACCGCCTCGATCCGCTTCTCCAGCGTATCGTATTCGCGGAAGTTGATCGTTGTCTTCACGCCGATCTTCTTCGCCATCTCAAGGCGCATCGGCGTACCGTCAATGGCAATGATGTTGTTGATCCCGGCGGCGCGGAGCACGCAGGCCATCACCAGTCCGACCGGGCCGAGACCCTGGAGCAGGACGTTGGTATTGAAGTGCATCAGCCCCGTGGAGCAGGCGCGCTCGTAGGCGTGAACGCAGACCGTAGCCAGTTCCAGGAGCATTCTTTCCTGCAGATCGAGGTCATTGACCACAAAGTAGGTCGCGCCGGGGGAACGGATGAGCAGATGCGATGCGAACCAGCCGTTCAGCGGCTGTTCGTCCCGGTGACCGATCAGACCGAACACGCCCTGCTTTTCGCAGAGGTTGGTGTGGGCGGGATGGTTGCGGCAGGCATTGCACTCTCCGCAGCTGATGACCGAGGTGACGATCTTATCGCCGACCTTGATCGGTTTTCCGGCGGTATCGGTGTGTACGTTCTTCCCGAGAGCGATGATCTCACCGGTGCCCTCGTGCCCAAGCACGACCGGGATCAGTCCGAACGGATCGGCGCGCCATTCGTGCACGTCGGTCCCGCAGACGCCAGCGCCTTCCACGCGGACGAGGATGTCGTTATCCTCCAGCGGCGGGATCGGGAATTCTTTTACTTCAAAATGTTTTTTTGCAGTCAGCATGGCGACCTTTGCGGTCTTCGGGATCGAGCCTGCGGGGGCCGAAGCGGGAGCATCCCCGCCCATATCGCCGAGAACGCGGCGCACGATGCTTTCTATCTGTGCGGCACTGAGTTCCATGGTTTCTCCTCCTTAAATGATCCGGAAATTATCCACCATCACGCATCTGCGCAGACGGGTAAAGCTTCTGGCAGAGGTGATCCCCTCGCCGGTCGGGCCGGCGATGGTAAAGGTGGTGTGCCCCTCCCCACCGAAGCCGATGCCGGCATACGAGGGAGCGTTTTTCACAAAGATGGTCGTTTCCACCGCACGGGCAAAGCGCGTCAGGTGGTCGATGTTCTTGGAATGCATATGCGCCGTGTGGCGGCAACCGTGCTCGGCCTTGACGGCCAGTTCGATCGCTTCGTCAATATTCTTGACGCGCACCACGGGCAGGATCGGCATCATCAGTTCGGTCTGTACGAAGAGATGTTCAAACGGCACCTCGCAGAGGATGCACCGGATCTCGGGTCCCACCTTGATCCCGATCTTTGCTAAGATCACGGCGGCATCGCGGCCGACGCAATCGCGGTTGATGATCTTTTTGCGGCTGCCGTCCTTGGCGGTGACTTCGGTCATCACGACCTCGGCCAGCGCGTCGGCCTGCTCGCGGGTGATGAGGAGAGAGCCGGCCTTCTTCATGCCCTCGATCAGTTTATCGGCGATCGAATCGAAAGCAAAGACCTCTTTCTCGGCAATACAGGGGAGGTTGTTGTCAAAGGTGCATCCGTCGATGATGTCGCGCGCGGCCTTTTTGATATCGGCCGTATCGTCCACGATGACCGGGGGGTTCCCGGCGCCGGCGCCGATCGCCTTCTTCCCGGAGGAGAGGACGCTGCGCACCACCCCGGGGCCGCCGGTGCAGACCAGAAGCCGGATCGAGGGGTGTTTGTACATGACGTTGGCGGTATCCAGCGTCGGCTTGACGACCGAGGCAACCAGCACGCGGGGGCCGCCCGCGGCATAGACCGCCCGGTTCACCAGATCCACCGCATAGTTGGAAGTGGCAATCGCATTCGGATGCGGGTTGAAGACCACGCCGTTCCCGGCGGCGATCATCCCGATCGAGTTGCAGATGACGGTCTCGGAGGGGTTCGTGGAGGGCGTGATGCTCCCCACGACTCCGAAGGGAGCCATTTCGGTCAGGGTCAGACCGTTGTCGCCGGTCTTGACGGCCGAAACGATATCCTCGGTCCCCGGCGTCTTGTCAGCCACGAGACGGTGCTTGGCGGTCTTATGATCCGCCCGGCCCATCTTGGTCTCGGCCACGCCGAGGCGCCCCATGATCGGGGCCTCCTCCCGGCAGAAATCCCGGATCGAGGTGATCAGTTTTTCACGGTCTTCCACCCGCATGGAACGGATGGCGCGGTAGCCCTCCTCCGACGCGGCGATCGCCTCTTCCATCGTCTCGAAGATCCCGATGAATTTGCGTCCGCAATAGGAGGTCGCATCGTATGTGATAGCGTCCGAACCAGTCGTGTTCATCGCGCCCATAACGCTTTTCACAATCTGTTCGATCTGCGCTTCAGTCCAGTTGATGGCCATAATTACTCCTTTCTGTTCTGTTTTTTGTCACAAAAAGGATTTTATTTGCCGAGCGCGGAGAGAACGCGGCGGGTAATCTCGGCCACCAGATCGTCGCCGGTCGGGGCGGGCTCGTCGTGATGGCAACTGCTGCAGGAAGAGCCGCCGGAGGCGTTCTGCTTGCAGCGGCACTTGTCGGTGCCCAGGTTAGCGCAACGCTTGCAGCCGGGATGACGGCCGGGGATCTGCATCTTCTTGCGGAGTTCCATCAGTTTTTCCAGCTGTTCGCAGGGGATCTCTTCCACGCCGCCGAGCTCACGGGCGTATTTGCAGATCTTGGCGTTGAATTCGACTTCTTCCATCATGAAGAAGGCCTTGGTCAGCGTATTGCCGACGGTCAGCGCGCCGTGGTTCTTCAGCAGGAAAGCGTCGTGGTCCTGCAGATAGGGATCGAGCGAATCGGGGATCTCCATCGTGGAGGGCGTGCCGTATTCGCAGGTCGGGATCGTGCCGATCGTCAGAACCGCCTCCGGCAGGATGTACTGGTCAAGTTCCACGCCGGCCACGGTGAAGGCCGTCGCCACGGGCGGATGGGCGTGCACCACGGCAAAGACGTCCGGGCGCTTCTGATAGACGCGCATATGCATCTTGATCTCGCTGGAAGGATTCAGCGTCCCCTCCAGTTTTTTGCCGTTCCCGTCGACTTTGATGATCATGTCGGGGGTCAGCGCACCCTTGGAAACGCCGGTCGGCGTGCAGTAATATTCATTGTCGTTGACCTTGACGGAAATATTTCCGTCGTTGGCGGCCACGAAGCCTTTGTCATAGATCTTATGACCGACTTCGCAGATCTGTTTTTTGATTTCGTAAGGTGATTGCATTGTCCTCTATCCTTTCTTATTTTGTAACCAGTTTCATGGTATCCAGCGCGATCATATATTCTTCATCCGTCGGAATGACGAAGGTGCGCACGCGGGAACCGGGAGCCGAAATATCGACTTCTTTTCCCCGGGGGGCATTTTCGTTGACCGCTTCGTCGATCGCGATGCCGAAGAAGTCCATCTCCGCGCATACGCGGCGGCGCAGATCGCGGTCATTTTCCCCGATGCCGGCGGTAAAGACCAGCACGTCGACCCCGTTCATGGCGGCGATATAGGATCCGATCAGCTTCTTGATGTCATACACGAGGACGTCCAGGGCCAGCCGGGCGCGGTCGTTTCCGGCCTCTGCGGCGGCACGCACCTCGCGACAGTCGCTCGAAACGCCGGAAATCCCGAGCAGACCCGATTTGCCGTTCAGCATCTTGTCGGTCTCGTCCGGGGTCAGCCCCTCCATCCGAGCGATATAGGGGATTACGGTCGGGTCGACCGAGCCGCTGCGCGTTCCCATCGGGAGTCCCTCCTGCGGGGTGAAGCCCATCGAGGTATCGACGGCCTTGCCGTACTTCGTTGCGGTGATCGAAGAGCCGTTGCCGAGATGGCAGGTGATGACCTTCAGTTCCTCCAGCGGCCGTCCGCAGAGTTCGCTCACCCGACCGGTCACGTAGCGGTGGGAAGTTCCGTGGAAGCCGTAGCGACGGATCAGATACTTTTCATAATATTCATAGGGGAGCGGATAGATATAGGCGTAATCCGGCAGGGTCGCGTAATAGGACGTGTCGAATACGCAGGCCAGCGGTTTGCCGGGCATCTGACGGCGGCAGGCCTCGATCCCTTTGATGGCGGGCGGGCCGTGGAGCGGGTTGATGCCGACGATCGAATAGAGATACTGGATCTCTTCGTCCCCCACCAGCATCGAGCGACGGAGCTTTTCGCCGCCGTGCGCTACGCGGTTTCCGATGGCGTCGATCTCGGAAAGGTCGCTGATCACGCCGAGATCCTTGTCTGTCAGCAGTTTCAGCACCAGGGCGATCGCGTCGTCATGATCGCGGAAGGTCACCTCCGCGTGATAGTCCTCCCGACCCGGGCGTTTGTGTGTGATGGCCCCGTCGATGCCGATCTTCTCGCAAAGGCCTTTGGCAATCACCTCGCCGGTGTCCATATCAAAGAGCTGATACTTCAGCGATGAACTTCCGGCATTGATGACCAGGATTTTCATAGATCTATCTATCCTCCGTAAAGATATTGAATAACGTGTGGATCCGCCCGCGGCGGTCTCGTTCTCCGGTCTTTTTCCGGCCCGCGTCCGGGGCCGCTTCGGAGACTTCTTCCTTCTTCGGTCGGGCTTTGGAGCCCCGACGCCCCGGTCAGTTTTCTCCGGCCGCCGCGCCGTCTTCGTGTACGCGTTTGGATTCAAGCGAACGCTCGTCCTCGGAGAGCAGACCCGAGATCTTTTCTTCGTTGCGGTAGACGATATAATAACACAGCGCGTCCAGCACCATCAGGCGCGAGATGTGCGAGTTCAGACCCAGCGTACTGTGCCGTACCTCCTCGGTATCGGTGACCAGAGCAATGTCGCTCTGTCGCACGATTGGAGAACGCTCCGCTCCCGTCACGCAGATCGTTATAGCCCCGCGGGAACGCGCCAGCCGGAGCCCGTCCACGATATCTTTGGAAGAACCCGACTGAGAGATCCCCACCACGCAGTCGCCCGCGCCGAGCTGAGAGATTGCAATCGTCTGCATATGTGTATCGCTGTAAGCGTAAGTATTGCACCCCGCCCGCAGGAACTTATTGGCCGCGTCGATTGCCACGGAGGCCGAAGAGCCGAGACCGATCAGGAGGCATTTCCGCGCCGAGGCGATCGCCTCGGCCGCGCGGGTCATACTGTCTGCCACCAGCAATCGCCGGGTCCGTTCGAGCGAAAGGTAGGCGTCGTTGCACACCTTTTCCAGGATCTCGTAACAGCTGTCCGCAGACGTGATGGTCGGCAAGACCACGCGGTTCTCCTTTTCCTGTGCTAAGGAGAGTTTCAGTTCCTGATATCCGGAGAAGCCGAGCCGCTTGGAAAAGCGCACGATCGTCGCTTCGCTGCTCTCGGAAAGACGGGCCAGCTCGGTGATCGAATAGGGCAACACCTCGCCGGGATGAGACAGGAGCCAGTCGGCCACTTTTTTTTCGCTCTTCCCCATTTCGTCATACAGGAGCTGCGTCTGCAAAAGCGTTCTGTTCATCCGTGCCCCCTTTTGGCGTTGCGCGCCGGTTTTTCGATCGTCGATTCAAAAAGATTTTTCATCAAATACCATTTTACACGATTTCTTTCGGTTTGTCAATAAAAAAAAGATTTATTTTGAAAAAGTTCATAAATAAAAAAATTTTTCGCTTTTATTTGGACAAATTTTTCGAATTGAATAAAAATTCAGAAAGAATTTTCGTTTCGCAGGGGAGGATCGAGAAAAAAACGAAAAGAATCTCCATCCCTACCGAAATTTCCCGGCTCCGCCCTCTTTTTTTTGTCCCTCCCCTTGACAGCCGGGAGGCAGGCGTATATAATTAAGGAAGCGCGGAACCCATCGGAATCCGCGAAATAAAAATGATGAAGAGTAAGAGCCTTTGCGTCAAGTGCCGCGGGGACGGGGAGTTGCCCGGCGGACGAAGAGCGTGTCTCGCGGTAAAGGTTCTGCATCCCGCTTCCGTTTGGTAAGTCCTTCTTTTGCCGCGGTTCGGGAAAGGAGGATTTTTATGTTTTGGAAAAAAGTGAGACCCGAGAGCGAAGAATGCTCCCGAAACAAGTCCGGATCTGCTTCGTTCGTTCCTGCCGAAGCTCGGTCGCCGTCAGCCGCTGGGGAACCGGAAAACAAAACGCAAAAACGCAGGAAAACAGCTGCCGCACGCGGCCTGCGTAACGTGCGCGTCCTGACCTTTGCCGCCTCCATGACCGCCGTCTCCTACCTCCTCGGCGCGCTGGCAAAGCTCCTGCAGGGGACGGGGGTACTGCGCCTGACCTTCGAGAACCTCCCCGTGATCCTTTCGTCGATCCTCTGCGGGCCGTTCATCGGAGCGGCCGTCGGCACAGGGGCAGACCTTCTCTCCTGTGTCTCGGCCGGGCAGGCGTGGAACCCGCTGATCACCGCCGGGGTCATCGTCATCGGTCTTGTCGCGGGGGTACTTGGCCGCAGGATCCGTCCCGGCCGCCCTTCCTTCCTGCCGATCCTCCGGGTGGAACTCATCGCGCATCTTCTCGGTTCCGTCCTGGTCAAGAGTGCGGCGCTCGCCCTTCTTTTCCGGGTGGATATCGGATACCTCTGCCTGCGCATCCCGATCTATCTCGCGGTCGCGCTGATCGAATCCTTTATTCTTTTCTTCGTTTTTTCATCTCCCGCCCTTCTGCGACCGCTCGAAAGGATCACGCGCAAATGAAAAATATCGAAAACCGTCTGCCGGAAGACCGAAAGATCCCCGGCGATGCCAAAAACGCCGTTCCCGATCCTCCCGAAGAAGCCATCCCCGACTTTGCCGCCGCGATGGAATATATCCGCGCCGTTACCTGGCAGGGGAGCCGGCCGGGGCTTTCACGCGTGCGGGCACTCTGCCGCGCCCTCGGCGATCCGCAGGACTCGCTCCGCTTTCTGCACGTTGCGGGGACGAACGGAAAGGGATCGGTCTGCGCCATGCTCGATTCGGTCCTGCGCGCCGCCGGTTATTCGGTGGGACTCTATACCTCCCCGTATATCTACCGCTTCACCGAGCGCATCCGCTATAACGGCGACCCCATCCCCGAAGAAGATTTCCGGCGGATCATCGCCGCCATCCGCCCGCTGGCCGAAGCCATGGAGGACAAACCTACGGAATTTGAACTCATCACCGCCGCGGCATTCGTTTTTTACGCCGAGAAGAGACCCGATTTCGTGGTACTGGAAGTCGGCCTCGGCGGTCGGCTCGACGCCACCAACGTCATCTCCTCGTCGGTCCTGTCGGTCGTGACCGGCATCTCGCTCGATCACACCGCCGTCCTCGGGGAAAGCGAAGAAAAGATCGCGGCCGAAAAAGCCGGGATCTTCCGCCCCGGTGTTCCCGCCGTCTGCGGGCGCGTGTCGTCCGCCGTTTCCGCCGTCCTCCGGAAAAAGGCGGAAGAGACCGGCACCCCGATCGCTTTCACCGACCCGTCGCTCCTCACAGTGAGCGAGGCGGGGCGGGAGGGGATCACCTTCTCCTTTGAACCGTGGCGGGATCTGCGCATCCCCTTCGCCGCGCTCTACCAGCCCGAAAACGCCGCTACTGTGCTGAGCGCCGTCAACGAACTGCGCCGCGCAGGGATCTTTCTGCCCGCCGAGGCCGTGCGAACCGGCCTTGCGCAGGTGCGTTGGCCGGGGCGCTTTGAGTTCTTTTCGCGCGACCCGGACGTGATCTACGACGGCTCCCACAACCCCGAGGGGATCGCCGCCACGCTCCGGGCGGCCGACCGTCTCTACCCCGGACAAAAATTCATCCTGCTCTCGGGCGTGATGAAGGACAAAAATTACCGGAGCATGACGGCTGCCCTCGCCCCGCACGTTCTCCACGCCTTCACCGTCCGCCCCGACAACCCCCGCGCGCTCGATGCCGCCGCCTATGCAGACGCCTTCCGCGCCTGCGGTACGCCCGCCACCGCCTGCGAAAGCGTCACGGCGGGGATGAAGGCCGCCCACGCCGCGGCAAAAGAAGCCGGTCTCCCGCTCTTCATTCTCGGCTCGCTCTATCTCTACCGCGAGGCATACGACGCCTTTTTTGAAATAAAAAGTAAATGAAACTTTGCATATTGATCAATCAAGACAAAAAGACCGGGTGAAAAACCCGGCCTTTTTGCTTGCAAAAGATCGGAAAACATGTTACAATATCTCTGAAAGAAAACAGGAAAAAAGAAAACAGAAAAACAGCAAGGGGAAAATCTGATGGAAGTATTGAAAGCACGGTATCTCGCCGCCAAGCGGGCGCTTTTTTGCCGATATTATGAAGAGGGCCTCGGGCTCAACCCGCCGCAACGCGAAGCCGTCTGCGCCGAAAACGGCCCGGTTCTCGTACTGGCGGGGGCAGGGAGCGGAAAGACGACCGTGCTCGTGCGGCGCATCGTACATCTGATCCGATACGGGGATGCCTTCTCCACCGATTTCACCCCCTACGGGCTGAATGAAGAGCGCGTGGCCGAACTCGAAGAGGCCGTCCGCAGTGCCACGCCCGATGAGATCGGGGAGATCCTGAACGAATTTATCCACGCTCCCTGTCCGCCCTACGCCATGCTGGCCATCACCTTCACCAACAAGGCCGCGGCCGAGATCCGCGAGCGGCTCGGGAACGCGTTTGACGACCCGACCACCGGGGCCGACATCTGGGCGGGCACCTTCCATTCGGTCTGTATGCGTATCCTGCGCGTCCACGCCGAGGAGGCGGGATATCGGAGCGGCTTCTCGGTCTACGACACCGACGACCAGAAGCGCGTGGTCAGCGACGCCATGAAGGCTTTGGATATGGATGAGAAATATCTGCCGCCGAAGGGGGTTCTGCAACGCATCAGCGATGCCAAGAACCGCCTCATCCCCCCGGCGGAATTTCCCGACGAAGGAGACTTCCGCCTCCGGCAGATCGGCAAGGTCTACGCCGAATATCAGCGGCGGCTCGAATCGGCCAACGCGCTCGATTTTGACGATATCATCATGAAGACCGTCCGCCTGCTGGAGAGCTACCCGGAGATTGCCAGATACTATCAGGAAAAATTCCGTTACGTCTGCATCGACGAGTATCAGGACACCAACCTTGCCCAGTTCCGCCTTTCCGAACTGCTGAGTGCCGGCCGGCGCAATATCATGGTGGTCGGGGACGATGACCAGAGCATCTACCGTTTCCGGGGGGCCACGGTCGAAAACATCCTGAGTTTTGATACAACCTATCCCGACGCCCGCGTGGTAAAACTCGAACAGAACTATCGGAGTACCGGCAATATTCTGGCGGCCGCCAACGCCGTCATTGCACATAACGAGACACGCCACGAGAAAAAGCTCTGGTGCGCCGCGCCGGATGGTGACAAGATTTGTTTACATAAATCCGAAAATCAGAACGAAGAGGCGATCTGGATCAAAGAAAAGATCATGCAATCGGTGATCCGCGACCACCGCCGTTACCGCGACTGCGCCATCCTCTACCGGCTGAACGAGATGTCGCGTTCGCTGGAAGGCGCCTTGGCGAAAAGCGGCATCCCCTACCGTGTTTTCGGCGGGCAACGCTTCTATGACCGCAAGGAGATCCGCGATATGGTGGCCTATCTCCACCTCATCGCCAATCCCGCCGACAACCTCCGCCTGCGCCGCATCATCAACGAGCCGAAGCGCAAGATCGGCGATGCGACCGTGGAAGCCGTGGCCGATCTGGCCATCCGGGACGGCATCAGCATGAGCGGCGTTTTGCAGAATGTCGCCGCCTATCCCGAACTGCAGAAGAGTGCCGCACGTCTTTCGGCCTTTTCCGATCTGATCGCCGGGTTGCGCGCACTCGATTGCCGTGTTTCGGCTCTCATCCCGCAGATCTACGAAAAGAGCGGCTATCGAGAAATGCTGGAAGCCGAGGGAGAGACCGGCAAGACCCGCGCCGATAACATCGGCGAACTGATCAGCGCGGCCGCCGAATACGAAAAACGCGCCGCCGAGCCGTCGCTTTCGGGATTTCTTGAAGAAGTTGCCCTTGTCAGCGACATCGATAAATATGATGAAGACGCCGATGCCGTCGTCCTCATGACGATCCACAGCGCCAAAGGGTTGGAATTTCCCGTGGTCTTTCTGCCGGGCATGGAGGAAGGCATTTTCCCGGGGAACCAGTGCCATACCGACCCCTCCGAGCTTTCCGAAGAACGCCGGCTGGCCTACGTCGCCCTGACCCGCGCCAAGGAAAAGATCTATATTTCTTATGTGCATGAGCGCATGATGTACGGTCGTACCTCCTTCAATCCGCCCTCGCGCTTTGTCCGCGAAGAGATCCCCGCCGACCTGCTGGCCGAGGAGCGCGCTCCGGCCCCCGCCCCGATACAGCAAAAGACCTATGCGCCGGCATCTCACCGCCGTCCCGCTCCGCTCTCGGGGGAATTTCTGCGCCGTCCTACGAACCCCACCGCCCCCGCCCGTCCGTCTGGCGGAGGGCTGTCGCGCTTCCCGGCTGGTACCCGCGTGCATCACGCCCTGTTCGGGGACGGCACGATCCTCTCGGTGCGCGACATGGGCGGCGATTACCTCTACGAAGTGGCCTTCGATAACGGCACCTCCAAAAAACTGATGGCCACCTACGCCCGCCTGACCGCCCTCTGACTGCCCCTCGCTCGCCTTTTTCGCAGATCGCCTTTTTCGCAGATCGCCCCGTCGCGCCGGCCTACGATCCCGGCGACCGCCTCTTTCTCTCTCCCCGGCGAGCCGCCCGGCGCCCGTTTTTCTCTTTTGCCCTCTCCCCTCCCGGACAAGCCGCGCCCCGGCGACCTTCCGCCGCTCTCCCGGCTCTCCCGGATTTTCTTCACCGTCGCTTCCGTCCCCGTCCCGCTCGCTTCCTCC
>CASDOQ010000002.1 GCA_949282345.1 uncultured bacterium | reverse complement strand
CCCGGTCTGACGACGGTGGACGAGACGACCTGCAGCGGATACGATTTCGTGCTCCACGGCGTCTCGCTCCGCTTCAGCTCGATGACCGGCGGGATAGGCTTCACATCGGGCGGATACTCCGGTGTGAAGAGCAAGGTGGTGGCTCCTCCCACCAAAGCGCCGGTGGGCTTTGCCAACGGGATGACCGACTTCACCTTCCTCATCAACCATCCGGCCGAGGCCTACGCGGCGGAAACGGCGACGTCTGCCACCGGGTCGGTGTCGGTTTTGCGCGGGACCGAAGAGGTTTTCCAGGCGACCCTCTCGTACTCCGACGCACTGCAAGACCTGACCTATTTCGGTATGGGGCCCAGCCGGCAGGCGATCTACGCGATCCGCACCTACAAGCAGGAACTCGGCGCAGACGAGATCCTGCAGAACCACTTTGCCGATCTTGCCAAGTACTTCCGGCTGGATATCGGGTTCTACACCACGCTTGCCAGCAGTGTGAAGCAACAGATCCATGCGGCGGTTGCCGATCTCACCTTCGACGCCTCGCCCGAGGAAGTCAAGGCGGCGATGCTGACGGTCATCAAAGCAAATTGTTATGCGGATTACTATATCCCCGACGAAGCGGTGACGGCCGGGGCCTTCACGCGCGAAGAAGCCGATCTGATCAACCGCTACGTTGACCTGGCCGCCGATTGCGGGACCGACATCTCGCGCCTGGTCATTTTGCCGAAGGAGTACCTCCTCAGGGCACTCCGCGAACTCGACGAGGACTTTGCCAACAATATCGTCACGACCGATCTGATCGTTTCCTATTATCTGACTCCGATCACCGATACGATCTATGCCGAAATCAAAGCCGCCGTTGCGACCGAGCCGACCGTCTATACGCCGGAGGATTATCGGAAACTGTACGTGCGGCAGGATCGCCTGCTCGTATGGATCGACTTCTTCTCCTCTACCGAGGAAATGAATACCACCGGCCCCGCTGTGACCGGTACGAAACCGGCAACGATCCTGGCGGCCAATTGCGATCCCTCCGATCCGTTTTCCGGCGTCCTGCGGCGCGGACTGCTTTCTTTCGCCAACAACTCATTTGCAGGCACCATGCGCGGAGAGAACCCCGGCGACCGTGCTTTCGGCGACGGCTACTTCTTTACGAAGGGGCACGCCAACCTGATGTTCTGGCCGTTCCTGACTGAGGGCCAGGCGGCAAGCAGAAACTCCACCGACATGACCTTCGAATTCGTTTACAACGTCCTGCCGACCGGATCTTTGTTTGGCACGAACCTCCAGCTTGACGGTGCGCGTTTCGGCAGCGGGCTGCAAAACGGTCAGTTCGTTCTCGATTACAGCGTTGTCGAGAACCATGCCGAACCGAGTGCAGACGGCACTTCGGCTTCGGGTAACACCACGCTGTCCAATCGGGAAGCGGGAACGAAGTTCGTGTCCTCTGCCGATACGGCGCACTCCTTCACCTATGCGTTGCATAAGGATCGGTCCAATCATCCGGTCATCTACTACAAGCTGACCTGGGACGCAGCGCAACAGACCTATGCCAATCACGACTACACGCAGCAGGAGATCAGCGAGAGCGAGGCGCGTGCGCTGTACGGCGAAAACTTTGACGCCGACTTTGCCGAAAAGATCGCCGAACTGCCCATGAACGGCCATATCATCAAGGACTGCGCAGGGCAGGAGCCTGTGAACGGTAAGCCCGTGAAGCTGATGGCGTACCGCTATCCGGCCTCGATGGATTACACCACCTATCTGGACGGAAATCTCGCCATTAGGCGCACCGGGCGGATGTATCCCAACGACTCCTACCTGATGGGGCTTGGTTCTTCGACCGATGCAAAGTGGTATTCGATCCGTCAGTATGACGTGGTGCTGACCGAGGCCGAGATCCTGCAGAACCACTTCGCCGACGTGGCCCGGTATTATGGACTGGACATCACCTTGTATCTTGCGCTGGATGAAGCGGGTCGCGCCGCCGTCCATACCGCGATGAGGCATATTCAGGTCGCTGGGAATGCCGATGTTGCCGCTGAGGCCTATCGGGCGGCGCTGAAAGACACCTATTATTCTGCCCTGAAGATCACGGCCCCCGAAGATGCCGACGAGACGCTTCGCGCAAGAGTGGAAGAATACAACCGCATGATCGATCTTTGCGGTCAGTACGGTCTGAACGTCTCGGCCTTTGCCGGCCGGAGCGAGGAGATCCGCCTTGCTTACGCCTATGCGCTCGAGAGCTTTGAGACCGAAGGAAGCTATGTCGGCGATATCCTCCAGCTCAGCCTGAATGGTATCGTTGCTCCCGAGGCGACCGGTATCGAAAAGACCGAGGGACTGATCCGCTTTGAAGGATATTCCGTCCGTCTTTCCGACACGGTGAACGATACGCAGTATCCCGGGATCCGCGCCATCTATACGGTGGATGCCGACGTGCTGGAGGCTTTGGCGGCCGAGTACGGAGACGCGCTCTCCTTCGGTGTCCGCGTGAGCGGCGGGAAGACGGCTACGGTGACGGCCTACGAAAACGGCGGCTACCGTGAAGACTTCAAGACCCTGCCCTCTCAGGACGGCAGCGTCCGCTTTGCCGTGACGGTGCTCTTCGAGAACGAGGAATTCCAGACGGCCGAACGCTTCGGTACCGCGTGCCGGTTCACGCCGTTCGTGAAGCTCTCCGAGACCGAGGAATACAGCTTTGACAGCCGTACCGAAGATTACGACTCCGGAGAAGTGGATTTTGCCACCCTCTACGGCTACGCCTTTGATTACGCAGAGTACAACGCCGACGAGACGGTACGGAAGGTCCTTGCGACCGTCAAGGGCAAAGCTCCCGTCACCATGACGGTCAACGGCGTGAACGCCGCGGCCTGTACGGTGGTTTATGACAACCGTTATACCGAGGCCGAAGCCCGCGCGATTGCCGCCGTCATTGCCGAAAAGGTCGGTGTCCGCGTGTCGGTCATTTTCCAGGGAGCGCTTATGTCTCCTTCCGACCTCGGAGGCAGTTGCATCTGGCTGCGCGATCCGGGCCTTTGCGGCACGGTGGAGGGAGAATACGGCATGATGACCGCCGGAAATGCAGCGGTGCTGTTTGCCAATTTTGCCTCCAACAACGGCGGAAATGCCGCAGGACTTGCGGAAGCCTTCGCCAATTACCTGGAGTCCTCCTGCAAAGGAGAGGACGGGAACTACGTCTTTGAGACTCCGACTGACATTGCGCCTCTTTCGTCTGCTCCGGTGACTCCCGGGGCCTGAGCAAGACCCTGACAGAATAACCCCCGGCGGCACAGCCAAAGCTGTGCCGCCTTTTATTTCCGCCGTGATCAGCCTTCCCTATTTTCCGTGATCAGCCTTCCCTATTTTCCGTGATCAGCCCCCCTCTTTTTTGCCAAAGATCGATCGTCCCTCTTTTGGGGGCCGTAGATCGGCCCTTTCGGCTTTCTTCGGGGGACGGCCGTGGAATGCGGATCTGCATCGGGGGACGCCGGCGCAACTGCTTGCCCTGCCGGAAAAGACCGCGCCCGGAGCGAGATCGCCAGACTGCGCGCGGAGGTTTTTCAGGCGGGGATCTATCACAGAATGATGGATTGTTCTGCCTGATTCTGCTTTTTTTCTTCCCGCTCTTGCTTTTTGCCCCGGGGTGTGATATGCTTGTGATGCCGGATATCATGGGATAGGAGGGGGTATGGATATGGTTCTGAAAGCCGGTGTCGGGAAGAAGCATGAAATGAATATGCTCGAAGGACCTCTGTTCTGGAAGATCCTTCTTTTCACGCTTCCAATCATCGCCAGCGGGGTGCTGCAACTGCTTTTCAACGCGGCGGATCTGATCGTCATCGGTCGGTTTGAAAACGAACTGGCTGTCGGCGCGGTGGGCGCGACCAGCTCGCTGACCTCTCTGCTCGTTTCGCTTTTCATGGGCCTTTCGATCGGGGCGGGGGCCGCGGTCTCGATGGCGTTCGGCGCGCGGCGATGGCAGGATGCTTCCGATCTCGTACATACTTCGATGGCATTGGCACTCGGATCCGGAGCGTTTTTGGCGATCGCGGGATGGTTTCTTGCGCCGGTCATGCTGAAATGGATGAATACCGACCCGATCATCCTCGATCAGGCGGCGCTCTATCTGCGGATCTACTTTCTCGGCGCGCCCGCCTTGCTTGTATATAATACCGGGTACAGCATCATGCGCGGCTTCGGAGACACGAAGCGCCCGCTCATCTATATGCTGATCTCGGGCTGTGTGAACGTCGTGCTGAATATCCTGTTCGTGGCGGGATTCGGCCTTGGGGTCGCCGGGGTGGCGATCGCAACCGTCACTTCCCTCGTCATTTCCGCCTCGCTGGTCACGCTTGCCCTCATGCGGTACGACAATGCCTGCCGCCTCCGGCTTCTGGCCCTGCGGTTGCATCCGCAGTGTATCGGGGCCATTCTGCGAATCGGGATCCCTGCCGGGATCCAGTCGATGCTTTTCGGAATTTCCAATACGCTTCTGCAAGCATCGGTCAATAGTTTCGGTGCGGCGGCAACGTCCGGGGTGGCGGCCGCCAGTTCCCTGGAAGGCTTTGCGTTTACCACCATGACCAGTTTCTCCGCGGCGGCAACGGCCTTCGTCGCGCAGAATTACGGGGCGCGGCATTACAGCCGGATCAAGCGCATCATACGGATCTGTATGCTGGATGCGGTCGTCGCCGGGACGTCGGTCTCGCTCCTGTTTCTCTTGTTCCGGGAGCCGTTGCTTCTCCTGTATCTTCCCGAAGGGCCCAACGCTTTCCCATACGCGTTGGATCGGATGCTGATTGTCCTTTCTTTTTATTTTACTTATGCGATCGGAGACTCGATGTTGGGGTCTCTGCGCGGCATCAACGTTTCGTTCGTACCCATGGCGGCGACGATCTTCTCGATCTGCGGATTCCGTCTGTTCTGGATCTTTATCGTCTTCCCGTTGCCGTCAATGCATACGATCATGGGGCTTTACACCTGTTATCCGATTTCCTGGATCCTTTCCGCAACTCTGAACTTGTGCTGTATGCTCTATTATTTCCGCCGCCGTTGCCCCAAGGAAAACGAACTTGCCGAGGGACAGACGCTTCCCGAGGAGGAGACCTGCCGCTCCGTCGAAAAATGAAACTCAGCGGAAGAGAAAAATAAGGCGGGGTGCGAACCCCAAACGCTAACCCGAGCGCCGGAGAGGGCGCAAGACGAAAAAAGAGACAGAAAAATTCTCTGCCTCTTGACAAATCTCCGGCGGCCGGGTATAATAAAGATGCCCATGATGGGAGTAGCAAGCGTATATCGCAGCAAGTCAACATCCTGGCCGGCAACGGTCTGGCTTGCTTCAAATTGCCAGACTCATGTGCAAAGATACCGATCTTTGCCCGTGAGCCTTTTTCTTACCCCGAAAGGATAGGGCGCCGATCGGAAAAAGCGCGGAGGCCGGGAAAGATCGGGCGCGGCGCACAGAACCAAGCGACCCCCGAGGGCGGGGGAAATCATGAAATGGAGGAAGATATGACGGCACACAGTATGACGCGCCAAGAGGTCTGCGAGGCTCTCTCGGCGGACGCGGAGCAGGGACTCAGTACGGCGGAGGCCGCGGCACGCCTCGAAAAATACGGGCCGAATAAATTAAAGGAAAAGAAGAAAAAGACGAAACTGCAACGTTTTCTTTACCAATTTTGCGACGTGATGATCCTGATCCTTCTTGCGGCGGCGGCTGTTTCCTTTGTGGTGGCCTGCACGCAGGGGGAGGCGCGGGAATTCTTCGAGCCGGTTCTCATTCTGCTGATCGTTTTCCTGAACGCTTTTCTCGGCATGATCCAGGAGAGCCGGGCGGAGGCGGCGTTGGATTCGCTCAAAAACATGGCGGCGCCGCATGCGCGCGTCGTGCGGGACGGACAGGAGAGCGTGGTGAATGCCGCCGACCTCGTGCCGGGGGATCTGATCCGGCTGGAGGCCGGAGATCTCGTGCCGGCGGACGCGCGCCTCTTGCGCAGTGCAAGTCTGAAATCCGAGGAGTCCGCGCTCACCGGCGAATCGCTCCCCAGTGAGAAGGACGCGGAGGCCGAGGTCGCGGAAAACGCCGCGATCGGCGACCGGACCGATATGCTTTTTTCGGGCTGTACCGTGACCTACGGAACCGCCACGGCTCTGGTGACGGCCACCGGCATGAACACCGAAATGGGGCGGATCGCAGGTCTTTTGAACAATGAGAACGAGGGACAGACGCCGCTCCAGAAAAAATTGACAGAGCTTGGAAAATATCTCGGGATTCTCGCACTGGCGTGTTGCGGGATCATCTTTGCCGTCGGGCTGGCTTACGGGATTCCGGTGCTGGAGATCTTTATGACGGCGGTCTCGCTGGCGGTTTCCGCGATCCCCGAGGGACTGCCGGCCATCGTGACAATCGTTCTTTCGATCGGGGTCCAGCGGATGGTGAAGAAGAATGCGCTCATCCGCCGTCTGCCTGCCGTGGAAACGCTTGGGAGCGCCTCGGTCATCTGCTCGGATAAGACCGGCACCCTGACTCAGAACCGCATGACCCTGACCCGCGCCTACGTAGACGGGGGCGAGCCGGTGGATCTTTCGGCTGAAAATCCCGAGGAAGTGCGGCGCCTGCTGGCCTACGGAACGCTTTGCTCGGACGGGTCGGTAGTCGTGGAGGAGGGGGGAGAACGCCATATCGGCGACCCCACCGAAACCGCCATCGTGCTGGCTTCTCTCCGCAAGGGCGACAGCAAGGCGGAACTGAACGAAAAGTACCCGCGTCTTTTGGAATTTCCTTTTGATTCGGACAGAAAGCTGATGTCGACCGTCAACCGCATAGATGGAAAAAATATCGTGATCGTGAAGGGCGCATTTGACATGATGGCCGCGCGCTGTGTTTGCGGCGATCTTGACCGGGCGCGGCTCATCGTGGACGAAATGAGCCAAGACGCGCTCCGCGTGTTGGCCATCGGCTATCGGGAGATCGGAGAACTGCCTGAGAATCCTACGGCAGAGGAGATCGAATCAGGGCTGACCTTCTTCGGCCTTGTCGGGATGATCGACCCGCCGCGCCCGGAGGCGCGCGACGCGGTGGCCGTCTGCCGCCGTGCCGGCATCCGTCCCGTGATGATCACGGGGGATCACGTGGTGACGGCCTCCGCCATCGCGCGGGATCTCGGCATCCTCTGCGAAGGCGAACGCGCCGTGACCGGCGCGGAACTCGATGCGATGAGCGACGCGGAGTTCGATTCCTGCATTGCCGGGATCTCGGTATATGCGCGCGTGTCTCCCGAGAATAAAATCCGCATCGTCAAGGCCTGGCAGAGGCGCGGCGAGGTCGTGGCTATGACGGGGGACGGCGTGAACGACGCCCCTGCCCTCAAAGCCGCCGATATCGGCTGTGCCATGGGCATTACGGGGACAGACGTGGCCAAGGGGGCCGCCGCCATGACTCTGACCGACGACAACTTTGCCACGATCGTGGATGCGGTACGCGAGGGGCGCGGGATCTACGCCAATATCAAGAAGGTCGTCGGATTTTTGCTGGGGACCAATATCGGAGAGATCTTCACGGTCTTTTTTGCCATGATCCTTTGGCACAAAACGCCTCTGCTTTCGATGCAACTCCTCTGGATCAACCTCGTGACCGATTCGCTCCCCGCCGTTGCCCTTGGGATGGAGGCGGTGGAGCGCGATGTGATGGAACGGCGGCCGAGGCCGAAGAGCGAAGGGATCTTTGCCAACGGGTTCGGTCTGCGAACGGTTTTGCAGGGAGCTATGTTCGGTGCGCTGGCGTTGGTCGCATTCCGGCTCGGCGAGGTCTTTACCGGAGAATTGGCCGGCGGGCAGACGATGGCCTTTGCGGTGCTTGCGCTTTCGCAGATTGTGCAGGCGTATAATATGCGCTCGGAGCATTCGCTCTTTGCCATCGGGCCCTTCGGCAACCGCACGCTGAACCGGGCGACGCTGATCTCGGCCGCGCTGGTCGCGCTGGTGCTCTTTACGCCCGTGCGGGTGGCTTTCGGGCTTCTCGCATTGCCGGCGTGGCAGTATCTTGTCGGTCTCGGGCTTGCGCTCGTGCCGCTCCTTGTGATGGAGATCTCCAAGGCGCTAGGGCTGATCCGGCATCAGCATTAAACCTCCGGCGGATGCCGGGAGCATCGGAAAGCCGGTGGGCGGAAGCGCAAAAGCGAGCGCCGGGCAAGCGGACGCGCGCTACCGGGACTCGACGGAGAAAGAAAAAGATCTTCCGATGAAGAAAAGCCGCCTTCCGGCGGCTTTTTTCTTGACTTTACGGGGGCTTTTTGCTATGATGGAAGAAAGCAAAGCGATCCCGGGGGACAGAAAAGTGAAAAAAGAAGAAACGACGAACGTCATGCGCATCCTCACACAGCGGGGCGTGGACTTCAAGGTACACAATTATACCGAAAGCGGCGTGGTGGCGGGGCTGGACACCGCCGCCGTCCTCGGGGAGGATCCCGGCGAGGTCTGCAAAACGCTGGTGACGGTCGGCCGGAGCGGGACGCATTACGTTTTCCTCGTCCCCGTCGAACGCGAACTGCACTTGAAAAAGGCGGCCGCCGCTGTGGGGGAAAAGAGCGTGGAGATGATCAAGTCCCGGGATCTCCTCCCGCTGACCGGCTATGTCCACGGCGGATGTTCCCCCATCGGAATGAAAAAGCCTTTCCGCACGGTGATCGATCTTTCCGCCGCGGCCGGGGAGCGGATTTATTTCAGCGCCGGGAAAATCGGGTATCAGATCGAGACGACCCCCGAAGAACTCCGAAAGGCGCTGATCTACGAGACGGCGGACGTCACGGGGGGAAAAGCAGAATCGGACGACTGCCCATAGGCAGACCGAAAAGAGCAGACCGCAAAGAGCAGACCGCAAAGAGCAGACCGAAAAGAGCAGACCGAAAAGACGGCGACTTCGCAGCGCGTCTCGGAAGATTACTGATAATGAAAATAATACTTTACAAAGGAGCAGGATATGAAGATTAGTGAGGTGCTGAAGGAAAGACGTTACGCTCTTTCTTTTGAGGTCTTTCCCCCGAAGACCGATGCCGCTTACGACAGTGTGTGCGAGGCGACAGAGAAGATCGCCCGGCTTTCCCCGGCGTTTATGAGTGTGACCTATGGGGCGGGGGGAGGCACCAGCGCCTATACGCTCGATATGGCAAAGCGGATCGCCGGGCTTTACGGCGTGCCGTCTTTGGCACACCTGACCTGCATCTCCTCCACGCGCGCGACGGTGGAATCCATGATCTCATCCTTTACCGAGGCGGGGATCGAGAACGTGATGGCGTTGCGCGGGGATATTCCGGCCGAACGGCGCGAAGAGGATCGCACGGGGTGGGAGTATCGGTACGCGGTGGAACTTGTCCGGGATATACGGCGTATTGCCCCAGACCTTTGTATCGGGGCGGCCTGCTATCCCGAGGTGCATCCCGAAAGCCGTAACCAGGCGGAGGATATCCGCCGCTTGCGCGAAAAGGTGGAGGCGGGGTGCGATTTTCTGACGACGCAGATGTTTTTTGACAACAACCTGCTCTATAATTTCCTGTATAAGATCCGGGAGGCCGGGATCACGGTTCCGCTCATCCCGGGGGTGATGCCGATCACCTCCGCCCGGCAGGTCGAACGGGCGCTGAAACTCTCGGGGTCGTTCATGCCCCGGCGTTTCCTCAGTCTTGTCGACCGTTTCGGCCGGTATCCCGACGCGATGATGCAGGCGGGAATCGCGTACGCCACCGATCAGATCATCGATCTTTTTGCCAACGGGCTGACGCACGTACACGTATATACGATGAACAAGCCCGAGGTCGCCGCCCGGATCACCGAAAATCTTTCCGCCCTGCTGGGCAAGGAGGCAGACGGTGGTTACGGTCAGGACCTTTGAACTGCCCGAGCCGCGCTACGGCGAGGTCTGCCGCTATGCCGGAGCCGATCCGGACGATCCCTCTTCCCGCCAGGCGGTAGAGCGGGTCGCACAGATCTGCCGCGGGGTCATCCGCGCCGCGACCTGCAGTATACGCCTGCCGGTGACCCTCCGCGACGGGGGGGCGGATTTTCCCTTCGGGCGGGTCGACAGCCGGGCGCTCGCCCGGAATCTTGCCGGATGCCGGGAAGTCATCCTTTTTGCCGCGACGGTGGGGCTTGGGATCGATCGGCTGGTTGAACGTTACCGGGTTCGGGAGTTGACGACCTCGGTCTTTATCAACGCGCTCGGAAGCGAGCGGGTCGAATGCCTTTGCCGCCTTTTCTGCCGTGAGACAGAGGAAGCGGAGCGGGCTGCCGGACGCTTCACCCGGCCGCGCTTCAGCCCCGGGTACGGGGATTTTCCACTTGCTTTGCAACGCCTTGTTCTGACATTTCTGGACGCGGAACGGAAGATCGGGATCACATTGAACGAAAGCCTGTTGATGTCGCCGTCCAAATCGGTCACGGCGATCGTCGGGGTGGGGGAGGAGCGTTGCCGCGCCGCGCTGGGGTGCTGTTCTTTCTGTGACCGGGAGGACTGCCCGGAACGAAAGGCTCCGCCGGCCGGGGAAAATTGAGAAAATCGCCCCGCCGGAGCCGAGCCACAGGTGCCAGCGATCGGTCGGAAAAAGACCGGGGACGACGAAAAAACGACCGTACGGAAAACCGTGACACCTGCGGCGGATTTTAGAGAATGAAAGAGAATGAAAAAGGGGGATACCATGGATCTGCGGAAAGAACTGAAGAGCGGACGGCTCTATCTGGACGGGGGAATGGGGACGCTTTTACAGGAGAAGGGACTGGCGCCGGGAGAACTGCCGGAACGCTGGAATCTGACCCATCCCGACGTGATCACGGAAATCCACCGGGCGTATTTTGACGCGGGCAGTCATATCGTTTGCACCAATACGTTCGGGGCGAATCCTTTGAAGTTTGGGGCGGAGGAACTCGAAGAGATCGTGGCATCCGCACTGGCCAACGCGCGCCGGGCGGCTGAGCTTTCCGACGCTCCGCAAAAGAAATACGTGGCGCTCGATATCGGGCCGCTCGGGAGGCTTTTGAAGCCCTACGGCGATCTGGATTTTGAAGAAGCGGTGGAAGCCTTTGCCGCGGTGGTGCGCATCGGCGCCGCGAGCGGTGCCGACCTCGTGATGATCGAGACGATGGGCGACAGTTACGAGACGAAGGCGGCGGTACTGGCGGCGAAAGAGAACTGCAAACTGCCGGTGATGGCCTCCAACGCATACGGTGCGGACCGGAAAACGATGACCGGGGCCAGTCCTGCCGCTATGGCGGTATTGCTTTCGGGTCTCGGGGTCGACGCCGTGGGGACCAACTGCTCTCTCGGCCCCCGCCAACTGGCGGACGTGGCGCGCGAACTGCTCGAATATGCCACCGTGCCGGTCTTCGTCAAGCCGAATGCCGGATTGCCGACCGAGGAGAACCGAAAGACTGTCTTCAGCGTTCCGGCGGAGGAATTTGCCACAGAGATGCGGCAGATCGCCGCGGCGGGCGTGAATATTCTGGGCGGGTGTTGCGGCACGACTCCCGAATATATCCGCCGGGTCGTGGCGGCGACCCGCGATCTGCCGCTGGCCCCGGTACTGGGGCAGGGGAAGACCTGCGTTTCCTCCTATACGCACTGCGTGGAGATCGGGGAACGCCCGGTCGTGATCGGGGAGCGGATCAACCCGACCGGGAAAAAACGCTTCAAACAGGCGATCCTGGAAAATGACATCGAGTATATTTTGCGCGAAGGTCTCGGGGAACAGGACGCGGGCGCGGAGATCTTAGACGTGAACGTCGGGTTGCCGGGGATCGACGAGGCTGAGGTTTTATGCCGGGCGACCGAAGCGTTGCAGGCCGTCCTCGATCTGCCGCTCCAGCTCGACAGCTCCGATCCCATCGCGCTCGGACGTGCCATGCGCCGCTATAACGGGAAACCGATGGTGAATTCCGTGAACGGAAAAGAGGAGAGCATGGCGGCGGTCTTTCCGCTTCTGCGCCGATACGGCGGCGTGGCGGTCGCCCTGACGTTGGATGAGGGCGGGATCCCCCCGACGGCCGAGGGGCGTTGTGCCATTGCCGAAAAGATCCTTTCCCGGGCGGCGGAATACGGGATCCGACCCGAAGATATCGTTTTTGACCCGCTGTGCATGGCGGTGAGCGCAGATGCCGATGCCGCCCGGACGACACTCTACGCCCTCCGCCTGATCCGGGAAAAGACCGGATGCCGGACGGTACTTGGCGTATCCAACGTTTCCTACGGACTTCCGGCACGCGAGATCGTGAACGCCGGATTCCTTTCCCTTGCGCTCGAAGAGGGGCTTTCTGCTGCCATCATGAATCCCGTTTCCCGCGAGATGATGAAGAGTTACCGCACTTTCCTGCTTTTGCACGGGATGGACAGAAACTGCGCCGCATATATCGCCTTTGCCGAGGACCCCGCCAACCTTTTGCCCGCCGGGGGCGCGGGGGCCGGGAATACCGGGGCGAAAAGCACGGCTGTCTCTGCCCCCTCCGCAGACCAACATCCGGCCGATGCCTCCGAGGAGGGAGGCACGGTGGAAAAACTGCGCAAAGCCATCATCCGCGGAATGAGGGAGAGTGCCGCCGGGCTGGCACGGGAGGCTCTTCGGGAAAACCAGCCGCTCACGGTCGTCAATACCGGGATTGTTCCGGCGCTTGACACCGTGGGACGCGGATTTGAAAGCAAGAGCGTCTATCTGCCTCAGCTCTTGATGAGCGCCGAGGCCGCCAAGGCCGCGTTCGAAGAGGTGCGGATGGCTGTCCTCAATTCCGGCGCGCGCGAGCCAGACGGCCCTGCTTTCGTGCTGGCTACGGTGCGCGGGGATATACACGATATCGGCAAAAATATCGTCCGGGTGCTTCTCGAAAACTACGGCTACCGGGTGATCGATCTCGGCCGGGATGTACCGCCCGAGACGGTGGCGGAGACCGTTGTGCGCGAGGGGGCGGCCTTTTGCGGTCTCAGCGCGCTGATGACCACGACGGTTCCCGCTATGGAAGAGACGGTGCGCTTAGTAAAGAGTGTCGCCCCCGGATGCCGCATCGTGGTCGGCGGAGCGGTGCTGACGGCCGATTACGCGGCGCGTATTGGGGCGGATAAGTATGCCGCCGATGCGATGGAGACGGTGCGCTATGCCGAAAGCCTGCGCGCCTGAGGACGCGACAGCCGGAAAACCGCATATCGCATAACCGGGCCGGAACGGTCACGCACACGCAGACAAACGAGCGCGACCTCTGCCGCGCGGAACAAACCGCAGAAAGCGGCGCGGGGCTTGGAAAGCGCAAAAACAAAAGGCTGAGCGGACGGCTCGGCCTTTTGTTTGCTATGTATTGTTTACAAATGCGCAGAATGCAGTGAGAAAACCAGGCGATCAGCGGCATACGGTACCGCAGTATTCGCAAACCGGGGAATCTCCCTCCACATAGGAGACGGGAGCGCCGCAGTTCGGGCAAACGGCGGAAAGGCGTTTTCTCTTCGGCGCGGCGTGGGTGTTCAGCGTGAGGGTCTCGCCGTCAAAGAGGAAACCCGGGAGCCGACACTGCCGGATGCAGGCGCGGATCATCGAGCGGAGCTGCTCTTTTTCGAGCGAGAGCTGCGCCGAGAGGGCGGTGACCGTCAGCAGGTTTTCCTGCAGGACAGCATAGATCAGCCGGCGTTCTGCCCGGGCGTTCGCGTAAGCGACAAAGAGGAGGGGGGTCGCGTAAAAGCATCCGGCGGTCAGGACGATACCGGCGATCATCAAAAACGTGATCGATTTCACTGCGCCGAACACGAGCGTCGGGATCCCGACGACGAAAAAGAAGCTGGAAAGAAGTGCGGCGAAAAAGAGTCTGCGTACTTTGTGGTCTGCCTGTTTCATACGGTCTCCTTGGTCGGCCTTTTGCGGCGGTCGGTCTTTTGTACGGTCGGATCAGAGCACGGCGCGGATGGCGGCCAGCAGGTCGGCATATTCCTCAAAGGCGGGCAGGTCGGGGTTGGCGGCCTTGATCGCCTCGGTGCTCTTGAACAGGAATCCCGCACGGCTGGCGCGGATCATGCCGAGGTCATTGAAACTGTCTCCGCTCGCAATGGTGTCAAACCCGATCGATTGCAGGGCGCGCACGGTCGTCAGTTTGGACTGGGCGACCCGCATCCGGAATCCGGTGATCTCTCCGTCCGGCGCAACTTCCAGGGTATTACAGAAGATGGTGGGCCAGCCGAGCTTTTTCATCAGCGGGGTGGCAAACTGTTCAAAGGTATCGCTGAGGATGATGACCTGCGTCAGCGGACGCAGTTCATCCAGAAATTCCCGCGCGCCGGGCATCAGATCAATGCCGGCGATCGTCTTCTGAATTTCGCCAAGGCCGAGGCCGTGCTCCTTCAGGATCCCGATGCGGTAGCGCATCAGTTTATCATAATCGGGTTCGTCCCGCGTGGTGAGGCGCAGTTCGGGGATCCCCGTGGCCTCCGCAAATGCGATCCAGATCTCGGGAACGAGAACGCCCTCCATGTCAAGGCATACGATATTCATGCTTATTACTTCCTTATGCTGATCTTACGAAAAGATTGTAACACGCCGGAAGGATTTTGTCAAGCGAGACGCGCGGTTTCGGAAAGATCTGCGAAAAAAACGGCGAATAGGGGACGAAAGGCGGAAAAAAAGATTGCAAAACATTTTGCAATATAGTATAATAAAACATCTATGACCTGCGTTGGAGGAAATTATGCAGATTGTATGGGATTTTTTTCGGAATACGTTGGGACTTCACGACGCAGACAGCATCACAGCGTTTGTCCTCGGGATCGTATGTCTCGTCGTGGCGATCGTGGCCGCGCAGTTCAAGGATATGCGAAAAGTGCTGGCCTTTGAACTTTTTTCCAATCTCGCGATCGCGCTCAATTTTCTCTTTCACGGTGCGATGACGGGCTTTCTTTCCTGTGGGCTGGCTTCGGTACACATTATTTTCAACTATTTTTATCAGCGGAAGGGGATTCCTGTGCCGCGTTGGTCGCTGATCCCGTTCTTCGCGGCCTATCTGGCCATTGCGATCCTCACGTGGGAGGCGTGGTATAGCATCCTCCCCTTCCTTTGCACGATTCTTTTCGGGCTGGCCATCTTTTCGAGTTCGACCCGATATCGGGTCTATATGTCCGGTAACAGCGGGTTGTGGCTCCTCTATTCCATTCTGCTGGCCGACTGGGGCGCCGTGATCAATTATACCGTCCTGCTCGGGATGCTGCTTGTGACGATGGTGCGGATCGACCTGCTCCATCGCCCCGAAACGGCCGCCGATGCGGCCGAATCGAACAAATAAGAAAAAGGGGCTGAGTCAAGTTTGGGAATTAGTTCCAAATAACTGGCACCTTGCATAAAGAAACACTCGTTATTCCAAAAGAACGGCGAGTGTTTTTGTTAATCCATAACATAAGGCTGAGCCAAAAAATCAATTTGACTCAGCCCCTTTTTATATGCGAATAGGAAGAGATTAATTGTTGAAATATCTCTTCAGAAGACCCTCGAAAGCTTTGCCGTGACGGGCTTCGTCGCGCGCCATTTCATGGACGGTGTCATGGATGGCATCCAGACCGGCTTCTTTGGCCATCTTGGCGAGTTCGAATTTCCCGGCGGTGGCGCCGCGCTCGGCATCCACGCGCATGGCGAGATTCTTCTTGGTCGAGTCGGTCAGCACCTCGCCGAGAAGTTCGGCAAATTTGGCGGCGTGTTCGGCTTCTTCAAAAGCGGCCTTTTCCCAGTAGAGACCGATCTCGGGATAGCCTTCGCGATGGGCGACACGCGCCATGGCCAGATACATACCGACCTCGGAGCATTCGCCGTTGAAATTGGCGCGCAGTCCCTCGATGATCTCTGCGGGCACGCCCTTGGCTACGCCGACCACGTGCTCTGCGGCCCAGCTGTTTTCTTCATCCGTGACTTCCACGAACTTTTCGCCCGGCGCTTTGCAAAGCGGGCATTTCTCGGGACGGACGTCGGAGTATACGATCTCTCCGCAGACGGTGCATTTCCATTTTTTCATTGTTTTTTCTCCTTTACGGTTAAAATATTTATTGAATTGGGATACAGGGGAGCTTTTTTCGGCGGCCGTTCATCCGGCGGAGTCGGCCTGATTCTTCTTGAGACATTCCCGGCAGGTTCCCGTGACCAGCACCTCCACGTTCCTGACTTGGAAATCCTCCGAGCTTTCGGCATCGGGGAAGGGCAGCGGGAAGTCGGATACCCGCCCACAGGAAAGGCAGCGGCAATGCGCGTGCCGTGACAGGGTGAAGTCAAAACGGTCGGGGGCGTTGGGGACGGCAACGCGCCGGATCTCCCATTCATCGGCCAGCGCCCCCAAAACGCGGTAGACCGTGGCACGGCTGATGCCGGGACAGCGGGGGGAGACGGCCTCGTAGACTTCATCCGCACTCGGGTGGTTTGTCATGCTCCGCACGGTTTCAAGCAGGAGTCTGCGTTGAACTGTGTTACGAACCATTTAAAATAATTCCTTATTGAGATTTTGTATCAAAATTATACCATGATCTTGCCTGACTGTCAAGGGGTTTTTGAAAAAAAGTCCGATCGCGCCGGGTGCGGCGGGGAAAAACGAAAAAAGGCGTATACCCGGCGCGGGAAAGGGGAGCGGGCGGAAAAGGGGAACGGGCGGGAAAAGCGAACGGCGCAGAGAAAACGGCGCGTGCGGCGGCGGGGGAAAAAGACAAAAAGAAGGCGCGGGGAGGAGAAAGAAGCGGAGGGAGTGTAGGAGGGGATGAAACAGGAAAAGGCGCGTATGAAGGGGTGGCGGAGGAAAAAGACAAAAAGAAGGCGCGGGCAAGGGGAAGAGAAAAAGGAAGCCCCGGCATGACCGGGGCGAGAGAGAAGAAGGAGCAAGGAAAAGTGCATTTTCGGGGAAGCGGGGCAGAGAGGCGGACAAAAAGAGAAAAGGGGCGCGGGTGTTTCGGAAAGCGAGAGGTCAAGCGCGGTGGAGCGTCCTGCTGAGCGCCTTCTTGCTTTGTTTTTCATGGGTTCCCGATTGACGAGAGGAGGTCGGGGCGGAGAGATTGCGGCGGGAGATTGCGGCGGGAGATTGCGGCGGTCAGGTCGTGATGGGCGGGAGGCCGAGTTTTTCCCGCAGATAGAGACCGGTATAGGAGCCGGGTACGGCGGCGACTTCCTCCGGGGTCCCGGTGGCCACGATCCGGCCGCCGCCCTCGCCGCCCTCGGGGCCAAGATCGATCAGATAATCGGCGGATTTGATGAGGTCGAGGTTGTGTTCAATGACAATCACGGTATTCCCCGCGGCGGTCAGCCGATCCAGGATCCCGATGAGGCGGGCAACGTCGGCGGTATGGAGTCCGGTCGTCGGTTCGTCTAGGATATACAGGGTGCGGCCGGTATCACGGCGCGAAAGCTCGGTGGCCAGTTTGATACGCTGGGCTTCACCGCCTGAGAGGGTGGTCGAGGACTGGCCGATCTTGATATAGCCGAGCCCGACGTCGCAGAGGGTTTGCAGTTTGCGTGACAGTGAGGGAACGCCGCTGAAAAAGGAAACCCCCTCCTCGACGGTCATTTCCAGCACTTCATAAATATTTTTCCCCTTATAACGGACATCCAGCGTATCGCGGTTATAGCGCATCCCGTGGCAGACGTCGCATTTTACGTAGACGTCGGGCAAAAAGTGCATCTCGATACAGCGAACCCCATCCCCCTCGCAGGCTTCGCAGCGTCCGCCCTTCACATTGAAGGAGAAACGCCCCGGCCCATAGCCCTTGGCGCGGGCATCCGGCGTTTTGGAAAAGAGGTCGCGGATCTCGGTGAACATCCCGGTGTAGGTGGCGGGATTCGAGCGCGGGGTACGGCCAATCGGGTTCTGATCGATGCTGATGACCTTGTCAAGATTCTCGGCCCCCTCGATACGGTCGCACTTGCCGGGACGGGTCGAGGCGCGGTTCAGATCCCTGGCCAGCGCATTCCGCAGGATGCTGTTGACAAGCGAGGATTTTCCCGAGCCGGAGACCCCTGTCACGGCGATGAAACAGCCGAGCGGGAAGGAAACGTCGATCCCCCGGAGGTTATTCTGCCGGGCGCCGAATACGCGGACGAAGGAGCCGTTCCCCGGGCGGCGCGTGGCCGGAACCGGGATCACTTTCCTGCCGGAAAGATAGTCTCCTGTCAAGGAATCTTTACATTTTGCAACTTCTGTGGGCGTTCCGGCCGCGACGATCCGGCCGCCGTGGATTCCGGCCCCCGGGCCGATGTCGATGAGATAATCCGCCTCATGCATCGTTTCTTCATCGTGTTCCACAACGATGACGGTGTTGCCGAGGTCGCGCAGTTTTTTCAGGGTGGCGATCAGTTTGGAGTTGTCGCGCTGATGCAGGCCGATGCTCGGTTCATCGAGAATGTACATGACCCCGGTGAGCGCGGAACCGATCTGCGTGGCCAAGCGGATCCGCTGGGCCTCGCCTCCCGAGAGCGTTCCTGCCCGGCGGGCAAGATCGAGATATTCGAGCCCCACGCTGCAGAGGAACCCGAGCCGGGCGCGGATCTCTTTCAGGATTTCTCCGGCGATAGCGGCCTCGGTCTCGGTGAGACGGAGGTCGTTGACGAAATCGAGCATCCGGCTGACCGAGAGGCGGCAGATCTCGTCGATGTTCAGCCCGCCGACCGTGACGGCAAGCACCTCGTCCGAAAGACGGCGGCCGTGACAACGCGGGCAGGGGATCTCTTCAAAGAGTTCGTCGTACCCTTCTCCGAGGATGCCGCCGGTGGCGGCACGGCGTTCGATTGTGGGGATCAGCCCTTCGAAAGCCGTGTACTGTTCGTGCGCTTCCTTTCCGAAATAGCGGATAACGCGGTATTTCTTGGGGGAGCCGTACATCAGAGCATGGTAGGCCTCGGGGGAGAACTCGGCAATCGGGGTATCGAGCGTGAAGCCGAAATCTTCTCCGAGCGCGGCGGCAAGCGGGCCGCTCCAGCTCGTCTCATTCATGCTTTTGAATCCGTTGCACGCAATGGCTCCGGCGCGGAGAGAGAGCGATTTGTCGGGAATGATGCGGTCGGGCGAGAGCTGACGGCGTTCCCCGAGACCGGCGCACTCCGGGCAGGCTCCCTGCGGATTATTAAAGGAGAACATCCGCGGTTCCAGTTCCCCGAAGCTGATCCCGTGTTCCTCGCAGGCATAGCGTTGGGAAAATTTCAGTTCTTCCCCGGCCTCCTCGCCCTCCCGCGGTACCGGGACGATCAGCACGCGCCCCTCCGAGAGCGAGAGCGCGGCCTCGACCGAATCCGAAAGGCGGGAACGGACGTCGGTTCGCATGACGAGACGGTCCACCACCGCCTCTACCGTATGTTTGGTGTTTTTATTCAGTTCGATCTCTTCGGAAAGATCGTACATGACCCCGTCCACGCGCACGCGGGAAAAGCCGCGCCGGCGGATGTCGGACAGCACCTTTTCGTGCATCCCTTTTGCCTCCCGGACGATCGGGGCGAGGACGAGAAAACGCGTGCCCTCCGGCATCTCCATGATCCGCGCCACGATCTGATCCTGACTCTGCGGGCGGATTTCCTTCCCGCAGACCGGGCAGTGGGGGATCCCGATACGCGCGTAGAGCAGGCGCAGGTAGTCGTAGATCTCCGTGACCGTCCCGACGGTCGAGCGCGGGTTTTTGGAGGTCGTTTTCTGGTCGATGGCGATGGCGGGAGAAAGTCCTTCGATCGAATCGACATCGGGCTTGTCCATTTGTCCGAGGAACATCCGGGCGTAGGAGGAGAGAGACTCCACGAAGCGGCGGTGCCCCTCGGCGTAGAGCGTTTCAAAGGCCAGTGAGGACTTCCCGGATCCCGAAAGCCCGGTGAGGACGACCAGCTGATCCCGTGGGATATCGACGTCGATGTTTTTCAGGTTGTTTTCCCGGGCGCCCCGGATGCGGATCGTCTTTGCCATGGTTTTATCCTTTTCTCTTTCTTCGGTGACCGGTTGCCCGGTGATTTTCGGTTTTTGCCGGCCGGCGGCTTTTGCGTCGGTCCTTTTGGCCTTCAGCCCCGCCGCTTCGGCTTCCGGCCGTTTTCCGCCGCAGTCCGCGTTTTTTCTTTACGGTCGGCAGGTTGGGCGGGGGAGGTCCGGAGGGGTGCGGCTCCGGCCTCCTCGATCTCGCGGATGCGGTCGCGCAGGTAGGCCGCCCGCTCGAATTCGAGCCGCCGGGCGGCATCCCGCATTTCGGCACGCAGGCGTTCGAGCGTTTTTTCCTGCTCCTTTTTCGGCAGACGGATGACGGCATCGGGCTTCTTTTCTTCCTCCGGGCGGCCGATGGCGATCAGTTCACGCACGTCCTTGCGCACCGTTTTCGGTGTGATGCCGTGCGCTTCGTTGTAGGCCGTCTGAACCCGGCGACGGCGTTCGGTCTCGTCGATGGCACTCTTCATCGAACCCGTCACCGTATCGGCGTACATCACGACCTGCCCGTTTGCATTCCGCGCCGCGCGGCCCACTGTCTGGATCAGCGAAGTGGAGGAGCGGAGGAAGCCTTCCTTATCGGCGTCGAGGATCGCCACCAGCGCCACTTCCGGGATATCCAGCCCCTCGCGGAGCAGGTTGATGCCGACGAGCACGTCGAATTTCCCGAGGCGGAGGTCGCGGATAATCTCCATGCGTTCCATGGTGTCGACCTTGTGGTGGATATATTTGACCTTGATGCCGACACCGGCAAGATATTCGGTCAGATCCTCGGCCATTTTCGTGGTCAGGGTGGTGACGAGCGTTTTATCGCCGGCGGCAGTTACCGCCCGGATACGCCCGATGAGGTCGTCGACCTGTCCTTCTATCGGATGGACGGTGATGGCGGGATCCACAAGTCCCGTCGGGCGGATGAGCTGTTCGGCTACCTCTTCGGCGTGTGCTTCCTCATACGGGCCGGGCGTCGCGCTGACAAACACGGTCTGTCCCATCCGTGCTTCAAATTCATCGAAGTGCAGGGGGCGGTTATCGTAGGCGGAAGGAAGCCGGAAGCCGTACTCGACAAGATTGGTCTTGCGGGAGGTGTCTCCGCCGCTCATGCCCCGCACCTGCGGAACCGTGACGTGCGATTCGTCGATAAAGAGGAGATAGTCCTTCGGCAGATAGTCCAGCAGGGTGTAGGGGGTGGAACCGGCGGGACGGCCGGACAGCACGCGGGAATAGTTCTCGACCCCGGAACAAAACCCGACTTCCCGCAGCATTTCCAGGTCGTACCGGGTGCGCTCTTCGATCCGCTGTGCCTCCAGAAGTTTGCCTTGGGAGCGGAAATAGGCGGCGCGTTCCTCCATCTCGCGTTCGATCTCTGCGAGGGCGGCCTTCCGGTGCTCGTCCGAGACGGCGTAATGGGTGGCTGGGAAGATCGCGGCATAGGAGCGCACCGAAACGGTCTCCCCCGTGACGGCGTTGATCTCACTGATCCGTTCGATCTCGTCCCCGAAAAACTCGATGCGCAGGGCGTTCTCTCCGAACGAGGCGGGGACGACCTCCACGGTGTCGCCCTTCATGCGGAACTTCCCACGGGAGAGAGACATATCGTTGCGGGCGTAACTGATGGCGACGAGACGGCGCGCCAGCTCATCACGATCGATGGTCTGCCCGGTGCGGAGAGATACCAGCAGACTGCCGTATTCCGACGGGTCGCCGAGTGAATAGATACAGGAGACCGACGCCACGATGATCACGTCCCGCCGCTCGAAAAGCGAGGATGTGGCGCTGTGCCGCAGCTGATCGATCTCATCGTTGATGAGGGCGTCTTTCTCGATGTACATATCCCGGCCGGGAATATAGGCCTCGGGCTGGTAATAATCGTAATAGGAAACGAAAAACTCCACGGCGTTGTCGGGAAAGAATTCACGGAATTCGGAGCATACCTGCGCGGCCAGTGTTTTGTTCGGCTCCAGGATCAGCGTCGGACGGTTGCAACGCGCGATGATATTGGCCATTGTGAAGGTCTTTCCCGAGCCGGTAACGCCAAGTAATGTTTGCATTTTTTTACCTTCTGCCACGCCGTTCACCAGTTTTTCGATGGCGGCCGGCTGATCTCCGGTGGGGGAAAAGCTACTTTTCAGGGTGAATCTGCCTTCCTGCACGTTTGCTCCTCCTGTCTTTGTTTTTCGTGTGTGTATGATCCTTTCTATTATACCCCCGTTTCGGGCGTTTTGTCAAGCGAAGAGCGGTGGCGGGAGGAAGAGCGGTGGAGGGAACGAGGCGGGGGGAACGAGGCGGGGGGAACGAGGCGGAAGGAAGGTGGCGGGAGCGAGCGGGAGGCGAGGGGCAAGGTGGCGTCGAGGCGGCGGGTGGGAGCGAGGGGAGAGGGGCAAGGTGGGAGCGAGGCGGCGGGTGGGAGCGAGGGGAGAGGGAGA
>CASDOQ010000001.1 GCA_949282345.1 uncultured bacterium | reverse complement strand
GGCCAAGGCCCACCCCCGCCGCCCCCCGCGCGCGGCGCGTTCGTACGTCGGGGCGGCCCGGCCGATGTGGCGCACTAAAAGTGACGGCGTGGCCGGAGGGGCGGGGTGGCGTAGTCAAGGGGGCGGCGCGGCCGGAGGGGTGGCGCAGTCAAAGGGAAGGCGCGGCCGGCGATCGGGGCGTAGGGTCGTCGGGTCGGCACGGCCAAGGGGGGCACAGTCAAAGGGGGCGGCGCGGCCGTTTGGTGGCGCGAGGCGCGAGGAATTAAAGCCGGACGCGTTCCAGAGCGGTGGTGATGCCGCGCACGGGGTCCACGGTGAAGAGGACGGCGTCCGCCGTAATCTCTCCTTCCGCCGGGAAAAGTTTGCGGTTCACCCCGGTCAGATAGCGTTCGAGCAGTTCGTCCGAACGGATGCCGAGGATGCCGTCCTGCGCGCCGCACATGCCGAGATCGGTCACGTACCCGGCCCCCGCGGGGAGGACGGTGAGGTCTGCGCTCGGGACGTGGGTATGCGTTCCGGCGAAGCAGGCGACGCGCCCGTCAAGATGCCGGGCAAGCGCCATCTTTTCCCCGGTGGCTTCGGCGTGGAAGTCGACGATGGCAAGATCGTATTTCCCGCTTTCCCGGGAGAGGATCGCATCGGCCGTCTCAAAAGGAGAGCCGAGCGGGGGATCCATATGCACCCGGCCGAGCAGACTCAGCACCAGCACCCGCGCCCCGCCCGCCGAAAGGATGGCGTAGCCGCGCCCCGGCGCGGCGGCGGGGTAGTTGGCCGGGCGGAGCGCCCGCGGCATCGTGGCGATCTTGTCGGCCAGTGCGTAGTTCTGCAGGGTATGATTGCCGCCGGTGATCACGTCGGCTCCGGCGCGGAGAAGAGCCTCGACCGTATCGGGCGACGGGCCGAGGATAAAACCGCCGTTCTCGGCGTTCACTGTGACGAGGTCCGCCCCGTATTTTCGTCTGGCCTTCGGGAGTGTTGCGGTCAGCCAGAGCGCGGCGCGCGGGGAGGTCACGTCCCCGATCATCAGTATCTTCATAGGTCTTCCTTTCAGAAAAGAGGGGCAGGGTCGTTATGACCCTGCCACAGCAGGTTATTTTGCGTAATCGGCTACCCGACTCTCGCGGATCAGGTTTACCTTGATCTGCCCCGGATAATCCATGGTTTCTTCGATCTTTTTGGCGATGTCGCGGGCGAGGATCGTCATGCGGTCGTCGCTGACCTCCTCGGGCTTGACCATCACGCGGACTTCACGCCCCGCCTGAATGGCAAAGGTCTTTTCCACACCGTCAAACTCGTTGGCGATCTCTTCCAGCTTTTGCAGACGCTTGATGTAGTTCTCAACATCCTCACGCCGTGCGCCCGGCCGTGCCGCCGAGATCGCGTCCGCCGCCTGTACGATGAAGGCAATGACGGTGGTCGGCTCGACGTCGCCGTGATGCGCTTCGATCGCGTGGATCACGTCGCGGCTCTCGTGGTACTTCTTGGCGACCTCCACGCCGAGCTGGATGTGCGATCCCTCGGCCTCCTGGGTCAGCGCTTTTCCGATATCGTGCAGAAGTCCCGCACGGCGGGCCACCGTCGAATCGGCGCCCAGTTCATCCGCCAGGATCCCGGAAAGGAGAGCGACCTCCACAGAATGCCGCAGAACATTCTGTCCGAAACTGGTGCGGAAGCGGAGCCGCCCGAGCAGACGGATCTCTTCGGGGTTCAGCCCGTGGATGCCGGTCTCAAACACGGCTTTTTCTCCGGCCTGCCGGATGGTATTTTCGACTTCTTTCTGTGCCTTTTCCACGACCTCTTCGATCCGGGCGGGATGGATACGGCCGTCGGCGATCAGTTTTTCCAAGGCGATGCGCGCTACCTCGCGGCGGGCGGGGTCAAAGCCCGAGATCGTGATGGCCTCGGGGGTATCGTCGATGATCAGTTCCACGCCCGTGAGGTTCTCAATGGCGCGGATATTGCGCCCCTCGCGGCCGATGATGCGCCCCTTCATTTCTTCGTTCGGCAACGGGACGACCGAAATGGCGATCTCGGCCACGTGGTCGGCGGCGCAACGCTGAATGGCGATCGAGAGCAGATCCCGCGCTTTTTCGTTTGCTTCATCCTTGAAGCGCGCCTCGTATTCCGAGAGCTTCATGGCGGTCTCGTGCTGCAATTCGCTGTCGAGCCGGCTGATCAGTTCAGCCTTGGCTTCTTCGGCCGTCACACCCGAGATCTTTTCGAGTGCGGCGCGCTGTTCGGCCAGCGTTTCGTTGATCTTTTCCCGCAGGGCGTCGTTTTCCTTCTCCCGGGCGGCCAGCGCGGTCTCCTTTTTTTCAAAGTTCTCAAGTTTACGGTCGAGCGTTTCTTCCTTTTGGGTAATACGGTGCTCCATGCGCGCCACTTCCTTGCGGCGCTCTTTCAGGTCTCTGTCTGTGTCGTTCTTGATAGCGAGGGCCTCTTCTTTGGCCTCTACGAGGATCTCTTTTTTGCGCGACTCGGCAGTATGCATGGCGTCCTCCAAGAGCTGGCGCGCCTGCAATTCCGCAGAGCCGATCTTTTTTTCGGAAAGATAACGGCGTAAAAGATAACCGATCAGTACGCCGAGCAACAGCCCGACCGCGATCAGAACGACGGCGAGAATCAGGTCCATAGGGTTCCTCCTCAATTCTTCAGTCGTTTATGGTAGAAATATAAATTATGTATCCGGAAGCGGAAGAACTTTCCGCCCGTCCCCTCTGCGGAGAGGAAGGCTCCGGCCGCATTATTCATACACTGCTCTTTATTATACATAATAGAGAAGCACCTGTCAAGTTCTTTTTCGTGAAGAAGGCGGTTTACGCCCGTCGCCGGGGAAAACGCGACCGCAGGGGGGCAAACGTGACCCGCGGCGGCATGTCGGGCGAAGCAGGCAAAATGTTAACAAAAAGTTCACAATTTAAAGGGCGCACCCTCTTGACAATTCCGGGCAAGTGTGGTAATTTATAAGCAGACAAAATTAGCACTCTGCTTGTTCAAGTGCTAACGTGTCTTTCGGGGGAGGAGGTGAGAGGTATGGAAGAGAGAAGCCTGGAGAATTATGTATTAAGCGAAAGAAAAAAGCTCATATTAAAAGCGATCATTGATGCGCATATCACTTTCGGGGAGCCGGTCGGCTCCAAGTACCTCTCGGAAAATCAGCAGTTGAAGTGCTCCTCTGCTACCATCCGGAACGAAATGGCGGAACTGGAGGCCCTCGGGTTTCTCGAACAGCCGCATACCTCGGCCGGGCGGGTACCGAGCGAACTCGGGTACCGCTTTTATGTGAATTCGCTCTTACAGCAGTATCGGATGAGCGCGGGAGAGATCGAGGCCATCAACAGCTCCCTGCAATCCAAACTGGCCGAGATGGATCAGCTCTTGCGGGAGGCTTCCCGCATTGCCGCCGCCGTCACCAATTACGCGGGCATCGCGGTCAAACGCCGCCCCGGGGAAGTGACCGTGACCAAATTCGAGACGGTGCGGATCGACGCGCAGTCCTTCGTGCTCGTGATGCTGCTCGGCGGCGGCGCCGCCAAGAGCCGGAACATCCGCACGCCGCTCCCGCTCACCGAAGAAGAACTGGCCGCCCTGCTGCGTCTTTTCAACGAAAAACTGACCGGCGTTCCGGCCGCGGATTTCTCGCTTTCGCTCATCGGGAAGATTGAGGCCGCGATGGGACGGCTCGGCGTGCTCGTTTCCCCGATTGTGCGGGCGGTCTACGAAGCCCTGACCGAAGCCGACAGACCGAACACGGCGGTCGAGGGGGTCAATCACCTGCTCCAGTATCCCGAATATGCTGACATGGAAAGATTGCGCGACCTGCTGAACATCTTTGAAAGCAGGGAAGGGATCGGAGAGTTGGTGCCGCTCGATACGGCGGGAAACGACGGGGTGAACGTCTATATCGGCAGCGAGAATACCGTCAAGGTGATGGATAACTCGACCCTGGTATTTCGGAACATCCGCCGGGGCGATAAGATCATCGGCGCCATCGGGGTGATCGGCCCGCGCCGGATGGATTATTCAAAGGTGATCGCAACGATCGACCAGCTTGCCGACCGGATCGACAATATGCTGAACGACCGGCCGGAGGAACGGCCTTACCTGAAAGGATAGAATCATGGAAGAGACAGAGATGCAACGCGACGCGAACAACGAAAAAGAAGAATTGCGGGGGGAGGAGACGCCGATCCCGGAAGAGGAACTGCCGGAAGGATCCCCGGAGGAAGGGGTCTTCCGGAAGGCCGAAAAAAAGGCAGCCCGGGAACTGCCGGAGCTGCGCCGCCGCCTGGCTGAGGCAGAGGAAAAACTGACCGAGGCCGAAAAGAAAAACGCGGAACTTTCCGATAAATATCTGCGCCTCGGCGCCGAGTACGAGAATTTCCGCCGCCGCACCGCCACCGACAGGCAGACCGCCTATACCGACGGCATGGCCGATACGCTCGAAAAGATCCTGCCGCTGGTCGATAACCTCGGCCGTGCCGCGCTCTATGAGGACGCGGCCAAGGTGGCCGAAGGGCTGGCCATGATCTCGCGTGCCGCCGCCGACGCGCTGACCTCGCTCGGGGTCGAAGAATTCGGCGCGGTGGGAGAGACCTTTGATCCGAACCTCCATAACGCCGTGATGCACGTGGAGGAAGAGGGACGCGCGGAGGGAGAGATCACCGCCGTCCATCAGAAGGGGTATAAAAAAGGTGACCGCATCCTGCGGTACGCCATGGTCACGGTGGCAAACTGAAAGCAAATAATGTAAAAGAAACCATACAAACCGGGAGCGTCGACCGACGTGACCGGAGGCAAAATAAAAACAAAACAGATTCAATATAGAAATACGGAGGAAATGTATTATGGGAAAGATTATCGGTATTGACCTTGGCACGACCAACTCGTGCGTTGCGGTTTTTGAAGGCGGAGAGCCGAGCGTGATCCCGAATCCCGAAGGGGCGCGTACCACGCCGTCCGTTGTGGCGTTCTCCAAGACCGGCGAGCGTATGATCGGGCAGGTGGCAAAACGTCAGGCCATCACCAACCCTGACCGGACGGTCATGAGCATCAAGCGGAAGATGGGCTCGGATTATAAAGTAGAGATCGACGGGAAGAAGTACTCCCCGCAGGAGATCTCCGCGATGATCCTGCAAAAGCTGAAGGCCGATGCAGAGGCCTTCCTCGGTTCTTCTGTGACCGAGGCGGTCATCACGGTTCCGGCCTACTTCTCGGACGCACAGCGGCAGGCCACCAAGGATGCCGGCAAGATCGCGGGACTCGACGTCAAGCGGATCATCAACGAGCCGACTGCGGCAGCGCTTGCCTACGGCATGGATAAGGAAAACAATCAGAAGATCATGGTCTTTGACCTTGGCGGCGGTACCTTCGACGTCTCATTGCTCGAGATCGACGACGGCGTGTTTGAAGTGCTGGCCACCAACGGCGATACCATGCTCGGCGGCGACGACTTCGACCAGCGGATCATCGACTGGATGGCCGACAAATTCCAAAAGGAAAACGGCGTTGACCTGCGCGGCGACAAGATGGTCATGCAGCGCCTCAAGGACGCGGCCGAAAAGGCGAAGATCGAGCTTTCCGGCATGACGTCCGCCAACATCAACCTGCCTTTCATCACGGCAACGGCCGCCGGCCCGCTTCACTTCGAGGCGACCCTGACCCGCGCCGAATTCGATAAACTGACAGCCGACCTCGTGGAACGGACCATGGGGCCGACCAGAAAGGCACTGGAGGATGCGGGGCTGACGGTTTCCCAGATCGACAAGGTTCTGCTCGTCGGCGGTTCCACCCGTATCCCGGCGGTGCAGGAAGCCGTCAAGCGCTTCACGGGGAAGGAACCCTTCAAGGGCATCAACCCCGATGAATGCGTGGCGCTCGGCGCGGCGATCCAGGGCGGCGTTCTCGGCGGAGACGTGAAGGATCTGCTCCTTCTTGACGTGACGCCGCTCTCGCTCGGGATCGAAACGCTGGGTGGGGTCTTCAACCGGATCATCGACCGCAACACCACCATCCCGGTGAAGAAGAGCCAGATCTATTCGACCGCCGCAGACGGGCAGACCTCGGTGGAGATCCACGTATTGCAGGGCGAACGCGATATGGCCGCCGGGAACACGACTCTCGGCCGCTTCGTGCTCGACGGGATCCCGGCCGCGCCGCGCGGCGTACCGCAGATCGAAGTCACCTTTGATATTGACGCCAACGGGATCGTGAACGTCACGGCGACCGACAAGGGCACCGGCAAGGAACAGCATATCACGATCACCTCCTCCACCAACATGAGCAAGGAGGATATCGACCGCGCCGTCCGCGACGCCGAAAAGTTTGCCGCCGAGGATAAGAAGCAGAAGGAAGCCGTCGAGGTGCGCAATCGCGCCGAATCCCTGATCTTCCAAAGCGAAAAGGCGCTCGGCGAGGTCGGCGACAAGGTGGGCGAGAGTGAAAAGAGCAGCGTTACCATCGCCATTGAAAAGCTGAAGGAGACTGTCAAGGGGACCGATACCGAAGCGATCAAGGCCGACACCGAGGCGCTTGAGAAAGCCTTCTACGCGCTTTCCGAACAGCTCTATAAGCAGAGCGGTGCGGCAGGTGCCGACCCGAACGCCGCCGCAGGCGATGACGGCAACGGAGCCTACAACGCCGACTTTGAGGATAAGACCGGAAAATAAGCAAAGACCGGGCCGTCTCCCCCTCCGCCGCGCGCGGAGGGGGAGGTTTCGGTCTTCTACCCGCACATACGCGGGGCAGGAGTGATTATGGCAGACAAGAGAGACTATTACGAGGTACTCGGCGTTCCCAAGGGCGCGTCGGAGGACGAGATCAAAAAGGCGTACCGTTCACTCGCCAAGAAATACCATCCCGATATGAACCCCGGCAACAAGAAAGCCGAGCAGAAGTTCAAGGAAGTCAATGAGGCCTACGACGTTCTTTCGGATGCCGAAAAGCGCAAGAAATACGACCAGTTCGGCCATGCGGCGTTTGACCCCGCCGCGGGCGGCGGCTTCTCGGGCTTCGGCGGGGAGGGGTTCTCCGGGTTCGGCGATTTCGGCGGCTTTGGCGATATTTTTTCCTCCTTCTTCGGCGGGGGCGGCAGTTCTTCCGCGCGGCGGAACATGCCGCAGGACGGGGACGATCTCGCCGTTCGAATCACGCTGGATTTCGAGGAAGCGGTTTTTGGATGTAAAAAAGACGTTACGTTCAACCGTGTGGAAGAATGCTCCGAATGCCACGGAAGCGGTGCGGAGGCCGGCGCAAAACCCGAGACCTGTCCGACCTGCCACGGCTCCGGCCAGGTGACGGTACAGCAGAACACGCCCTTTGGCACGATGCGTTCTTCCCGCACCTGTTCGGCCTGCCGGGGGACGGGACAGATCATCAAGAACCCCTGCCGGAATTGCTCGGGAAAGGGTTACGTCAAGGTCACCAAGAAACTGGGCGTGACCTTCCCCGAGGGGATCGACGACGGCGAGCAGATCTGCCTGCACGGGCAGGGGGATGCCGGCCGGCGCGGCGGTAGACCGGGCGCTTTGTATATCGAGGTACGGGTACGCCCGCACAGCTTCTTTGAGCGGCGCGGGAGCGATGTCTTCTGCGAGATTCCGCTGAGTTTTGCCGAGGCGGCGCTCGGCGCGGAGATCGATGTACCGATGCTCGATGGGAAGATCGAAAAATACACGATTCCCGAAGGTACTCAGCCCGGGGCGACCTTCACCATGCGTGGCAAGGGGGTCAAGGAGGTGCGCACGTCGCGCCGGGGCAACCTCGTTTTCCGTGTGACGGTAGAGGTGCCGAAGAGCCTGAACGTCGAGCAGAAGCAACTGCTTTCCGCCTTTGCGCGGAGTTGCGGCGAAGGCGAAAAGACCAAGCGCGCTTCGTTCCTTAAAAAAATCCTGAAAAAATAAAACGCGATCCCCGCAGAAAGCCGGAGGGGAAAAGCGTCGGGCAGAGAGATAGCCGCCGGAGCGGTCCCGGACCGCTCCGGCGATTTCTCTTTGCATCAGGGGCGAAAGACCGGGAAAATCCGCCCAAAAGCCGGGAAAAATCCGCCCGATGCATTGACAGGAGGGTCGTTTTCTGTTATAATCATGGAGAAAGAACCGCCGCCGACGCTCTCGGCGCGCCATCCGGCCGGGAAGCTCTTTGCCCGGCGGAGAGACCGTATCAAAAGAACAGGAGGGATCGTTATGTTTTTTGAAAGACTTGCCGAATTTGACCCGGAGGTGGCGGCAGCCTGTTCCCGGGAACTGAAGCGCCAGCAGGAGAATATCGAGCTGATCGCTTCCGAAAATATCGTATCCGAGGCGGTGCTTCTGGCCGCCGGCGGGGTGTTGACCAACAAATACGCCGAGGGCTATCCCGGAAAACGCTATTACGGCGGGTGTATGTATATTGACGAGGTCGAGGAACTGGCACGCCGCCGCGCCTGCGCCCTGTTTGGGGCAGAACACGCAAACGTGCAGCCGCACAGCGGCGCCAATGCCAATCTTGCCGTCTTTTTCGCGCTCTTAAAGCCGGGGGATACCGTCCTTTCGATGAATCTTTCCGAGGGGGGACATCTTTCGCATGGTTCGCCCGTCAATATTTCTGGTTCTTATTTTCATATCGTCCCGTACGGGGTCGACCCCGTCACGCATCGGATCGATTACGACGAGGTGCGGCGGCTGGCGGAGGAATGCCGCCCCCGGCTGATCTTAGCCGGGGCCAGCGCCTATCCGCGCCTCCTTGATTTTGCGAAATTCCGCGAGATCGCCGATGCCGTCGGCGCGTACCTGATGGTGGATATGGCGCATATCGCGGGGCTCGTGGCGGCCGGCGTACACCCCAGCCCGGTCCCCTATGCCGACGTGGTGACGACCACGACGCATAAGACCCTGCGCGGCCCGCGCGGCGGCATGATCTTATGCCGGGAGGAATACGCCAAAGCCATCGATAAGGCCATCTTCCCCGGGACGCAGGGCGGCCCGCTGGAGCATATTATTGCCGCCAAGGCCGTCGCGCTCGGCGAGGCGATGACCCCTGCGTTCCGCGCGTACGGACAGGCCGTGGTAGAGAACGCCGCGACCCTTGCCGACGCCCTGACGACTGCCGGATTCTCTCTCGTTTCGGGCGGGACTGACAACCATCTGCTCCTGATCGATTTGCGGGATACCGAGATTACGGGCAAGGAACTCGAATCCCGGCTGGATGGGATGCATATCACCGTGAACAAGAACACTGTTCCCGGGGAGCCGCGCAGTCCCTTCGTTACCAGCGGCGTGCGCATCGGTACGCCGGCCGTCACGACCCGCGGCTTCGGCCCGGCCGAAATGAAGCAGATCGCCTCTTTCATCAGCCGCGCCACCTTCGGGAGCGATGCCGAGCGTGCCGGCCTCGGCGAGGAAGTGACGGCTCTCTGCGCCCGCTTCCCGATCTACCGCCGATAAAAACCCGCCGATAAAAAAGGCTGTCCGAATTCCTGAAAGAGGGAAATTTCGGATAGCCTTTTCACTTTTTGTAAAGAAAACGTTGCGAATCCGGCTCTTGGAAAAAGGCGTGGACTCGTAGGGACAGAGGGGGGCGGCGCAGAGGCACCTTGGGGTCTTGCGCCGGGGAGGCGGTGCGCTTTCGCTCTCAGCGGGGAACGTCGGCAGTCTGCTCGGCGGTGGAGTTCCCGATGACCATGACGGGCGCGAAGAAACCGGCACCGGGCACGGAGGCAGCCGGCGCAACGGGTGCTTTTTTGCTTTTTTCGGCCGATCTTTGCGGAATCGACGAAAGGAAGAGCGCGGTATTGTAGTCCGCCGTGCGCCGGCGGACGGTGCGGACAGAGTCGACCCAGAGCGCGACCGCCGCGAGAGTCAGGAGGCCGCCGGCGGCCATCAGCACGCCGCGCGTATTGAGCGAGAGCGCAAGCGCCACCCCCGCCGCGACTGTCAGGAAGAGACGGAAAAAGCCCGCGATGCTTTCCCGGAGAAGAAAACGGTCAAGCCCCAGCGCCCCGCCGAAAAAGAGAGTGAGCAGGAGCATCGGCAGCGGGGCGCGGTAATGCCGAGCAGAGACCGAAAGGGCGTCTTCATAGCAGAAACCGGCGGAACGCGCCCGGAGCATTTCGAGGTTCTCCCCGAAAGCAGCGGGCTGTGCGTCAAGCGGGGAGCGCGGAAATTCGGGAAGCGGCGCGGCGGGCTTTTCGGCCGGGGCGGGGACGGCGGCCGAGAATTGCGTCGCTCCGCAGGAGGCGCAGAAATCCGAACAGGAGCCGGAATCGGGGCAGGAGAAATTCCGTGCGGCATTTTCCGCCGTGGAACAGACCGGGATCCCCGAGAGCCTGACACGCAGGGGCTGAGGTTCGCCGAAAAATTTATCGCGCGGGGTCACGGTGATCTTGGCTCCCGGGGTCAGCGGCGCGGTGGCTTTGAGCGGTTGGTTTTGCAGGATCTGCAGATTCTGCGGCAGAGTCGCCATCGGGCACCCGGTGTCATTGCGGAATTTTATCGGTTGAGGTCTGCCGAAGTAGGGCGCGCGCACACGCTGGTACAGATCGCCCTCTCCGCCGTACAGGGCGGCCGGCATCTCGCCGGTTTTTCCCGCTTGTTCCGCCGTCGGGGAAGGCGTATTGCCCTCGGCCGGGACGGAAGCCTCCGGCGGCTTTGCGGGAGCAAAGGAAATACCGATCTCTTCCGGGGATGCGGAAGCGGCAGTATGAAAGGTCACGGGCGTGGCATTCTTCGTGGGAATGCCGGCAGAGGCAATCTCGATATTCATGGCGGCTCCTCTCTTTTTCGAGTGACGGGCAATCTACAGGATAAGTATAGCATGGCGATCTTTCTTTGTCAAGGAGGAAGCCCGCCCCGGCGCAAAAACCCGAGATTCCCGGCGCAGGTTTTTCCGAAGCACTCTCCTTCTTGCCGGATCCTGCCGACCCGCCTGCCTTCCCGCACCGCCCGCCTTCCCGAACCGATCAAGATCCGCCCGCGCCGCTCGCTCTTCTCGATCCGCCCGCGCCGGCAGGGGTGCCTGCCCTTTCCAGTCGGCCGCCGCCCGCCTCTCTTTTTCCGCCTGCCCCATGCCGCCGGAAGTTTGCCTACCGTCGGTCTTTCGCCTCGCGCCGCCCGCCGCCTGTTGCCCGTCCCCCGCCGCGCCAGATCTGCCTCCCGCTCAAAGTCCGCCGTCCTCTCCCACGCGCGGCGATGCGGGAAGCGTCTTTTTTCTTGACTTCCGGGCGGCGATGGTGTATAATGACAGGGAAAAAATGAGGGGGAGGCTCGGGTATGCGCATCATCGGGAAAGACGGTCGGTATGCATCGGCGCCGCCGCGTTCGGTCACGGCACTCGGCTTCTTTGACGGGATGCACCGGGGGCATATCGCCCTGTTTTCCGAGGCACGCCGGTTGGCCGATGAGGCCGGCCTGCCTTTTTTTGTCTTCAGTTTCTCCGGGGAGGGAGGACCGAAGAACGCCTGTCTTTTGCAGAGCGACCGCGAACGCAGAGCCGCCTTCTTTGCGGCCGGCGCCGACCTCTGCACGCTGGTCCCTTTTCCGGGGTACGCCCGGATGAGCCCCCGAGAGTTTACCGCGCAGGTGCTGTGCGGGCGGCTCGGTACGGTGCTGGCCGTTGCCGGGGAGGACTTCCGCTTCGGCGCGGGGGCGAGCGGGGATATGCCCCTGCTCGCTTCCCTGATGGAAGAACATGGCGGCAGAACGCGGGCGGTGCCCCCCGTCTGTCTTGACGGTCTACCGATCTCCTCGCGCCTTATCCGGCAGGCACTGGCTGAGGGCGACTGTGCCCGGGCGGCAAAGATGCTCGGTCGCCCCTATTCGCTCTGTCTCCCTGTCCTGCACGGGCAGGCGCGGGGAATCGTTCTCGGTTTCCCCACTGCCAACCAGCTTCCCGAGCCGTGGCGTGCTCTGCCGGAGGACGGGGTCTATCGGACGGTCTGCCGCACGCCGGACGGCCGTGCATACGACGCCGTCACCGACGTCGGACTCCGCCCCACTTTCGGGGGACGGGAACGCCGGATCGAAAGCCATCTGATCGGGTTTTCCGGCGATCTGTACGGCCGGCCGATGACCGTCAGTTTTTGTGAAAAACTGCGGGAGGAAGAAAAATTCAGCGATGCGGCTGAGCTCGCCGCACGCATCCGGAAAGACAAGGAGAGTGTGCTTGCATGGAAGAGAGAGAATGGAACAAACTGACCCTGCGGGGAAAAACTGCGGACGGGGAGATCCTGTGTGCGATCCTGTCGATGCTTGACCCCGGACTTCTGATCGAGGATTACAGCGACCTGAACGGCGACAGCCCCTACGGCGAGATCCTCGACGGAGAAATGGCCGAAAAAGATCCCGAGGCCTATGCGGTATCGGTCTTTCTGCCGGTCGACCGACCGCTCACCGAGGCGACCGCCTGGGTGCGCGACCGCCTTGCCGACAGCGGGATCACGGCGTCGCTCAGCGTGGAGGGTGTGCGCGAAGAAGATTGGGCGGAAAACTGGAAAAAATACTACCATCCCATCCGCTTCGGTCGGGTGACGGTTGTCCCGGCGTGGCAGGAATACAAAGCCGCCCCCGGGGAGGCGATCCTGCGCATGGATCCCGGCACGGCGTTCGGCACGGCAACGCACGAGAGCACGCATATGGTGATGGAATTTCTGAACGAGGAGATCCGCGGCGGGGAGCGCTTCCTGGATGTCGGATGCGGGAGCGGGATCCTTTCGCTGGCGGCAGCCAAACTCGGCGCTTCCTTCTGCGCGGCCTACGACCTCGATCCCGAAGCGGTACGGGTGACCGCCCGGAACATTGAGGCGGACGGCGCCCGGAATATCGTCTGCGGGGTTTCCGACCTCTTGGACTCGGTCGACCGCTCCGGCGGAATGTACGACTTTATGGCCGCCAATATCGTGGCGGATATTCTTCTTCGGATGGCGCCCTCGGTCGGGGAGATCCTGCGTCCGGGCGGACTGATGGTGATCTCGGGCGTGCTCTCGGCGCGTGCCGATGAGGTGCGCGACGGAATCTGCAAAGAAAACTTCACATTTGTGCGGGAAAAGCGGGAAAACGACTGGTTTGCCATGCTTTTTCGGAGGGATTAAGATGCCGCGCTTTTTTTTACCGGGGGCGGCCGGATTTTCCGTGGGCGGGGAACTGACTCTGCCGCCGGAGGATGCCCGCCATATTGCCCTCTCCCTGCGGATGGCGGTCGGGGAGACCGTCACGGTCTCGGATGGGGAGGGGCGCGACGCGCTCTGCCGGCTCGAGCGGATTTCTCCCGCGTCGGTCAGCGTCCGCGTGACCGAGGTCCTGCCGGGAGCTGGTGAACCTCCTCTTCCTATATATTTATATATGGGCTATCCGAAGGGCGATAAGATCGAGACGGTGATCCAGAAGGCCGTCGAACTCGGCGTGACGGCGATCTTCCCCTTTTTCTCCTCCCGGTGCATACGCCGCCCGGCCGAGGAGAAAAACGCCCGCCTCGGAGAACGCTATAACCGGATCGCCCGGGAGGCGGCGGGACAATGCGGCCGTTCGCGCCTGCCGCGGGTCGGGGAACCGCTCTCTTTCCCCGCGATGCTTGCCTCCGCGTCGGCCGCCGCGCTCCCGCTCTTCTGCTACGAGGGCGGCGGGACGCGACCGATCTCTTCGCTTCTTCCGTCCGCCCCTCCGCCTGCGTCGGTCGCCGTGATCGTCGGTAGTGAGGGGGGCTTCTCGCCTGAAGAAGCCGCGGCGGCAGAGGCCGCCGGTTGCCGCATGACCGGTCTTGGGAACCGTATCCTGCGTTGCGAGACGGCGCCGCTTTTTGCACTCTCCTGTATTGTGTGCGCATACGATTTAGGCAATATAGGTAAAATTGAATAAAGAAGCGAAAAGAAATTTGTGAATTTTTCATTTTTTCTATTGAAAAAATACAAAAAATGCGTTAAAATATAAGTCAGTATTTATAAGTGAGGAGTCAGTATGTCAAACCGTTTGTTTCAAGGGGTTATACAGCAGATGAAGGAGGCCATCGGTTGCACCGTCGGTGTGATCGACGAGACCGGCGTTATTTCTGCTTGCAGCGACATTTCCCGGATCGGCGAGGTGCGCGGCAATATCCAGGAGGAACTTGCTTTTTCCTCTGACTTTGCGGTGCTTGACGGCGTTACCTACCGCTTTATCAATCCCGCCGTCCAAAACGGCGGCATCGTGTTTGCAGAGCGCGACGACCGCGAAGCGGCCAAAGATACGCTCCTGCTGGCTGTGGCGCTTTCCAATATCAAGAACCTGTACGATGAAAAGTATGATAAGGGTTCCTTTATCAAGAATATCATGCTGGATAACATCCTGCCGAGCGACATATATATCAAGAGCAAGGAACTGCATTTCACTTCCGAGGAGCACCACGCCGTACTGGTCATCAAGTTCTCGGACAAGGTGGACATGATGCCTTACGACATCATTCAGGGAATGTTCCCGGATAAAACGCGTGACTACGTGCTGAATATCGGAGAGCAGGACGTCGTGCTGGTCAAGGAAGTCGAAGCCGGGATCGAGGCCAAGGAACTCGAAGCGCTGGCCGGCGCGATCGTGGAGACCCTGACGGCCGAATCCTATCCCCGCCGCGTGTACGTTGGGATCGGGACGGTGGTCGACAGCCTGAAGGATCTGGCGCGCGCGTATAAGGAAGCGCGGATCGCGCTGGAGGTCGGCAAGGTCTTTGACACCGAACGCACGGTCATCAGTTATGAGAACCTGGGGATTGGACGGCTGATCTATCAGCTCCCGACCACGCTCTGCGAGGCGTTTTTGCAGGAGGTCTTCAAGAAAGGCTCGCTCGAGTCGCTTGAATCGCGGGACGACGACACACAGATGAAGACTGTCCGCGCCTTTTTTGAAAACAATCTGAACGTCTCCAAAACCGCGGAGAGCCTTTACGTCCATCGGAACACCCTGGTCTACCGTCTCGAAAAGATCCGCAAGCTGACCGGGCTCGATCTGCGTGAATTTGATCATGCGGTGACCTTCAAGGTGGCGCTGATGGTCAAGAAGTATCTGTCCTCCAAACCCGCCAAATTCTGATACCGAAAATAAATGAGGAGAAAAACGTGAAAAAGAGATTTATCCGTTCTTCTTTGCTCTTCTTTCTGATTCTTGCGCTTCTTTGCCCTTCTCTTGTATCCTGCTTTCCTGAGTTCCCCTTTGGGACCGGGGCGGGCACGACGACCGCCTCCCCCATCGAAGAAGAGATCGCGGCGCTTCGCGGGCAGGCCCTCTCTCAAGTGCGCGCCTATTACGCCGCCAAGGAGGATCCTCCGGTAACCGGCGGGGACGCTGCCGGGAGTGGGCATACCGTCACCGAAGAAGAGATGACCGCCCTTGTGGAACTGGTCGATTTTGAGACCGCGCTTCTGGTGGAGGCGCACTACGAACTCTCTTACGTCGGGGAGTTCCGCCCGCTCAGCGAATGCCTGACGCAACTCTACGCGCACGCCGAGGCCGCGTATTACGTCGAGCGCGCGCAGGACGCCGAGGCCGCCACAACGATCTTTATCAACGCCTATATCGACGTGCTCGGCGACCGTTTCGGTTGCTATTATTCCCCCTCCTCTTCCGAGGATTATGCCGATCGGCTTGAAGGAGAATATTCCGGCATCGGCGTTTCGGTCACGCTGAACGAGGACGATTATATCGATATTCTGACCGTCTTTCCCGATTCCCCTGCCGAGGCGGCGGGGATCCTGCCGGGCGACCTGCTCGTTGCCGTCGAAGGAGAGGACGTGGTCGAGATCGGGTATCAGGAGACCGTCAACCGCATCCGCGGGGAAGTCGGCACCTCGGTTCGCGTGACGATCCTGCGGGACGACGAACGGATCGAGATCGACGTTACGCGGGCAAAAGTCACCGAGATCACCGTGACGGGAAAACTCCTGTCCGGCGGCATCGGGTATATGCAGATCACTTCTTTTGACGAAAAGACCTACGACCAGTTCGTGCAGGTGTATGAATCCCTGAAAGCAGAGGGGGCGACTTCGCTGATCTTTGATCTGCGCAACAATCCCGGCGGAACGCTGACCTCGGTGCTGGCGACCCTTGAATATATCCTCCCCGATACTTCGGAGAACGGCATCGTGCATCTGCGGTATAAGGAGAGAGAGATCATGCTGGACGGGATCATGAGTTATTATCCGGCTTATATGGCCGAGCGCAGATATTATCCGAATCATGAGATCGATCTGCCGATGGCGGTGCTTGTCAATGGCCGTACCGCTTCTGCCGGAGAACTTTTCACCTCGGCACTGCAGGATTACGGCGTGGCACGCATCATCGGAGAAACGACCTACGGCAAGGGGGTCGGGCAGGATAACCGTCCGATCTATGTCGGGGAGGAGTATGGGATCCTCTCGATAACGACCTTTTATTACGACCCGCCGACCTCGGAGAACTATAACGGCCCCGGCATCACGCCGGACCGGGCCGTGGAACTGCCCGAATCGGCAAAGAACAAGCATATCTTCCGTCTGACGGCGGAGGAAGATACCCAGCTCGCCGCCGCACGCGAGGAGATCGAAGCGGCAAGTCGGGCGCAGCAGGAGCTCCCCGCCGCCTGACGAGTCAACAAGCGCATACAATTATATTAATATACCGTAAGGAGATAAGGCAATGTCCAAAGAAAGAACCTACACCAAAAGCGGCTACGAGGCACTTCTCAAGGAGATGGAGGATCTTGAAGTCGCGATTGAAAAAAATAAAAAGGATATTTCGACGGCGCGCGCGTTCGGTGACCTTTCCGAAAACAGCGAGTATACCGAGGCCAAGGAAGAGCAGACCAAGCTTGCCTACCGCAAGGCCGAACTGCAGGATATGATCAAGAACGCTGTGGTGGTCGAGGAAGGCGAGACCGACGCATCGGTCATCGGGATCGGTTCTTTCGTCAAGGCCTACAACCTGACGAAGGAAAAGCAAGTCAGCTATCATATCGTCGGTTCTTACGAAGCCGATCCGTTTTCGGGGAAGATCTCCGACCTTTCTCCGATCGGGGCGGCCTTGGTCGGCAAGCGCGCCGGGGACGAAGTGACCGTCACCCTGCCGAACGGAAACGAACTCCGCATCCGGGTGGACGAGGTCAGCCGTGCATAAGGAGAGCAACATGGCAGAGATTGTGACAGAAGAGAATTACACCGGGGAACTGGCGATCCGCCGCGAAAAACTTGCCGCGCTGCAGGCGGCCGGGCAGGATCCCTTTCAGTTGACAAAATACCCGGTCAGCGCGCTTTCTTCGGAGATCCTTTCGGATTATGAGACCTATGAAGGAAAGACCGTAACGATCGCCGGGCGGATGGTCAGCCGCCGCGTGATGGGCAAGGCCTCCTTTTTGCACCTGTTTGATAACGGGGGGCAGATCCAGGCTTACGTCAGGCGCGACGACGTGGGAGAAGAGCTTTACGCCGCTTTCAAAAAATGCGACGTTGGAGACATCATCGGGATCGAAGGGTTCGTATTCCGTACCCAGACTGGGGAGATCTCGGTCCACGCCACGGGGCTGACGCTTCTGGCGAAGGCGCTTCTGCCGCTCCCTGAAAAGTTCCACGGCCTGACGAATACCGATCTGCGTTACCGTCAGCGTTACGTCGACCTGATCATGAACCCCGAGGTGCGCGACACCTTCTATAAGCGTTCCCGCATCCTCAGCCTGATCCGTTCCTATCTCGACGCGCGCGGTTTTCTCGAGGTCGATACGCCGATCCTCGTCCCGCTGGAGATCGGCGCGGCGGCACGTCCTTTCGTCACTCACCACAACACGCTGGACATGGATATGTACCTGCGTATCGAGACCGAGCTCTATCTCAAACGTCTGATCGTCGGTGGTCTGCATCGCGTATACGAGGTCGGACGGATCTTCCGGAATGAGGGGATGGACACCAAGCATAACCCCGAGTTCACGACGATCGAACTCTATCAGGCCTTTACCGACTATCACGGGATGATGGATCTCGTGGAGGATCTTCATCGAACGTTAGCCAAAGAGGTCACGGGCGACACGAAGATCGTCTACCAGGGCAAAGAGATCGACATGGGTCACTGGGAACGCCTGACCATGGTCGAAGCGGTGAAGAAGTACGCCGGGGTCGATTATAACGACTGGGAGAGCGATGAAGAAGCGCGCGCCGTTGCCAAGGAGAAGCACGTCGAGGTGGCGCCCGACGCCACGCGCGGCCGCGTATTGCTCGAATTCTTTGATGCCTATGTGGAGGAACAGCTCATTCAGCCGACCTTCATTTACGATTACCCGGTGGAGAACAGCCCGCTTGCCAAGCGGAAGCCCGATCTGCCGCAGTTTACCGAACGCTTTGAATATTTCATCAACGCGACCGAGTTCGGCAACGCCTTCAGCGAACTGAACGACCCGATCGACCAGAAGAAGCGGTTTGAACGACAGGTGGCCGAAAAACTGGCCGAGGAACCCGAAAGCCGCGCGGAGGTCGATTACGATTACGTGACGGCGCTCGAGTACGGGATGCCTCCGACGGGCGGCCTCGGTTTCGGGGTCGACCGCCTTGTGATGCTCCTGACCGACAGCGCGTCGATCCGCGACGTTCTCCTCTTCCCGACGATGAAGCCGTTGCCCTCCGAGAAAAAAGAGGCTCCCGCCGTAAAAAGCGAAGCGCCCGCCGCCGTGACCGAGGATGCGATCCCGGTAAAGGATGAGCCGATCGACTTCTCAAAGGTACAGATCGAGCCGCTGTTTGCCGACTACGTGGACTTTGAGACTTTTTCTAAGTCGGATTTCCGCGCGGTGAAGGTCAAGGCCTGTGAAGCGGTGAAAAAATCCAAGAAACTTTTGCAGTTTACACTGGATGACGGTACGGGAACCGACCGGACGATCCTCAGCGGGATCCACGCGTTTTATGAGCCCGAGGAGCTGGTGGGCAAAACCCTGTTGGCCATTGTGAATCTGCCGCCTCGCCCCATGATGGGCATTGATTCCTGCGGGATGCTGATCTCCGCCGTCCATACCGAGGAGGGGGAGGAGAAACTTCACCTGCTGATGCTCGACGGACATATTCCCGCCGGCGCGAAAATGTACTGATCTCAAGTCGGATGGCCGGGGCCGACCGGCAGGATGCCGGAGGGATGATTTCGGAGCAAACGGGCGATCCTTGCGGACTGCCCGTTTTTGCCGATCCGGGGCCGTGCCGTGTCGCACGGAGAACAGGAGAACACGATGGATGAAGAAAAGAAGACCGGCGCAACGGGAGGACCCGAACGCCCGGGAAAACTCAGCGGAGAACTCCACGTGCGTTCCCGCTTCCTGACGAAACTCGAAAATTTCTGGTACCATTACAAGTGGCAGACGCTGATCGCGCTGTTTGCGTTGGTGGTGGCCGCCGTTTCGATCGCGCAGTGCGCTGCCAAAGGCAAGGGCGACGACGCCTACCTGATGTATGCCGGGAACCATTATCTTTCGGCAATCGAGCGGCACGCGATGGAAAAGACCGTCAGCGAGCAGACGAAGGATCGGAACGGGGACGGCAAGATCGTGGTGGCGATCAATTCCTACCTTATCTATACAGGGGATGAACTCGGAAGCGGACAAGATGCCGGAACCCGCGCGGAAGAGAGCGCCAAAGCGCACGACCTGTTCACCCAGGAGATCCTGTCCGGGGAGGCGACCGTCTGTTTTCTGTCTCCCGCCCTGTTTGAGGAGGTGGCCAGGGAAGACGGCTTCCTGCCGGTCTCGGAGTATGCGCCGGCGTTGGCCGGCGGAGAGGGCGGCGTCCGATACGGGGATACCGTGTACGGTCTGCGTCTCTCTTCGCTGAATCTTTACGCTTATGGCGGTTTTTCGGGTCTGCCGGAGGATACCGTCCTCTGTGTCCGCCGTGTCAGCACGATGGCCTCGCTCTTCGGAAAGAAGCGGGCGGAAGAACTGCACAAGGCGAATCTCGAGATGGCCGTCCGCCTGATCGGCCTGCCGGAGAAACCCGAAGCGTAACGGCGTTTCTCCCTGTCGCCTTGTACGGTTGTCTGCTGCCTTCTTCTGTCGGGGGCGGCGCTCAACCGAGGCTTGGCCTCTTCAGGATCCGCCTCTACAAGCAGATTTTTATCGACCTCCCCGGATCTTTCGGGGAGGTTTTTGTCGGAAAACAGGGGCTTTCCAAAAAAGTTTACATTTTTAAAAAAAACTTAAAAAATCCCCTTGACAAAAGGGAAAAGTGATGATATACTACAAAAGCCGCTTGAGAAAGCGGAGATATTCCGGACGGGAACCGGGGTCTTGGGTGCTGGAAAGACGAAAAAAGTTTTGAAAAGCACTTGACAAACGGGGACGGATGGGATATAATAGATAGGCTTTCCGGCGAGGAGACGAGCCGGCGGCGCTTCGGTCTTTGAAAATTGAACAACAGAATTTCAAGCACTGAAAAGTGCGAAGGAATCCATCAATTACAAGAGTAAATACTCGAGAAGTAAAGCAGTCAAGATTGATTGACTCTGAAAAAGGATTTAGCGTGCGCGAGCACGATGAATTACGATTTTTTAGAGAGTTTGATCCTGGCTCAGGATGAACGCTGGCGGCGTGCCTAACACATTCAAGTCGAACGAAGCAGCAATGCTTAGTGGCGGACGGGTGAGTAACGCGTGAGCAATCTACCTCCGGGTACGGGATAACAACCGGAAACAGTTGCTAATACCGTATAACGCATCGACCCCGCATGGGGAGGATGCCAAAGATTTATTGCCCGGAGATGAGCTCGCGTCCGATTAGACAGTTGGCGGGGTAACGGCCCACCAAATCAACGATCGGTAGCCGGACTGAGAGGTTGAACGGCCACATTGGAACTGAGAACGGTCCAGACTCCTACGGGAGGCAGCAGTGGGGAATATTGGGCAATGGGCGAGAAGCCTGACCCAGCGACGCCGCGTAAGGGAAGAAGGTCTTCGGATTGTAAACCTTTGTCAACAGGGAAGAAAAAAATGACGGTACCTGTGGAGGAAGCCACGGCTAACTACGTGCCAGCAGCCGCGGTAATACGTAGGTGGCGAGCGTTATCCGGATTTACTGGGTGTAAAGGGTGTGTAGGCGGGACTGCAAGTCAGATGTGAAAACTATGGGCTTAACTCATAAAGTGCATTTGAAACTGTGGTTCTTGAGAGCGGAAGAGGTGAATAGAATTCCCGGTGTAGCGGTGAAATGCGTAGATATCGGGAGGAATACCGGTGGCGAAGGCGATTCACTGGGCCGCAACTGACGCTGAGACACGAAAGCGTGGGGAGCAAACAGGATTAGATACCCTGGTAGTCCACGCTGTAAACGATGAACACTAGGTGTGGGGGCGTATGCTTCCGTGCCGGAGCTAACGCAATAAGTGTTCCACCTGGGGAGTACGGCCGCAAGGTTGAAACTCAAAGGAATTGACGGGAACCCGCACAAGCAGTGGAGTATGTGGTTTAATTCGACGCAACGCGAAGAACCTTACCAAGGATTGACATCCACGGGACCTGGTTGTAATGACCGGGGTGCCCTTCGGGGAACCGTGAGACAGGTGGTGCATGGTTGTCGTCAGCTCGTGTCGTGAGATGTTGGGTTAAGTCCCGCAACGAGCGCAACCCTTATTGTCAGTTGCTACGCAAGAGCACTCTGGCGAGACTGCCGTTGATAAAACGGAGGAAGGTGGGGACGACGTCAAATCATCATGCCCCTTATACCTTGGGCTACACACGTACTACAATGGCGCAAACAAAGGGAAGCGAGCCCGCGAGGGGGAGCAAATCCCATAAAAGGCGTCCCAGTTCGGACTGCAGGCTGCAACTCGCCTGCACGAAGTTGGAATTGCTAGTAATCGCGGATCAGCATGCCGCGGTGAATACGTTCCCGGGTTTTGTACACACCGCCCGTCAAACCATGAAAGTTGAGAACACCCGAAGCCAGTGAGCTAACCGCAAGGAGGCAGCTGTCGAAGGTGGGTTCAATGATTGGGGTTAAGTCGTAACAAGGTAGCCGTATCGGAAGGTGCGGCTGGATCACCTCCTTTCTATGGAGAACCGTGATGCGAACACGACGCATCACCAGTTCGGGATTCTGAGAGAGATTTTGTTGTTCAATTTTCGAAGACCGAGGCAAGAAGCAGTTGGTTTTGATAACGCAGAGGGTCCACCCGTTCCCATTCCGAACACGGAAGTTAAGCTCTGTGGTGCCGACAATACTTCGCTGGAGACGGCGCGGGAAGATAGGAAGAAGCCAACACCGGAGGCCGGGCGATAGCCCGGTTTGCTCCGGGAGAAGGGAAGGAACCTTCACCAACGGGGGTGTAGCTCAGTTGGGAGAGCACCTGCTTTGCAAGCAGGGGGTCATGGGTTCGAGTCCCATCATCTCCACCAAACGGCAAACTGCCGCACCCAAACGGCCGAAGATCGTACGAACCATGGGTTTGCACGGCGGGCATGGTTCGGGTGAGGGCGGAATGCTTCGTCAAAGGTCAGGGTAGACCGAAGAAACCGGTACAGGCTCATAGCTCAGGTGGTTAGAGCGCGTGCCTGATAAGCACGAGGTCGGTGGTTCGAGTCCACTTGGGCCTACCACTTCCGGAAGGAAGGCGCCGAGAGGCAAATGTTCATTGAAAACCGAATAAAGGAAAAAGTAAAGTAACGAACAGATAGTTGTAAGAGAAACCGATTTAATGGAGAAATTAAAGAGGTCTTTCTGAGAGTGGGAAAACTACAATGGAGCCACGGAGGAAACTCCGGGGCGACAGAAACGTTAAGAAGAGCAAGGTCTTTTCAAGACGACCCAACAATTATTTGCGAAACTCAAGCAAGACGAGCAGTTTTCTTATAGAAGAGAACCGCGAGACCGTTCAAGCGAACAAGAGCGTAAGGTGAATGCCTTGGCACTGAGAGCCGAAGAAGGACGCGACAACCTGCGAAAAGCTGCGGGGAGCTGGAAATAAGCATCGATCCGCAGATATCCGAATGGGGAAACCCCCTTAGCGAAGAGTTAAGGATCCGTATCTGAATTCATAGGATACGGAGGGGAACCTGCCGAACTGAAACATCTAAGTAGGCAGAGGAAAAGAAATCAAACGAGATACCGGGAGTAGTGGCGAGCGAAACCGGTGGAGGCCAAACCGCGGGTAGAAATACCGGCGGGGTTACGGACAGACAGAAAGCGACGGAAGGTAGCAGAGCCGGTTGGAAAGCCGGGTCAGAGAGAGTGAAAGCCTCGTATGCGAAACCTGAAGGAGCGGGACTGTATCCAGAGTATCTGCGGGCACGTGGAACCCGCAGAGAAGTCGGGGGGCCCACCCTCCAAGCCTGAATACTCCTCAGTGACCGATAGTGAAGCAGTACTGTGAAGGAAAGGTGAAAAGAACCCCTGGCGGGGAGTGAAAGAGAACCTGAAACCTTATGTTTACAAGCACACAAAGCGCCATGCGCGCGATGTGGTACCTTTTGTAGAATGGTCCGGCGAGTTTACGTATGCAGCAAGGTTAAGCACCTCAGGTGCGGAGCCGAAGGGAAACCGAGTGTGAAGAGCGCAGAAGTTGCATGCGTAAGACCCGAAACTGGGTGACCTATCCATGTGCAGGTTGAAGTTGAGGTGAAACTCAATGGAGGACCGAACCGACCCCCGTTGAAAAGTTGGCGGATGACGTGTGGATAGCGGAGAAATTCCAATCGAACTCAGATATAGCTGGTTCTCCCCGAAATAGCTTTAGGGCTAGCCTTGCATATATTTACCGGAGGTAAAGCACTGACTGGGCGAGGGGTCGAGAGACTACCAACCCCTATCAAACTCAGAATGCCGGATAAATTTAGTGCAGGAGTCAGACTATGTGAGATAAGTCTCATGGTCAAAAGGGAAACAGCCCAGATCTACAGCTAAGGTCCCCAATATACGCTAAGTGGAGAAGGATGTGACAATGCAAAGACAACTAGGATGTTGGCTTAGAAGCAGCCACACATTCAAAGAGTGCGTAATAGCTCACTAGTCGAGTGATGTTGCGCCGAAGATTTAACGGGGCTAAGCGTATAACCGAAGCTTAGGCAGTAAATTTACTGGGTAGGGGAGCGTTCTGTATGAGACAAGTTAAAGAAGCCGTAGCGGAAGCAGCGGTGGATCATACAGAAGTGAGAATGCCGGAATAAGTAGCGAGAATTGCGTGAGAATCGTAATGGCCGAAAATCTAAGGTTTCCTGGGGTAGGTTCGTCCGCCCAGGGTTAGCCGGGAGCTAAGGCGAGGCCGGAAGGCGTAGTCGATGCACATACGGTAAACATTCCGTAGCCGCTAACGGATTTAAGGATCCTGACACATGAGGAAAGCACGACCCGGTGATTGGTAGAGCCGGGCGAAAGGGACCGAACAATAGTAGGGAAGCGTGCGGACCGAGTGGCGAGAAAAGGGATCCGGGATATCCGAAGCGCCCGTACCGCAAACCGACACAGGTAGATGAGGAGAGAATCCTAAGGCCATCGGGAGAAGGGTTGTTAAGGAACTCGGCATATTGACCCCGTAACTTCGGGAGAAGGGGTGCCTCCGGCGACGGAGGCCGCAGTGAAAAGGCCCAGGCGACTGTTTATCAAAAACACAGGTCTCTGCAAAACCGTAAGGTGAAGTATAGGGGCTGACGCCTGCCCGGTGCTGGAAGGTCAAGGGGAAGTGTTAGAGCAATCGAAGCACAGAACTTAAGCCCCAGTAAACGGCGGCCGTAACTATAACGGTCCTAAGGTAGCGAAATTCCTTGTCAGGTAAGTTCTGACCCGCACGAATGGCGTAACGATCTGGGCACTGTCTCAACAGCCCGCCCGGCGA